>NZ_CP108067.1:3613500-4215750 GCF_036178145.1 Streptomyces sp. NBC_00273 | reverse complement strand
GCACCGAGGTGTTGCGCGAGGCCGGCGGCTGGGACCAGAACTGCCTCGCCGAGGACTGCGACCTCGGGGTGCGGTTGTCGTCGGTCGGCAAGAAGGTGGTCGTCGCCTACGACTCCGACATGGTCACCCGCGAGGAGACGCCGGGCTCGCTGGTGAGCCTGCTCAAGCAGCGCACCCGCTGGAACCAGGGGTTCCTTCAGGTGTACCGGAAGAAGGACTGGCAGCAGCTGCCCGGGCGCGGCCAGCGCTGGCTGGCCCGCTACACGCTGATGACGCCCTTCATGCAGGCCGCGTCCGGAGTGATCATTCCGCTCAACTTCGCCGTCGCGGTCCTCCTCGACGTGCCCGTCGGCATCGCGATCATCACCTTCCTCCCCATGATCACGGCGATGGTGACCTTCGTGTTCGAGATCGTCGGCCTGCACGACTTCGGCCGCCAGTACGGTCTGCGCGTCCGCCTCGTGCACTACGTCAAGCTCGTCGTCGGCGGCCCGTTCTACCAGGTGATGCTCGCGGGGGCCGCGATCCGTGCGGTCTGGCGCGAGCAGCGCGGCCGCAACGAGTGGGAGCTGACCAGCCACACCGGCGCCCACCTGACCGCGACCGCGACCGCCACCGCGACTCCGACCGCCGCCGGCGCGCCCGCGTACGCCACCGCGCCCGTCCCCGCCACCGCCGCACCCGGTGTCGTCTCCGCCTCCACCGCGATCCGAGAGGACAGCCGCCAGTGACCGCCACCCTGCCCACGGCCACTGATCCCCAGCCAGAGACCCGCACCGGTCCGGACCGGCGGACGCCCGTCGCAGGCGGCCTCGGGGTGCGCCCGGCCGCGCCCGCCCGGCCGCTCGTGCGCTTCCGCTCCTCCCGTCCCGACCTGCTGCTGTGCGGCGCACTGCTGCTGGTGATCGTGCTGGTCCAAGGCTGGAACATCACGAACTTCCCGACCCTGAGCGACGACGAGGGCACCTACCTCGCGCAGGCCTGGGCCGTCCAGCAGGGCGACGGCCTCGCCCACTACACGTACTGGTACGACCATCCGCCGCTCGGCTGGATCCAGATCGCGGGCCTGACGTACCTGCCGTCGCTCTTCGTGCCCGACTGGATGACCGTCGCGCCGATGAGGTTCTCGATGCTCGCCGTCTCCGCCGCCTCCTCCGTGCTGCTGTACGTCCTGGCGCGCCGGCTGTGGCTGCCGCGCTGGGCGGCCGGGCTCGCGATGGCCCTCTTCGGGCTGTCGCCGCTCTCCGTGGTCCTCCAGCGGGAGATCTTCCTCGACAACCTCGCCGTGATGTGGATGCTGCTGGCCTTCTGCCTCGCCGCGTCCCCGAGCCGCCACCTGTGGCACCACTTCGGCTCCGGACTGGCGGCCGCCACCGCCGTCCTGACCAAGGAGACGATGCTGGTGGTGCTCCCGGCCCTGCTGGTGACGATGTGGCGCCACAGCCACCGCGACACCCGCAAGTTCGCGGTCACCGGAGCGATCACCGCCTGCGCGCTGATCGGGCTGTCGTACCCGCTGTACGCCCTGCTCAACGGCGAACTGCTGCCCGGCTCCGGGCACGTGTCGCTCATCGACGGCATCACCTACCAGATGGGCCGCGAGGGCTCCGGCTTCATCCTCACCCCCGGCTCCGGCTCGAACGGCGTGTTCCGGTCCTGGCTCTACTACGACACCGTCCTGCCGCTCGGCGGGCTGGCCGGCGCCGTCCTGCTGCTGGCCACCGTCCGCTGGTCGGTCACCGCCCGCGCGCTGGCCGGCCCCGCGCTCGCCGCCGTGATCCTCGCCGCCGTCGCGATGCGGCCCTCCGGCTACCTGCCGGCGATGTACGTGATCCAGGCGCTGCCGTTCCTCGCGCTCGTCCTCGCCGGGGGCGCGGCCAGCACCACGCACGCCGTGCTGCGCCGCCGCCGGGGTCCGGGCGAGGCCCGGTCGCGGGTGTGGGCGCGGTGGGCGCTGCTCGGCGTACTCGCGGCGTCGGCCGCGGTGTACGTGCTGCCGCGCTGGTACGACGGCAACCGCACCGCGCTGACGGTGGACGCGAACGCCCCGTACCGGCAGGCCGCGGCCTGGCTCGACAGCGAGGTCGCCGATCCGGAGAACACGCGGGTGCTGCTGGACGACGCGCTCTGGCTGGACGCGGTGCACCACGGCTTCGAGCCCGGCCTCGGCGCGATCTGGTTCTACAAGGCGGACCTCGACCCGGCCGTCACCAAGACCCTGCCGCGGGGCTGGCAGGACATCGACTACGTGGTCTCCTCGCCCACCGTGCGCCGTGACGCGGTGAACCTGCCCCACGTGAAGGCGGCGCTGGAGCATTCGGCGGTGGTGGCGGTCTTCGGTTCGGGCGAGGACCGCATCGAGATACGCCGGACCGACCGAACGAGTGGGAGCTGAGCGCGCATGAGCGAGGACCTGTGGCCCCTCCGTGCCCCGATCGATGCGGACCTCACCCTTCCGCAGGCGGTGACCGGCAGCGTCACCCTCATCATCCCGACCTTCAACGAGGCGGGGAACATCACCGAGTTGCTGCGCCGGCTCGGTGACGCACTGCCCGACCCCACACACCTGCCCTGCGAGGTGCTGTTCGTGGACGACTCCACGGACGACACCCCGGCCGTCATCGAGAAGGCCGCAGCCGACCACCCCTTCCCGGTGTCCGTCCTGCACCGGGAGACGCCCGACGGCGGGCTCGGCGGCGCCGTCGTCGAAGGGGTCAAGCGCGCGGACACCGACTGGATCGTCGTCATGGACGCCGACCTCCAGCACCCGCCCCACCTGGTCCCCGAACTCGTCGGCGAGGGCGTGCGCACCGGCGCCGACCTCGTCGTCGCCTCCCGCTACATCAGCGGCGGCAGCCGGGCCGGACTCGCCGGGAGTTACCGCATCGCCGTCTCCCGCGCCGCGACCTGGCTGACGAAGGGGCTCTTCCCGCGCGCGCTGCGCGGGATCAGCGACCCGATGAGCGGCTTCTTCGCGATGCGCCGCTCCGTCGTCACCGCGGAGGCCCTCAAGCCGTTGGGCTACAAGATCCTGCTGGAGCTGGCGGTGCGCTGCCGTCCCGGCAAGGTCGCGGAGGTGCCGTTCGTCTTCCAGGAGCGCTATGCGGGGGAGTCGAAGTCCACCGCCCGCGAGGGCATGCGCTTCCTCGCCCACCTCGCCTCGCTGCGCTCGGCCGCCCCACTGGCCCGCATGATCGGCTTCGGGCTGATCGGGCTCTCCGGCTTCGTTCCGAACCTGGCCGCGCTCTGGCTGCTCACCGGTGCGGGGATGCACTACCTGCCGGCCGAGATCGTCGCCAACCAGGCGGGGGTCCTGTGGAACTTCCTGCTCATCGAGACCCTGCTCTTCCGCGACCGGCGCCGGCACCGGCACTGGGCGGACCGGGTCGGACGCTTCGCGCTGCTCGCCAACGCCGATCTGCTGCTGCGCATTCCGCTGATCGCGGTGTTCGTCGCCGAGCTCGGGATGGAGGTGCTGCCCGCCACCGCCCTCGCGCTGGTGACCACCTTCGTCCTGCGGTTCGCGGCCACCGAGGCACTCGTCTATCTGCCGCGCCACACCAGGAGTTGAGCCGCACAGAAAGGAACCTTTCCATGCGTCTGACGATCCGGCGGAGGGCGGGGCGGCGGGCCGCCCTGCTCGCCGTAGGGGCGATGACCGCGAGCCTGCTGCTCACCGCACCGCAGCAAGCCGCGGCCGGTCCGCCCAACCTGCTCTCCAACCCCGGTTTCGAGACCGCCGGCGCCGCCGGCTCCGACATGCCGTCCTGCTGGTCCAAGTCCGGCTGGGGCGACAACGACTTCACCTTCTCCACCGTCGCCGACGCGCACGGCGGCACCAAGGCGATGAAGGTCTCGCTCACCCGCCGCGTGAACGGCGACCGCAAGGCGCTGGTCACGGAGAACAGCACCTGTGCCCCGACCGTCACGCCGGGCAAGCAGTACGACCTGTCCGCCTGGTACAAGTCGAACACCCCGGACGTGTCGGTGACCGTCTTCCGCCGTGACACGACGGCGGGCTGGCAGTACTGGACCGACCTGCAGAACCCGCCCGTCAGTGCAGCCTGGGCGCGTACGGAGGTCCGTACGCCGGCCGTTCCGCCGGGCACCGACAAGATCGCGTGGGGTCTGTCGGTCTACGGGGTGGGCACGCTCACCACCGACGACTACGCGCTGGAGGAGGTGGGTGCCGTCCCGCCGCAGCCGGCCTGTTCGGGGACCGCGGAGGAGTGCGCCAAGGGCAAGTGGCAGGTCATTCCGGCGCAGAACCCGGTGCGTTCGATGCACGCGGTGGTTCTGAACGGGGGTACCTCCCAGGCCGGAGGCTCTGGGGGCGGCAAGGTGCTGCTGATCGCGGGCTCGGGCAACGACATCGCCCAGTTCAACGCGGGCACCTTCACCTCCGCCGTCTACGACCCGGCGAACGGCTCCTTCAAGACGATCCCGACCCCCGTCGACATGTTCTGCGCGGGCCACGTGCAGCTGGCGGACGGCCGGGTGTTGGTGATGAGCGGCAACAAGGGGTACCCGTCGGCCGACGGCTCGATCGGCTACCAGGGGCTGAAGGACTCGTACACCTTCGACCCGACCACCGAGAAGTACACGAAGACGAACGACATGAACGGCGGGCACTGGTACCCGTCGGCGACGATCCTCGGCAACGGTGACGTGATCTCCTTCGGCGGGCTGAAGGAGGACTCCACGGGCAACGTGACGGCGGAGAAGTTCTCGGCGGCGCAGAACAAGTGGCTGCCGATGAACCAGGTCAACCAGACCTGGTCGTACTGGGGCCTGTACCCGTCGATGATCCTGATGCAGGACGGGCGGCTCTTCTACTCGGGCAGCCACACCTTCGGCAACGGCACCCCGGGCACCGGAGCCTCGATCTACGACTACGACGCCAACACCATCACCGACGTGCCGGGCCTGCGGAACAAGGACGAGCGGGACGAGTCGGCGAGCGTCCTGCTGCCCCCGGCCCAGGACCAGCGGGTGCTGACCATCGGCGGCGGCAACAACGAGCACAATCCGGCGGCCAACCGGCTCACCGACATCATCGACCTCAAGCAGCCCAGCCCCGCCTACACGGCCGGCCCGCCGATCCCGCAGGGCCTGGTCGACCAGGGCCAGGGCAAGCGGCCGCAGACCGGCGCCGAAGGCAAGATGTTCGTATCGGCGGTGCTGCTGCCGGACGGCAAGGTGCTGGAGACCGGCGGCGGACTGCACGACCGGGCCGACCCGGTCTTCGAAGCCTCCTTCTTCGACCCGACGACCAACACCTACCAGGCAGGTCTCGCCACCGACCCGATCCCGCGGACCTACCACTCGGCGTCGTTCCTGATGCCGGACGGCCGGGTCATGTCGGTCGGCGACAACCCGGGCAACGGGACGTACAACCACAACGTGTCGATCTACACCCCGCCCTACCTCTTCAAGGGCGCCCGCCCGCAGATCACTTCGGCGATCGACACGCAGTGGGTGTACGGGGACACGCAGCGGATCACCGTCAACCGGCCGGTCGCCAAGGCGGAGCTGATCCGTCCGGCGGCGGTCACCCACTCCTCGGACCCGAACCAGCGCTTCGTGGACCTGCCCATGACCGTCGTCAACGGCACCACCATCGACCTGAACGTCACGAGCAACCCCAACCTGGCGCCGCCCGGCTGGTACATGCTCTTCGCGGTCGACGCGAACGGCATCCCGTCGATCGCGACCTGGGTGCACCTGGGCGGCCCCTCCGCGCTGGCGGCCACCCAGGAGCAGCCCTCCGCGCACGAGCACACCTTCGCCGACCAGCTGGGCCCCGCCAAGGACAACCCGGCGAAGCGGGACTCCGCCCCGGTCGCGCCGAGCGCGGCCGGCTGCGACCGGCACTACGGCACGGCCAACGTGTGCGTACCGACCCGCTTCCCGGCCGAGGTGCAGGCGACGACGAAGGCCCGTTGCGACTGGCTGGCCTCCCACACGTACCCGAAGCGCCTCAAGGTCAACGGCAGCGATCCGCTGCGCCTGGACCCCGACCGGGACGGCTACGCCTGCTGAGGCCTGTCGTCGAAGTCCCGCGGGACCCGCGAAGGTCGGGGCCCGGCCGCGCACCGCGGCCGGGCCCCGACAAACGGGGCTGTCCGGACCAATCGGGCGGCGCGTGCGGGTGAGATTCCGGGGCAACGCGTGACCCCGGCAGTCCGGGGGCGCCACCTTCGTTCGCTGTGGACACCACTCACATCCCCGTCAGCGGGGAACACAGGGCACCGGAATCCGAGCGATGCGTCTGCGGCATCCTGCCCCCCTTCGTGCTCGAGAGACTGACCGAAGACGACGACCCCAGGGTCCGCGAGGCCGCCGAGAAGTCCCTCTCGATCGACGCCGAGCTCCGACAGAAGCGCAAGGACGCACCCAGAGAGGTGGAGGGGGCCGTCCCGGCGGGCGCGGCCGTCCTCCAGCGGACGGTCTTCGACACGCACAACACGAGTCGACTGCCCGGCGATCAGGTCAGGGCCGAGGGGGAGGACCCGGTGCTGGACGGCACGGTCAACCGGGCCTACAACATCCTCGGCCTCACCTTCACCTTCTTCGAGGAGGCGTACGGCCGTCGTTCGATCGACGACGCCAACCTGCCGCTGGACGCGACCGTCCACTACCGCCGCAAGTACAACAACGCCCTCTGGGACGGCCAATCCATGATCTTCGGCGACGGAGACGGCTTGGTCTGGAACGACTTCACGCTCGATCCCGCCGTCATCGCCCACGAGATGACCCACGGAATCACGCAGTTCACCGCGGACCTGGTCTACGAGGACCAGTCCGGCGCCCTCAACGAGTCGGTCTCCGACGTCTTCGGCAGCCTGGTCAAGCAGTTCGCCCGCGGCCAGACCGCGGAAGAGGCCGACTGGCTGATCGGTGCCGGCCTCTTCACCCCCCTGGTGCGGGGGCAGGCCCTGCGCTCCATGAGAGCGCCCGGTACCGCCTTCACCGACGACCGCGTCTGGCGGGGCGGGGATCCGCAGCCGGCCCACATGGACGGGTTCGTGAACACCGACCTCGACGCGGGCGGCGTCCACATCAACTCCGGCATCCCGAACCACGCCTTCTACCTGATCGCGACGGAGATCGGGGGCTTCGCCTGGGAGCGGGCGGGACAGATCTGGTACGACACCCTCACCTCCGGCGAGCTGCCCAAGCGCGCCACCTTCCGGCAGTTCGCCCAGGCCACGACCGAGGCCACGAAGAAGCGGTTCGGGCAGGGGCTGGAACTGGAGGCGGTCCTCAAGGCGTGGGCCCACGTCGGCGTGAACGGCAACAACCATGGCTGAGCCGTGCGCATCCGTGTGACGAGGAGCGGCGGCTTCGCCGGTTTCCCGGTCACGGCGGAGCTGGAGACGACGGGTCGGCCCGACGCGGCCGAGCTGGAGCGCCTCGCGACGGCGGTCCTCGCCCAGGCGGGGCCGGGGCCCGCCGGAGGCGTACCGGACGGCTATCGGTACTCCGTGACCGTGGACGACCGTACGGTCGAATTCGCCGACCCGAAGATCACTGAGGAACAGGAGGAGCTGGTCGAACGGGTCCTGCGGGACGGCGCGTAGCCGGGCCACCCGCATCCCGCATCCCGCATCCAGGTGCGCCGGTCCCCCGGCCGCCGGGATGCGGGATGCGGCCCGTCGTGGGACGACGGCATCACGAGGTGGACGGGCGGTGCGCCCCGGCCCGCGCCGCTCAGTGCTGGTACGCGGCGAGCGAGATGCCGACGTAGTGGGCCACGAAGGCCGCGAGGGTCAGCGAGTGGAAGACCTCGTGGAAGCCGAAGAACCGCGGGGAGGGGTTCGGGCGCTTCATGCCGTAGATGACCCCGCCCACGCTGTAGAGGAGGCCGCCGACGATCACCAGGACCAGGACGGCGATGCCGCCGGTGCGCATGAAGTCGGGCAGGAAGAAGACCGCCGCCCAGCCCATGGCGATGTAGCAGGGGGTGTAGAGCCAGCGCGGGGCGCCGACCCAGAAGACCCGGAAGGCGATGCCGGCGGCTGCCGCGATCCACACCGCCCACAGCAGGGTCCGCCCGGTGGAGGGCGGCAGCAGCAGGACGGTCAGCGGGGTGTAGGTGCCCGCGATGATCAGGAAGATGTTCGCGTGGTCGAGCCGTCGCAGGATGGCCTCGCCGCGCGGCCCCCAGGTGCCGCGGTGGTAGACCGCGCTGACGCCGAAGAGCAGGCAGGCGGTGAGGATGTACACGCCGCAGGCGACCCGTGCTTTCGTCGAGTCGGTGAAGGCCATCAGCACCAGGCCCGCGACGACCACGGCGGGGAACATCCCGAGGTGCAGCCAGCCGCGCATCAGCGGCTTCTCTTCCAGGGCGGTCTCCGCCGCCTCCAGGGCCTCGACTACCGGTGTGGCCTCGGCGGCCGGGACGGCGGCGGCATCAGAAGTCATGCGCGCCATGCTACCTACGGGTCCGTAGGTTTCCGTTAGTGGTCTTTACGGAAGATTGACGGACGTGGCAATGCTCACGTGAGAGGCCCTCTGGACATATGCGCACATCCACCGGATGATCAGATGAGTGCGGTCGACACCGGATGAGCGGAGCGCGAAGCGTCCGGGTCGCAGCCCCCACGGGGCCTACACCAAACAAACCCCTCAACAAGGAGCAATCGTGGCGCGCGACAACGCGGCTCCCACTTCCATCCCGACGACCCACCAGGAGCTGACCTCCTGGGTGGACGAGATCGCAGCCCTGACCCAGCCCGACCGAGTCGTCTGGTGCGACGGCTCCGAGGCCGAGTACGAGCGCCTGTGCGAGGAGCTCGTCGCCAAGGGAACGTTCAAGAAGCTCGACGAGACGAAGCGCCCGAACTCCTACTACGCCGCCTCCGACCCGTCCGACGTCGCGCGCGTCGAGGACCGGACCTTCATCTGCTCCGAGAAGGAGGAGGACGCGGGCCCGACCAACCACTGGAAGGCCCCTTCCGAGATGAAGGAGATCTTCGCGGGGGAGAAGGGCATCTTCCGCGGCTCCATGAAGGGCCGGACGATGTACGTCGTCCCGTTCTGCATGGGCCCCCTCGGCTCCGAGCTCTCCGCGATCGGCGTCGAGATCACCGACTCCGCCTACGTCGCCGTCGCCATGCGCACCATGACCCGCATGGGCAAGCCCGTCCTCGACGAGCTCGGCACCGACGGGTTCTTCGTCAAGGCCGTCCACACCCTCGGCGCTCCGCTCGCCGAGGGCGAGGCCGACGTGCCGTGGCCCTGCAACACCACCAAGTACATCTCGCACTTCCCGGAGACCCGCGAGATCTGGTCCTACGGATCCGGCTACGGCGGCAACGCCCTCCTCGGCAAGAAGTGCTACGCCCTGCGCATCGCGTCCGTCATGGCCCGCGACGAGGGCTGGCTCGCCGAGCACATGCTGATCCTCAAGCTCACCCCGCCGGCCGGCGAGGGCGAGACGAAGTACGTTGCCGCCGCCTTCCCGTCCGCCTGCGGCAAGACCAACCTCGCCATGCTGGAGCCCACGATCTCCGGCTGGACCGTCGAGACCATCGGCGACGACATCGCCTGGATGCGCTTCGGCGAGGACGGTCGCCTCTACGCGATCAACCCCGAGGCCGGCTTCTTCGGCGTCGCCCCCGGCACCGGCGAGCACACCAACGCCAACGCCATGAAGACCATGTACGCCAACACCGTCTTCACCAACGTCGCGCTCACCGACGACGGCGACGTGTGGTGGGAGGGCATGACCGAAGAGGCGCCCGCGCACCTCATCGACTGGAAGGGCAACGACTGGACTCCGGCCTCGGAGACCCCGGCCGCCCACCCCAACGCCCGCTTCGCCGTCCCGGCCTCGCAGTGCCCGACGATCGCCGCCGAGTGGGAGGACCCCAAGGGCGTCCCGATCTCCGCGATCCTCTTCGGCGGCCGCCGCGCCTCCGCCGTGCCGCTGGTCACCGAGTCCTTCGACTGGAACCACGGCGTCTTCATCGGCTCGAACATCGCCTCCGAGAAGACCGCCGCCGCCGAGGGCAAGGTCGGCGAACTGCGCCGCGACCCCTTCGCCATGCTGCCGTTCTGCGGCTACAACATGGGCGACTACATGGCCCACTGGGTCAAGGTCGGCGCCTCCGCGGACGCCGCCAAGCTCCCGAAGATCTACTACGTGAACTGGTTCCGCAAGAACGACGCGGGCAAGTTCGTGTGGCCCGGCTTCGGCGAGAACAGCCGCGTCCTGAAGTGGATCGTCGGCCGCCTCGACGGCACCGCCGAAGGCGTGGAGACCCCCATCGGCATCCTGCCGACCAAGGACTCCCTCGACCTCGACGGCCTGGACCTCCCGGCCGAGGACCTCGACTTCCTCCTCACCGTCGACAAGGAGGTCTGGCGCGAGGAGGCCGCCCTGGTCCCCGAGCACCTGAACACCTACGGCGACCACACTCCCAAGGAGCTGTGGGACCAGTACCACGCACTCGTGGAGCGCCTGGGCTGAGCCAGGACACGCCCTGAAGAAGGGCCGATGAACGTGGGAGCCCCCGACCAAGCGGCGCCCACCGCTGTGGGAGCCCCCGACCAAGCGGCGCCCACCGCAGCACATGACCGACCTCAGGAGCGTCCGCGCTCCTCCAGGTAGGCCGTGTGCGTCTGTTGACGGCGGGCCTCCACCTCGTGGAGGCCCGCCGTTACGCGTTGCGCCTCCTCGCGCAGCAGCCCCAACTGCCGCTCCAGGTGCTGCTCCGGCGACTCCCCGCCCGGCGCCATCCGGCTCCACCAGCGGGTCCGGTTGTACGCGTCCACGCTCTCCGGCACGTCCTGCCGGACCGCCCGGGACACCGCGTGCACCGCCTCCGACTCGCTGACCAGCACATCGGCCACCCACCCGGGCTCCAGCAGCGCCCCGTACAGCTCCAGCAGCTCGGCGAGCGCCTCCGTCGCCCCCGAGGGCAGCTCCACCTCGGCGACGTACGCCCGCAGCCGCCCGAGGTCCTCGCCCAGTACGCCGAGCTCCTCACGCGGGTCGAAGGGCGGCGGCGCCGTCCGCTCCGGCGGGGCGATCAGCGCGCCCGCCCCGTACAGCCCCGCGATCACCACCGGCCAGTACGCACCGGCCACCCCGGCGAGGGTGAGGGCCAGGCCGACCAGGCCGCAGGCGGAGCCGGCCAGGTTCTTCTTCGACTCCAGGTACGTCAGCACCCCGGTCGCCCTACTGGTAGCCACGGATCTCCTCGAAGGCTCCGGCCAGCGAACCGGTCCCGCCAGTGGCGTCGAAGAGCCGGCCGCCGGTCAGTTCGGTGATGTGGGTGAGCTCCTTGCGGTCCGAGTCGCCGAACAGCACGGCGAAGACCGGCGTCCGCTTCTGCGCCTCCGGCAGCCCCGCGTAGAAGGAGTCGAAGTGCTTGGCCCCGACGCCCTCGGTGTTCTCGCCGTCCGTCATCAGCACGATCGAGGTGAAGGCGTCGGCGGGGCCCTTGCCCAGCTGCTGGTACGCCGCCTCCAGGCTCCCGTAGACCGCCGTCCCGCCGTCCGGTTCCAGCGACTTCACGTCACGGCGGATCGCGTCCAGGGCCGGCCCCGGATTGCCCGGCTCCACCACGTGCGTGCTCACCTTCTTCACCTTCGACCCGAAGGGCAGCAGCGTCACCTCCTCGCGGTCCCGGAACCGCTGCCCGGTGCCCGAACTCCCCGAGCCCGTCAGATCGGTGAGCGCCGACTTCAGCCGCCCGATCCGGTCCTCCTCGCTCATCGAACCCGAGGTGTCCAGGACGTAGACGGTCCGCGAGGGCCGGCGCAGCTCGTTCTCGTACGAGGCCAGCAGCCCGTCGGCGACGACGCGCGAACCGGGGAACGGCAGCTCGCGCCGCTTCTCCTGGTCCAGCCCGGCGGCCGGGGCCACCCCGGCCGCGACCGGGCGGCGGAAGGTCCGCTCGGTGATCGCCTGCTGCGCCTCCGGGCCCCGCAGGTAGTCCGTCAGCGCCCGCCCCGCATCACGGGCCCCGGCCGGGGCCGAGGTCAGCAGGGTGAGCGGGTAGTGGGCGGTGACCACACCGTCGCGCGGCCGGACCACCGTCAGCGGAGCTCCGGCGCCCTTCGCGTCCCGGTTCATGGACAGCAGCACCGACTCGTAGTTCACCAGCGCGTCCACGTCCCCGCGCTTGCCGTACGCGGTGACGAGCCAGCCCGAGGAGCCCGAGGTCAGCTTCTGCCCGGCGAAGAACTCCTTCAGCCGGGGCGTGGCCGCCTTCACGTCCGCGTCGCTCAGCGCCGCCTGTGCGCCCGACAGCCCCGAGGCCACCGAGACCAGCGCGGAGAAACCCGAGTTGGAACGCACCGGGTCGGTCATCCCGTACGTCAGCTTCCCCGCGGCTACGGCCTCGTGCACCGCCGGCCAGGTGACCTCCTCGGGCTTCCAGCCGAGTCGGGCCAGCGCCTCCGGCTTCACGCCGAGGGCGACGGGCGAGGACATCACCGGCGTCTCGCTGGAGAGCTTCCCGGCGGCCTCGGGCCGCAGCCGCAGGTAGTCGTTGGAGGAGAGCCAGATCGCGTCGTACGTGCCGTCGGCCCGGCCGGAGGCGACCTGCTCGGCGGCGTCCAGCGTCCCGGACCAGGTCAGCTTCACGGTGACCCCGGTCGCCTTCCGGGCCTGCTCCAGCACCGGCTCCATGTCCGCGAGCTCACTGGAGGCCAGCACCCGCAGCGTGCCCTCCTTGTAAGCCGTCTCCGTCGGCCCGGCCGCACCCCCGGAGGTGCAGGCCGTAGCCGCCGCGAGCGCGACGAGGGCGAGCGCGAAGCCCGTCCGGCCCCGCCGACGCCCGGGGCGCGGGGGCCGGGGCGGGGCCCCCGCCGCCACGCGTACCCGCCCGGCCGCGCTCACCGGTCACCGCCCTCGAGCGCACCGGCGGTCCGCGTCCGCGCGAGGTACGCCGACGCGCCGTGCAGCTCACCGGCCAGCGACTCCACCGTCGCCGCCATGTTCTGCGTCGCCTGCACCTTGAAGGCGTCGATCGCGTCCAGCGTCTTGTAGATCTGCGCGAACGCCGTCCGCAGCGTCTCCGCGCCCACCGCCGGATCGGCCGCGATCCGCTGGATCTCGCCGCTCTGCGTGGACAGCATCTCCGCGTTGCCCCGGATCAGCTCCTCGGTGGTCCCCTTCAGGGCGTTGACCTGCTCGATCACCGTGCGCTGGCGTTCGAGGGCCGAGGCCAGCATCACGGCGATCCGCAGCGCGGACACGGTGGTGGTGGCGGCCCGGTCGACGCCCTTGATCAGCTCGTCGTTGCTGCGCCGGACCACGTCCATCGCCAGGTAACCCTGGGCGCAGACGGCCAGCTGTGTCAGCAGGTCCTGGTGCTTCTGCCGGACCGGGAAGAGCACGTCCGCGCGCATGGTGTCGGCCGTACCCGGATCGGTGTGCTCCGCCTCGGCGACCCGCTGCTCGACGGCGCCGTCCAGGGCCTCGGTCAGGACGGCGTACTCCTGGAGCTTGCCCATCGTCTCCCACAGGCGCGCGCGCTCGGTGTGCAGGGCCGCGTTGTCGCGGCGCAGCTCGTCCTGACCGCTGCGGAGCGAGCCCACGATCTTGTTGAGGGTGGCCTGCGAGGAGGCGTACTTCGCCACGTGGTCGCGGAACTTGTTGCCCCCCGGCAGCTTCGCGAGCAGCTTGCGGGCGCCCTTGGCGGGCGCGTCCCGCGGGTCGAGGTCCTCGACCGTGCGCCGCAGCTCCACGAGGGAGCCGGCGACCCGGGCCTGGGCGTCACCGCCGCCGTCGGAGCCGAGCGAGCGCACGGCCCGCTCCAGCATCCGGTTGGACTGCTGGGCGGCGCTGCGGATGTCGGCCTGGCCCAGGGCGGCTATTTCGCCGATGCGCCGGGCGAACTCGGGGGAGCGGGCGTCGATCGCGGCGAGCGAGCCGACGTACTCCCCGGCCCGGCGGGCCATCTCCTCGCGGACGCCGTCCTGGAGCGGGACCAGCCCGGCGGCCTGTTCCTTGCGTACGGGGGCGACGGGTTCCGGAGGGCTCAGGTGGAAGGACGTGTCCTCGGGCGGTGTCAGTGTCATGGCGTGTCCCCCTGGCCCTTGGCGCGCTGGGCCAGCGCCATCAGGATCTTGACGGTGGGCGTGCCGACCTGGCGGATGCCGGTCAGCCCCGTGTTGAGGTAGGCGGTGTGCGGAGCCGTCGCGGCGGCGAACTCGGCCACGCCCTCCTGCGGGCGGAACCCGCGGAACACGGCCAGCTCGCGCAGCTTCGGATCGGTGGCGAGGAGGGCGCCCAGCTCCCTCGCCCGCTCGGTGAGCGGCACGAAGGTGTGCGCCGAGTTGACGGTGGTGTCCGGGTAGAGCACGACCATGTCGCCCGGATCCTGCTTCTGCATCAGCAGCGAGGCCACCTGCGACTCGTACACCAGGATCAGCGGTTCGCCGCTGCCGCTGATGAAGGCCCGGAAGGGGTCGTCGGTGCTGGGCTCCAGTGCGCCCTGGACGGAGATCAGCTTGCGCATCAGCGGCGCGGTGCGGGCGATGCCGGCGTCGTCGGCGACCACGGTGTTGCCGTTCGCCACGTTGGACGTGGCGGCGAGGAAGAGGGCGCCGGAGTTGGAGGAGGACGGGTCGGTGGTCTTGATGAACACCGTGCCGGTCAGCTCGGCGTGGGCCGCGGAGCCGGGCAGTTGCTGCCAGGTGCGGTCCTCGCCGGCGGCCTTGAGGAAGGGGCCCATGAGCAGGGTCCCCGAGTTCTTGCCGGTCATCTTGGCGAGGCCGTTGTCGGCCAGCACCTTGGCCGCGCCGGCGCGCGCGATGACGACGAGGGGGGAGAAGAACGGCTTGGTCTCCTGGACCCCTTTGAGCCCGGCGGCTGCCGCGACCTCCTTGGCGGGTTCACTGCTGCTGGGGAAGGCGAAGTCGAACTCCTTGAGGGCGAGTTGGTCCATCGCCCAGGAGCCCGAGGTCTCCGTCTTGACGGTGTAGCCCTTGGCGGCAAGGGCCTTGACGACGTCGGGGTCGCGGAAGAATTCGGACTTCTCCGAGCCGATGACGCCACGCACGGTCTTCGTTGCCGTGGTTTCTGGGTGATCCTGCCCCTGGAACCCGACGACGTAGAGCACGCCGCCGATCAGGAGGAGGCCCAGGACGATTCCTAGGATGCGTCTCACGGGTGCAGCGTGCTCGCGGAAACCCACATTCCGCGCCAACTTGAATGAACGTCAGGTGTCCAGGCGGTCCCACTTCGAAATGCTGTGTGGGCCCTCGGGTGCTGGTGGGCGGGGCGGTGGCCCGGAAGGATCGGGGCATGGGCGTGAGCACGTTGAAATGGCAGGGCTGGCTGGTCGGCCTGGTGACGGTGGCCGGGCTGCTGGTGTTCGCCCCGCTGGGTCTGTACGTGTGGGCGAGCGGTGGCGATCCGCCGCAGCCGCCGCCGCGGGCGGCGGTGGAGGACGTACGGGTCACCGGGTGCCGAATCGATCCGGCCAGCCGCCGGGTGGTGGCGGCGGTGGAGGCGACCGGGCGGGTCGAGGGTCCCGGCGCGTACGTCGTCACGGTGGAGTTCCGCGACCGCGCCGAAGCGGACCCGCAGGGGCGGGCCGCGCAGGCGCTGGTGAAGATCCCGGGCGTGGCCCCGGGCGCGACCGAGTACGGGGAGGCGGTCGGCCCGGTGTGGCCGGTGGCGACGGTGCCCTGGTGCGGGGTCGCCGGCGCGGAGTTCGCGCGGGCGGCCTGAAGGTCGTGGTGCCGTCAGCCGCCACCGGTCCTCACCGTGGGGCGATCAGCCGTTGTTCGCCTTGATGACGACGGTGCCGCACACCTTGTCGGCGAAGGTCTGCTTCTTCTCGTCCCACAGCGGCCACAGGTAGCCGATGTAGCAGGCGATGCCGTCGAGGAAGTGCGCCAGCCAGCGGACGAGCGCCATGCCGAAGCCGAGCGTGGCCCCGTCGGCCTCGCGGTGCACGCTGATGCCGACGATCTTCTTGCCGATCGTCTGGCCGGTGGTGCCTTCCCGGTACTTCTGGAAGAGGAACATGCCGAACGTGTACAGCACGCCGATCATGCTGAGGATGCCGGCGATCGCCTCGGTCGACTCGTCGCTGGCGACGGCCGCGCCGAGACCGATCAGGGCGTACATCGGGCCCACGATGATCAGTCCGTCGAGCAGGGTCGCACCCACGCGCAGACCCCAGTGGGCCAGCGGCGGCATCCCCGAGCCCGGCATGCCCGGCGCGTGCATCCCCGGCGGCGGGTAGGCGCCGTACGGCGGCGGGGCCTGCTGCGGGTAGCCGTACTGCGGGACGGCGCCCTGCGGCGGCTGCTGCGGGTAGCCGTACTGCGGGGGCACGCCCTGCGGTGCCTGCTGGCCGGGCTGGCCCTGCGGGGGCTGCTGGCCGTAGGGATTGTTCGGGTCGCCGAAGCTCATGCGCGAATCTCTCCAGAATGCTCGAACGGGGACGAAGCGGAGTGGAGGAGATGGAGCATGTGGAGCGGCCTCCCCCGGGCAACCGCGATCTTTCAGCCATCATCGTGTTCGGAGCAACGGATTCTGTCCAATTCCCGCCCATGCCGCAGGCCCTCGCGCATCGAGCATGGCACCCGGTCCGGAGCCTCCGCGGCCCCGGACCGGGGCCGTCTAGAGGGCGCCGGCCAGGTCCGAGGACGCCAGGGCGGCGGCGTGCGCGTCCATGCGCTCGGCGGCGAGGATCGCGACGGTGGTGTCGGCGCGGGAAGCGGCGACGAGGAGCGCGCGGGCGGCGAGGTCGTGGGCGCGCTGGTGCAGCGCGGCGATGTCCTCGGCGGAGTGGCGCGGCGCACGGGCGGGCTGGGTCCCGCGCAGTCGTGCGACCTGGGCGGCGATCTCGGCGGCGCCTTCGTCGAGCCCGAGCTCGTCGGTGACGGCGAGCAGGGCCGCGAGGTGGCCGGCGAGCTGGATGTCCAGCGCTTCGCCGCGGCTGCTGTGCGGGTAGTCGGCCGGAGTGGCGCCCATGCGGTGGACGACCGGCTTCGTGCGGATCGGCTCGTACATGGGGCGGCCTCCTGCGTGGTCAGGAAGCCATCCTACATTGGATCCGTTCTAAAGTTGAGCTGAATCCTGCCGTTGGGGTGTGCGTCTCGCCGGCTGGACTCCGGCGAGACGCCCCGTGCGTCGCTACAGCTGGCTGTAGCCGTCGAGGAAGTTCCCGATCCGGGTCACCGCATCGGCCAGGTCCTTGGCGTTCGGCAGGGTCACGATCCGGAAGTGGTCGGGCTCGGGCCAGTTGAAGCCCGTGCCGTGCACCACCATGATCTTCTCGGCCCGCAGTAGGTCCAGGACCATCTGCCGGTCGTCCTTGATCTTGTAGACGGACGGGTCCAGTCGCGGGAAGGCGTACAGCGCGCCCTTCGGCTTCACGCAGGTGACGCCCGGGATCTGGGTGAGCAGGTCGTACGCGACGTTGCGCTGCTCCAGGATCCGCCCGCCGGGCAGGACCAGGTCCTCGATCGACTGCCGGCCGCCGAGCGCGGTGGCCACGGCGTGCTGCGAGGGCATGTTCGCGCACAGGCGCATGTTGGCCAGGACCGTGAGGCCCTCGATGTAGCAGGCGGCGTGCTTCTTGGGGCCGCAGACCGCCATCCAGCCGGCCCGGTAGCCGGCGACGCGGTAGTTCTTCGAGAGCCCGTTGAAGGTCAGCGTCAGCAGGTCCGGGGCGATGGCGGCGGTGTTGTGGTGCACGGCGCCGTCGTAGAGGATCCGGTCGTAGATCTCGTCCGAGCAGACGACCAGGTTGTGGCGGCGCGCGATGTCCGTGAGCCCGCGCAGCATCTCTTCGTCGTAGACGGCACCGGTCGGGTTGTTCGGGTTGATGATGACGATCGCCTTGGTGCGATCGGTGACCTTGCGCTCGATGTCGGCGAGGTCGGGCATCCAGTCGGCCTGCTCGTCGCAGCGGTAGTGCACGGCCGTGCCGCCGGCGAGGGACACGGAGGCGGTCCACAGCGGGTAGTCCGGCGCGGGGACCAGGACCTCGTCGCCGTCGTCGAGCAGCGCCTGCATCGACATCTGGATCAGCTCGGAGACGCCGTTGCCGAGGTAGATGTCCTCGACGTCCAGGTCGATGCCCTTGGTCTGGTAGTGCTGCATGACCGCGCGGCGCGCGGAGAGCAGCCCCTTCGCGTCGCCGTAACCGTGGGCGGTGCCCAGGTTGCGGAGCATGTCCTCAAGGATCTCCGGCGGGCACTCGAAGCCGAAGGCCGCGGGGTTGCCCGTGTTGAGCTTGAGGATGCGATGACCTGCTGCTTCGAGCCGCATCGCCTCTTCGAGCACGGGGCCGCGGATCTCGTAACAGACATTGGCGAGTTTGGTTGACTGGATCACCTGCATGTCGGGAGCTTACGGGCCCGGGTGCGGGCTTGACGCGTGTTTTCGAAGAGAAGCTTGAAGGGTGGTTTGCCCCATTTCGGGCAATGGGTGGGTGGGGAAGTGGTCCCCCCTTGGAATCCGGGGTCGCGCCTGCGTTCCGACCTGCGGAATGAGTGGGGCGCGGGCCTGCGCGAGCGCATGGTGTTGCGCTCGTCACCCCAGGTGGTCGGGTAGATCGATGGTGACCGGGTAGGCCGCATGAGTACCCCGGATGAGTACGCACACTCATGCGGGCGCCCGTGGCGCGGCGGAGGCTGGGCGCATGAACCAGGGCGAGTGGAAGCCGGCGGGTCACCGCCGGCGCACCGAACGGGTCGCCGCGGCCATCGCCGCCGTGGCGGGCGCCCTCGTGGCGGCAGGAGCGGTCCTTCATCGCGCTCTTCCTGCTGGTGCACGTGTACGGCGGCAACTGAGGAGCGCGGGACAGTGGTTTTCGTAGTCGGCGACATGGAGATCGCCACGGTCGGCACGGACGGCGACGACCGGGCGATCGAGTTCCTGGTCAGGCCGGAAGGGGTCCTGGAGGAGGCCCGCTTCGCGATCTTCCGCGAACACGACCAGGACTGGGAATCGGCCCGCCTCGCCATCGACCCCCACTCGGGCAGCGTCCCGCTGGCGGCGGTGGAATGGGCGGTGGAGTTCGCCCGCGAGTACCTCTGAGGGGGCGGCTCGTCCGTTCCTCGGGGTGTCAGTGGGGGCGCCTATCGTTCGACGTGTGAAGCCGATCAGGATCATTGCCGGGGATGCGACGAGTCCCCAGGCCAAGGGGCCCAAGGTCATCGCGCACGTCTGCAATGACCTCGGGGGGTGGGGGAAGGGCTTCGTGGTGGCCGTTTCGCGCCGGTGGGCCGAGCCCGAGGCCGCGTACCGGACCTGGCACCGGGGGCGCAGCGGGAACGACTTCGGGCTGGGCGCCGTGCAGTTGGTGCAGGTGAAGCCCGATCTGTGGGTGGCCAACATGGTCGGCCAGCGCGGCATTCGGACCGGGAGCGGGGGGCCGCCCGTTCGGTACGACGCCGTGGAGCGGTGTCTGGCCGCGCTCGCCGATCGTGCCGTCGAGCTCGGGGCGAGCGTTCACATGCCGCGCATCGGGTGCGGGCTCGCCGGCGGCAAGTGGTCGCGCATCGAGCCGCTGATCGCCAACACGTTGTGCGCGCGCGACGTGGAAGTGACCGTGTACGACCACGGGTGAGTCGCGCGTCCTCAACGACCGGCGGCCGGTAGGCGGCGGACCGGCCATGCCTGCTTCGGGAGCTTGGGCGTGCGGTGCCTGTCGGCTTCGAAGGCGAGCCAGACGGCTCCTGAGGCGACCGTCGTGAGGAACGGCGGCGCCCAGGCGGCCAGCTGCCAGGCGGTCGCGACGTCCAGGGTGCTCACCAGCGTCGCCGCCGGAGCGGTGGCAAGGGTCAGCAGCAGCGTGATCCTGGCCCAGAGCGGCAGCCTGCGGCTCACCGCGGCGGTCGCGAGGCCCAGGCCCGCGCTCACCGTGAGGATCACGGCCAGGCCCACGAGGGCGAGCACGAGGGCGAGTATCAGGGCGAGGAGTATCAGTACGAGGCCCACGTCGTGCCCACCTCCGGTCTCGTGGCAACCCGTCGCGAGGACAGGCGGATCCGCATTCCCGCTGTTCCGGCAGGTTCACCGGAGGCCATACTGCCAGAACGTTGAACGCGTTCAACACCGCCCCCGGTGTCACCCGTAGGCCCCGGTGTCGGCAGCGCGGTCCGGCCGCGCCGGCGTGGCACGATCGCGGGATGGAGTACCGGTACGCCGCCGAGGCCGATGCGCCCGCCATGGCTGAGCTCTTCGCCGCCAACCACCACGACGCGCTGACGGAACGGCAGCGGGCCGAGCAGGGTTTCGTCCAGGGCCGCTTCGACGTCGGTGCGCTACGGACGATGGTCGGTGCGCGGGAGCTGCTGGTCGCGGACGACGGAGGCCGGATCGTCGGGCTGCTCGCGCTGGCCGCGCCGGCGAATCTGGCCGACCCGTCGCCGCCGGTCGCGGGCCTGCTCCAGGCCCAGGGGGCCTTGGAGTGGCAGGGGCGCCCGCTGGCCGAGGCGCGGTGGCTGCTCTACGGGCCGGTGGTGGTCGCCGCCGCGTACCGGGGGCGCGGTGTGGCCCGGGCGCTGTTCACCATGGCCGTAGCGGCGGCCTCGGAGCGCGCCGAAGTCGTGGTCGCCTTCATCGAGGCCGGGAACGCACCGTCCTGGAAGGTGCACGTCGACGGCTTCGGCATGGTCCCGCTGGGCGACTTCGTCGCGGGCGGGCGCACCTACAGCGCGGTCGCCGCACCGACGTTCTGACCGTTGCGGGCGGGGTGCTCAGCCCGCGCGCTCCAGGATCACCAGCGGGATCTCGCGGGGTCGGGCCGCGGCGCGGTCGTCCTCGAACGGGGGCCACAGGGCCGTCATCATCTCCCAGTACACCTCGCGTTCCTGGGGCGTGGCGGTGCGCGCCCGCGCCGTGAAGGCGGCGGCGCCGACCTGGAGGCGGACCTCCGGGTGGTCGGTGAGGTTCCGGTACCAGCGGGGGTGGTCCGGGGCGCCGTAGGCGGAGGCCAGGACGATGTGCCGACCGGCGTCCTCGCCGTAGATCAGCGGGGTGCGGACGGGGCGGCCGCTGGCGCGGTCGAGCGTGGTCAGCAGGAGGGTGCGGACCCCGTGCCAGAGGTGCCCGTCGGCTCCCGCGGTGCTCACGTAGGCGCGTACGTGGTCGAGCCGTGGGCCGGGGCGCGGGTCGGTGGGGTGGTCCCAGTCGACTTCGAGTGCGTGCATTTTCCTGTCCTTAGGGTCGTGTCCCCCTTGCGGCTAACGAGCATTAACGATTCTGGATGCGCCCGACCCGTAGCGCACGGCCACAGGTCTGGACCAAGCTCGTCGTATGGATCTGGAGCTGAGGCACCTCAAGATCGTCCGGGCCGTCGCCGACGCCGGGAGCCTGACGCGGGCCGCCACCGCGCTCGGCCTCGCGCAGCCCGCGCTCAGTACGCAGCTCAAGCGCATCGAGCGGGCGCTGGGCGGGACGCTGTTCCTGCGGGGGCGCGACGGCGTACGGGCCACCGCGCTCGGCGAGCTGGTGCTGGAGCGGGCCAGGGTGCTGCTGCCCGCCGTGTGCGAGCTGCAGGAGGACGCGCAGCGCTTCGCCCGCCAGGGGGCGCACGGCTACCGGCTCGGCGGCACGCACGGACCGCTGCTGGGCGGGCTCGTGGACCGGCTCGCGCACGAGGAGCCGGGTGTGCCGGTGATGACGTACACCTCCTGGTCGGAGAAGGAGGTCGCCGCCGGCGTCGCCGACGGCCGCCTGGACTTCGCACTGGTCGGGGTCTGCGGGGAGAGCGCGCCGCCCGAGCCGGGGCGCCTCGCGTGGATGGAGGTGGCGCGCGACCCCGTGTACGTGATGCTGGCCGAGGACCATCCCCTCGCCCCGGCTCCGCGTACCGAGATCGAACTGGCCGAGCTGGCCGCCGAGGCGTGGACGGACGTCCCCGGCGACGGGTGTTTCGGCGACTGCTTCGCCGCGGCCTGCGTGCGGGCCGGGTTCACGCCCGCCTGCGTCTACGAGACCGACACCGCCTCCTGCGTGCACCTGGTGCAGGTGGGGCGGGCGGTCGGACTGTGCCGGGCCACGTTCCCGGTGACCCCGGGGGTGGTCGCGCGACCCCTCGCCGGGACCCCGCTCGTGTGGCGGCACCTGCTGGGCTGGCATCCTGCCGCGCGGGTCGCTGCGCGGGCCGCCGATGTACTCGGCCATGTGCGGGCCGCGCATGCGGAGGCGTTGGCCAGGTCGGCCGGAGCCGTTGCCTTGCCGGCGGCTTAGCCGGGCACCGGGCGGGCGGGTGCGGCGCCGCTGCGGGGGCGCTGCCCCCGGACCCCGCGCCTCAAACGCCGGCGGGGCTGGAGTGGTGCCGGCCCGGGTGGAATGGTGCCGTCCGGGTTGGGAGACGCCCCCGGCGGGGCCGGGGGCGGTTGCGGCAGCGCTCGGGCGCCGTGCCGTGGCTACGGCAGGTAGCGCTCGATGACCTGCGGGCCCTCCTTCTCCATGAGCTTCCGGGCCTTCTCGATCCGCTCCGGAGTCGGGTCGTGGCCGGTCACCATCACGAGGTCCTCGGGGTCGTACGGCCGTTCCCCGCCCGTGAAGAGCCGGTCCGACCGTGTGGGCTGCTCGTCGGGTTCACTGACCATCGCGTACCTCCTACGGTTACCCCTGGCCCCATCCTCCGGCCGCCGCCCCATGAACGCACCTCGACCGCGCGCGGGCCGCCGGACGGCCCCGGGCATAACACCGGGGCAGGGGCCAACTGGCAGCTCCCGCACGACGGTTCGGATTTCTACGGTTTCCGCAGACCCCCACCGGAAACCGAGGAGATCCCCCATGCTCAAGCGACACGCCCGCGCGGCGTGTACCGCCCTGGCCGCCGCCGGGCTGCTGCTGGCCGGGACCGGCGGCGCCACCGCCGATCCCACCCCCGCCGCGCCCTCCGCGGCGGCCACCCTGCGCACCGCCGACGCCCCGCCCGAGCTGCTCGCCGCGATGCAGCGCGACCTCGGCCTGACCCCCACGCAGGCCAAGGCACGACTGATCCACGAGGCCGAGGCGGGGGCCACCGCCGCCCGGCTGCGCGACCGGCTCGGCGCCGCCTTCGCCGGGGCCTGGGTGGACGGGGCCGACTCGGGCACCCTCACCGTGGCCACCACCCGGGCCGCCGACACCGCCGCGATACGGGCCACCGGGGCCCGGGCGAAGCTGGTCGCCCGCACCCTGGCCGACCTGGACGCCGACCGGGCCGCCCTGGACCGGGCCGCCGGTCCCGCGACCCCGGTCCGCTACGTCGACCCGCGCTCCAACACCCTCGTCGTCGAGGAGACGGGGGCGGGGGCGGCGGCCGCGCTGCTGGCCGCCACCGGGACCGACCCGGCCGCCGTCACGGTGGTCCGTACGGCCGGGGCCCCGCGCCCGCTGTACGACCTGCGCGGCGGGGACGCGTACTACATGAACGGCAGCGGCCGCTGCTCCGTCGGCTTCCCCGTCACCAAGGGCTCCGTGAACGGCTTCGCCACCGCCGGGCACTGCGGGCGCGCCGGAACCACCACCAGCGGCTTCAACCAGGTGTCCCAGGGCTCCTTCCAGGCCTCGGTCTTCCCCGGCAACGACATGGCCTGGGTGGCCGCGAACGCCCAGTGGACCGCGACCCCCTACGTGAAGGGCAGTGGCGGGGCGAACGTGCAGGTCACCGGCTCGGTGCTGCAGCCGGTCGGGGCCTCGGTATGCCGTACCGGATCGACCACCGGATGGCACTGCGGCACGATCCAGCAGCACGACACCAGCGTCACCTACCCCGAGGGCACCATCTCCGGGGTGACCCGTACGACGGTCTGCGCCGAGCCGGGCGACTCGGGCGGCTCCTACCTCTCCGGGAGCCAGGCCCAGGGCGTCACCTCGGGCGGCTCCGGCAACTGCTCCAGCGGCGGGACCACCTTCTTCCAGCCGCTCAACCCGATCCTGTCCGCGTACGGGCTGACCCTCAAGGTCAGCGGCAGCGACCCCGGCCCGGGCCCCGGACCGGGCGACCCCGAGCCGGGCGGCACCTGGAAGGCGGGCACCGTCTACGCGGCCGGCGCCACCGTCACCCACGGCGGCTCGACCTACCGCTGCCTCCAGGGGCACCAGGCCCAGCCGGGCTGGGAGCCGCCGAACGTCCCGGCGCTCTGGCAGCGGGTCTGACCGACCCCCGCGAAGCCGGGATCCGGTGCCGTGACTGCCAAGGGGGGAGTCACGGCACCACCGCGTGCGCGCGGGGCGCGGGTCAGACGAGGACCGCCGCCAGCGTGCCGAGCGCGCCGAAGACGGTGAGCAGGGCGCAGATCGACAGGTTCACGATCCGGTGCTCCCAGAAGACCGCGACGAACTCGCGGATGGTGGCGCTCGGCCAGTAGTACTTCGCGGTGGGGGAGCCCAGTACCTGCCCGTTGACGCCGGTCTTGCGGGCCAGCATCGCCGCCCGGAAGGCGTGGAAGTTGTTGGTGACCACCACGCACCGGTAGGCCGGATCGTGCGCCGTCATGACGTCCCGGCTGAAGAGCATGTTCTCCTCGGTCGTGGTGGAGCGGTCCTCCAGCACGACGTGCTGCTCGGGCACGCCCTGCGCGATCAGCCAGTCCGCCATCGCCCGGGCCTCGGAGACCTTCTCGTCCGAGCCCTTGCCGCCCGAGACCAGGAGGAACGGCGGCCGGCCGCTCCGGGCCAGCTGGGCCTCGTAGATCTGCTGCCCCTTGCGCAGGCGGGAGGCCAGCAGCGGCGGCACGCGGTCGCCGCCGATCAGGCCCGAGCCCAGCATGACCACGTGGTCGACGTCGCCGCGCACCTTGATCCGGCCGTAGAGGAAGGCGTAGCCGAGGAAGCAGAAGAAGACGAAGGAGACGTAGCCGGCGACCACGGTGACCGTTCCGGCGACGCCCCCGAGGAGGGGCGAGCCGACCACGCCGACGAGGACCAGCAGCGCGATCAGCCCGAAGATCGTGAGGCCCGCGAGCATCGACAGCAGGTTGGCCGGCCGGAACCCCTCCTTGCGGATCATGACCATGCCGTTGCGGACGAGGAAGACGCCCAGGGCCAGGGCCGCGAACACGGGTGAGGCGAAGACGAGCACGAGCACCGTGACGGCCGCCCAGGTGGGCAGCTTGACGACCTGGAGGAACAGTGCGGAGAACGCGCTGAGGAAAGTCAGCCCCAGGAGCACGGCGTTGCTGAAGCGGCGCCGGTCCTGCCGGACACTGATGCAGAAGGCGAGGAAGAGCACGGCGGCAAGCGCGAAGGCGACCATGCCGCCCATCGTAGATGTCCGATTTACCGAAGATCGCGGCCGGTTCGGCGCACCGCCCGCCCGGCCAGCACGTCCGTCCGGCGCCCGTCGCGCATCACGAAGCGCCCGTCGATCAGGACGTGCGGGATCCCGGTCGGCAGCACGCGAGGCCGCGCGTACGTGGACCCGGCCGCGACCGTGTCCGGGTCGAAGAGGACGAGGTCGGCGCGGTACCCCACGCGGACCAGGCCCCGGTCGGGCAGCCGCAGGCGCGCCGCGGGGCGACCGGCCAGGTGCGCGACGCACTCCTCCAGGGAGAGCAGGCCGAGTTCGCGGACGTAGTGGCCGAGGTAGTGGGGGAAGGTGCCGTAGGCGCGCGGGTGCGGTTTCGCGCCCTGGAGGATGCCGTCGGAGCCGCCGGTGTGGACCCGGTGACGCATGATCGCCCGGACGTTCTCCTCGTGGCCGACGTGCTGGAGGACCGTCGGAGCGAGCCGGTCGCCGAGCAGGAGGGCGCGGGCGGTCTCCCAGCCGTCCAGGCGCCTGCCGACGTACGGGCCGTAGGCGGGGTCGGCAGTGCCCGAGATCTCGATCGTCGACCAGTCGACGGGGACCCCGTGGCAGCCGTCGGAGCCCTCGACCTCCAGCGCGCGGCGGATCCGCTCGGCCTGGGCGTCGTCGCGCAGCCGGGCCAGGACCGCCTCCGGGCCGCCCTCGTTCCCCCAACCGGGCAGGAGCGCGACGAGGGTGGTGCAGCCTGGGGTGTACGGGTAGCTGTCGAGGGTGATGTCGGCGCCCCCGTCCAGGGCCGCGTCGAGCAGGGCGAGCAGCTCGCCGGCCCGGCCCCGGTTCTCGCCGAAGTTCATGGTGGCGTGCGCGAGGTGCAGGGCGCAGCCGGCGTCCCGGGCGAGCGCGACCATCTCGGCGTAGGCGGCCAGCGCACCGCGGCCGTAACTGCGGTGGTGCGGGCAGTAGTAGCCGCCGTACCGGGCCACGACCCGGCACAGCTCGGACAGTTCGGCCCCGGTGGCGTACATGCCGGGGGTGTAGGTGAGACCGGAGGACAGGCCGACGGCGCCCTGGTCGAGGCCCTCGGCGACGAGCTGCCGCATCCGGTCCAGCTCGGCCGCGGTCGCCGGGCGGTCGTCCCAGCCGAGGGCGTACGCGCGGACCGTGCCCTGGGGGACCAGGTAGGCGGCGTTGACGGCCACGCCCCGGCCGCCGTGGGCCCGGTCCAGCCGGTCGAGGTACCCGCCGACTGTGCGCCAGTCGAAGTCGACGTCGTCGCCGGGCCCGTTCCAGCCGGCGATCGCGGCCCGCACCTCGCCGAGGGTGCGGTCGTCGACGGGCGCGTACGACAGGCCGTCCTGGCCGAGGACTTCGAGCGTCACGCCCTGCGCTGCCTTCGCACTGTGGTCCGGGTCGCGGAGCAGGGCGAGGTCGCTGTGGGCGTGCATGTCGACGAAACCCGGGGCGAGGGCGAGGCCGCGGGCGTCGAGGGTCCGGCGCCCGCCCCCCGGGAGCCGGCCGCCCGGCAGCCTGCCGATCTCGGCGATCCGGCCCTCGTGGACGCCGACGTCGGCGGTGTACGAGGGCCCGCCCGTGCCGTCGACGACGCGGGCCCCCCGGATGACCAGGTCCACCGACCGGTGCCTAGAAGAACGTGCGGATGTAGTCGGTGACGGCGCCGTCGGCCTGCACGACCGGGATCAGCGGCCACTTCTCGAAGATCGTGCAGGGGTGGGCCATGCCGAGGGAGACCCAGTCGCCGACCTCCAGCGCGGTGGCGTCGGCGTCCGTCTCGACCCAGGCGTGCTGGTCGGACAGCTTGGTCACCCGGATTCCGGTCGCGGCGCGCTCGACGCCGTCGCGGGCGCTGCGCACGGCGAGCACTTCGGGCAGGCCGAGGTCGTAGGCGATGTCGCGCTTGCCGGCGTTGACGAAGGCCTGGCCGGGCGTGGGGCGGGAGACCACTTGGGTCCACAGCCGGAAGGCGGGGAGCAGGCCGCCCTCCTCGGGAACGCGGTTGAAGGGGGTCAGGCCCGAGTACCAACCGTGGTCGTGGGAGACGTACGCGCCGGAGCGCAGCAGCGGCAGGACGGGCAGCGACAGCTCCGGGATCCCGGCGAAGACGTCGGCGACGGCGTCGAACCATTCGCTGCCGCCGGCGCTGACGATGACCTCGTCCAGGCCGGTGCCGGTGAAGAGGCCCTGCTTGTCGAGATCGGCGGCGAGCGCGGTGAGGCGGCGCAGCCAGGCGCGGACGCTGTCGGCGTCGGCGCCGGGCATGGTGGCCTCGTAGCCGGCCACGCCGGCCAGGCGCAGGGCGGGGGACGCGGCGACGGCCTGGGCGACGGCCTGGCATTCGTCGTCGGTACGGAGCCCCGTGCGCCCCTCGGCGCCGGCGCCGAGTTCGAGGACGACGTCGAGGGTGGCGCTGTGGCCCTGCAGGGCGGCGTCCATCAGCTCGACCCCGCGGACGGAGTCGACGTAACAGACGAACCGGAAGTCGGGGTCGGCGGCGAGCTCGTCGGCGACCCAGCGCAGGGCGGGAGCATCGACCAGCTCGTTGGCCAGGAAGATCGTCCGGATGCCGAAGGCGCGGCAGACGCGGGCCTGGTGGGGCATGGCGACGGTGATGCCCCACGCGCCGTGCTCCAGCTGGCGGCGGAAGAGCTGCGGGGCCATGGGGGTCTTGCCGTGCGGGGCGAAGGCCAGGTCGTGACGGGCGGCGTAGGTGCCGAGCGCGGCGAGGTTGTGCTCCAGCGCGTCCGCGTCGAGGGTCAGGACGGGGGTGGTGAAGCCGCCGGTGTACAGGTCGCGGCGCTCGGCGGCGAGCCGGCCGACGGTGAGGCCGTGCGCCTGGGCGTCCGGGGGGAGGCCCTTGAACCGGTGGTCGACCGGCTCGTCGGCGAGGTCCTTGACGGGGTCGCTGTCGCTGGCCATGCGGGGTGCCTCCCGGGGGTTGCGTGTGGTGCAACGGTCGTTGCGTATACCGCTGCACGCTGTCTAACATCCCGGGTGACGGTGGGTCAACGTGCGGCGCCGCTGCGGGGGCTCCGCCCCCGAACCCCCGCGCCTCAATCGCCGGCGAGGCTGGATCCGAGCCGGTGTTGCAGTGACCGTAGGAGAGGGCGAGCGATGAGCCAGTCGGTCGAGAGGGCACTCGGCATCCTGCCGCTGCTGGCGAAGGGCCCCGCCGGCCTCGGCGAGGTCGCGGACGAGCTCGGCGTGCACAAGAGCACCGCGCTGCGCCTCCTGCGCACCCTGAACGAGCGCGGCTTCGTCTACCGCCGGCCCGACGGCCGCTACCGGCTCGGCGCGCAGCTCTTCGCGCTCGCCGCCGAGGCCATCGAGAACCTGGACGTCCGGGAGATCGCGCACCCCCACCTCGTCGAGCTGAACCGGACCACCGGGCACACCGTTCACCTCGCCCTCCACCAGGACGACGAGGTCGTGTACGTCGACAAGGTCGACAGCCGCTACCCGGTCCGCATGTACTCCCGCATCGGCAGGCCCGTGCCCCTCACCGTCGCCGCCGTGGCCAAGCTGCTCCTCGCCGACCTGCCCGAGGCCGAGCTCCGGGCCCTCGCCGGCCGGATCGAGTACCCCCGCTACACCGCCCGCTCCACCCCGGACGCGGCGGCCTTCCTGCGCGAGCTGGACCTCGTACGGGAGCAGGGCTGGGCCACCGATCTCGGTGGGCACGAGGAGTCCATCAACTGCCTCGGGGCGCCCGTGCACGGGCCGGACGGGCGGGTCGTCGCGGCGCTGTCGGTCTCCGCGCCCGGTGTGGTCATCCCCGCCGAGGGGCTGTTCGAACTGCTGCCGCAGGTGCTGCGCACCGCCGAAGCCATCAGCCAGGACTACTCAGGAGCACAGGAGAGCACGTGAGCGAGAACGACGTGAGCGAGAACGACGTGACCGAGACGAACGTGACCGAGACGAACGTGAGCGAGAAGGTCGCCATCACGCCCGCCACCCACACCGCCCCGCCCGCGAAGTTCTCGCACGGCGTGCGGAAGGGGAACATCCTCCAGGTCGCCGGTCAGGTCGGTTTCCTCCCGCACGTGGAGGGGCAGCCGCCCACGCCCGCCGGTCCGGCCCTGCGCGAGCAGACCCTCCAGACGCTGGAGAACGTCCGCTCCGTCCTGGAGGCCGGCGGTGCGGGCTGGGACGACGTGATGATGATCCGCGTCTACCTCACCGACACCGGGCACTTCGCCGAGATGAACGCCCTCTACAACGCCTACTTCGAGGAGCAGGGCCTGAAGGAGGCCCCCGCCGCCCGCACCACCGTGTACGTGGGCCTGCCGGCCGGGCTGCTCATCGAGATCGACGCCCTCGCCGTCCTCGGCTGAGTCGGGTCTGCGGGCGGGCGCGCCGCCGGACGCGCGGGCGGGGCGCCCCCCTGGCGGTGGGGCGCCCCCTTTCACACGGTCAGCCGGTCACGGCGCCGCGCAGTACTGGGCTTCCTTGCCGATCGAGCGGTACATGCAGTCCGCGTTCTCCAACAGCTGGAGCACCGCGTCCTTGTTGCGCGCGGTCTCGCGGTCGATGACCTCGTCCGGCGGGTAGAAGCCGCCGCCACCGCTCTCCGGGTACATCTCGAAGGTGTAGGCGAAGATCTTCTGGTTGCCCCACAGCCAGTCGTCGATCGTCCCGTCCGTGATGTACAGGTCGCTCGACTGCTCCGGCGTGTAGCCGTTGCTCGCCGCCATGCTCGTGCCGATCTTCTTGTAGACGGCGAGGTCGTCGGCGGTCAGGCCCGGGGCGGTGTCGTTGTAGGTGTAGCCGAAGGGCCACAGGACGAGCTCGCTGTAGGTGTGGAAGTCGATGGCGGCCTTGATCTGCTGCTTGCCGCCGATCACCCGGCTGCGGACGAAGTCCGCGACGACCTTCACCTCGGGCGCCGACTCGGCGGCGGCTCCCCGGTAGGTCTCGGAGCTCTTGCTGCTGCTGGAGCCGCCGCAGCAGCCCCACTTGTAGTTCCAGTTGCGGTTCTCGTCCGTGCCGACGTAGGAGGAGCCGGAGTTCGGCTGCCGGTTCTTGCGCCAGGAGCGGTAGGAGCCGGTGGCGATGTCGTACTCGCCGCCGTCCGGGTTGAGGTCCGGGACGATCCAGATCTCGCGGCCGTTGACGGCGCCCGTGACCCGGGAATCGCTCCCGTACTTGGAGGTGAGCTCCTTGAGCAGGTACAGGGCCATCTCGACGGTCAGGTGCTCGCGCGCGTGCTGGTGGGCGGTGAAGAGCACCTCGGGCTCGGCCTCGTCCGTCGCGACGTTGTCGCTGATCTTGATGGCGAACATGTCCCGGCCCTGGTACGACTTCCCGATCACCTGCTTGCTCGCGATCGCGGGGTACTGCGCGACGAGTTGGTTGATCTCCGCCGTCGCCTCGGCGTAGTTGTGGTACTTCGAGTCCGCCGAGGGGAAGTCCATCGGGCTCGCCGCGATGCCGGGCACCGAGCGGTCCGGGGGTCCGGGCAGGGCGGTCAGCTTGTAGCCGAGCGCCTTCAGCTTCTTGGCCTGCATCGTGTCGGCGCTGACCACGACGGTGTGGTCGTCCACCTCGTCGATCGAGACGCCCGTACGGAGCAGGGCGGTTCGGTCGGCGGCGGTGGAGGGGCCGTGGATCCGGTACTGGACGATCGCCTCGTCCTGGGTGGCGGTCGAAGGGGTGGGCGGAGGGGAAGCCGTCGCGCTCATGCCGTAGGCGGGTGCGCCCAGCGCGAGCGCCAGCAGGGCCGCCGTGAGGGCGGCCCTCCGGCGGGTATGGAGCCGCATGCGTTCTCCTGGGTCGGGAGTGTGGGGATAGCCGTGCGGACGCGCACAGCGTGCTCTCGTGGCATGTCCCGGTCAAGGACACGCTGTGCAGGCCGTACCGATCCGGCCACCCCCACAGGTACCGCCTACGGGAGCCCGTGAACCTTCGGACCCACCGAGTTCGACCAAGCGCTACCCGCCTTGGCGTCCCAGTTGGTCGACCAGGTCATCGCGCCGCGCAGACCCGGGTAGGTCTTCGACGGCTTGAAGGAGCCGCAGTTCGTTCCCCGGGTCAAGCAGTCCAGGGCGTTGTTGACGATCGTCGGGGAGACGTAGCCGCTGCCCGCACCGCTGGGCGAGGCCGGGACGCCGATGCCCACCTGTGAAGGGTCGAGGCCGCCCTCCAACTGGATGCAGGCGAGCGCGGTGAGGAAGTCCACCGAGCCCTGGGAGTAGACCTTGCCGTCGCAGCCGTTCATCGAGCCGCTGTTGTAGTACTGCATGTTGACGACGGTGAGGATGTCCTTGATGTTCAGCGCCGTCTTGAAGTACCCGCCCTGCGTGGACTGCATGTCGATCGTCTGCGGGGCCATGGTGATGACGAGCGAGGGTCCCGCCTTGGACGACAGCGAGCGCAGGGCCTGCGTCATGTAGGTGGGGTTCAGGCCGTTCTCGAGGTCGATGTCGATGCCGGTGAACCCGTACTCCTGCATCAGGGCGTACGCGGAGTTCGCGAGGTTGTTCGCGGAGGTCGAGTCATTGACCGTGATCGTCCCCTTCTCGCCGCCGACGGAGAGGACGACCGACTTGCCGGCCGCCTTCTTCGCGGCGATGTCGGCCTTGAACTGGGCGACCGTGTAACCGCCGAGGCCGGCCGAGTCGAGGTTGAAGGTGATGGCGCCGGGCGTGGTGGTGGCGTCCGCGAAGGAGACGGCGATGATGTCGTACTGCGCCGAGACGTCGGAGATCTTCTGGACGGTCGCGCCGTTGTTGAAGTTCTGCCAGTAGCCGGTCAGGGCGTGCTTGGGGACGGCGGGACCCGGGCCCGGACCCGGGTCGGTGCCGGTGGTGGTGCCGGTCACCGGGGCGGACTTCGGGCCCTCGCCCGCCGCGTTGTACGCGCTCACCTGGAAGGAGTACGAAGTCGCGGCCGCGAGCCCGGTGATCTGGGTGGAGGCGGCGCCGCCGGTCACGGTCTTGACGCGGACGCCGTCCTGATACACGTAGTAGCCGGTGGCCGAGCCGACCGCGTTCCACGAAAGGGTGAGGGCGTTCGCGCTCTGACCGGAAACGGCCGTCCCGGCCGGGGCTCCGGGGACCGACGGGCCGGGGTCGGTGCCGCCCCCGCCGTCCGGGCCGAAGACGCTGAACTCGTCCACGACGTAGGCCGGCTGGCCGTACCAGCCGTGCGTGTAGACGGTGACCTGGGTGGTGTTGGGGCCGGTGGTGAAGGTGGTGGACAGCTTCTGCCAGCCGGCGCCCGACCCGGGCGTCCAGGTGGAGACGTCCTGGGTGCCGGTCCCGGTCGCGCCGAGGTAGACGTAGCTGCCCTGGACCTGCGTGCTCAGCGTGTAGGTCGAGTTCGGCTTGACCGTGACGGTCTGGCTGCAGCGGGCGTTGTCCTGGCCCGCCGGAGCGGCCTTCAGGGCGCCGGATCCGGCGTAGACGGGCGAGGAGACGGAAGTGCCGGTTCCGCCGGTGCAGGACCAGTTGGCGAGGCCCGATTCGAAGCCGCCGTTGCGGGCGACGTTCACGTCGGCGGCCTGTGCGGTGCCGGCGGCGAGGGCGGACAGGGCCCCCGCGGTCAGGGTGACGGCGATGGGCAGGGCGAGGGAGCGTATGCGGTTCACGTGGGCTCCGGTGGGGGGAGGAAAAGGGGTGTGGACAGAGGCGGACCGAGTGGGGTGGGTCCGACTCACGGCGTTGGCTGCCAAGTTGGTCCAGACCAATCCCCCTGTCAAGGGTCTTCGCGATGTGGCTTGAAATGGCCCGCTATGTGATCCCTGTTGTCCGGGTTTCCGACCCCTGTGACGTGTGCTGGTTGCACGGGAATCTTCAAGGCCCTGCCCCGCCAGGGGTGACGCGGATATGGTGCTGGGGCAAGGGGGAGCGGGTCGATCGGATGCGGTCGCGCGGTGCGGGCGCGGACGCGGGAAGTCCGTGCCGAATCCGCGTCGAGTCCGCGTCAGATCCGGGTCGAGTCCGTGTGGAGCGCGCGTCGGGCACGTGACGTGCCCGAGACGTACGGGCGTACGGGGTGTACGTGGGGGAACGGGGGAATGCACGTGCCGACCGCCATCGCTGTCACCAGTGCCGATCTGGTACTTCCGGCCCCTGACCGGCACACGCCCGGGGCCGCCTTACTCCACCCGCCCGAGCAGCTCGACCTGGAGTCCTCGCTCGCCGAGACGGGCGCCCTGCTGGAGCGGCACGGCCACCTCGTGGCCCTCGTGCCGCCGTGGCTCCCGCGCTCCACCGTCCAGCGCCTGCACACCGTGCGCGCCATCCTGGAAACCGACCGGATCGCGCTCCTCGGCATCGATCTGCCCCCGCTGGGAACGGCCCTGCTGGTACGTCAGCTGCGCCAGCTCAGCGTCTGCGACTTCAGCCCCGGGATCATCGCCTCCGCGGCCCGGCTGCTGTCCCACTACATCTACGCGGGCGCCCTGCTGGGCTCGGTCGCCAAACTCGACCGGGTCCGGGTCCCGGTCGGACTCGGGGCGCACGCCAGGTCCTGGTCGCCGAGCGCGCAGTTCGCCGTCATGGCCCACCCGAAACCGCACCTGGCCAAACTGAGCGGCGGCGGATCCCAGGGCGCCCACGGCCCCCGAGGCGCGCACGGCCCCCGCGGTGCGCTGCTGCCGGCCGGCCCCGAGTTCGCCACGCACCTCACCTTCGCCCGCGGCCAGCTCACCTCCGACTGGGTCACGGCCGAACTGGCCCCCGCCTGGCAGGTCCAGGGCGTCCTGGAGAACCCGCTGCCCGCCGCGTCCCCCGGTTGGTGGGGCACCCCGAAACTCGTCGAGTTCGCCGCCGGCATCCCGGACCTGTCCGTGCTCTACCAACTCGTCGCCTCGGTCCGCCGGGAGGAGTGCCGCTGGTGCGGCCTCGAACTCATCGGCGACCGCTGCGGCTTCTGCGCGGCACCGCTCACCGCGCCACCGCCGCCCGCGAGCAGCGCCCGTTCCAGACCCTGATCACTCGAACGCACGAATGAATGAAGAACGGCGAGGTAGGTAAGGCCCATGAACTCACGCCAGCGCCGCGGCGTCATCCTGCTGCTCCTGTCGGTCCTGTGCGCACTGGGGGCCTTCGCCGGAGTCCTCGTGGTGATCGGCGACGTCAACTCCAAGGTCGGCGCCGAGGTCGTCGCGTACCGGGCCAAGGGCGACATAGCCCCGTACAGCCCGCTGGCGGCCGGGCAGTTCGAGGAGGTCAGGATCCCCAAACGGTGGCTCTCCGGCACCGCCGTCACCGACCTCGGCGCGCTCAAGGACAAGATCGCCCTCACCACGCTCAAGAAGGGCTCGCTGCTCCAGGCGGACATGTTCGTCGACCGGCCGCAGCTCCAGCCCGGTGAGCAGGAGATCGCCATCATGATCGACGCCGCCACCGGCGTGGCCGGCAAGATCACCTCCGGAGCCAAGGTGAACATCCTCGCCACCTTCAAGGGCGCCAAGGACACCGACCCCTCGCGTTCGGTGATCATCGTCGCCAACGCCCGCGTCCTGGGCGTCGGCAAGCTCACCGCCCTGGACAAGGACAGCGACCGCAAGGGCCCCGCCGAGGCCGTTCCGATCACCTTCGCCCTGAGCACCAAGGACACCCAACGCGTCGCGTACGCCGAGTCCTTCGCGGAGCACGTACGCCTGGCCCTGGTGGCCCCCGGCACCGACTCGGCGCCCGCCCCGGGCGACCGCACGTACACCCTCGACGGGGACAGGTGAGGCCCGGATGACCACCCGAATCCTCCCCGCGGTCGGCGACCCGGACGCCGCGCGCGCCATCGTGACCCTGCTCAGCCAGCTCCCGGCCGCCGAGCCGGCCGCCCCCGTCCCCGACGCGACCACGCTCCTGGACACCCTCGCCCGGTTGGCCGCCGACTCCATCGACGAACTCCCCGAGGTCGTCCTCGTCCACGAGCGGATCGGGCCGGTGCCCGCCCTGGAGCTCATCCGGGAGGTCGCCCTGCGCTTCCCGGCCGTGGGCGTCGTCCTGGTCTCCTCGGACGCCGGCCCGGGGCTCTTCTCCGCCGCCATGGACTCGGGTGCGCGCGGCCTGATCGGCCTCCCGCTCTCCTACGAGGAACTCGCCGCCCGCGTCCAGGCCGCCGCCCAGTGGTCCGTGGGCGTACGCCGCCACCTGGGCGGGGGCGCCGCCGCCGACGTGTTCACGGGCCCGGGCGGCCGGGTGGTCACCGTCACGGGAGCCAAGGGCGGGGTGGGCACCACCTTCACCGCCGTGCAGTTCGCGCTGGCCGCGGCCGCCTCGGGACGGCGTACCGCACTGGTCGACCTGGACCTCCAGGCCGGCGACGTGGGCTCGTACCTCGACGTGCAGTTCCGGCGCTCCATCGCCGACCTCGCCGGGATCCAGGACATCTCCCCGAGGGTCCTCCAGGACGCCGTCTACGACGACGCCTCGGGCCTCGCGCTGCTCCTGGCGCCGGCGGACGGGGAGCGGGGCGAGGAGGTCGACGACCGGGCCGCCCGGCACATCGTCGGAGCCCTGCGCAGCCGCTACGAACTGGTCGTGGTCGACTGCGGCACCCAGGTCACCGGAGCCAACGCGGCGGCCGTGGAGATGGCGGACGTGGCGGTGCTGGTCACCACCCCGGACGTGGTCGCGGTACGGGCGGCGAAGCGCATGGTCCGGATGTGGGAACGGCTCCAGGTCCGCAAGGCGGAGGACACGGCGATGGTCGTGAACCGCTGGAGCAAGCACACCGAGATCCAGCCCGCCCTGATCGAGAAGATCACCAAGACCCGCGCCACCCGCACCCCGGTCCCGGCCGCCTTCAAGGAACTCCAGGCCGTGGTCGACGCGGGCCGCGTCCAGGACCTCGACAACCGCTCGACGGTCAAACAGGCCCTGTGGACCCTGGCCGGCGAACTCGGCCTCCTGTCGACCACCGACACCGCCCCGTCCGCGTCGTCCACGTCCTCCTCGGCGGCCGGCCCGGGCGCCTCCCTGGCGGTCCGCGCGAGCGGCCCGGTGGCCCGCCTGCGCCGCGGTCGGGAGGGCTGACGCATGCCCGCCCGCAGACCGGGGCGCGGGGACCGGGGCCAGGTGGCGATCGAGTTCGTGGGCACGGTGCCGCTGATCCTGCTGCTCGTGGCGGCGGTGTGGGAGTGCGTACTGATCGGGTACGCCTTCTCGCTGGCGGGCAACGCGGCGGACGAGGCGGCGCGGGCGGGGGCGGTGGCGAAGGAGGGAGCCCACGATGCCTGTACGGCTGCCGCAGGGGAGCACATCGGGGACGCGTGGGGCATGCGCGCGGTCTGCGTTCCCTCGGGCGACATCTACAAGGCGACCGTGACGCTCAAGATCCCCGTCCTCTACCCAGGGCTCAACTTCGGCGAGATCACGGGCACGGCCGGCGCGGCGATGGAAGGGGAGTGACATGAACCGGAACCGGAAGTGGCGCTCCGACCGGGGCCAAGTGGCGATCGAGTACATCGGCTTCGTACCGATCCTGCTGTTCGTCGCCCTCTGCGGGATCCAGCTGGGCTGGGTCGCGTACGCCGAGGAACAGGCGGACACGGCAGCTCGTACCGCCGCGCGCGTGGAAGCCCGTAACGGCAAGGGCGGAGAGGCGGCGGGTCGGGCCGCGATCAGCGGCGGACTGGCGGGGACCGCCAGTTTCGAGTGGGCCACGTCTCCCGACGCGGTCAGTGTCACCGTCACCCTCACCGCCAACTCCATCGTGCCGGGGCTCGACGCGCACAAGGCGTCGGCCACGGCCATCATGCCCAACGACGACCCGAAGGTGACCGGACCATGAGCCTGCGTTCCCGGGTCAACACTCCCGACGACCGCCACAGCCCGCGCGAGGACGGACGCCTGATCTCCTCCTACCGCGCCAAGCTGCTGGAGGAGATCGACCTCGCCGAGATGTCCGCGCTCGCGCCCGCCGAGCGCCGGGCGCGCCTGGAGCGCGTACTCGGCCACATCATCAGCCGCGAAGGGCCCGTCCTCTCCACGGTCGAGCGCGCCCAGCTGATCCGTCGCGTCGTCGACGAGGCCCTCGGACTCGGCGTGCTCGAACCCCTCCTCGAAGACGCCTCGATCTCCGAGATCATGGTCAACGGCCCCGACCACATCTACGTGGAGCGCGCCGGCCGGGTCGAGCAGCTCCCCATCCGCTTCGCCTCGCACGAGCAGCTGATGCAGACCATCGAGCGCATCGTCTCCACCGTCAACCGCCGGGTGGACGAGGCCAATCCGATGGTCGACGCCCGCCTCCCCAGCGGAGAGCGCGTCAACGTCATCATCCCGCCGCTCTCCCTGACCGGCGCCACCCTCACCATCCGCCGCTTCCCGCGCGCCTTCACCCTGCACGAGATGATCGCCCTCGGCTCGCTCGACGAGCAGATGCTGGTACTGCTCTCCGGCCTCGTCGGGGCGAAGATGAACGTGATCGTCTCCGGCGCCACCGGTACCGGCAAGACCACCCTCCTCAACGCCCTCTCCGGCCTGATCCCGGAGGGCGAACGCATCATCACCATCGAGGACTCGGCCGAACTCCAGCTCCAGCAGGCCCACGTCATCCGCCTCGAATCCCGTCCCGCGAACGTCGAGGGCAAGGGCCAGATCACCATCCGCGACCTCGTGCGCAACTCCCTGCGCATGCGCCCCGACCGCATCATCGTCGGCGAGGTCCGCGGCGGCGAGACCCTCGACATGCTCCAGGCGATGTCCACCGGCCACGACGGCTCCCTGGCCACCGTCCACGCCAACAGTTCCTCGGACGCCCTGATGCGCCTGCAGACCCTCGCCTCCATGTCGGAAGTCGACGTTCCCTTCGAGGCACTCCAAGACCAGATCAACAGCGCCGTCAACGTCATCGTCCAACTGACCCGCTTCGGCGACGGCTCGCGCCGCATCACCGAGATCTCCGTCCTCGAATCGCACGGCCGCGAACCCTTCCGGATCACCACGGTCTGCCGCTTCGGGGCCCAGCCGATGGGGGCGGACGGGCGCGTCCACGGCTACTTCGAGTACTACCCGCTGCCCCGCCGGATCGCGGAACGCCTCTACATGAACAACCAGCCCATCCCGCAGGCCTTCGGCGTCGCGCCGGAGGACCCCCTGACCGCCCGCGTCACCCGGACCGCCCTGTGAACCCACTCATCCTCGCCACCCTCGGCGCCACGCTGCTGGCGTGCGTACTGGTCGTCGCAGGCCTCCAGGCGTACATGGCCGGCCGCGCCCAGCGCGCCGCCCTCATAGAACGCCTCTCGGCGAGCGGCGTCCCGGAGCCGGTCGGCCGCCGGCGCCGCTTTCCGACGGTCGACCGGCGGCTGCGCAAGACGAAGCTCGGCCGCCGTATCGAGGTGAAGCTGGCGACCACCGGCCTGGACCTCACTCCCGGCGAGTTCTTCGTCTACATGCTGGGCTCGATCGCGGGGGTCTGGCTCATCGCGTCCTCCCTCCTCGCGCCGTTCTTCGGCCCGGTGGCCGGTGCCATCGGCGTCTGGGCGGCGAACGCCTTCCTCAACTGGCAGCGGGCACGGCGTACGGAACGGTTCATCAACCAGCTCCCGGACCTGGCCCGCATCCTCGCCAACGCCACCCAGGCCGGGCTGGCGCTGCGCACGGCCATCGGCATCGCGGCCGAGGAACTGGAGGCACCGGCGGGCGAGGAACTGGCGCGCGTCGCCGACCGCCTCGCCGTCGGCCACTCGATCGACGAGTCCCTCGGCGAACTCACCGAGCGCCTGCCGTCCCGGGAACTGGTCGTCCTCGTCTCCACCCTCGTCCTGTCGGCCCGCGCGGGCGGCGCGATCGTGGACAGCCTGCGCAACCTCACCGTGACGCTGGAGCAGCGCAAGGAAACGCGGCGCGAGATCCGCACCCAGCTGTCCCAGGTCACGGTGACGGCGTACCTGGTCCCCGCCATCGGCCTCGGATCCCTGCTGCTGGTCGACCTGGTGATGCCCGGCGCGCTCGACCGGATGACGGGCGCCTTCCTCGGCCAGACGGCCGTGCTCATCGCCCTCGGCCTCTTCGCCCTGGGCTTCGTCCTCATCCGCCGCCTGTCGAAGATCGACGTGTGAGGGGGCGGACGGAACGATGATCGGACTCCTTCTCGCACTGGCCGTGGCCCTGTCGGTCCTCGGCGCATTCCACGGCATCCGCCTGTACCGCGCGGACGTGAAGCTGCCCACGGACCTCGCGCTCGCCCTGGAGGTCGGGGCGACCCGTACGACGGCCGTCGGCTCCCTGGTGGACCGGATGGGCATCCGCTGGGCCCCGGCGGTGCTGCGCCTGATGGGGCCGGCACGGGTGGCCCGCAAGCGCCGCCAGATCGACATGGCGGGCAATCCGGCGGGCCTGACGATCGACCGCTACGCGGCACGGCGCGCGGTGTACGGCGCCCTGGGCGCCCTCGGCGCCTTCTCGATGCTGATCAACGGTCAGCTGGTCGCCGCACTCCTCATGGTGGCCTTCGGCCTGTTCTGGATCGAGGCCGGTCTGTGGTCGGCGATCCGGATCCGCCGCGACCACATCGAGCGGACCCTGCCGGACTTCCTGGACGTACTCGCGGTCGTCGTCAGCGCCGGGCTGGGCTTCCGGCAGGCGCTGGAGCGGGTGGCGGACAAGTACGAGGGTCCCTGGGCCGACGAAATCCGCATCACCCTGCAGCAGATGAACATGGGCGTCAGCCGCCGTCAGGCCTTCGACGAACTGCGCCGCCGCAATGACAGCGAACAGGTCGCGCAGTTCGTCACGGCCCTGCAGCAGGGCGAGGAGCTCGGCTCGCCGATCGTCGAGACCCTCATCGCGATCGCCGAGGACATGCGCCGCACGGACGCCCAGAACGCCCGGCGCCGGGCGGCCCGGGCCGTCCCGAAGGCGACGTTCGCGGTGACCATGTTCATGCTCCCCGGCACGCTGATCCTCCTGGTCTGCGGCTTCGTCTACGGCGCGAACGTCGACTTCGACGCGCTGTTCGGGGGTGGCTGAGCCATGGCCCGGCTGAGCGTGCTCATCGCGGACGGCAACCCGGTCATCAGGGCGGGCCTGGCGGCCATCCTGTGCACGGCCGAGGACCTCGACGTCATCGCCCAGGCGGCGGACGGGCGCGAAGCCCTGAGCCTGACCCGCCGGCACGCCCCGGACGTGATCCTGCTGGACGTCCGGATGCCGGGGGTGGACGGGATCTCCGCGCTGCCGCACCTGGTGCAGCTGGCTCCCGTACTGATGCTGACGTACAGCAGGGAAGCCGAAATCATCTGCGAGGCACTGTCGTTGGGAGCCGGCGGTTACCTCGTCCACGGCGAGTTCACGACGGACGACCTGCTGAGGGCGGTGCGCGACGCCCCGCAGGGCCGCCCCCACTTCACCCCGACGGCGGCGAGCGCCCTCCTTGCGGAGCTCCGAGCCTCTTCGCATCCGCAACGAACTGTGGCACCCTCTTCTGAGCGGATGCACAACTCTGTTGTCTTCGGGCTGAGTTCCCGGGAGGTGGAGATCATGGATCTGATCGCGTCCGGGATGAGCAACCAGCGGATCGCTGCGGCCTGCTTCATCAGCGAGAAGACCGTCAAGAACCACATCAACCGCATCTTCGCGAAGCTCCAGAGCGCCACGCGCAGCGAGGCGATCGCCCGCTGGCTGGGAACCGCCCGTCCAGGAGTGACCGGTCATGGGTAGACAGAGTGCGCAGTGGGTCCGTAATTGGGTCCCGGGACCCTTGGTGACGACTGGTGACTCGCCGTACCGTCCGCAGATCGGCACCGGTACCGGCCCGGGAGGGAACCCCCATGTCACAGAACACGCTGCTGAAGGCCGCCGTGGAGGCACGGATCAGGGTGAACGGCTGGACGGACACGGCCGTGACAAGGCTCCGCAAGCGCCACACGCACCACGACCGCGGCCAGACGGCCTTCGAATACCTGGGCATCATCCTGGTGGTCATCGTGATCGTTGGAGCAATCGTCGGTTCTGGTGTGGGATCGGAGATCACGAAGCGAATCAAGGAAGCGGTGGGGAACATCAAAGCCGGCTAGTGGATACGCGGGGGAAGCCTAGGCGTGACCAGGGGCAGGCGTTTCCCATCTACGTAGTCGTCGTGGCGGGTTTGCTCTTTGCCGCGCTCGCCTTCTTCGTCATCGGTCAGGCATCGGTCCGGCGAAGTGATGCCCAGGGGGCCGCGGATGCTGCCGCCTTGGCTGCCGGACGTGAGGCCAGGGAAGAGCTGCTGCTCGGTCTCGACCTCGCCGCGTTGAAGCCTGCGGACTGGAAGAGGGTCGTGGAGGGAGACCTATTCACGGCCGGTGAGGCATGCGCGGCGGCGGAAGCCTTCGCGGCGAAGAACGACGCAAAGGCGACGGAGTGTGACTCCTCCCGCCTCCCCAGGGTCACCGTCACGGTGGAGACGAACGGGACACTCGGAGAGTCGGTGATCCCTGAGACCGGCAGCATGCATGGAACCGCAACGGCCACCGCATTGATCGAGTCGAAGTGTCACTTGGGCTCGGCCCCTAGTCCGATCCCTAGCTCATCCCCCACCACTCCGGCTGGCGGCGGATCGCCGTCACCGACTCCGACTCCGACTCCGTTAAGGGTGACCTTCACCTGCGGCGGGGGACTGATCGAACTTGATCCGCTGAATCCGGGCTCACTCAAGGCTCTGACCAAGAAGCTGTTCAGCGTGCGACTCGTCGGCTGACGGGGAACCAGAGACAAGGAAGCGTTCATAGATGAGCATTCGGCGCATGGCGAAGGTCCGTGGGGGACTGGCTGTTGCAACTGCAGCGGTCACGGCCCTCACGTTGGCCGGGTGTGGCGGCGATGGCGACAGCAGCAAGCCGAAAGACCCGCAGAAGTCCGCAACGCCGCAACCTCAGGCAGCGGCTTCTCAGAACTCGACACCCAGCGCCAGCCAGGGGTCGGAGCCGACCGAGGTCATCGCGACGCTGAACGGACAGGCCGGCATGACCTTGCTGATCAACTCCGCGCACCGAGAGACCGGTGGCTTCCTTACCGTAACCGGGCAGATCAAGAACACAGGTAGCCAGTCGTACAAGGACACCGTCGCCTGGCGTGGGATCGAGCTCAAGGGGACCGGTGAATCCGTCGCAGGCGCGACACTGGTCGACAAGGCCGGGAAGAAGCGCTACTACGTGCTTCGAGACACGGAGTCCAGGTGCTTGTGCACGACGGGAGTATCCAGCGTCGATCCCGGTCAGGTGATCCCCTTCTTTGCTCAGTTCCCGGCACCGCCGGCTTCTACCACTGAGGTGGAATTCAGCCTCCCAACCTTCGCCACGGCCGCTGTCAAAATCTCTGGGTGACCCCATGACCACACGTCATCAAGTAGCTGCAACCGTCATAGTCTCTGCACTTGTTATCGCCGGGGGGCATCTCATCGGCGCCACTGCCGCCCACGCCGACGACGTCAAGCCATCCGTACCCCCCGGCACTGAGCCCTCCGCCGCCGCGCCCGTGCAGATCGATTCCAAAGCGCCCGGGCTCAAGATCCCGCAGGGCGGGACCCTCGCGCCCGTCAAGGTCCTCGACATCGCCGAGGTCGTCGAAGACCTCGGGGGTGAGCAGCGGCGGCAGGAGACCAATCAGACCGTCATGATGGCGCTGCAGTCCGAGGTGTTGTTCCCCGAGGACAGCGCCGTGTTCAACGCGCAGGCCGCCGCCCGGATCCAGGCCATCGCGCAGGAGATCAACACGCAGAAGGCCACCCGCATCCGCGTCTTCGGGTTCACCGACGACCAGGGCAGCTACGAGCACGGCAAGGAGCTCTCCAAGAAGCGGGCCGACGCCGTGCAGGCCGAGCTGGCCAAGACCGTCACCGATCCGAACGTCGTCTTCGACGTCCGCGGCTACAGCGAGGACTACCCGATCGCCGACAACGGCACCGAGGAAGGCCGCAAGAAGAACCGCCGCGTCGAGATCACCTTCCCCCGCAGCGCCGGCTAGTCAGCAGGTCCGCCGGTCCGCCGGCGCCGGTGGAGGCGGCCGCGGGAGGCCTCCACGATCGTGCCGAGGACGAGCGACTGGGCCAGTACGCAGAGGACCAGCTCGGCGAGGAAGAGCCACGTTGCGGGCTGGCCGTCCCCGAGGGCCGCGCCATGGGCCAGCGTCACGAACAGGAACAGCGGGAACGCGAACAGCGCGGGCAGCACCCAGACGAAGCCGGGGTCCGGGGAGAACAGCGTGACGCCCGTCGCGACGGCCACGGCGGCGCCGACGAGGCCCAGGTAGATCGCCGAAGCGGGGTTCGCGAAGGTCAGGCGGACGAGCGTGCGAGCGGTCATCGGTTCCCCCAGGAGTGCGTGGACTCCCTCCATGGTCGGGAAGGCCCGGGGTCCTGTCGTGAGTACCCGTACCCGTACCCAGGACGGGCACGGAGCGGCGCCCGTGGTCCGGCCCCTCCCCTGTGAGGGCCGGACCCGTGTGCGGGACCCGTGTGCGGGATCAGCCGAACTGGCCCGGCTGGTAGTCGCCCGCCGGCTGCTGGACGATCACGTTCATCCGGTTGTACGCGTTGATCAGTGCGATGAGGGTGACCAGGGCGGCCAGCTGGTCCTCGTCGTAGTACTTGGCGGCCTCGGCCCACGCCTCGTCCGTGACGCCGCCGGCCGCGTCGGCGATGCGGGTGCCCTGTTCGGTCAGTTCCAGGGCGGCCCGCTCGGCGTCGGTGAACACCTTCGCCTCGCGCCAGGCCGCGACCAGGTTCAGCCGCACCGGGTCCTCCCCGGCGTGCGAGGCGTCCTTGAAGTGCATGTCGGTGCAGAACCCGCAGCCGTTGATCTGGCTGGCCCGGAGCTTCACGAGCTCCTGCGTGGCGTGCGGCAGGGTGGAGTCGGAGATGACCTTGCCCGCGGAGTTGATGTACCGGGCGAACTTGGTCGCGACCGCGTTGCCGTAGAAGTTGAGACGCGCTTCCATCGTGATCTCCTTGCCGTGTCGGTCGTTACACAGCTCTGACGGAAAACGCGGCCCGGATGTGACAGCCCTACGGGACCGTGTGGCGTGACCTGCGTCACTCCCTCAGGAGGAGCTCCGCGATGTCCCGGGCCCGGTGGGCCGGCTCCGGGCCGGGGGCGAGGGCGGCCACCGTCGTCGCTCCCTCGGTCAGGATCAGGAGCCGGTCGGCGAGGGCGGGGTCGGCGGTCAGGTCGACCAGCAAGGCGTGGAGTTCGGCCTTGTGGATGCGGACGATCTCCGGGGCCGCCGCTCCCAGCTCCCCGTACGCATTGAGGAACGCGCAGCCCCGGAAGTCGGGCTCGGTGAACCAGTTCGCCAGCCAGTCGAAGACCGCGAGCACCCGCGCCCGCGGCTCGGCCGGGGCGAGGGCTGCGGTGCGCAGGGAGTCCAGCCAGCGCCGGTCGCGACGTTCCAGGTAGGCGGAGACCAGGGATTCCTTCGCGGGGAAGAGGCGGTAGAGGCGCTTGAGGGGCACCCCGGATGCGGTGCGGATGCGGTCCATGCCGACGGCCTGGATGCCGTGCCGGTAGAACAGCTCCTCCGCCGCGTCCAGCAGTCGGGTCCGCGCCTCTTCATCGTCCATGAGGGCAGGGTAGCCCGTTTCCCCTTGCGGCGAGAACGGCCGTTCTCGTACGGTGGGCGGCGAGGAGAACGATCGTTCTCGCCCTTCCCTTCCGGAGGTACCGCCGTGACACGTCCGCCCCTGCCGCCCTTCACCGAGGAGTCCGCGCGCGCCAAGGTCCAGGCCGCCGAGGACGCCTGGAACAGCCGCGATCCCGAACGCGTCGCCCTCGCGTACACGGAGGACTCGCTCTGGCGCAACCGCGACCGCTTCCTCACCGGTCGCGCCGAGATCCGCGCGTTCCTCGCCGAGAAGTGGGAGCGCGAGCTCGACTACCGGCTCCGCAAGGAGCTGTGGGCCTTCACGGGCAACCGCATCTCCGTCCGCTTCGAGTACGAATGGCACGACGGGGCCGGCCAGTGGTGGCGCAGCCACGGCAACGAGCAGTGGGAGTTCGCGGACGACGGTCTGATGCGCCGCCGCGAGGCGAGCATCAACGACGTCCCGATCGCCGCCGAGGACCGCCGCATCGTCTGATCCCGCCCATCCGGCCGGCTCGACCATCTCCTAGGCGCGCGAGACGGCCTGCTGCTCGTTCGTCGTCAACCCCTGCGCCGGCTGTGCCCGGGCCGGGCGCGCGGGCGTCGGGCACGTCAGGACGAGCAGCGCTCCCCGTGCCAGCCCTCTGCGCAGGTTCATGCCGAGGCGGGGCCGTGCAGGACCGGGGTGGCCGGGCCGGTGACGCCGACGTTCAGGCCGCCGTGGTCCGCCCGGGCCAGCTGGGCCGCCACTTCGTCGGCGGGGTTGAGGGCGACGAGGCGGCCCGCGATGCTGCGGACCCGCCAGCCGGAACCCTCGAAGTGCTCCTGGACTCGTGCCATCGCCCGGGCCGCCCGGTCGTCGGCCAGGGGCTCGGTCGCCCAGGTGTGGTGGACGTAGGTCGCGCCCTCGTCCTCCACCGTACGCAGGACCTCGCCGCCCGCCGCGTCGTGCCGGACGCGCAGGGCGTCGTAGATACGGCTCGAGTGCGCGAGCACCGCCTGCTTCGAGGCCTCGTCAGCGGACTGCGGCTGCGACTGAGACTGCGACTGTGACTGTGACTGCTCGGTGGGGGAGGTCGACGCCCCTGACTTCGGGACGTAGCACGGGGAGGTGATGGTGAGGATGGCGGTGCCGTCGCCGGTCGCCGGGTCCGTGACGCTGTTCTGGATGGTCATCCGGTAGTCGTCGGGAACCGTGCTCATGTGGACGCCCGTGCCCGGATCCGCCCAGTTGCCGTCCGACGTGGCGCTCTGGAACGTGTAGCCCAGCCCGACCCACGCATCGCGGGCCTGGCGGACCAGTTGTCGCCCGGCGGAGCCGGGAACGCCTTCGAGCCGGTAGCTGACGTGGACTTGCTGGCGATCGCTCTTGCCGTAGTCGGCCAGACATGCACCGGGCCCGTACCGACCGTCCCGTTTCGGGGTGGGTTTCGGCGACAGGGCGCCCAGCGTCTGCTGGACGATCTCCTCGGCGCGTGCGATGACCTGTTGATCATCCATGATCACTTTCTTCTGCTCTCCTGGTCCTGCACATGCCGCAAGGGCGAATGCGAGCCCGGTCAGTGCTGTTGCGGTCCTTCTGCGGCGATTCATTTCGCCTTCCCTGTCACGATGTTCGCCATGTTCCCGAGAGACTCGCCTTGCCAGTACTGCGAGTGTGCGGGCATGAGCTCCCCACCCTCTCCGACCGATTTGCCAGGGGCCACACCGAAGGTCCGGCCGCCGAATTCATCCGTGGACGGGTCCGTTCCGTACAGGATCGAGTGATCATCGAGGAGCTCGATGAGTCCGGGCGGGTAGAGGGGCCCGAACCACCCGCCGGCGACCGCTTTGGGGGAGGGGGCCCAGTTGATGAGGTCGTGGTCGGCCGTGGCCGCCCACACCTTGTCCGGCGGGACCCCCAAGTCCTTCGCGTGCTCCACGCCCACACCCGGGCTCCCGACGAAGATGACGTTGTCCACGGGCAGCTCGGGGTTCTCGGCCAGGGCCTTGCCCGCGACCAATGTCCCGTAGCTGTGGCCGAGGACGGTGGAGTTCACCGGGCCGTCGGTGTGGGCGGTGTCGACCCCGGTGAGGAACCGATTCAGCGGATCCTTCGCGGCGTCGGCCCAGCTGTCGCTGGCGGCCTCCGGCACGATGCTCTGGGGCGCCTCGTAGCCGAGCCAGAGGATCGAAGCCGTCTTCCGTGCGGGGTCCGCTTCCTCCGCCTTCTTCTGGAGGTCCTCGGCTCGCGCGAGGTCACCGTCGACGCCCGCCAGGGTCGAGTACGTCCCCGGCACGTAGGTCACCACGTTGTCCGCCGTGTCCGGGTTGCCGATCGACACGATGGCCTGGCCGTTCTTGGTGTCGGCGAAGCCCAGGAGGTAGCCCTCGGGCCGGTTGCCGGCCTCGGACTCGGTGAGCCGGTCCTGTACGTGCTGCATCCCGTCCAGCCGGTCCTGCATCTCCTTGCGCTTCGCGTCCCACTCCTTCCACGCCTTCGACTCGATCTGCGCGCCCTTGACCTCACGGCCGGTGATCGGGCTGATGTACTTCTCGTACCGGGGCGGCTCCTTGCCGCGCCAGGCGTCCAGTTCCACCTGGCGCGTGCCGTGGTTCTCGGCGAGGACGACACGGTTCGCCGTGTCGCGGACCTCGGACGGAATGCCGTCCAGAGCGCCGACGCTCGCGGGGTAGAGGGAGACGTACTCGTCCCGCTGCTCCTGGTTGAGGCCGTTCCACCAGGCGGAGTTCTCCGCGGGGGGCTTGCCGTGCGGGATGTCCGAGTCCTTCAGGTACTTGCTGGCGGCGTCACGCGTGCGCTGGAGGTCCTTCGCCGCATCGGCCCAGACCTTGTCGTCAACGCGCAGGCCACGTTCCACCTTGAGCTCAGAGAGGGCGGTGCGGTAGCGGGAGTCGATCTCCGCCGCCGTGTGGCACGCGGAGGCTATGCGCTGCGCTATGCCCTCGGCCCTGGCCTTGTTCGGGTTGATGACCAGACCCCCGCTTGGCGCGGGGGACAGCGGGTTGCTCGCCCCCGGGAGCAGCGGGCCGGCGGGGGTCGGGCCGGCCGTGCCCCCCTCGGCGGGCTTGAGGTACGGGCTGGACGGGGTGCCGGCCGGATAGGAGATCGAGCCGTCCTGGTGGACGGTGAAGCCGTAGCCCTCGGCCTCCTCCAGCGCCGCGTTGAGAAGGCTCTGCGGAGTGGCCACTTCGGCGGCGAAGCCGTTCAGGGCCGTACGAACGAGCCCGCACTCGGCGTGGATGTATTGGAAGTTGCGGGCCAGCCGGCTCAGGTCACCGAGGGCCGCATCGGCGGTCTGCGCCGTCTGGGTGTCGCGCAGCTTCGCGAGCATCTCGTTCTCGACGCGTCCTTGGCCGCGTAGGCACGGCTGCTGACTTCACCCCAGCCGTCCGCCGCCTCCTCGTACTCGGTCCGCTTGAGGTCCTTCAGGTGCTGCCAGGTCATCATCGGGCGCTACCGGCCTTGTCCGCGCGGTGCTCGCCGGCCGCACCGTCGGGGTGGAGGGCGTCGAACCCGCCCTTCACCCGGTGGTCGACCTCGCCGAACTCCTTGCCCGCGGTCTTCAACGAGCCCTCCAGCCGCGTGCACTCGGACCGGACGTCTTCGAGGCGACCCTTCCAGGACGTGCGCACCTCTCCGAGGACCGCGGGCAGCATGAAGCCTTCGAGGGTGGGGACGACGCCCTCGTGCGCGCTGTCCAGCCGGGTCAGGGCCGTACGGGTGGTGACGGTGAGTTCGGCGGAGACGCCGGAGGCGCTGGTCCACGGAGCCTGGCTCACATCGAGGTCCGTGCTGCCCCCACCGCCGCCCGCGGGTACGTTCGCCGACGCCAAGTTCATCCGGGGAGGAGCCGCGAACAGCTTCTCCCACTCGGGGCTGAGCCCCATGTTTCCCTCCCACATCACACGCCGCCGGATCCCCCGAACGTACGGGGGATCCGGCGGCAGGACATGAGTAGGCGTACCTATCTCCGCGGGGTCGGTCCGCGGAGTCCTACGCCTCGTGGTGGGCCTGGGTGATGAGGTCCGTGGCGACCTCCAGGGCCGCCAGGCGGGTCTCCTCCGGGTTGCCCTCGACGTGCTGGAGGAACATCATCCCGGCGTGCAGCGTGAACAGCGCGCTGACGCAGCGGACCTGGTCCGTCAGCGGGCCGTCCTGCGTGCGGAGCAGTTCCACCAGGGTGAAGAGCCGCTTCTTCACCGTCTCGCCGATGGTGAGCTCGCGCATCGTCGCCTGGTTCTCCTGCATGAAGCGGTACAGCACGGCGCCACCCGCCATCGCCTCGCTGTAGCGGCGCAGCACTTCGCGCTTGGTCTCCAGGGTGCGCGGCTGGCCCTCCGCCCACGTGATCAGCTCGTCGATGGGCCGGGTCAGGTCCTCGAAGATGCTGATGATGATGTCTTCCTTGGTCTTGAAGTGGTAGTACAGCGCCGCCTTCGTGACCTCCAGCCGCTCCGCGATCTCGCGCAGCGACGTCTTCTCGTACCCCTGCTCTGCGAAGAGCTCCAGTGCGACGTCCTGGATGCGCTGACGCGTGTCGCCACGGCGCCGCTGCGGACTGCTGCTGGACATGGCTCTCCCCAATTACTTACTTGACGCCCGGCTAGTTGCGGGTCTACCGTCCCCATTGTAATGAACTAGCCGGGCGGCAAGTAAGTGCCGGTGCGGGACGTAGTGCGAGCAGTAGGGCCAGGGGAGTGGACATGGTGGACAAAGTCAAGCCCGCGGGGACCTCGGGGGAGGTGAAGCCGCGCAGCGTGCGGGTCGTCCTCATGGCGCTCATGATCGCGATGCTGCTGGCCATGCTCGACAACATGATCATCGGTACCGCGATGCCCACGATCGTCGGCGAACTCGGCGGTCTGGAGCACCTGTCGTGGGTGGTCACCGCCTACACGTTGGCCACCGCGGCCTCCACCCCCATCTGGGGAAAGATCGGCGACATGTACGGGCGGAAGGGCTCCTTCCTCACCTCGATCGTCATCTTCCTCATCGGCTCCGCGCTCAGCGGCATGGCCCAGGACATGGGCCAGCTGATCGGCTTCCGCGCGATCCAGGGCCTCGGCGCCGGCGGCCTGATGGTCGGCGTCATGGCGATCATCGGCGACCTGATCCCGCCCCGTGAGCGCGGCAAGTACCAGGGCATGATGGCCGGCGTGATGGCCCTCGCCATGATCGGCGGCCCGCTGGTCGGCGGCACCATCACCGACCACATGGGCTGGCGCTGGTCCTTCTACATCAACCTGCCGCTCGGCGCGGTCGCGCTGGCCATGGTCACCGCCGTGCTGCACCTGCCCAAGAAGCGGTCGCAGGGCAAGATCGACTACCTCGGCGCCGCGCTGCTGACCGTCGCGATCACCTCCACGGTCCTGGTGACGACGTGGGGCGGCACCGAGTACGCGTGGGGCTCCGTCGAGATCCTCGCCCTCATCGTCGTCGGCGTCCTGTCGACCGCCGCGTTCCTCTACGCGGAGACCAAGGCCGCCGAACCCGTCATGCCGCTGCACATCTTCCGCAGCCGCAACTTCACCCTCATCTCGGTGATCGGCTTCCTCGTCGGCTTCGCGATGTTCGGCGGCGTGCTCTACCTCCCGCTGTTCCAGCAGTCGGTGCAGGGCGCCTCCGCCACCAACTCGGGCCTGCTGCTCCTGCCCATGCTGCTCTCGATGATGGCCGTCTCGCTGATCGCGGGCCGGGTCACCACCAGCAGCGGCAAGTACAAGATCTTCCCGATCGTCGGCGGCGCGCTCATGGTCGTCGGGATGTTCCTGCTCGCGACCATGGACACCGGCACCACCCGCCTCGTCTCGGGCCTCTACATGGCCGTCCTCGGCGCCGGTCTCGGCTTCCTGATGCAGATCACCATGCTGATCGCGCAGAACAGCGTCGAGATGAAGGACATGGGCGTCGCCTCCTCCTCGGCGACCCTCTTTCGTACGCTCGGCGGCTCCTTCGGCGTGGCCCTGATGGGCTCCCTCTTCACCACCCGGGTCACGGACACCATGGCCGAGCGCCTGGGCCCGGAGGCCGCCCAAGCCTCGGGCTCCGCCCAGCTGGACGCCGCGAGCCTGGCCAAGCTGCCCGAAGCGGTGCGCGACGCCTACCAGCACGCGGTGGCCGCCGGCACGCACTCCGCGTTCCTGCTCGGCGCGGCCATCGCCGTACTGGGCTTCGTGGCGGCCTGGTTCGTCAAGGAGGTCCCCCTCCGCGGTGCGGGCCCGGCCGCTCCGGCCGGCGCCGCGGACGACGAGAAGGCGGAGAAGGCGGAGAAGGCGGCCCCGGCCACCCAGGAGTCGCTCGCGCACTGACACCGAGTACGCGCCGCCAGGGAGGCGGCACCACCGGGACGGCCGGGGGTGCCGCCTTCCGGCGTGTCCGGGCGCCGCTACCCGGGGTCGTCCGTCTCCCAGGGGTACGCGAAGGCCCCGGGGCGCAGACCCCAGGCGGTGAGCGCGGCGAGCAGGCCGGCCTCGTCGGCGGCCTCGGCGGACGCGACGAGGACCGCGCCGATGTCGTAGTCGAAGCCGTCGAGGCGTTCGCCGTCGTACTCCCAGTGCTTCAGGCGGAAGCGGCGGCCCGTGTCGCCGCGCGCCCAGCCCTCGTCCCGTGCCCGGTCGTCGGCCCGGCTCCGGGAGGGGGTCACGTCCACGAACGCACGGCGGCCCGAGTGGGACGCCGGGACCTCCGTCACCAGTCTCCGGCCGAGGCGGAGCGCGGTCAGCTTGTCCACCGGCCAGTCGGAGCGGTCGTCCGGCGAGTCCGGCGAGTCCGGTGAGTCCGGCGAGTCCGGTGAGTCCGATGAGTCCGGCGAGTCCATGGACTCCATTCTGATCGAGTGCTCCGACCGGCGAACCTCCTTGCAGGCGCGCCGACTTGAGATGCAGAACGGATGCTGTCGAAGATCTGTCCGTTTCGGGCGTGTTCGTGCGGGCAGGTTGCAACTCCATGCAGGACTAAAGTCCCATCGGTCCCAACAGTCCCATAACAGGGAATTTATGGGCTATTTGGCTGGAACTTCCCGGCGGTGACGAACGTCCTGATCCACAGAACGCCCACACAGTGGATGGGGAGGGGACTGTTCATGAGCTTCTTGGCGCGTGCGAACAACAAGGGTGTCCGGGCCGGTGTCGCCGTCGTGGCCTCGGCCACCGCCGTGGCGGCGACCGTGTGGGGCGCGGCGGCCCTGTTCGGACCGGACGGCACCGCCGCCTCACAGCAGAACGTGGCCCGCCCGGGCGCCACCGACCACTCCGGTCGCGGCGACGACGGCCGGCCCGGGGAGCAGCCGCAGGGGATACCCGAGGGCATAGCCCACGCCTCCGAGGGCGGCGGCGACGCCGTCAACATCACCATCGACGACGGCCCCGACCCCCGCTGGACGCCGAAGGTGCTGGACGTACTGCGCCGGCACGACGCCAAGGCGACCTTCTGCATGGTCGGGCCGCAGGCCAAGGCCCATCCCGACCTGGTGAAGGAGGTGGTCGCGGCCGGACACCGGCTCTGCGACCACACCATGAACCACGACACGGCCATGGACAAGAAGCCCGTCGCCTACCAGGAACAGCAGATCCTGGAGGCGAAGAAGCTGATCGAGGAAGCCGCGGGCGGCGGCGCGAAGGTCGAGTACTACCGGGCCCCCGGCGGCGCGTTCACCCCCGACAGCCGGCGCATCGCCGCCGCGCACGGGATGCGGCCGCTCGGCTGGAACGTCGACACCAAGGACTTCGACAAGCCCGGTACCGCCGCGATCGTGAACGCCGTCAAGCGCGAGATAGGCAACGGCCCCACGGTGCTCTTCCACGACGGCGGCGGCAACCGCGCCCAGACCGTCGACGCCCTCGACCAGGTGCTGACCTGGCTCAAGGAGCAGGGCCGGCCCACCGGCTTCCCCGTCCGCACCGCCCCGGACACCCCGAACACCCACGCCGCAGACGCGCTCGACGCTCCCCGCTCCTCCTGACGCGCCCGCCGCCCCTGACACGCCGTCCGCCGGGCGAACGGGTGACGGTCGACGACGCGGACCCGCCCGCGTTGTTCCCTGGTCGGGCACGGACGAACGTACGCCCGATCAGGAGGCTCCTGTGGCCATCGCCCCCGCCAGACTGTCCGACCCGGTGGTCGGCGCCCTCGTCGCCGCCGTCAACGCGCACGACAGGGACGCCTTCCTCGCGGTCCTGACCGCCGACGCGACCATGTCCGACGACGGCTCCGACCGCGATCTGCACGACTGGATCGACCGGGAGATCTTCGACTCCGGCGGCCACATGGACGTCCAGTCCGAGTCCGACGGCGGCCGCACCCTGCTCGTCAACTACCGCAACGACACCTGGGGCGAGATGCGCACCACATGGCGCTTCGTGATCGCGCCCGGCGGCGGCCGGATCAGCCGCTTCGAGACCGGTCAGGCCTGAGCGGACCCTGAGCGGACCCCTGAGCGGACTCCGGGCGGATACCCTCCCGGCTCCCCGGGGCACCGCGCCCGGTACGAGGGCACCGGGCACTCCCGTACGGGTGAAAGCACGCCCTGCGTCGTTCCGGCCCGCCGCAGGGGTCCGTTGGGCCGGGCATGAAGCGCACCCGCATCGCCGCTCTCGCCCTCGCCACCGCCTCCGCGGCCCTCGCGCCCCTCCTGGGCCAGGCCGCCACCGCTGCGGAGGGCACGGCGTACCTCCAGGACCCGGCAGGCGGCGAGAAGGCCATGAAGTCGATGTGGACCAAGGACGAGATGCACAAGGTGGAGGCGCAGTTCCGCTTCCACCCCGGGGTCCAGTACCGGACGGTCACCCGCCCCGGTCCCTCGGCCGCGCCGGACTACAAGCGTCAGGTCGCCGACCCCAAGACCCTGGCGTGGCTGCCCGGTTACGAGTTCGCCTGGTCGGTGTCGGACTCGACGGTGGTGAAGAAGGCCCTGACGGTGAAGGAGGGCGAGCACCCGATCGTCGTGCACGCCGTACTGCGCTCCGCCGACCGGGCCAAGGTCGCGGAGGTGCGCGAGGAACTGACCGGGAAGCCGGCGACCGGGCGGGAGAAGGTCGCGGGCGGCAAACGGATCGCGTGCGACACCGGGGAGTACACGGTGGAGTGGTCGGTCACGCGCTCGGGCTACGGAACGCTGGTCGGGACGCTGCGCTGGGACTCCAGCTGCGAGCAGTACCGGACGGCGTTCGCCTCGAACCACGGTCAGCAGCGCTGAGGGTTCGGGTGGAGGCCGGCCGCCCCGTGCACCTTGTGGGTGCTCGTCGGGCGACTGGGCCGGGGCCTTGGATCAAGAGCCGTAGGGGCCATGGTGCCGCACGGGGTGGTCTGCGGCATGGGTCGAAGGTCCCGTGTCGAGGAACTTCTCAGTGTTTCTTGGCGGCTTGGGCGGCCTGTCCGGCGATGTCCTCCAGCACGGCCTTGGGGTTGCCGGTCGGTTCCACGGCGCGTCCGATGTTGCGCTTGATGGTGTCGCTGACCGTCAGCCAGGACGGGTCGTTGACCGGGTAGAGCTGGGCGCCGCGCAGCGCGTTGAGGAACTGCGTGTCGTTCTTGTCCAGGCCGCCCCCGGTCGGGGTGCGCGAGGCCGTGACGGTGGACGGCAGCAGGTGGTAGCGGTCGGCGAAGTCCGAGAGGCTCTTGTCCTGGTAGATGAACTCCAGGAACTTGCCGATCTCCGCGCGCTTGCCGTTCTGCTTGAACGCCATCATCCAGTCGGCGACACCGACGGTCGGCGGCGGTACCCCGGTGCCCAGGTTGTCCGAGACGGGCATGGAGGTGGTCGAGACGCTGATGCCCTTGGCGCGCGCCTCGTGGGCGAGCGAGGGATAGCCGTTGACCATGCCGACCTCGCCGCGCAGGAAGGCGGCGAAGGCGTCGGCGCGGTTCAGCTGGGACGGCGGGGTCGGGCCGGTGAACCCGGCACCGACCATCTCCTTCTTGACCCAGTCCCAGGTCGCGATGTTCTGGTCGGAGGCCAGGCTGTAGTTGCCGCTGCTGTCGGCGTAGCCGCCGCCGTTGCTCAGCTCCCAGATCAGCGCCTCGGCGTGCGCCTCCTCCGGGCCGAGCGGCAGGGCGTAGGGGTACTTCACGCCCTTGTCCTTGAGCGCCTTGGCGTCGGACTTGAGGTCGGACCAGGTCTTGGGCGGCTCCTTGATGCCGGCCTTGGCGAAGAGCGCCTCGTTGTAGAAGAGGAGACGGCTGCTCGCCACGAAGGGCAGGCCGTAGAGGGTGTTTCCGACGGAGCCCGCGTCGGCGAGCGGCTGGAGGAAATTCGCCTCGGCGGTGACCGAGAGCAGTTCGTCCGCGGGATACAGCTTCCCTTGGGCCGCGAAGTCCGAGTAAGACCCCATCAGTGCCACGTCCGGCGCCTTGCCGGCCTTGACCATACGCGAGACTTCGCGGTCGATGTCGGCCCACGGCAGGAGCTTGACGTCGAGCTTGATTCCGGGGTTCGCCTCGGTGAAATCGGCCGCCATCTTCTCCCAGTAGGGCTTGGAACTGGTGGCCGGACTGTCGCCGTATTCGGCGGCGACCAGATGCAGCGTACCGGCGTCACCTGCACCGTCTCCGGAGCCGCCGCATCCGGCCAGCGGGACCAGCAGACCGAGCACGGCCGTGGTGGCGGTCGTGCCGGAAATTCTTCGTCGCACGGGTGTATTCCCCTGATTTTCTTTTGGATCCAGTTATTACTTATGAGTTGCTCCGGGCTGGGGTGTCCCTCGATGGCCCGTTGGCCGGAATTCTCTCCTGAGGGAGGGGTGATTGATTCCATTGGGGGCGCACTTGTGGTCAATTCTCCAACTGGGGCTTTTCCTAATGGTGTTTTCCGATATGCGATCCAAATACTGGACGCGCGTAGACATGCCGAAAAGCCCGTTTCCGGTCTCGGAACGGGCTCTTCGGGTTCTGCGGGTCCTTCGGGGTCCGCGCGCCCTGCGGGTACGGGCGTGGGTGCGGGCGCGGGCGTGGGTGCGGGCTAGTCGGCGAACTCGCCCGCGTACGGGTCGGGCTCGCCCGTCTCCGGGTTGCGGCCCTCCTGCCAGCGCCGCTGGGCCTTGCGCCAGTGCACGAAGCTGAGGTGGCCGCCGTCCCAGAAGGTGATGCTGACGGGGCTCACGTCGAACTCGTCGGAGCACAGCCGGTAGAGGAACTCGGCCATGCCGTACGGATACACCGCGAAGGAGTCGGCGGTGTGCCGCCCGCAGACCAGGACCGGCCACCGGTCCGGATCGGGGTCGGAGGTGAGCCAGCACAGGATGTCCGACCCGCCGGTGACGCCCCAGGCGATGATCGACTCGGGGTCCACGTCGAAGGCGGAGCGGCCGCCCTCCGCCTCCCAGGTCTGGCGGGCGTTGTCGGTCTCCTCGACCATCCCGGTCGGGTCCCACTGGAGTCCGGGCTTGGGCAGCGGCAACAGGATGCTGGCCTCGCCGTTGATGGAGCCCGCGCCGAAGCGGCCCATGAACGCGATGAAATCGGCCGGGAACCGGGTCCCCCAGACGGCCTCCACCGCCGGCCAGTCGATGTCCTCGTCGGCGCCGTGCGTCGCCGGCATGATCTGCTCCAGCGCCTTGATCCGCGCGTTCTCCGTCATGCCGCTCCCCTGATGCCCCAGCTCAACCGCCCCAACCTACTGCCAGCGAGGGGCCTCGCCTAGCGGGGAGTGAGACGCCCCGGTACGTCCACCTTGATCGTGGTTCCGGCCCGCAGGCCCCAGCCCGCCATGGCGCCGGCCGCCGACTCCAGGACGTGCCGGGAGCGCAGTCGCGGCAGCCCGAGCCGGCCCGGCGCCATGGTGACCACGGCGAGCACGCCGAGGTCGCGGTCGAGGTACGCCACGTCGATCGCGAACCGCATCCGGAAGGTGTGCACGCTCGCCGCGGGGGTCAGCAGCATCGCGCCGTCGATCCCGTCCCGCCCGAGCAGGCCCCGGGTGCGGGCCCGGTAGGACGCGGCGACCTCCAGGGGGATGCGGTGCGTGCCGGCGTGCAGTGTGCCGGGGCCGTCCTGCCAGTTCGCCATGCCGGCCAGCCTAGGGGTGCCGCTGCGCGGAGCCGTCCCCTACCCGCCCTTCCACCGTTCCCCGGGTTCCGCCCGGCCGGTCCTCAAACGCCGGGCGGCCCGAAAAGGACAGCCCCGGAAGCCCCGCGCAGCCGCACCCGTCGGCGCTACCGTCGCCGCATGGGTGTCGCCCCGATCGTTCTCGCCGCCGGATACGGCGCCACCGCGGGATGGCTGCTGCCGCGTGCCGCGTACCGGTTCTCCGTCGAGCCGGGGGAGCCCTGGCGCGACCGCTGCCCGCAGGGGCACCGGGTGCGCGGCTGGCTCGGACCGGCCCGCTGCCGCTTTCCCGCGGAGGCCGTCGTGCAGGGCCGGGGCCAGGGCCGGGGCTCCGGCGGCCGGCCCCCCGAGTCCGCGGCGCCGCACGCCTACGGGAGGCGCGCCGTCCCCCTCGCCGCCCTCGTCGGGGCGCTCTGCGCCGTGCTCGGGGCCGCCGTCGGGGCGCGCCCCGAGGCGCTGGCCTACGTGGGGCTCGCCCCGGTGGTCGTGCTGCTCTCGCTCGTGGACCGCGCCGTGCACCGGCTGCCGGACGTGCTGACCCTGCCGCTCGCCGCCGCGGTCGCCGCCGGACTCGGTGCGGCCGCCCTCCTGCCCCGCGCCGCAGGCGACGGGCGGCTCGCCCTGCTGGGCGGCGCGGCACTCGGAGCGGCGTACCTGCTGCTCCATCTGATCAACCCCGCCGGAATGGGCTTCGGCGACGTCAAGCTGGCGCTCTCGATGGGGGTCGCTCTTGGGTGGTACGGGTGGGGGGTATGGTCCGCCGGGGCCTTCCTCGGCCTGCTCTACGGGGCCCTGTACGGGCTGATCCTGTTGCTGCGCGGCCCCGACGAGCGGAATCAGGGGTACGCGTTCGGCCCCTTCATGGCGGCCGGAGCACTCACCGGAGTGCTGCTGGGTGGTTTCGGAGCGTAATCATCGTGCGCCAATGCACGCAGCATGCTTTACGAAGGGTTATGGTGGAACCCCCCCCTCGGGCCGGTCCGTATCCCCCCCACGGACCGGCCCGTTTTTTGTTTTCCGGCTCCCCGGCCGCGCTGCGCGACAAAAACGCAGGTCAGCCGCGTTGAGCCCAAATGTTGGTGCCGGGGGTGGAGACGGCGAGGGAGTCGATCTCCTTCAACTCGTCCTCCCCGAGCGGCGCGGACGCCAGCGCGGCCACGTTCTCCTCCAACTGCGGCACGCTCGACGCGCCGATCAGGGCCGAGGTCATCCGGTCGTCGCGGAGCACCCACTTGAGGGCCAGCTGGGCGAGGGACTGCCCGCGGCGAGCCGCGATCTCGTTCAGACCGGTCAGCCGGCGGAGCACCTCGTCCGAGAGCAGGTCCGGGTTCAGGGACTTGCCCTGCGCGGCCCGCGAGTCCGCCGGGATGCCCTTCAGGTACTTGCCGGTCAGCATGCCCTGCGCGAGCGGCGCGAAGGAGATGCAGCCCATGCCGGCGTCCTCCAGGGTGTCCAGCAGCCCGTCCTCCTCCGTCCAGCGGTTGATCATGGAGTAGGAGGGCTGGTGGATGAGCGGGCGCACGCCCATTCCGCGCAGGATCCGTACGGCCTCGGCCGTCTGCTCCGCCGTGTAGGAGGAGACGCCCACGTACAGGGCCTTGCCCTGCTGGACCGCGGACGCGAGGGCGCCCATGGTCTCCTCCAGCGGGGTATCCGGGTCGAAGCGGTGGGAGTAGAAGACGTCGACGTAGTCCACGCCCATCCGCTTCAGCGAGGCGTCGAGCGAGCTGAGCAGGTACTTGCGGCTGCCCCACTCGCCGTACGGCCCGGGGTGCATCAGGTAGCCGGCCTTGGTCGACAGGATCAGCTCGTCGCGGTAGGACGCGAAGTCCTGCGAAAAGATCTTGCCGAAATTCAGCTCGGCCGAGCCGGGCGGCGGGCCGTAGTTGTTCGCCAGGTCGAAGTGGGTGATGCCGAGGTCGAAGGCCCGGCGGAGGATCGCCCGCTGGGACTCCAGGGACCTGTCGTCGCCGAAGTTGTGCCAGAGGCCGAGGGAGATGGCGGGGAGCTTGAGGCCGCTGTGGCCGGTGCGCCGGTACTCCATGGAGTCGTAGCGCGAGGGCTCTGCCCGATAGGGATTGGTATCAGTCACGTTGTCCTCCCTATCACGGACTTGTGACAGACCGAGTTGGGTACCCGATCCCACCGCGCAGTAATGTGGCGGACTCGGGGGAGGGACCGCATTTCGCTCGGGGGCAAGGCACGGAGGGGCTGGAAGATCGTGAAGTTGCGCGACCTGGTGTACAGGCTTTACGCACGCCGGGTGGAAGGCCGCCTCGACCATGACGCGGCGCCCAAGCACATCGGCGTCATCCTGGACGGAAACCGCCGCTGGGCGAAGGCGTCCGGAGGGACGACGGAGCAGGGCCACCAGGCCGGCGCCGACAAGATCTCCGAGATGCTGGGCTGGTGCACCGAGACGGACGTCGAGGTCGTCACCCTGTGGATGCTCTCCACGGACAACCTGGACCGGCCGGAGGTCGAGCTCCGCCCGCTGCTCAACATCATCGAGAACACCGTGCGGGGCCTCGCCGCGGACGGCCGCTGGCGCGTCCACCACGTCGGCAACCTCGACATCCTGCCCGCCCGGACGCAGAACGTCCTCAAGGAGGCCGAGCAGGCCACCCACGACGTCGACGGGATACTCGTCAACGTCGCCGTCGGCTACGGCGGCCGCCAGGAGATCGCCGACGCGGTGCGCTCGCTGCTGCTCGAGCACGCGCGCAAGGGCACCTCCTTCGAGGAGCTCGCCGAGATCCTCGACATCGACCACATCGCCGAGCACCTCTACACGCGCGGCCAGCCGGACCCGGACCTCGTCATCCGCACCAGCGGCGAGCAGCGGCTGTCCGGATTCATGCTCTGGCAGAGCGCGCACAGCGAGTACTACTTCTGCGAAGTCTTCTGGCCGGCCTTCCGCAAGGTCGACTTCCTGCGGGCCCTGCGCGACTACGCGGCCCGTCACCGGCGCTACGGCACCTGAGTCACCGTAGGGGCCCTGTGCCCCGCGACCCCCTCCCCTCGAAGCCTTCACCAGGGATTCACCGAGCGTCCGTCATATGCCATGGCATGGCCTGGCTTGTTCGGGGAATATCCCTTTCAGGTCGATGCCCGATCCACGGGTGTCGAGTCTCAGCGGACGGCATGGGGTCGTCCGCCCGGGAGGCCCTTTGCACCAGGACGCACGTGCGGTTCGCACGGACGGAGTGGAGGGCCGGAAATCGGCCCTGGCATGGGTGCCGATGACCGGTCCGGTCTTCATGGCCCGACCTCTTCCGAGGGGGTACGTCCTTCCGTGGTGACCAGCACAAAGAGCCGCCTGCCCGACAGGCGGACCTACGTCCTCGACACCAGCGTCCTGCTGGCAGACCCCAATGCGATCTCCCGCTTCGACGAGCACGAGGTCGTGCTCCCGATCGTGGTGATCACCGAGCTGGAGGCAAAGAGGCACCATCCCGAACTCGGTTACTTCGCTCGCCAGGCCCTGCGCCTGCTCGACGACTTCCGGGTTCGCAACGGTCGCCTGGACGCCCCCATCCCGCTGGGCGATCTGGGCGGCACCCTGCGCGTCGAGCTCAACCACTCCGACACGAGCGTCCTGCCCGCCGGTTTCAGGTTGGGGGACAACGACTCGCGGATCCTCGCGGTCGCCCGCAACCTCCAGGCCGAGGGCTACGACGTCACGGTGGTCTCGAAGGACCTCCCACTGCGCATCAAGGCCTCCTCCGTGGGGTTGATCGCCGAGGAGTACCGCGCGGAGCTCGCGATCACCGACGCCGGCTGGACGGGCATGAGCGACCTCGCCCTCTCCGGAGAACAGGTGGACCTCCTCTACTCGGAGGACCGTCTCTACGTGCCGGAGGCCGCGGAGCTGCCCGTGCACACCGGACTGGTCCTGCAGTCCGAGCGCGGCAAGGCGCTCGGCCGGGTCACGGCGGACGGCAACGTGCGGCTCGTGCGCGGCGACCGGGAGGCCTTCGGGCTGCACGGTCGCAGCGCCGAGCAGCGCATCGCGCTGGACCTCCTCCTCGACCCCGAGATCGGGATCATCTCGATGGGCGGCCGGGCCGGCACCGGAAAGTCGGCACTGGCGCTCTGCGCGGGACTGGAAGCGGTCCTGGAGCGCAGGCAGCACCAGAAGGTGATGGTCTTCCGGCCGCTGTACGCGGTGGGCGGTCAGGACCTCGGCTACCTGCCCGGGGACGCCTCCGAGAAGATGAGCCCCTGGGCGCAGGCGGTCTTCGACACCCTCTCGGCGGTCGCCGGGCGCGAGGTCATCGAGGAGGTGCTGAACCGCGGGATGCTGGAGGTCCTGCCGCTCACGCACATCCGAGGCCGCTCGCTGCACGACGCCTTCGTGATCGTGGACGAGGCGCAGTCGCTGGAGCGCAATGTCCTGCTGACCGTTCTGTCCCGAATCGGCGCCAATTCGCGGGTCGTTCTGACCCACGATGTCGCCCAGCGGGACAACCTGCGGGTCGGTCGGTACGACGGAGTGGTCGCCGTGGTCGAGAAGTTGAAGGGCCACCCGCTCTTCGCCCACATCACGCTGACGCGCTCGGAGCGCTCCCCGATCGCCGCGCTGGTGACCGAGATGCTGGAGAACCTCTGACGGTCGTACCGGTCAAAACCCCCATAGTGGGACGGTGAGTTGGCGCCGCCCGGCAAAGGCCCGAGAGCCTAGCCGGGCGGCGCCGTGTTGCACAGGTCTTTTCTCGAATCGGCGGCGACACCCCAGGTGTGATCTTTCACACGCAATGGAGAATTGCCTTGCGGTGTGGCGTTCGGGCAGAGTCTGGTTTCCGTCAGGCCCCGCATACGGCATACCTGTATCTCCCGTGAGGTACGCGCAGCACCACAACTCCACAGCCGATCGCCGTATGCCGCCCGGAGATTCACGCGGCGGCCCCCGCAAGGGGGTTGCCCACGGGCCCGCGCCTCCAGTGACCGTAGAACCACGGAGGCCAGAGTCGAGGGCACTTTTGCGCCCGCGCGGTCACTGCGGATGCTGCTGGAAGGACACCGTGTGAGCCGGATCTCGGTCCGGGGGTTCGCCGTGGCTTCGGCCACCGCGGTCACCACCGTCGGCGCAGTCGTAGGCGTTGCCACCGGCGACCCCACGAACGATCTCGAGACGACCGCGTCCGGCGCGACTCTCCTTGCGGACATCCCGGTCGGCGACCAGGCAGAGGTCCAGACCGCGTCCCTGACGCAGCAGGCCGATGCCATCGCCCACGCCGCGGAAGCCGACACCAAGCGTTCCGTCGAGGAGGCCGCGCGCGTCCAGGCCGCCGAGGACGCCAAGGCCAAGAAGGCCGAGGCCGAGAAGGCCGAGAAGGAGAAGGCCGAGGCCGAGGCCGAGGCCAAGCTGAAGAAGGAACGCGACGAGAAGGAGCAGGTCGCGAGCCGCTCCGCCGCCCGCGACGCCGGGGACTTCGCTCCCCAGAGCTCCTACACGGTCGCCCAGGTCAAGGCCATTGCCCAGCAGATGGTCCCGGCCGGGCAGTTCCAGTGCTTCTCGAACATCATCAACCAGGAATCCACCTGGAACTACAAGGCCGTCAACTCGTCCTCGGGCGCCTACGGTCTGGTCCAGGCGCTGCCCGGTTCGAAGATGGCCTCGGCCGGTGCCGACTGGCGCACCAACCCCGCCACGCAGATCAAGTGGGGTCTGAACTACATGGAAGACCGCTACGGCAGCCCCTGCAGCGCCTGGAGCTTCCACCAGGCCAACGGCTGGTACTAGAGCGGCCCGCGCCGCCGCGAGCGCCGCAGCACCGCACAACCCTGGGGAGCCCCGCACCGTCCTACGGTGCGGGGCTCCTCGCGTGTACGGTCTTCGAGGTGAGCCCGTAGACCGGGGGCGGGGGAAGGAAGCGACATGGCGAAGAGGGAAGGCTGGCTCGGCCGGCTCGGGAACAAGCTGAACCGGATGGAGGCGCGGCTCAACGAGCGGCGCGCCGAGGTCGAAGCCGAGACCAGCGGCGACCTGCCGCTGTCCGGCGGGCCCGGGCGGGCACCGGACGCGGGGGCTGCCGAGGCGTCGGCCGCCGCGGCGGTCGCGACCGTTCCCGCGCCGCCCTCCTACCCGCCCGTGGTCCCCGCGCCCCACCTCGCCGCCCCGGCCGTGCCCGTGCGCCCCGACCCGGCGAGCGTCGTCCCCTGGGGGATGCGCGTCGCCGCCGAGGCCAGCTGGCGGCTGCTGCTGCTCGCCGGGATGCTCTGGGTGCTGATGAAGGTGATCAGCGAAGTCCGCCTGGTCGTCCTCGCCTTCGCCGCCGCGATGCTCGTCACCGCGATGCTCCAGCCGTTCGTGGTCCGGCTGCGCAGACTGGGCCTGCCGCGCGGACTGGCCACGGCCGTCACGGCGATCCTCGGCTTCGTGGTCATCGGGCTCGTCGGCTGGTTCGTGGTCTGGCAGGTCATGGAGAACCTCGACGACCTCTCCGACCGGGTGCGCGACGGCATCAACGAGCTCAAGCTCTGGGCACTGGACAGCCCGTTCCACGTGACCGAGAAGCAGATCAACGACATCGCGAAGAACCTCAGCGAGACCATCGGCACCAACACCGAGCAGATCACCTCCGCCGGACTGCAGGGCGTGACGGTGCTCGTCGAGGTCCTGACGGGCATCCTGCTCGCGATGTTCTCCACGCTCTTCCTGCTCTACGACGGCAAGCGCATCTGGAACTGGGCGCTGGGCCTGGTCCCGTCCGCCGCCCGCGCCGGTGTCGCCGGCGCCGGTCCGCGGGCCTGGCGCACGCTGACCGCGTACGTGCGCGGCACGGTCATCGTCGCCCTCATCGACGCCATCTTCATCGGCCTCGGCATCTACTTCCTGGACGTGCCGATGGCCGTGCCGCTGGCCGTCTTCATCTTCCTGTTCGCCTTCATCCCGCTGGTCGGCGCCGTGGTGTCGGGCGCGCTCGCGGTGGTCGTGGCGCTGGTGACCCAGGGCGTGTTCACCGCCCTGATGGTGCTGCTGGTGGTGCTGGCGGTGCAGCAGATCGAGGGCCACGTGCTCCAGCCCTTCATCCTCGGCCGGGCCGTCCGGGTGCACCCGCTCGCGGTGGTGCTCTCGGTGGCCGCCGGCGGCATGATCGCGGGCATCGGCGGAGCGGTCGTCGCGGTGCCGCTGGTGGCCGTCACCAACACGGTGGTGGGCTACTTGAAGGCGTACTCGCGCGAGCAGCACCACCTCGGATCCGAAATGATCGGCCCCGCCCCGCACGGTTCGACGGCCCTGAGCGTGGTCCCCGAGGGAGAGGGGCACGTCACACCCTGACCCTCCTCGCGGAACCAGACATTCCGGCGATCAGGGCTGCGATGATCGAACTGATTCGCGTGCCGACGGCATCGCGGGGGGAACAGGGACACGGGGGACAGGCATGATCACAGATCCGGAGCTCGGCGAGGAATGGCAGACCGAGGCCTTGGAGCCGGCCCGGTCGGCGGACCGGGTCCCCGCGCGCGAGCGGGCGACGGGCGGTCCGGGCCAGCGGTCGTGGCTGTGGGCGCTGGGCGGTGCCGTGGTCGCGTCCGCGGTGTGGGGCGGTGGGCTGTACGCCTTCGGGGACCGGACGGTCGAGCTCGAGACCTCCTACCGGGCGTCGAAGAACCTGTGCCAGGACTTCAAGGCCCGGGCGCTGAGCGGGATCACCGGAGACATGCACAAGAAGAAGCCGGTGAACCTCGAGGGCGACCACCCGGCCGTGTACGCGGCACGGTGCCATCTGGAGAACGCCGGGAAGGACGGGACGGCCCCGGACTTCGACGTGGTCGCCCAGGTCGCCCTGCACAAGAAGACGGATCCCTCGGCCGAGTTCGACGCACCGGACCTCCGCACCATCTCCTACGCGGGCGGCGTGCGCACGGCAGCGGTGCCGGACCTCGGAGAGCGTGCCGTGATGAACGTGATGTCCGGCGACACCTGGCTGATCCTCAAAGTGCTGGACGGCGGAGCGGTGTTCACCGTCGAAGCGGGCGCGAACACCTTCGCGGAGACGAACGGCCGACCCGCCACCGACGTCGACGCGGTCCAGGCGGCGATGATCGAGGACATGCGCGAGCTGATGTCGGCGCTGAAGAAGTAGGGCCGGGATGATCACGGAGCCGGAGCTGGACGGGGAGTGGGAGCCGGCGCGACCGGCCGAGGTCGTGCAGGACACCGTGGCGCCCGGGGCGCGGGCCCCGGACCGGCCCTGGCCGTGGGTGGCGGCGGCGGTGGTGGCCACCTCCGCGCTGTGGGCCGGCGGGCTGTACGCCTTCGGGGACCGGACGGCCGAGCCGGAGATCCGCTACCGGGTCACGGACGACCTCTGCGGCCAGTTCAAGGCCCCGACCCTGGAGGGACTGCTGGGCGGGCTCGCGGACCCCGTACCGCAGGCGGGCGGCCGGCATCGGGCGCTGGACTGGGCGTCGTGCTCCCGCAGCAGCGACAGGCCCGCCCCCAGCGGGAGCATCTACGTCGCGGCCGTGGTCGAACTGCACAAGATGACCGACCCGAAGGCCGAGTTCGCCGCCAGCTCCCCTGATGCCCGGTGGTTCGTCAGCGGCGACGGCGGGTGGGAGTCGGTGCCCGGTCTCGGGGAAGAGGCCCTCGTCACCCGTCCCGGGCCCGGCGACGGCATCCGGCTGCGGGTCCGTGACGGCGGCGCGGTGTTCACGATCGTCGTGACGATCTTCGAAGGGGAGGGCGAGTCCGACCCCCGGACGGATCCTCTGCCGCACCCGGACCGGGACGCCCTGGTGGCCGCGGCGGCCGAGGACGCGCGGGCGCTGATGGCCGCACTGCGCAAGAGCTGAACGCACAGGGCCCCGCGACCGTTTCCGGTGGCGGGGCCCAGTGTCGTCGTACGGGGTGCCGTTACTCGGCGGCGAGGGCGGCCTCGGCGTCGAGGGTGACGGCGACGGCCTGGATCACGGAGGCGATCTTGAAGGCCTCCTGGATCGTCTCGCGGTCGACGCCCGCCTTGCGCAGGACCTGCTCGTGCGAGTCCAGGCACTGGCCGCAGCCGTTGATCGCGGAGACCGCGAGCGACCACAGCTCGAAGTCGATCTTCTCCACGCCCGGGTTGCCGATGACGTTCATCCGCAGGCCCGCGCGCAGCGTGCCGTACTCCGGGTCGGAGAGCAGGTGCCGGGTGCGGTAGAAGACGTTGTTCATCCCCATGACCGCGGCGGCGGACTTGGCGGCGGTGTACGCCTCCGGCGAGAGGTTGGCCTTCGCCTCGGGCTCCAGCTCACGCAGGACGATGGCCGAGCGGGCGGCGATCGCGCAGGACAGGACGGTGCCCCACAGCTGCTGCTGCGGGAGGTCGCTGTTGCCGATGACCGAACCGAGGTTCAGCTTCAGGTCCTTGGCGAAGTCCGGTATGGCCGACTTCAGGGAGTCGAGGGACATCCGTCACTCACCGGCCAGCAGCGCGCCGGCGTCGATGGTGGCCTCACCCTTGTTCCAGTTGCACGGGCACAGCTCGTCGGTCTGCAGGGCGTCGAGGACCCGCAGGACCTCCTTGGGGTTACGGCCCACGGAACCGGCGGTCACCATCGAGAACTGGATCTCGTTGTTCGGGTCCACGATGAAGACGGCGCGCATCGGGAGGCCGTCCTCGCCCAGGATGCCCAGCTCGGCCGACAGCTCGCGCTTGATGTCGGACATCATCGGGAAGGGCAGGTCACGCAGGTCGGCGTGGTCCTTGCGCCAGGCGTGGTGCACGTACTCGGAGTCGAGCGAGAAGCCGAGGACCTGCGCGTCGCGGTCGGCGAACTCCTCGTTCAGCTTGCCGAAGGCGGCGATCTCGGTCGGGCACACGAAGGTGAAGTCCAGCGGCCACGCGAAGACGACCTTCCACTTGCCCTCGTAGGTCTTGTGGTCGATCTGCGCGAACTCAGATCCGGCCTCGAGCGAGACACAGGCGGTCAGGTCGAAAGCCGGGAACTTGTCACCAACAGTGAGCACGCGCTCTCCTTACGAAGTGGAAAATGCACCCTTTTGGGGGTTTTCCGATGGGGTTGGACGTATCTCACATGCTGACACACCTGCATTGATTACAGAAATAGCTACTCTTGTGTCGGGTGATCGGAGGTACCTATCAGTGGCTGTCAGTAGTAGGGGAGCGAAGCAACCGACGCTGGCGCAGCTGCGCGCCTTCGCGGCGGTCGCCGAGCACCTGCACTTCCGGGACGCCGCCGCGGCCATCGGCATGAGCCAGCCCGCGCTCTCCGGTGCCGTCTCCGCCCTCGAGGAGGCCCTCGGGGTGCAGCTGCTGGAGCGCACCACGCGCAAGGTGCTGCTCTCGCCGGCGGGCGAGCGGATCGCGGCCCGCGCGCAGGTGGTCCTCGACGCCATGGGCGGGCTGCTGGAGGAGGCCGAGGCGGTACGGGCGCCCTTCACCGGGGTGCTGCGGCTCGGGGTGATCCCCACGGTGGCGCCGTACCTGCTGCCGACCGTGCTCGGGCTGTTCCACCGGCGCTACCCGCGGATGGACCTCCAGGTGCACGAGGAGCAGACCGCCTCGCTGCTGGAGGGCCTCGGCGGCGGGCGCCTGGACCTGCTCCTGCTGGCGGTCCCGCTCGGGGTTCCCGGAGTGACCGAACTGCCCGTCTTCGACGAGGACTTCGTCCTGCTCGCACCCCGGGAGCACGCACTGGCCGGGCGCCGGGACATCCCGCTGGAGGAACTGCGCGGACTGCAGCTGCTGCTGCTCGACGAGGGCCACTGCCTGCGCGACCAGGCCCTCGACATCTGCCGGGAAGCGGGCCGGACGACCGGGGCGGACGTCACGACGACCGCCGCCGGCCTGTCCACCCTCGTACAACTGGTCGCCGGGGGACTGGGGGTGACGCTGTTGCCGCGCACCGCGCTACGGCTGGAGACCGCCCGCAACGAGTACCTGTCCACCGGGTACTTCGCCGAGCCCGCCCCCTCCCGGCGGATCGCCCTGGCCATGCGCACCGGGACCGCCCGGCAGCAGGAGTTCAGGGCCATCGCCGCCGCGCTGCGCGAAGCCGTACGCCCGCTCCCGGTCTGGCCCACCGACTAGGTCGTGTCCGCAGGGGCGTCACGCCGGGAACGGGCGTACGGGTCGGGTGCGTACGGAGGTCACTCCGTGCGCAGGCCGTCCGGGCGCATCAGCCGCAGCAGCGGCGGCAGGCTCAGCAGGGTCACGACGACCACCACACCCGCGCCGGTCGCCGTCATCCCGAGCACCGACGCCCAGTCGATCCGAACGGGCTGGGCGGCCATGCCCATCAGGACGGCGCCCAGCCCCACGCCGACCCCGGCCGCCAGCACCAGGCCGAGCACGATCGGCACGGCCGTCTGCCACAGCACCGACAGGCTCAGCGTGGAGCGCTTGGTGCCGAAGGCGACCAGGGCGGAGAGCAGCCGCCGGCGCTCGCGCAACTGCTCCAGCTGGGAGACGAGCAGGCTGCCGCCGATCAGGACCAGCACGCCGGTGGCACCGAAGAACAGCCCCGTGCGGATCGAGGAGTAGCCGGCGGCCTTCTCGCTGTGCCGCAGCGTCATCGCCGTGACGAACGGGTCCGCCTTGAACACGGCGTTGCGCGCCCGGTCCAGGGCGTCCGGACCGGACTCGTCGACCTGGACGAAGATCCGCGCGTTCGGGAAGTCGCCGATCTCCTTCGGCGCGGCCGCCGGGGTGACCAGCAGGCCACTGCGCAGCTCACCGGTGGGGTCCTCCCGGCTGGGGACCGTACGGGCGTCCGCCGGGACCTGCCACTTCGCCGGCGCGGGCCGGTCGGGCAGCCCGGACCCGGAATCGGACCCGTATCCGCTGACGTCGCCGACGAACAGCTCGTCGCCCGGCTTCGCCGCGCCCCCGTCGGAGCGCTGCCAGGCCTGCGGGGCCGGTGCCGCGGAGCCGGTCAGTACGAAGGCGTCGCCGTCCTTGCAGGAGTCCAGCGACGCGACCTCACCGAGCGCGTCGCAGGTACCGATGGTCACCGCGAGCGTCTCCTGCATCGCGGGCACCTGGCGGGCGGCCTGCACGGTGGTCAGTGGAACGGTTCGGGTGACGCCCGGCACGGCGGAGATCCGCTGCGCGAGGTCGTCCATGCGCGTCTGCGTCTCGCGGTTCACCAGGACCGCGACGGCGGCCCTGCCGGGATCCTGGCCGGTCGGCTTCGTGTACTCGCCCTCGACGCCCGCGAAGAGCATCTGGAGGGCGATGGCGCCCGCGACGGCCACGGCGATGCCGTTGACGAGGCGGGCGGCGGCGCCGCTGTTGACCTGGAGCCGGCGCACGGCCAGCTGCCAGGAGACCGGGCCGCCGGACACCTTCGCGACGAACCGTTCCAGCAGCCAGGGCAGCAGCACGGTGACCCCGACCAGCAGCAGCAACACACCCGCGCTGACCTGCCACTGGTTGAACCTGCCGTGGTCGTTGCCGCGGCCGTCCATGGGCACGAGCAGGCCGAGCCCGACCAGCGGGAGCAACAGCCGCCACCAGACGCGGCGCCGGGAGGGCCCCGCCGTCCGGACGACGCCCAGCGGCTCGATGACCACGCTGCGCAGCGCGAACAGGGTCACGGCCACCGCCGCCGCGGGCACCGCGAGGGCGACCAGGACGGCGAGCCAGGGCGCCGGGTCGAGGTCGGCGGGGAAGACGCTGCGCTGCTGGAGGCTGACGCTGCCGACCAGGGAACGGCCGACGGCGAAGAAGCCGCTGCCCAGCACCAGTCCGACCAGAGAGCCGGCCAGCGCCTCCCCGGCCGCGATCCGGCGCACCATCTGGCTGTCTGCGCCGACCAGGCGCAGTGCGGCGAGCCGCCGGTCGCGCCGGTCCCCGCCGAAGCGCACGGCGGTGGCGATGAACACGGCGACGGGCATCAGCAGGGCGACGAACGTCAGGACGACCATCAGCATGAGCACGGGGTCCAGGCCCTCGCGGTCCGCGTTGTAGCCGAAGCCGGTGACGCGCTCGACGCGGTAGTCCTCGGGTCCGTTCTTCGCGAGGGTGTCGCTGCCCAGGTAGAAGAACAGTTCGCCGGGGCCGACCAGCCCCGGGTCGCCGATGATCTCAACCACGCGCGCGTCGAGCCGCTCGCGCAGCAGGGCGCCGTCGGAGGACTTCAGCAAGGCGTCGAGCGCCGGGGAGAGGGCCATCTCGCCCGGGCCCGGGATCCGCTTCAGGCCGGGCGGCAGCGGGGCGCGGGGGCCCTCGGCCCGCACCGCGTGCCCCTCGATGTCCGTGTGCCGGTACGTCTGGTTGACGCGGGCGATCAGCAGGGTGTCGGGGCCGGGGGCGTCGGCCCGCTCGGAGTTCATCGTCGACCGTGCGTCGCCGCGCTCGTACCGCGCGGCGAGGGCGCCGGGGATGGTGGTGCTGATCAGCAGCAGTGCGACGCCGAGACCGACGCCGACGCCGGTGAGGAGGGTGCGGATCCACCCTTCGCGGCCGCCGCCGAAGGCGAAGCGGGCGCCCATGCCGAGGTCGCGGGTCCAGGCCCGGAGCCGGCTCATACGATGCGCTCCATGTCGCGGGATTTGCCGTCGCGTACGACGATCTCGCGGTCGGAGTAGGCGGCCACGCGCGTCTCGTGCGTCACGAGCACGACGGCGGCGTTCGCGGACCGGGCGGCCTCGGTGAGCAGCTGCATGACGAGTTCGCCGTTCAGGGAGTCGAGGGCTCCGGTGGGCTCGTCGGCGAAGATCACCCGGGGGTCGGTGACGAGGGCGCGGGCGACGGCCACGCGCTGCCCCTGGCCGCCGGATATCTCGCCGGGCCGCTTGGCGCCGAGGTCCTCCACCTGGAGCTGCTCCATCCGGCGTAGGGCGGTGCGTTCGGCCTCCTTGCGCTTGACGCCGGTCAGGCGCAGCGGGAGGGCGACGTTCTCCACGCAGGTCAGCTCCGGTACGAGCTGGCCGAACTGGAAGACGAAGCCGAACTCGGTGCGGCGCAGCTCGCTGCGTTCGGCGTCGCTCAGGGAGGTGAGCTCGCGGCCGGCGTAGGCGATGGAGCCGGAGTCGGGCGCCACGATGCCCGCGAGGCAGTGCAGCAGGGTCGACTTGCCCGAGCCGGAGGGGCCCATGACGGCGACGACCTCGCCGGCGTGGATGGAGAACTCGGCGCCGTCGAGGGCGTTGGTGGTCCCGTACGCCTTGCGCAGGTCCGTGGCCGCGAGCAGCGAGCCGGCCGGGGTCATCGGCGTACCTCCCGGGCGAGCTGGTCGAGTCGGGCCGCGGTGAGCTCCAGCCACCGCAGGTCCGCCTCCAGGTGGAAGAGGGCGTGGTCGCACACGAGTTGGTCGGCGATGTCCCCCTTGCGCTTGCGCTGGGTGAGGATGCGCATGAGGCGCAGGTGCTCGGCGCGCTGGGTGTCCAGCAGCTCGTCGGCGCGGCGGCCGGTGAGCAGGGCGAGGACGACCTTCGTGTAGAGGGTCGAGTGGAGGTAGGGCTCGGGCTTCTCGGGCTGCGCGAGCCAGGCCTCGACGTCGGTGACGCCGGCGTCGGTGATGGCGTACCGCTTGCGGTCGGGGCCGCCGCCGCTCTCGATCCCGTCGACCTCGACGAGGCCGTTCTTCAGGAGGCGGGACATGGTCGAGTAGACCTGCCCGTACGCGAGGGGGCGGTCGTGGCCGAACTTCTCGTCGAAGGTGCGCTTGAGGTCGTAGCCGTGGCGCGGGCCGGCCTCTAGGAGGCCCAGGAGGGTGTGACCGATGGACATGGCCGCGACTCTACACTGCGTGTATACGCGGAGTGTATAGAGGGCGGAGGAGGGGCGGACGGGGGAGTCGACCGAAGGGGCGGGCGGGAGCGGGCCGCTGCAGGGCCCCGGAGCGACGTGCGCCCGGTGGGGCCGGAGTGCCGGCCCCACCGGGCGTACGGGTCATTCTGCGGACTTCGGGGGGCGTCCCCGGCGCGGGATGGGGCCGGGGGTCGAGGGGAGGCGGCCGGCCTCGGCGAGGGCCCGGCGGAGCAGGAACTCGATCTGCGCGTTGGCGCTGCGCAGTTCCTCGCCCGCCCAGCGGGCCAGCGCGTCGTACACCTGCGGGTCGAGCCGCAGCAGCACCTGTTTGCGCGCCTGTCGGCCCGCCGGCTTCTCCTCGCCGCCGGGGGTCACTGGTAGAGGGTTCCCGTGTTGACCACCGGCTGGGCGGCGCGGTCGCCGCACAGGACGACCATCAGGTTCGAGACCATGGCCGCCTTGCGCTCCGGATCCAGGTCCACGATGTCCTGTTCCGCCAGTCGGGTCAATGCCAGTTCGACCATGCCCACCGCGCCCTCCACGATCTGCTTGCGGGCCGCCACGACCGCGCCCGCCTGCTGGCGCTGGAGCATCGCGGAGGCGATCTCCGGAGCGTACGCGAGGTGCGTGAATCGGGACTCGATGATGTGCACACCGGCCGCGTCGACGCGGTCGCGCAGTTCGACCGCCAGCTTCTCGGTGATCTCCTCGGCGTTCCCGCGCAGCGACAGGCCGCCCTCTTCGTGCGCGTCGTACGGGTACTCGATGGCGATGTGCCGGACCGCCGCCTCGGCCTGGGTCTCGACGAACTCCGTGAAGTCCTCGACCTCGAAGGTGGCCCGGGCCGTGTCCTCGACCCGCCACACCACGACCGCCGCCAGCTCGATCGGGTTGCCGTAGGCGTCGTTGACCTTCAGGACGGCCGTCTCGTGGTTGCGCACCCGGGTGGAGATCCGCTCGCGGGAGGTCAGCGGGTTGACCCAGCGCAGCCCGTCGGTGCGGATGGTGCCCCGGTAGCGGCCGAACATCTGGACGACCCGGGCCTCGCCCGGCGCCACCGTGTTCAGCCCGCACATCGCGAACGTGGAGACGAGGCTCAGGAGTACGCCGAGGGATATCAGGGCCGCCTTGACCCCGACGGCCGTGGCCACCGAGCCGGCCACGATCAGGCCGGCGCTCGCCACCAGACCCAACAGGCCGAGCAGCAGTGCCAGTCCGCCGCCGACGCTGCGCGCGGTGAACTCCCGTACTCCGTCAGGGGTGGCGTTTTGGTTCGTCATGGTTTGCCCCGTTTCTCAGCTCACGGCCGGTCGGACCGTCTAGCAAAGTGATATCACTTTTTTGCGCTACGGCAACCCTTCGGCTTAGGTGAGCGTCGGTTCCCATGACGCGGGTGCTGATTCTCACGTCCGAAATGACCGTAATTAGTCATGGTTGGCCAACTTTTGTCACAGCCTGCGGTGTTAGCTTTCTGAGCTGACGTCGGGGGGGAAATCGAGCGGAGCGGGAGCGATGGGCCGAGCAGAAGTGCGTAAGGCGCAGCAGCAGCGCGGTGCGCGGCGTGCGCCGAGCGGACGCGCGCAGGGCACCGAGGGAAGCGGAAGCGCCGGCAAACGCACCGGCATACGCCGCTTCTTCACCTGGAAGAAGATCCTGGGCACGTTCTTCGGGCTGGCCCTGCTCGGCATGGGCGCGCTGGTCGCCCTCTACTTCTGGGTAGAAGAGCCGGACCCCAACAAGCAGGCGCTCCAGCAGAGCAACGTCTACAAGTACTCAGACGGCACGATCATGGCCAGCAAGGGCAAGGTCAACCGCGAGATCCTGGCGATCGACAAGATCCCGATGGACGTGCAGGAGGCGTTCATTGCGATCGAGAACAAGTCCTTCCGCAACGACCAGGGCGTGGACTTCAAGGGCCTGGCCCGCGGTCTGTGGAACACGGCGACCGGGCGCGGCAAGGCCGGTGGCTCCACGATCACCCAGCAGTACGTCAAGAACTACTACCTGACCCAGGATCAGACGGCGAGCCGCAAGCTCAAGGAGCTGGTGATCTCCCTCAAGGTCGACCAGCGCATGAAGAAGCCCGAGATCCTCGCGGGTTACCTGAACACCAGCTACTTCGGGCGCGGCGCGTACGGCATCCAGGCGGCCGCCCAGGCCTACTACGGCGTCGACGTCGGCCAGTTGACGCTGGAACAGGGCGCGTACCTCGCCACCCTCGTCCAGGCCCCCAGCCAGTACGACTGGTCGACCGCCAGCGACGACACCAAGAAGCGGATCATGATCCGCTACGAGGCCACCTTCGTGAACATGGTCGAGAACGGCAAGCTGGACGAGGCCAAGCGCAAGACGCTGAAGTTCGCCGAGCCGAACCCGCCGCAGCCGCCGATGGGCATGGACGGCCAGAAGGGCTACCTGGTCCAGGCGGCCGAGGCCGAGCTCAACGCCCAGGGCGTCGAGCGGAAGCTGATCGACGCCGGTGGCTGGACGTTCACGCTGAACATCGACGCCAAGAAGCAGGAAGCGCTGGAGAAGGCAGTCCAGGACGAGCTGGAGTCCAAGCTCGACCGCAAGGACACCAAGGGCAAGCCCCAGGACCAGAGCGTGCAGGCCGGTGCCACCTCCGTGGACCCGAAGACCGGCGCGATCGTCGCGATGTACGGCGGCACGAGCCTGAAGGACCACTGGTCGAGCAACGCCCTGCGCAAGGACTACCAGCCGGGCTCGACCTTCAAGCCGATCGTGCTCGCCTCCGCGCTGGAGAACGGGGCGAAGACCCAGGACGGCAAGCCGATCACGCCGAACGCGCTCTACGACGGCACCAGCAAGCGCGCGGTCCTCGGCAGCGACATCCCGTTCGCCCCGCAGAACCAGGAGGACCGCGACTTCGGCACCCCGATGATGACGGTCCAGGACGCGACCAACTTCTCGGTCAACTCCGTCTACGCGCAGATGATCGTGGACGTCAAGCCGCGCAACGTGAAGAAGACGGCCCTGGCCCTCGGCATGAAGGACCGCGAGGGCTGGCCCGAGGACAAGCCGGCCATGTCCCTCGGCACCATGAGCGCCAACACCGTGGAGATGGCGGGCGTCTACGCCACGTTCGACAACCACGGCAAGAAGGTCACGCCGACCATCATCAAGAAGGCCGAGCACAAGGACCGCGAGGTCGAGCCGGCCCAGCCCATCGGCGCCCAGGCCATCAGCCGCCAGACCGCCGACACCGTCACCAAGGTGCTCACGGGCGTCGTCAACGACGAGGGCGGCTCCGGCAACAAGGTCCGCAGCAGCGCCTACGAGGCCGCCGGCAAGACCGGTACCACCGAGAACAACGTCTCCGGCTGGTTCTCCGGGTTCACCCCCGAACTGGTCACCGTCGTCGCGATCTTCGGTGAGGAGCCCGTCACCGCCAAGCAGGTCACCCTGACCGGTACGGCCGGCCTCGGCCGACTCGGCGGTTCCAGCTTCCCGGCCTCGATCTGGAAGGCGTACACGCTCGCCGTCCTCAAGGGCAACGCGGGCAAGTTCCAGCTGAGCGAGGCGGAGATGGGCGCCGTGCAGACGCCGTCCCGCAGCGCCTCGCCGACGCCGTCGACGTCGCCGTCCTCCAGCTCCCCGACGGCCAGCACCAGCCCGACGCAGTCCCCGACGACGTCCCCGACGCCCACGGCGACCAAGACGGCCCCGACGTCGCCGACCCCGACGACCACGACGTCCCCGTCGCCCACGGCGACCAAGACCGGCGGTCCCAAGCCGCCGGACCCGCCGCTGGTGCCCGAGCGCTAGACCCCACCGAGACGACAGACCGCCGCCCCGCAGCCTTCCAAGGCTGCGGGGCGGCGGTCTTCCCGGCGTCGCGCGCTCAGCGTCGCTCGGGCGTCGCCGGCAGCGTCAACTCGAACCAGACGACCTTTCCGCTGCTGAGCCGTGTCGCACCCCAGCGCCGGGCCATCCGGTTGACCAGGAACAGGCCGCGGCCGCCCTCGTCGGTGTCCCGCGCCCGTCGCTGGCGCGGCAGCTGCGGCGAGTCGTCGCCGACCTCGCAGCGCAGCACGTCCGTGCGCAGCAGGCGCAGCGTCACGGGCCGCTCCGCGTACCGAACGGCATTGGTGACCACCTCGCTGACCAGCAGCTCCAGCGAGTCCTCGAGCTCCTCCAGGCCCCACCGGGTCAGGGCGCGGCGGGCGAACCGGCGGGCCCGGCCCGGGGCGGTCTCCTCCGGATCCAGGAACCAGTACGCGACGTCGCTGGGTGCGATCCCGTCGAACCGGGCCGCGAGCAGCGCGATGTCGTCGTCCCGGTCACCCGGGCCGAGCATGTCCAGGACGTCGTCGCAGAGCGCCTCCAGCGGCGGCGGGTGGTCCAGGCCGGTCAGCTGGGCGGTGGTGGCGAGACGCTCGCGGAGCTGCTCGATGCCGGTCCACACGTCCCGCAGGCGCGATTCCACCAGGCCGTCGGTGTAGAGCAGCAGGGTGCCCCCGGCGGGCGCGTCCAGCTCCACGGCCTCGAAGTCGACGCCGCCGACGCCGATGGGGGCGCCCGGGGGTACGCGGAGCACCTCCGCGCGTCCGCCCAGGTGCAGCAGCACCGGCGGCGGATGGCCCGCGTTGGCGATGGTGATCCGGTGCGCGACGGGATCGTAGACGGCGTACAGGCAGGTGGCCATGCGGTCGGAGCCCAGGCGCTGCGCCTGCTCGTCCAGGTGGTGCAGGACCTCGGCCGGCGGCAGGTCCAGCTGCGCGAGGGTCTGCGCGGTGGTGCGCAGCTGACCCATGATCGCGGCGGAGGTCATGGAGTGGCCCATGACGTCGCCGACGACGAGCGCGACGCGGCTGCCGGGCAGCGGTATGGCGTCGTACCAGTCGCCGCCGACCCGTGCCGTCTCGGCGGCGGGCAGGTAGCGGGAGGCCAGCCGCACCCCGGTGGGCTGCGGGAGGCCGTCGGGCAGCATGGTGCGCTGCAACTCGTCGGCGATGTACGCCTCACGGCCGTACAGGACCGCCTTGTCGATGCCGAGCGCGGTGTGGGTGGCCAGCTGGGCGGCGACCAGGAGGTCGTTCTGCTCGAACGCGGGACGCTCGGGGCTGCGCAGGAAGACGGCGGCGCCGATCACCCGGCGGCGGCCGCGCAGCGGCGCGAGGACGGCCCGGTTGCCGCGCGGCAGCGGGTGGTCCACGCCGAGCAGCTCGGGCAGAGCGGCCCGGGCGGCGGCGGAGGACCCGAAGACGGGCCGTACGCCGCGCAGCACCTCGGCGAGCGCGCCGCCGGGCCGGATCTCGCACAGCTCGGCCGCGGGCAGGTCACCCTGCGGGCCCACCAGCGGCAACTGGCTGAAATCGAGCTCGCCGGTGGCCCCCGCGGCCCCGGCGAGGTCCATCCCCGCGCCGATGGTGCTGCTGATGTCGGTCAGGTCGTCGATCGGTCGGAGCCGATCGGTGCGCCGGAGCCTTAAAACGACCGGCCCGACGGGCCGCTCGTCGCCGACCGGGAGCGGGTCGCGCAGGTAGACGAGGATGGCGTCGGAGAAGGTCGGCACGGTCGCCCGGCACAGGCCGAGCACGATCTCGTCGAGGTCGATGCCGCGGGCGATCCGCCTCGTTGCGGCGCCGACGAAGCGCAGCCGGTCCCCTTCGCGGCGCGCGACGGTCGCCTCTCCGACCGGTACGGCGCCCCCGCCACCTCCGTGGCGTCCGGCTCCGCCGTCACCGCTCGTGATCGCGGCGGCCGGGGGGCCGTTGCCGTCACCGGTCATGTCGTCATCCCCGCCGCGCGGGCGCGGGGCCTCGGCGGGACCACCGTGCCCGGCCGCGCCGACCTGCGCGTCGAGGGCGCTCGCACCGGGCCGGGGCCGGGCCGCGCCCTGGCCGGGCTCGGCCGGCACCTCGCCGGGGGCGGCCGCGTTGCGTCGGGGCCGGGGGAGCCCGGCGCTGCCGCCCGCACCCGCTGCTGAGCGGGCCGCGCGCGCGTCGGTGGCCGCTGTGGAAGCCGCACCGTCCGGCTCCGCCGACGCGCCGGCACCGGCGCCCGCGGCATGCGTGCGTACGGCCTCGGTGGCGGCGATGGGCGCCTTGCCGTGGCCGGCCTCGTCCGTACCTCCGCCGGAGGCGACGGGCTGCGGGCCCTCCTGGGAGGTGGGGTACTCCGTCACGCGTGGATTTCCGTCCGTTTGCGCTCGATGTGCGCTGCACTCAACTCGGTCAGTCGCGGTATACCCGCTCAGCGGCCGGGGCACCATCGCCCCGAGGTTCCTGCCCCAAACTTCTCTCCCAACCTCCGGCCGGGAGGTGCCCCTGACGGACCCCCGCCCCCTCGTCGCCTCTCGTCGTGCGTCCGACCTCCGGTCAGATCCCGTGTGCGGAGCGGCACTTGCGCAACGGCGCAGCGGCCGCACCGTCCCGCGCGCGTGACCTCGTGGAGGACGATCCTACGTTTGAACCCTGGGGGCGCATCAAGGGTCTCATGAGGTCATATGCGCCGGGGTGGTGTCCCAGTCATCCGGAAGGGCCGGAATCCTCCAGGCCGGATCCGGCCGCCAGTCCTCCCAGCCGCCGGAGAACGGGGCTCCCCATTCCTCGATCACCTCGACCGCCGCGCGGCCGGACTCCCGTACGCGGTCGGCCTGCTCACGGTCCATCAGGCCGCTCCGCTGCGCCTGGGCGAACTCGTCCTCGTCCAGCCACTTCCAACTGCGGTCCGGGTAGACGGCGATGTCCAGGAAGTGGTCCACGGAGTCCACCCCGCCGGCCCAGCGCGAACGCGGCTCCTCCAGGTTCACGTACCAGTTCTTGAACTGCCAGCCGGGGCCCCAGAACAGCCACACCGACCAGGATTCCCCGGGCCGGGCCAGCTTCAGGACACCGCTGCCGAACCAGCGCGACCGTGCGGTCGTCCGCGGCGCCGTGTAGCGGGTGGCGAGCGGCTCCTCGTGGACGGAGGTGCCGTCGGCGAGGACCGGCTTGACGCACTCGGTGCCGGGGGCCATCCACACCGCCAGCAGCTCGTCCGTGTCCTGCACCACGGTCACCGGGCGGCAGATGTGGACCGGGCCCTTCAGCCCCGGGGCGTGATCGCGGTAGCGCCAGAGGACCTGCTCCCCGGGTGCCCAGCGCGGGCCCTGCGCGGGGCTCCGCGGCGCGCTCCGCGCCGCGGAGTTCCCGGGCTTGAAAGTACCTGTCATGCGCAGATCTTAGGGCGGGGGTCCCCGCGCCCGCTGCGGCGCAGGTCACCGGGGGGTTCGGCGGTGACGATCGACCGGATCCGGCCCCCGCCCGCGGGTGCGCCCGGACGGGTCAGGGATGCGTCATGCGCAGCACGTCGAGGGCCTCGTCCAGCTGCTCCAGGGTGAGGGCGCCGCGCTCCACGTAACCGGACTCCAGGACCACCTCCCTGATCGTCTTGCGTTCGGCGAGGGACCTCTTGGCGACCTTGGCGGCCTCCTCGTAGCCGATGTAGCGGTTGAGCGGGGTGACCACGGAGGGCGAGGACTCGGCGTACTCCCTGGCCCGGGCCTCGTTGGCGGTGATCCCGTCGATCGTGCGGTCGGCCAGCAGGCGGCTCGCGCTGCCGAGCAGCCGGATCGATTCGAGGAGGTTCCTGGCCATCACCGGGAGCATCACGTTGAGCTCGAAATTGCCGGCCGCGCCCGCCACGGCGACGGCCGCGTCGTTCCCCATGACCTGTGCGGCGACCATCAGGACGGCCTCGGGGACCACCGGATTGACCTTGCCGGGCATGATCGAGGAGCCCGGCTGGAGATCCGGGAGATTGATTTCGGCCAAACCTGTGCGCGGTCCGGAAGCCATCCAGCGGAGGTCGTTGGAGATCTTGGTGAGGGAGACGGCGATCGTGCGGAGCATTCCGGAGGTCTCCACGAGGGCGTCCCGGGCCCCCTGCGCCTCGAAGTGGTCGCGGGCCTCGGTCAGCGGCAGCCCGGTCGTGGCGGCGACTTCGGCGATCACCGCGGCGGAGAAGCCGGGCGGGGTGTTGATGCCGGTGCCCACTGCGGTGCCGCCCAGCGGCAGCTCGGCCAGTCGCGGCAGGGCCGCCCGCAGCCGCTCGACGCCGTAGCGGACCTGGGCGGCGTACCCGCCGAACTCCTGGCCGAGCGTGACCGGGGTGGCGTCCATCAGGTGGGTCCGCCCGGCCTTGACGACCTGGGCGAACTCGCCGGCCTTGCGCTCCAGTGCGGCCGCCAGGTGCTCCAGCGCCGGGACCAGCTCGCCGGTGACGGCGGCGGTGGCCGCGATGTGGATGGACGACGGGAAGACGTCGTTGGAGCTCTGCGAGGCGTTGACGTGGTCATTGGGGTGGACCTCGCGGCCCAGGCGCTCGGTGGCGAGGGTGGCGATCACCTCGTTGGTGTTCATGTTGGACGAGGTTCCGGAGCCGGTCTGGAAGACGTCCACGGGGAAGTGGTCGTCCCAGCGGCCGTCCGCGACCTCGGCGGCGGCGGAGCGGATCGCATCGGCGAGGTCCTGGTCCACCACGCCGAGCTTCGCGTTCACCACGGCCGCGGCGGCCTTGATCCGGGCGAGCGCCTCGATGTGGGCACGCTCCAACCGCTGCCCGGAGACGGGGAAGTTCTCCACCGCGCGCTGGGTCTGGGCCCGCCATTTGGCGTCCCGGGGCACCCGTACCTCGCCCATGGAGTCGTGCTCGGTCCGGAACGCATCGGCCTGCTGGTCATCCGTCATTTCTGTGACCTCCTCAAAAACTTGAGCAATTGTCTTGTTCGAAGTGTTCCCAACTCCCCTACCGGCCAGTAAATACCGGGGGTAACACCCATGTTCGGGGAGGCGTTCCATGGCACGTGCCCGTACGAGACCCATGCTCAGATCTACCTTCGCCGCCACCCTGGCGATCGCGGCCGCCCTGGGGGGTGTCGCCGCCGTCACCCCCATGGCCCAGGCGGCGCCCGCTTCCGGGGCCGTCGTCGTACCGCTGTCGCCCGAGCTGGAGGCCATCCGGGCCGCGGAGGCCACCAAGATCTACGGCGATCCTGCCGTACGTCCGCTGAACGAGCGCAAAACCGGCTTGATCTCGCTGGGCGACAGCGAGATTTCGGGCGAAGGCGTCGGCACCTACGACCCCGCGACCAACACGCCGAACAACCAGTGCCACCGCTCGCCGGACTCGGCGATCCACCGCACCGGCATACCGGCCGACCTGACCTTCAACGTCGCCTGCTCCGGCGGCTACACCGGCAACATCCGGATCGGCGGCAGCAAGCAGTACGCCGACGAGCTGGTGCAGAGCGACAACCTGGCCGTCAAGGCGCGCAACACGAAGATCAAGATGGTCCTGCTGGTCGCCGGGGCCAACGACGACCTCCAGTTCGGCCCGGTCATGACCGACTGCGTGACCCGCTGGGTGCTCATCCAGGGCACCTGCGAGCCCAAGTACGGGCCCGGTTGGCAGGCGCGCGTCGACGGCCTGAAGCCCAAGGTGGAAGCCACGGTCGCGGACCTCAAGACCGTCATGCGCGACGCCGGTTACGCCGACTCCGACTACAAGCTCGTCGTGATGGGCTACCCCAGCCCCATCGGGCCCGACTTCTACGACAACCCGAACTTCCCCGGCAAGCTGCCCGGTGGCTGCGCCGGCTACGACTCCGACGCCGCCTGGGGCCGCAACTACGCGGTGCCCGCCTTCGAGAAGGGCGTGCGCGCGGCGGCCCTCGCCTCCGGCGCGGTCTACCTGGACAACTCGCGGCTCTTCCACGGCCACGAGGTCTGCATGGAGGACACCTGGGCCCGCGGCCTCTACCTGGACCTCGGGGACCACTTCCCGTGGGACGAGAACACCGCCCGCCAGTCCTTCCACCCCAACTACCGCGGCCACGGCGCCTTCGCGTCGTGCCTGACCCAGCTCTACGACTCGGGCCTGCGCGAGGCCTCCTGCGCCGACCCCGCGAGCACCGGGACGCCCGTCCTGCAGGCCGGGGCCTGGGACGACAAGTTCAAGGCCCTCAAGAACGAGGCGACCGGCAACTGTCTGGACTCCTTCGGCGGCTCCAGCGCCAACGAGACCAAGATCGTCGGATGGGACTGCCACGGCGGTCGCAACCAGGGCTGGTGGTACGACGGCGTCCGCAAGTCCGTCCACATCGAGCTGACCCAGGACCGCTGCCTCGACGCCCCCGGCGCCAACTACGGCTCCGGCACCGGCCTGATCATCTGGAACTGCCACGGCGGCGCGAACCAGCAGTTCGTCCGTGACGGTGCCACCTTCCGCCCCGCTGCCGCCCCGGGCATGTGCCTGACGGTGGCCGCCGCCCACGAGCCGCTGCGCCTGCAGACCTGCAACGGGTCCGCCAACCAGCGCTTCGTGTAACCGCCCCGCACCCGCAGCCCCCCACGCCCGGCCGGCGCACCCCGGCCGGGTGTTTCCGTGCCGGGAGCCGGGAGCCGGGAGCCGGGAGCCGGGAGCCGGGAGCCGGGAGCCGGGAGCCGGGAGCCGGATGCCGTGTGGACGTTCTCGTGTTCGGCGAACGCATGTCCGCTGTTCGGAGGGGGTGTTGTGGCAGGGTGGCCATGGCCCCCCGGCCTCCGACGGCCTCCGGCGGGCGCCGACCCGATGCCCCGTTCCCACGTAAGGGTGAGTTCGATCCTCGTAGCAGTCGCAGCCCTCCTGCTGGCCCTCCCGGCCGGAGCCTTCCTCCTCACCAAAGCGGTGCACCTGCTGGTGACCCGAAGACCGGGCATGAGCCGCGGCGCCGTCGGCCCCTGGGTGGAATGGGCCGTGGCCTGTCTGAGCGTCGCCGTCGTCGCCTTCGCCCTCGGCGGCCTGTCCGGCGTCAACTCCCGCCCCACGCGTCCCTGCCTCGTAGAGCGCGCCGCGCAGTTCGGCCCCCAGTCCTACCGGACGCCCGACGCCGACATAAAGATCACCTCGCGGTACTTCCCCCTGTCGAGGGTGTGCGCGTTCCCCGGCGGCCCCAGCGTCGAGCTCGTCCCGGGCTGGACCAACCCCCTGCTCGTGACCGCGCTGGCCGGCGTCGTCGCCTGCGGTGCGGGTGCCGTGCGCGCCGGCTCCTCGTCGCGGTCTTCGCGCACCGCGGGGCAGCGGGCCTGACCGACCCGGCCGACGGGCCGCGCGTCAGCGGCCCTCCAGCTGCTCCCGCACCTGCCTGGGCCGGTTGGTGATGATCGTGTCCACGCCGAGCCGCAGGCACAGCTCCACGTCCTGCGGCTCGTCCACCGTCCACACCCGCACCGACAGCCCCTTCGCCTTCAGCCGGCCCACCAGCCCGGGGTCCCGGCGTACGAGGTCGATGCCCGGGCCCGCGTGGGTCGCGTAGGGCGGGCGCACCGGGCGCAGCCGCCGTTCCATGAGGTAGACGGCGGGCAGGCCGGGCACGAGCCGGTGCAGCCGGGTCAGAGCGCTGCGGGAGAAGCTCATCACCTCGACCAGCCCGGCCGCGCCGTCGGCCAGCCCGTACTCCCGGAGCATCCGCACCAGCTCGACCTCCAGCCGGCCGCCGGCCCGGGTCGGGTGCTTGGTCTCGACGGCCAGCCCCACCGGCCGGGGCGCGGCCAGCACCTCGCGGAGCAGGTCCTCGAAGAGCAGCACCCGGGCCCCGGCGTGCCCGGCTCCCTTCCACGCCCCGAAGTCGAGCGCGGACAGCTGCGCGTAGGTCATTTCGGAGACCACCCCGCGCCCGTCGGAGGTCCGCTCCACCCGCCGGTCGTGCACGCAGACCAGCTGGTGGTCGGCGGTGAGGCGCACGTCGCATTCGAGCGCGTCGGCTCCGTCGGCGATGGCCTGCCGGTAAGCGGCGAGGGTGTGCTCGGGGTGCTCGTGGGATGCCCCGCGGTGGGCGACCACCCGGACGGCGCGGGCGGTGGCGGGGAGCATGGACTGCCGGTTCATGGGACAGACGTTATCCGGATGCGGTGACCGGCCCGGTGCCGCATGCTGCCCGGATGCCGGACAGGAGATGTACGCCGTCCTGCACCGCGGGCCCTGCGACGAGTGCGCCCACGACGACCGGCAATCTCTCGAGGACGGGCAGCTGGCCTGGGAGTCGTCCTACGCGTGCACCCGGTACGACGTCCGGTGGTGCGACCGCGGCCGGGGCGTACCGCCTCCGTGGATCCGGGACCGCATGCTCACGGTCGCCGAGGTGGTGGCCGCGCGGAAGGCGGGGTACCGGGCCACCCCCGTTGAGGCCCGGTACCTGTCGGGTCCGACGCCGTGACTACTGCTTCGGCCGTGGGGCCAAGGGCGCCGTGGTGACCTTGAAGCCGCCCTTGGTGACCTCGGTGAAGGGGGCCGGGGCCATGCACGTGCCCACGCGGGGCTCGGACACCGAGCCGTCGGGCTGCACGTCGACGTTGGCGATGCCCCACGAGAAGCCCACCCGGTCGGGCGCGCCGCGCTCCCCGTCCTGGACGCTGACCCCGATCCGCTTGCCCTCCCAGCCGACGTTCGAGGACGTGACCACGGCGGTGACCGTGGCCGTCCGGCCACCGGTGACCAGGCAGTCCACCTCCGCCTCGGCGACGGCGGTGAAGTTCTCTTCGGGCATGGCGTGGTAGACGGTCACCTTGCCGCGCGCGTCGACCGGCATGCCCTGGTCCCCGCCCCGGGCCGGGAAGGGCCTGCTCCACGGGGCGGCGTCGGCGTCGACGGTGAAGCGGATGACGTGCTCCTTCGGGACGTAGGGGTAGGCCACCGTCCCGCCGCCGTGCACCGAGGCGAGCTTCGGTGCGGCCGGCGCGGCCGGTGCGGCCGGCGCGGCAGAAGCGGTCGGTGCGGCCGGCGCCGGAGCCGCGGCGATCAGCGTCGCCACCAGAGCGGCGGCGGTTCCGGCCAGGACGAGGGCGCGCCTGCGGTTCTTCATCGTGAACTCCCTGCTGAAGGTGACCCGTTCGACTACGGGAACAGCCTCGCCGGGAGCCCGCCGGCCTGCCATCTGCCGATGGGCGGACATGCCTGAGGGCCCCTCCCCCGAACGGGGGAGGGGCCCTCAGGCCGTCGCGCTAGGGGCCCGGACCGCGGTGTGCGCGGGCTCGGCAAGATCCGAAAGAGACGACGGGGCCTAGAGGCCGTTCAGCTTCGACTGGGTGCCGATCGGCCGGAACTGGTTGCCGAGGCCGACGTCATTGCTCACGAAGAGACCCGAGGCGCCCCGCAGTGCGGTCTTCTCGGACGAGAGCCGGCCCATCAGGTTCTTGACCTGCGCGTCCCAGGTGTCCGACACCTTCTTCAGGCCCGCAGCGGTGGCCCACCCGTCGAAACCCGTGATCGCGCTGTTCGTCGCCTCGTCCGCGTGCTCCGCGGCCTTCTTGGTGTTCGGCTCCAGCTCGGTCTCGATCGTGTTCGCCGCAGCCTTCTTCTCGGCCGGAGTGGAACCGAAGCTCCCCGACCCGCCGGGCGCCACCGGCCCCGCGACACCACCGTCAGTGCTGTTCAACCGCATGTCCACGTGCGACATGTTTCGGCCTCCCCCTCATCCGTTTCCGATCGTACGTCCGACCATCGCGCGAGCCCGGTGCACCGAGCTCAGACGTGCCGCAGCTCGGCTTCCTCGGGCAGTAGTTCCGCGATCAGGTCCCAGACCTTCTTCGGTGCCACCCGGACCAGCCGAACGGCGCTGTCCGGGCCCACCTGTCCCGCGGCCAGCGGCTCGGCCGGCAGCTCCCGGTGCCAGTACCCGAGCGGGCCGCAGTCCCACACCGCGAAACCGCGTGCTGCCACCCCGTCCTGGCCGTCCTCGCGGCCCCGCCACGCAGCGGTCATCCGCCAGCTCGACCGCAGTTCGGCGATGAGAGCGGCGAGCAGCGTCGCCTGCGCCTCGCCGAGGGCCGGGTCCTGTGCCAAGGCCTCGTGGACGTGGGAACGCTCGGAACCCGGGGCCTCGGCGGCGGAGACGCCCTCCAGGGCGGCGAGACCCGCTTCGACCGTCCCGAGCCGGGTCTCGACCACCGCGTCCGCGTGCACCGCGCTCCCGCCGGGACCGGACTGCTGCAGGTTGACCATGTTCGCCAGCGCCCACACCAGCATCTTCGGCTCGACGGACGCGTACTCCGCCTCGCTCGTGCCCGGCCAGGCCTGGTGGGCGATGACGTGGTCCTGACCGATGAGCAGTCCGTGGTTCAACTGGCCCTGCCGGCCGACCGCTTCCAGCGAGATGACCACGGTCGGGGCGATCAGGGTGTCGATCAGGGGCAGGAGCACATGGGCCAGTTGCCCGTTCCCGTCGATCAGTCCACACGCCCGCAGCTCCTCTTGCGCCGCGTGGAACTCGTCCGGTACGGGCTCTCCGGTCGCCACCGTGATGAGGACGAAGACGTGCTCGTCGCTCAGGCGGAAGCGGGCTCGGGAAAGGTCATAGGAAGGCATACGCTCACTTGCTCCATCGATGGGTTCGTCGGTCGGTCGTCGGTGGGTCACCCCAGGGCGGAGTCCGCCGCCACGTGGAAGACCCGCGAGAAGCCCGCGCGCACGGCACCCCGCCTGGTCAGTACGGACCGGTCGACCCCTGCGAAGACGAGGGCGAGCGCGATGTCGGCCCCGAGGGCCCGGCCGGTCACGCTCACGTCGACGCGCTTCCACTTGGCGATGCCGGATTCCTTGACCTTGATGGTGACTCCGCGGTCCTGGTTGTCCGCCTCGCGCATGAGGACGTACTCCCGGCGGTTGACCGCCCAGAGCCGGTACCGGTCGCCGGCGTGCTTCATGTGCAGGGCGCGGCCCCGGTGCGTGGCCCCCCACCGGTTCCGCTTGAGGTACACCACGGCGTCCCCGACGCGCAGCGACGGCCCGTTGAGCGTCGGACGTTCGGTGATCATCACCTGCATGCCGCGGGACTCGAAGACGACCGTCGGGATGTGGCCGCCGGTGACCTGGGTGGCGCGGACGTTGTCGTGCACAGGGGGCAGCGCGGCAACCGTGATCTCGCCCCACTCCGGGGACTCCCCCTCCCAAATGACCCGGCGAACCGGACGCTTCTCGCCGCCCTGCCACGTTCGCAACTGGAACGGGGTGCTCTGGGTGTGCATGTCTCTGCCCTCCTAGTCGAACGGGTTCAGCGCGCTGCCGAGCTTCCTGGCGCCGTCGGCGATGCCGTCTCCGACCTTCTCCAGGCCCTTGCCTATCGCTTCGTGGTTGTCCCAGATCAGCGCGGCGCCGTAGGCGATGCCGGTTCCCACGGCAAATCCCGCGGTGATCGGGTTGGGGCACACGGTCATCGCGGTCATCGAGGCGCTGAAGGCCGTACCCGTGAGGTCGGTGGCGAACTTGGCCGGATCCTTCTTGATCATGTCGCCGTCGTAAGTCGACAGGTTCGCTATGCCGTAGGCGGTGGCGGCGACGCCTCCCACCACGCCCAGCCCGCGCATCGCACCGGCCGCCTTCATGGCGTTCGCCATGCCGCCCTGCCGGGCGACCGTCACCAGGTTGGCCTCGGAGGCCGTCGGGATGAAGAACCGACCGTTCTTCATCTTGGCGCCCCACATGGCCGCTTCGTCGGAACCCGTGATCGCGCCGACGACGTTGGGGGGCAGTTTGCTCAGCAGGCCGCCCGGAGCCCCACCCGCGATGCGCGCGTTGATGTTCCGTTCCATCAGGGTGCCGGGCGAGTTGAAGGCCTGCGGGAAGTTGCCGGCCTTCACGTCCTTGAAGTGCTTGGCCAGTTTGAAGGAGTTCATGCCGACGGCCGTGAGCGCGGTGGCGAAGGCGCCGGCCGTCACGGTGCCCTTGTTGACGTTGGTGACCAGTTCCGCCAGCTTCGGATTGCCCGTGAGGCGGGTCAGGCCGTCCTTCTGGAGCCGCTCGATGTAGTCGTCGAGGGTCTCGTTGTCCCGCTTCTTCAACCAGGCCAGGTCCATGCGTTCTTGCTTCTGCGCGTCGTCGGCCTTCGCGACCTCCCCGGCCTGCCCGTTGAAGCCGGTGCCCGGCGTGCCGTCGCCCTTGCCGCCCTGGCCGTCCTTGACGACCGCCTCCAGGTCCTTGCGCAGGTCCTGGTCGGCCTCGTCGACCGCCTTGACGCACTCCTTGATGTAGTCGCGCCAGGACTGCTCGGCGGTCCGCACGCTCGTCATGTAGTCCGGGTCGTGATGCATGGCGTTCTTCTCGGCGGCGCTGAGCTTCGTGGTGTCGAAGGCCACGTCCCCCGTCCCCGAGACGCTCATCCCCGCCTTGACGGCGTCGGCGCGCGCGTTCTCCAGGGTCTTCTTGAGCTCGGTCAGCTCCTGGTGCGCGTTGCGCAGCAGGGTGGCGGTCGCCTTCGCCTGGGTCTGCGCGGCCTGGTACTCGTACTGGGTCGCCGCGAAGTTCGTGAAGGAGGCGGTCGCACTGACTCCCACCCAGTTGCCGCTCATGTGGACCTTCTGGACGCTGTCCCGGTAGCGCCCTTCGACCTTGCGGAGCTCCTCGGCCATCGACTGCCACTTGTCGGCGGCCGTCAGGAGGCGTCCGTAGTCGGTGGTCATCACTTCCTGGTACGTCAACATGCCGTTCCCCCGCCGTGCGTCGATCACGTCCTGCACGGCAGCCTATACATTCGAATTCCCCCGGCTGTCGGACGGCTTGGGGTCGGAGCCGGTCCTCGGGGTAGCCGTGGGGCCCGGTGGCGTCGAAACGCCCCGGGCCCCACGGCCCTCGCGCTACAGGCCCGGGCCGCGGACCGGAATGTGGGTGAACGTCGGCTCCGGGGCCGGGTTTTGGAAGAAGTCGTTGCCCTTGTCGTCGACCACGATGAAGGCGGGGAAGTCCTCGACCTCGATCTTCCAGACCGCCTCCATGCCGAGCTCCTCGTACTCCAGGACCTCGACCTTCTTGATGCAGTCTTGTGCCAAACGCGCCGCCGGGCCGCCGATCGAGCCCAGGTAGAAGCCGCCGTGCCGGCCGCACGCGTCCGTCACCTGCTGGGAGCGGTTGCCCTTGGCCAGCATGACCTTGGAGCCGCCCGCCGCCTGGAACTGCTCGACGTAGGAGTCCATGCGGCCGGCCGTGGTCGGGCCGAAGGAGCCCGACGCGTAGCCCTCGGGGGTCTTCGCGGGACCGGCGTAGTAGACCGGGTGGTCCTTCAGGTACTGGGGCATCTCGGCGCCCGAGTCCAGCAGTTCCTTGATCTTGGCGTGCGCGATGTCGCGCGCCACGACCAGCGGGCCGGTCAGCGACAGCCGGGTCTTGACCGGGTGCTCGGTCAGCGTCGCCAGGATGTCGTCCATCGGCTGGTTCAGGTCGATGGAGACGACGTCCGAGGCCTCGTTCAGGTGCTCGTCCGTGGTTTCGGGCAGGAAGCGCGCCGGGTCCCTCTCCAGCTGCTCCAGGAAGACGCCCTCGGCGGTGATCTTCGCGGTGGCCTGGCGGTCCGCCGAGCAGGACACGGCGATGGCGACCGGCAGGGACGCGCCGTGCCGCGGGAGGCGCACGACGCGGACGTCGTGGCAGAAGTACTTGCCGCCGAACTGTGCGCCGATGCCGATCTTCTGGGTCAGCTCGAAGACCTGCTGCTCCAGGGCCTCGTCGCGGAAGCCGTGGCCCAGCGCGGAGCCCTCGCGGGGCAGCTCGTCCAGGTAGTGCGCCGAGGCGTATTTGGCGGTCTTCAGCGCGTGCTCGGCGGAGGTGCCGCCGACCACGATCGCCAGGTGGTAGGGCGGGCAGGCCGCCGTACCGAGCGAGCGGATCTTCTCCTCCAGGAACTTCATCATGGAGGCCTCGTTGAGGACCGCCTTGGTCTCCTGGTAGAGGAAGGACTTGTTGGCCGAGCCGCCGCCCTTGGCCATGAAGAGGAACTTGTACGCGCCGCCGTCGGTCGCGTACAGCTCGATCTGCGCGGGCAGGTTCGAGCCGGTGTTCTTCTCCTCCCACATGGTGATCGGGGCCATCTGCGAGTAGCGCAGGTTCAGGCGGGTGTACGCGTCGTAGATGCCGCGGGACAGGGCCGCCTCGTCACCGCCCTCGGTGAGGACGTTCTGGCCGCGCTTGCCCATGACGATCGCCGTGCCCGTGTCCTGGCACATCGGCAGGACGCCGGCCGCCGCGATGTTCGCGTTCTTGAGCAGGTCGAGCGCGACGAACTTGTCGTTCGAGGAGGCCTCGGGGTCGTCGATGATGCGGCGCAGCTGTGCGAGGTGCGCGGGGCGCAGGAAGTGCTGGATGTCGTGGATGGCCTCTTCGGCGAGCTTGCGCAGCGCCTCCGGCTCCACCTTGAGGAACGTACGGCCGTCCGCCTCGAAGGTGGACACGCCCTCGGCGGTCACCAGCCGGTACGGGGTGGTGTCCTCGCCCAGGGGCAGCAGGTCGGTGTACGCAAACTCTGGCATGACGGCAGTCATTCCTCACTCGGCAGACGGCGCTGGCGACCAATTGGCAGCGCGGTTAACCAGCGTAGGACCTCTCCCCGGGCGCGTGTCTGTGAGGTAAGGCTCACTCGGCAGTATCGCGATCTATCGTGTCTGGCTATGCTGGGCGTCGTGGACCTGGAAAAGCACCCCGCCGCCCCCGCACCCGCACCCGCACCCGCGACCGCCGCCCCCGCCGAGCTGCGCGCCTCCGACGCGGACCGGGACCGGATCGCGCAGATCCTCGGCGACGCCCTCGCCGAAGGCCGGCTGACGGCCGAGGAGCATTCCGACCGCCTGGACACGCTCTACGCGGTCAAGACCGTCGGCGAACTGGAAGCGCTCGTACGGGATCTGCCCGCGCCCGGCGGCGCCCATGCCCCGTCCGCCTACGCGACCCCCGCGAGCGCCCCCGGCGGCCCCGCCGAGACCATAGTGGCCGTGTGCAGCAGCTCCGCCCGAAAGGGCCGCTGGCGGCCGGGCGCGCACACCCGCGCGATCTCGGTCATGGGCGACATCACCATCGACCTCACCGAGGCGGTCTTCGAACAGCAGGTCACCGAGATCAACGTGACCTGTGTCCTCGGCAACGTCGAGGTCCTGGTCCCGGAGAACGTCACCCTGCGCGGCTACGGCAGCGGGGTCCTCGGCAACTTCGAGGTGCGCGGCGAGGGCCGCGGCGAGACCGATCCGCAGGCGCCGGTGGTGATCGTGAGGGGCTTCGCCCTGCTGGGCAACATCGAGGCGCGGCCCAAGCTCGGGGCCCGACTGGTGGACCTGGCCCGCAAGCTGCGCAAGCGCCTGGACGGCTGAGCCCGCAGGGCCCGGCGCGCGGCCGGTCCGACGAAATTCGGCCGACGATCCGCAGGGACGACCCCTAGGGTCCGGACCATGACGACGACCAAGTGGGAATTGCTCGACCAGGCGTACGCGACGCTGCGCGAGGCCGTCGCGGGGGTACCCGCCGACGGCTGGGACCGCCCGACCCCCTGCGCGCAGTGGAACGTCACCCAGGTCCTCCAGCACGCCGCGGGCGACCAGCTGGCGTACGCCGCCCGCCTGACCGGCGGGCCCGGGCCCGCCGAGGACCCCTTCGCGCCCTCCGGAGCCCTGGCCGGGACGCCGGCGGGCCTGCTGGACCCGGCGCTCGCGGCCGCGGCCGAGGCCTTCGCCGGGGTCGCCCCCGGCGACGTCGAGGTGGCCGTGCCGCTGCCGCCCTTCTCCGTACCGGCCGAGACGGCCATCGGTGCCGCCGCCCTCGACGCCGCCGTGCACGCCTGGGACATCGCCGTCGCCACGGGCCGTCCGCCGGGCCTGACCGACGCACTGGCCGCCGCCCTGCGCCCGGCCGCCGACGTCCTCGTCGAGCCCCTGCGCGGCTTCGCCTACGGCCCGGTCCGCTCCCTCGCGCCCGGCTCGGACGACGGCGCGGCGGCGCGCCTGCTGGCCTTCCTCGGACGGGATCCCGACTGGGCCGCACCCGCGGCGTGACGGTCGCCGGTGGGGTCTCGTTTCGGACGAACCCCCGGCGGCCCGTGGCGCGCGGTGCATAGGGGCGCGTACAGCGGGTAGGGACAGGTGCGTCGTCTCTCGCTCACGTATACGTCGTCAGGAGTAGACCGTGCCGCATCCGCCGCATCAGTCCTTGCAGGTAGCCGCCGTCCAGAGTTTTCCGGGGCGTGCGGCAGCCGTGCCGAAGCCGCGGGTGCCGGCGAGGACGGAGGACGGCCCATGGCATGCGGAGGCGGTGTGCCGCCGCGACGAGGCGGGGCTCTTCTTCGCGCCGTCCAAGGAGCCGACCGCCGCCCGGCTCTCCCGCGAGGAGGCCGCCAAGCGCGTCTGCGCCCGCTGCCCGGTGATGGTCGCCTGCCGGGAGCACGCGCTGCTGCAGCCCGAGCCGTACGGGGTGTGGGGCGGGCTCACCGCGGCCGAGCGCCGCGTGGTGCTGGCGCGGATGCGGCGCAGGGCCGCCGAGCTGCGCCAGGCCCCCGGGGCCGGGCCGATCGCCGCGGCGGGCTGAGCCGGTCGCGGGTCGCGCGTGATCGACCGCCAGGACGCCGGACGCCGGACGCCGAACGTGAGGAAGCGAGAGGGGCGGTCCCGCCGCACGCGGTGACCGCCCCTCTCGCTTCCTCACGCCGGTGACTAGTGCGCGCGGTCGAAGTCGATCGCGCTGTACGCGCGCAGCTTCGACAGGCGGTGCGTGGAGTCGATCCGTCGGATCGTGCCCGACTTCGAGCGCATGACCAGCGAGGACGTCGTCGCGGTCTCCGAGCGGTAGTGGACGCCGCGCAGCAGCTCGCCGTCGGTGATGCCGGTGGCGACGAAGAAGACGTTCTCGCCGGACACCAGGTCGTTCGTGGTCAGGACGCGGTCGAGGTCGTGACCGGCGTCGAGCGCACGCTGGCGCTCGGCCTCGTCCTTGGGCCACAGCTTGCCCTGGATGGTGCCGCCGAGGCACTTTATGGCGCACGCCGAGATGATGCCCTCGGGCGTGCCGCCGATGCCGAGGAGCAGGTCGACGCCGGTGCCCTCGCGCACGGCCATGACCGAGCCCGCGACGTCGCCGTCGGAGATGAACTTGATCCGGGCGCCGGTCTCGCGGATCTCCTTGACGATGCCCTCGTGGCGGGGGCGGTCCAGGATGACCACGGTGACGTCCTCGACGGCCATGTTCTTGGCCTTGGCGACCCGGCGGATGTTCACCGAGACGGGCGCGTTGATGTCGACGAAGTCGGCGGCCTCCGGGCCGGTGACCAGCTTCTCCATGTAGAACACCGCGGACGGGTCGAACATGGTGCCGCGGTCGGCGGCGGCCAGCACGGCGATGGCGTTCGGCATGCCCTTGGCGTTCAGGGTGGTGCCGTCGATCGGGTCCACGGCGATGTCGACCTCGGCGCCCGTGCCGTCGCCGACCCGCTCGCCGTTGAAGAGCATGGGGGCCTCGTCCTTCTCCCCCTCGCCGATCACGACGACGCCGTTCATCGAGACGGTGGAGATCAGGGTGCGCATCGCGTTGACCGCGGCACCGTCGGCGCCGATCTTGTCACCGCGTCCGACCCACCGGCCCGCGGCCATGGCCGCGGCCTCGGTGACCCGTACGAGTTCCAGTGCGAGGTTGCGGTCGGGGGCCTCCGGAGAGACTTCGAGCTGGGGCGGCAGGTTGTGCTCGGTCATCGGAGCGCACCTTTCTGTACGGCGACGGCCGGGAAGTGAGGGTGCTGGAACTCTATCGGTACGTCGACATATTGAGCAGGGCGGGTCACGTATGAGCGGCATATCGGTCAGTCGATTGTCCTGAGCCGACGTCTTGCGGTCCTCAAGGACTTTCCGGGCCTTCCAGGATCTTCCCGGACCTTCCAGGACCCTCCGGGACTCTCCAGGGTCCGTCGACGCGCGCCGCACCGCGACCCCGGCGGTGATCGCGGCCCCGCGATGCGGGACGATGGGTCCCGTGGCAGGTATGAAAGGCAAGCAGACGGTCTGGGACATGGTCCGGTCGCTGGGGGTGATCGGCATCGTCGTCGCCGGGATCTACCTCTTCGTCCCGCATGACGGGGAGGCCGACCCGACGCGGACGGTCGACTACCGGGTGGAAACCGTGACGGCCCGGCGCGCGGCCCCGTATCCGGTGGCGGCCCCCGTGGGGCTCCCGGAGCAGTGGCGGGCGACCTCGGTGACGTACGAGCGCAAGAACGCCAGCGCCTGGCACCTGGGCTTCCTCGACCCGGAGCGGCAGTACGCGGCGGTGGAGCAGTCCACGGACACCTCGGCGAAGTACCTCGCCAAGGTCACCCAGCACGCGACGGCCACCGGGCAGACGCAGCAGGTCGGCGACCGGGCCTGGGAGCGCTGGGACGGCGAGAAGTACGACGCCCTCGTGCGGCAGGAGCAGGGCTACGTCACGGTGGTGACCGGCACGGCCTCCTTCGAGCAGCTCGGTGCGCTCGCGGCCGCGCTGGAGTTCAAGCAGGGCAAGTAGGGCAAGTAGGGCGCGCGGGCGAGTGGGCGCGTAGGGCGTGCGGGGCGGGCAGCGCCTCGCGCACCTGCGCGGAACGCGTACGCGAGAAGGGCCGTGCGCCCCGGAATCCCGGGGCGCACGGCCCTTCTGCGCGTGCTGCGGCTGCGGCGCCGGTCAGACGGTGGTGATGACCTCGTCGAAGCCCAGGCGCGGGGAGCGGTCGAACCAGGCACCCTCGGCGGCCGGCTTGCCGATGTTGATGACCATGATCGGGGTGTGGTCGGCGTCCAGGAACTCCTTCTGGATGCCGGCGAAGTCGGCGCCGGTCATCGGGCCCGCGGCCAGGCCGGCGGCGCGGATGCCGATGATGAAGTAGGCGGCCTGCAGCGCGGAGTTCAGCAGCGCGGACTGCTCGCGGACCGGGCGCTCGGAGAAGAACGCGTCCTTGGCCTGCGGGAAGTGCGGCAGCAGCTGCGGGAGCTCCTCGTGGAACTCGTTGTCCGCGGAGAGGATCGCGACCAGCGGGGCGGTGGCGGTCTTGGCGTCGTTGCCCTTGGCCATGTGCTGCACGAGGCGCTCGCGGGCCTTGGGGGAGCGGACCAGGGTGATGCGCAGCGGGGTCTGGTTGAAGGCGGTGGGGCCGAACTTCACCAGGTCGTATATCGCCTGGACCTGCTCCTCGGTGACCGGCTCGTCGGTGAACGAGTTGGCCGTGCGGGCCTCGCGGAACAGCAGGTCCTGCGCGGCGGAGTCAAGAACGAGAGACATCGGAAAGCCTTCTTCCATACGGAGGTGAAGCGATGTCCCAGACTCTACGGCGGAGATAGGTGAACTTTCAACTAAATCTGCGTCCGGGTGACCGGGATCACTCCCCGGTCACTCCTCCCCGGTCACTCCTCCCCGGTCACTCCTCGCCGGTCACTCCTCCTCGGCCGACTCGCGCGCCGCCAGCGCCGAGTCCAGCCGGGCCCGGGCCCCCTCCAGCCAGTGCCGGCACACCTTCGCCAGCTCCTCGCCGCGCTCCCAGAGCGCCAAGGAGTCCTCCAACGAGGTCCCGCCGGCCTCCAGCTTGCGGACGACCTCGATGAGCTCGTCGCGGGCCTGCTCGTACCCCAGCGCCGTTCCGGCCTCTGTCATTCCCGTATCCATCCTCTGCGTGTCGTGCGACCGCGCGATTGCGGCCGTGTGTCGCTATTCCGAAGCGGCCGTTGCGTCCTTGGGAGCCTCCGGGGCGTGCGACGAGGAGACCTCCACGGAGAACGTGCCCTCCGCCACCCGCGCGCGCAGCACGTCGTGGGGAGCCACCTCGTGCGGCGAGCGCACCACATGGCCGTCGGCCCGCTGGAGCACGGCGTACCCCCGTTCCAGGGTCGCTGCCGGGGACAGCGCCACCACCCGTGCGAGGGTGTGCGCCAGTTCCGAGTCGGCCCGGTCCAGCAAGTGCCCCAGCGTGCGCCGGGACCGGGCCAGCAGGGCGTCCAGCTCGTCCTCGCGGATCTCCACCATCCGCTGGGGGTGGACGAAGACCGGCCGGGCCAGGGCGTGCGCGAGACCCCGCTCCTCCCGGTCGAGCAGCCCGCTGACCGCGCGCAGCCCCCGGGCCTGCAGCTGGCGTACGCGCTCCAGCTCCTCGCCGACGTCCGGTACCACCTTCTTCGCCGCGTCCGTGGGCGTGGAGGCCCGGACGTCCGCGACCAGGTCCAGCAGCGGGGAGTCCGGCTCGTGGCCGATCGCCGAGACCACCGGGGTGCGGGCCGCCGCGACCGTCCGCACCACCTCCTCGTCGGAGAAGGGCAGCAGGTCCTCCACGCTGCCGCCGCCGCGCGCCACGATGATCACGTCGACCTCGTCCAGGGCGTCGAGTTCCTTGACCGCCTGGACCACCTGGGGCACCGCGTGCACCCCCTGGACGGCTACGTTGCGCACCTCGAAGCGGACCGCCGGCCAGCGGCGGCGGGCGTTCTCCAGGACGTCGCGCTCGGCCGCCGAGGCCCGCCCGACCACCAGCCCGATCAGCTGCGGCAGGAAGGGCAGCGGCTTCTTGCGCTCCGGCGCGAACAGCCCCTCGGAGGCCAGGGACCGCTTGAGGCGCTCCAGCCGGGCGAGGAGCTCTCCGATGCCGACCGGCCGTATCTCCGTGGCCCGCAGCGACAGCTGCCCGCGCGGGGCGTACCACTCGGGCTTCGCCAGCAGGACGACCCGGGCACCCTCGGAGACCACGTCCGCGACCTCGTCGAAGACCTGGCGGAAGCAGGTCACGCTGACGGAGATGTCGTGCGAGGGGTCGCGCAGCGTCAGGAAGACCACCCCCGCTCCCGGCCGCCGCGAGAGCTGCGTGATCTGCCCTTCTACCCACACCTGGCCGAGCCGCTCGATCCAGCCCCCGATGAGCCGGGACACCTGGCCTACCGGCAGCGGCGCCTCGGCCGACGTATTCAGACCCATGCACGCAGGCTATCCGGCGCCGCCGACAGTGCGTCAGGCTGCGGTGCCGGTGTCGTGGGGCACCTGCCGGCGGCCGCGCTGGACGAGCAGTACGAGCAGGCCGACCGCCAACCACACCGCCCCCACCAGTTGCGCCGTCCAAGAGGCCTCGAAGATCACCGCTACGGTCACGGCCGCACCCAGCACCGGCATCACCAGGTGCTTCCACCAGATCGGCGGGCCCTCGCGCCGCTTGACCACGAACCAGCCCACCACCGCGGCGTGCAGCAGGGTGAAGGCCACCAGCGCCCCGACGTCCACGACCGACACCAGCTGGTCGAGCCCGTCGTCACGCCGGGCCGCCCACACGGCCGCGACCAGCGTGATGACGGCCGCCACCAGCAGCGCGGGCCGCGGGGTGCCGTCCGAGGTCCGGGCGAGCATCCGCGGCAGCCGCCGCTCCCGGGCCATCGCGAACACCAGCCGGCCGGCCGCCGCCTGCCCGGCCAGCGCCGCGAAGGCCGCCCCGATCGCCTTGCTGACCGCCACCAGGTCGTGCAGCCAGGGGCCGACCGCGGACTCCACCGCGTCGTAGAAGGCCGGTCCCTGCAGCGCCGGCTCGGCCGCCAGCTCCGCCGCGGACACGGGCATGAGCAGCGCCGCCAGATAGCTCTGGACGATGAACAGCACCCCGGCCAGCGCCAGGCAGAACAGCACCGCCCGCGCCACCCGCTCCGATCCGCCCGTCACCTCCTCGGCGAAGGAGGCGACGGCGTCGAAGCCGAGGTAGGACAGGACCGCGACCGACACCGCGCCCAGCACCGCCGCCGTACTGAAGCCGAGCGAGCCGTCGCCGGTCAGCGGGGACAGCCAGCCGCGCCGCGCCCCGCCCTGGGCCAGCACCGTCACCGCGGCGACCACGAAGACGAGCAGGACCACGATCTCCATGGCCAGCACGGCGAAACCCACGCGGGCGGCCGCCCGTACGCCCCACAGGTTCAGCAGGGTGGTGATCACCACGGCCAGGGCCGTCCACACCCACCGGGAGACCTCCGGGACCAGCGCGTTCATCGCGATCCCCGAGAAGAGGTACGCGACCGCCGGGATCAGCAGGTAGTCGAGCATCGCCATCCACCCGGCGATCAGCCCCGCGCCCTCGCCCAGACCCTTGCGGGCGTACGTGAAGACCGACCCGGCCTGCGGGGCGACCCGCACCATCTGCGCGTAGCTGAAGGCCGTGAAGGCCATCGCGACGGTCGCGCAGAGGTAGACGAGGGCGACGGCGCCGTGCGACGTGGCGTCGAGCGTGCCGAAGACCCCGACCGGGGCCATGGGGGCGATGAACAGCAGGCCGTAGACGACCAGATCCCGGTAGCCGAGGCTCCGCCGCAGCGCCGCGGGCGCCGCCGGGCCGGGATCCGTAACGGAAGCCATCCGTCCTCCGGGGTAGGGGCAGGTGTGCGCGGTATGCGCGGCAAGGGCTTTCGGGCAAGTGTGTGCCGTACGGGGGACGCCCGGCCTCCTGGAGACCCCCGTACGATGGAGCACATGACTGCTCCCGCCCCCGCTCCTGCTTCCCGCCGTGTCCTGCTCGCCGCGCCCCGCGGCTACTGCGCGGGCGTGGACCGAGCCGTGATCGCCGTCGAGAAAGCCCTTGAGCAGTACGGTGCGCCGGTGTACGTCCGCCACGAGATCGTGCACAACAAGTACGTCGTCCAGACCCTGGAGAAGAAGGGGGCCATCTTCGTCGAGCGGACGGAGGAGGTGCCCGAGGGCTCCATCGTGATGTTCTCCGCGCACGGCGTGGCGCCGGTGGTGCACGAGGAGGCGGCACGCGGCAAGCTCGCGACGATCGACGCGACCTGCCCGCTGGTCACCAAGGTGCACAAGGAAGCCATCCGGTACGCGAACGAGGACTTCGACATCCTCCTCATCGGCCACGAGGGCCACGAGGAGGTCATCGGCACCTCCGGCGAGGCTCCGGACCACATCACGATCGTCGACGGCCCGCACGACGTGGACAAGGTCACTGTCCGTGACGAGTCCAAGGTCGTATGGCTCTCCCAGACCACCCTCTCGGTCGACGAGACGATGGAGACGGTCGACGCGCTGAAGACCAAGTTCCCGCTGCTGGTCTCGCCGCCGAGCGACGACATCTGCTACGCCACCTCGAACCGGCAGGCCGCCGTCAAGGTGATGGGCGCCGACTCCGACCTGGTCATCGTGGTCGGTTCGAAGAACTCCTCGAACTCGATCCGGCTCGTCGAGGTCGCCAAGGACGCCGGCGCCAAGGCCGCGTACCTCGTCGACTTCGCCAGCGAGATCGACGAGGCCTGGCTGGAGGGCGTCACCACGGTCGGCCTCACCTCGGGCGCCTCAGTGCCGGAGGTCCTCGTCGAAGAGGTCCTGGAGTGGCTGACGGTGCGCGGCTACGCCGACGTGGAGATCGTCAAGACCGCCGAGGAGTCGATCGTATTCTCGCTGCCGAAGGAACTCCGCCGCGACCTGCGTGCCGAGGCCGCCGAACTGGTCGCCGACAAGTAACTCCTTTCGTACGGTATGTCCATGCAGATCTTCGGCGTGGACATCGGCGGAACCGGGATCAAGGGCGCTCCCGTGGACCTGGAGCGCGGCGACCTGGCTCAGGAGCGCCACAAAGTACTGACACCGCATCCGGCCACCCCCGAGGGGGTGGCCGGATGCGTCGGCGAGGTGGTGCGCCACTTCGAGTGGGACGGTCCGCTCGGAGTCACCTTCCCGGGCGTGGTCACGGGCGGCGTCATCCGTTCGGCGGCCAACATGGACAAGTCCTGGATCGGCGTCGACGCGGCGGCGCTGATCGCGCGCGAGCTGGGCGGAATGCCGGTCACGGTGCTGAACGACGCGGACGCGGCGGGCGTCGCCGAGATGACGTACGGGGCCGGGCGCGGGCGGGACGGCACCGTCCTCCTGCTCACCCTGGGGACGGGCATCGGGAGCGCCCTGTTCACGGACGGGCGGCTGGTTGCGAACTCGGAGCTCGGACACCTGGAGCTGAAGGGCCACGACGCGGAGACGCGGGCGTCGGTGAAGGCGAAGGAGGACCACGACCTCACGTGGGAGCGCTGGGCGCACCGCGTGCAGAGGTACCTCCAGCACGTGGAGATGCTGTTCTCGCCGGACCTCTTCATCATCGGTGGCGGAGTCAGCCGCAAGCCGGAGAAGTTCCTGCCGCTGATCGAGGGCGTGCGGGCCGAGATCGTCCCGGCGAAGCTGCAGAACAACGCGGGCATCGTGGGAGCGGCGATGGCGGCGAAGGCAGCGAAAGGGGCGAAGGCAGCGAAGGCGGCGAAGAAGTAGGGGGCCGGTTCACTGGGTGAGGCGGCGGGGCATCCGCCGCCTGCCGATCAGCACGGCCTTGCGCACGACGGCGATCAGCGCGGCGACCAGCGTCCCGGCGTACAGCCAGCCGGCGTGCAGGGACAGCGCGGACACCAGCCCCATGAGCTGCCCGCCGAGGCCGCCGGAGCCGCCCGAGATGGGCCACACTCCGGCGGCGAAGGCGATGGGCACGGCGATCGGTGCGGTGATCAGGTCGGCGGGCCGTACCCAGAGCGCGGTGGCGGCCGCTACGGGCAGGAAGAGCAGCCCGTAGACGAAGAGCGAGGAACCGAACAGCAGCCAGCAGATCCCGCCCACCAGCACCATGGCGGCGCACGCGAACAGGCCGCCGCCGAGCCCGGTCAGCCGGGGCCGGGGCATCCGCCGCGCGAGCGCGGAACGTCGCGGACCGCCACCGGCCTGGGCGGGCACCGCGGCGGGCCGGGGCCCCTGGCGCTGGGCCGGCGGTCGCTGCTGGTGAGGGGCCGATCGCGTCCTGTATTGCTCCACCCCACCAAAGTAGGCGGGGAGCGGGCCGGATCGGGCCCCGGACACGCGTACATCCACCGCCACTCATCGGAAAGTAAACTGTCCGGTGGCCCACTCCCGGGCCGCCGCCCCCTCCAGCTACGGGAAGTCGCCAACGTGTCGCTCACGATCGGAATCGTCGGCCTGCCGAATGTCGGCAAGTCGACCCTTTTCAACGCCCTGACCAAGAACGACGTGCTGGCGGCCAACTACCCGTTCGCCACCATCGAGCCGAACGTCGGCGTCGTCGGCGTCCCGGACCCGCGCCTGGCCGTCCTGGCCGGCATCTTCGGCTCGGCGAAGGTCCTCCCGGCCACGGTCGACTTCGTCGACATCGCGGGCATCGTGCGCGGCGCCTCGGAGGGTGAGGGCCTGGGCAACAAGTTCCTGGCGAACATCCGCGAGTCGGACGCCATCTGCCAGGTCATCCGCGCCTTCAAGGACGAGAACGTCGTCCACGTCGACGGCAAGGTCTCGCCCAAGGACGACATCGAGACGATCAACACCGAGCTGATCCTCGCCGACCTGCAGTCGATCGAGAAGGCCGAACCGCGCCTGACGAAGGAGTCCCGCCTCCAGAAGGAGAAGGTCGCGGTCCTCGCGGCCGTCGTCGAGGCCAAGAAGATCCTCGAAGCGGGCGACACCCTCTTCTCCAAGGGCATCACCAAGGGCACGGAGCAGGGCGACCTCCTCCACGAGCTCCACCTGCTCACGACGAAGCCCTTCCTCTACGTCTTCAACGTGGACGAGGACGAGCTGACGGACGACGCCTTCAAGGCCGAGCAGAGCGCACTCGTCGCCCCGGCCGAGGCGATCTTCCTCAACGCCAAGCTGGAGCAGGACCTCTCCGAGCTGGACGACGAGGAGGCCCTGGAGCTCCTCCAGTCGGTCGGCCAGGACGAGCCCGGCCTCGCCACCCTCGGCCGCGTCGGCTTCGACACGCTGGGCCTGCAGACCTACCTGACGGCCGGCCCGAAGGAAACCCGCGCCTGGACGATCAAGAAGGGCGCCACGGCCCCCGAGGCGGCCGGCGTGATCCACACGGACTTCCAGCGCGGCTTCATCAAGGCCGAGGTCATCTCCTTCGCGGACCTGGTCGACTGCGGCTCGGTCGCCGAGGCCCGCGCCAAGGGCAAGGCCCGCATGGAGGGCAAGGACTACGTCATGCAGGACGGCGACGTGGTCGAGTTCCGCTTCAACGTGTAGCGGGTGATGTAACACCACGTCGCTGGTCTGGCGAACATGCAGTTCAGGAGGGGTTCGGCTTTCTTGAGCCGGACCCCTTGGTCTTTCCCGTGCTGGGATGATGCTGGGATGGCTGACCCCTCGTCACCTGTCATCACCCCTGATCACCCCTACCGTGCTGGGATTGCGCTGGGACGTGGATGGGCCTCCACTTCGGTGAGTGGCTGAACCGCGGGACGGTGACTGCTGGTTCAAAGTGATCGGCACTGCCAGACGATTCTCGTGAGAGCAAAGCAAGGCGATCCCGGTCGACATCTCACTCGTGGGCGACGGGCAACTGAGGGGCATCAGCGCCGCCGGCACGGGTACGAAGAAGGATCCGAAGTGCGTCACCGGACTTCCAAGCCGCCGTTACGGAGGCGGTCGCAGACAACCAGGACGCCCACAACACGATGGCCGACTACTTCTTCACCGACGGGCCAGCCATCAACTCGATCATCCGCGCTCTCGCGGACGCCTTCTACGAAGCAGCAGTCGATCAGCAGGTGGACCTTTAGCTCGGTGGTGAGGCGCCCAGCCGCAAGTCGAACGGTCCGGCTGGTGGTCTACCGGCCGGGGCGCGTCACCGTCCGCAGCAGGGCGGCCTCGGTACACCTCAGCATTTTGATGTCATTTTTGCGACTCGATTGATATCGTTGTTGTGTCGTCGGGCTGTGAAGGGATTACTGATGGCCAGGACCGTGATCGATCTGGACGAGGAGATCGTCGAGCAGGCGATGCGGGTGTATGGCGTGAAGACCAAGGCCGCCGCAGTGCGGGCGGCCATGGAGGAGGGTGTGAAGCTACGGCTGCGCCGGGAGCTGTTCGACGCCATGGATGACGGTGAGTTCGATGACGTGTTCGCGGAGATCCGCTCGCAGACGGGGCCGCGGAATCCGGACGGCTCCCTGAAGCGCGAAGGTGGGGCCTCGGTAGCGTGAAGGGGCGCTACCTGATCGACAAGTCCGCGCTGGCCCGCCTGGGCAAACCGGGGGTGCGGGCGCGGCTGGACGCCCTGGACCGCGATGGGCTCCTGGCGGTGTGCGCCCCGACCGAGTACGAGGTTCTGTACTCGGCACGCGGAAGGCCCGAGGCGCTACGGCTGCGCACCCTGCTTCGTGGGTTCGACTACCTGCCCTGCAACGACGAAGAGTTCGAGCGGGCGCTCGAGATCCAGGCCCTGGCCTTGAATGCCGGCTTTCACCGGGCGCTGTCGCTGGCTGACGTCCTCATCGCGGCAACCGCTGAGCGACATCGGGCCACGGTCCTGCACTACGACGGCGACTTCGACATGATTGCTTCGGTGAGCGGTCTGCAAGCCGAGTGGGTCGTGGAGCCGGGCACAGTCGATTGAGTCGGAAACGCGCACCGGAGCTCGCAGGCGTTGTGTAGCGTCCTTGGCGTGGGATTCCCGTGCTGGGGTGTGCCCACATATTCGCAGGTCAGAGTGGTTGTGGTGGAGTGCCGCTTCAATGTGTAGCCGTACGCTTGCTGCATGCTAGGTGCTGGGTCAAACGTGCACGTCAGAAGGGGTCGGGCTCGGTCGAGTCCGACCCCCTTCGTCATGACCGTGCTGGAGGGGTGCTGGATGTCCTGACGTGGGGTCAGCGGCAATCAGGGCTCGTAAGCAGTGGACCGGTGTCCCACGCGCGCCGGTTGCTCAAGGCGCATGAGAACGCCCTGGCCAACGTCAACGTGTCGGAGCGCGAGTTGATCGATCCCGACTCTGCGGACGCGGGTGCGGGTGCTGCGTGAGGCTCCTTTCGAGGGCCGGGGTCGGGAGGGCTGCACGTCCTGGCTCAAGAGCGACCGCAAGGTGATCGCGAGGATCAACGAGTTCATCGAGGACGTCAGGCGTGACCCCGTCAGCGGCATCGGCAAGCCGGAGCCCGGGGTGTGGTCGCGCCGGATCGATGACGAGCACCGCCTCGTCCACCTGGTGACGGACCAGCAGATCGTCGTCCTCGCGGCTCGGTACCACTACTGACCGCCCGGGCGGGGGTGGTGCCGGGCGGGGTTCTTCGTGAGGTGGGCTTGCGTGCGCGCGTGGGCGCATTCGGTGGGGGAGGGCCTAGCCTGGGCTGGCGCGGGACGTGGGTGCGGCGGGCGGAGGGTGGGCGTGGGGCCGGGTGAGCAGTGGGAATGGCCGGGTCGGAGCCTGCTCGGGGTGTTGTCCGCCCCCGCGCGGGCGGAACTGCTCGGGCTGGGTTCGGAGTTGACGCTCGGCTCCGGCGGCGTGCTGCTCAGCGAGGGCGCCACCGATCGGCACCTGTACGTGATTCTCAGCGGGTTCGCCAAGGTCACCGCGACCGTCGAGAACGGGCAGGAGTCGCTGCTCGCCGTTCGGGTCGGCGGGGACAGCGTGGGCGAGATGGCCGCCCTCGACGGTGCGCCGCGGTCGGCCGGGGTGGTGGCCTGCGGGTCGTTGCGGGCGCGGGTGATCGGGCCCGGGGCCCTGCACGGGCTCATGCTGCGGCGGCCCGAGGTGGCGATGGCGCTGACCCGGATCGTGGCCGACCGGCTGCGCTGGGCCAACCGGCGGCGGCTGGAGTTCCGCGGGTATCCGGTCAAGGTGCGCCTCGCGCGGCTCCTGGTGGAGCTCGCCGTGGCGTACGGGCGGCCCGAGGCGGGTGGTGGCCATGTGATCGGCTTCCAGCTCACCCAGCCCGAACTCGCCGCGCTCACCGGCGCCGCGGAGACCACCGTGCACAAGGGGCTGCGCGAGCTGCGGGACGAGGGGCTGCTCGGGACCGGATACCGGACGACCACGGTGCACGACCTGCCCCGGCTCGCCCGGGTGGCCGAACTTGCCGAGCCCGTGGCGCCGCCCGCCCCGCGCCGGCCCCGGGGGTCAGCCGAGCAGCGGCCGTAACAGCAGGCAGAGGCCGGCGGTGGTGCCCATCACCGCGGTGCACACCACGGCGGCGGTGACGCAGCGGTACTTCCGCAAGGCCACGTCGGAGAGGAAGCGGATCATCGCGTGCAACTGCCGCTCGTCCTCGGCGGTGGTGGGGGACGGGGACGGGTCCGAGGCGGCGGCCAGCCGGACGAAGCTGTAGTCGTTGGGGCCGGTGGGCCGCCAGATGCGCGGCCGGAGGGCCAGCGCGAGCGAGGCCGCGCCGCCGAAGAGACCGCAGGCGAAGAGGGCCAGCAGCACCCCCGCCAGGGTGCCGAGCAGGCCGCCGCGCCGCCAGCCGTCGAGCGCCGCCTCGCTCCACGAGCCTGCCGTCCCCACGAGTGCGGCCTGCACGGCGGAGAGGATGCCGGCCTTGGCGTCGGCGTGCTGGTGCGTGGTCTGCAGGACGGTCAGCATCGTGCGCGAGGCGGGGCCGGGCGCGCCCTCGGCGGGGGCGGGCGCCGCCGTGCGTGCGGTGGGCGGGGTGGATGTCACGGAACCTCCAACGCGGCTCGGGTGGACTTCCATTGAGCCGCCGGCCCGCTGGGCGGACCAGGCACTTCTACGGGATCGGGCGACTACGCCAGATCCCGTATTTCGACGGGGTGCGAGTGGCCGGTTTCGGTGTACGACTGGCAGGGTGACCGGCGCTCCAGGGGGGTGGGCAATGGTCCGGGAGCGGCATGCCGCATCGCCCTGTATCGCGTAACTCTCTTGGTTCGCGAGTGAGTTGGAGGTGCGGCATGCTGTCCTTCCCGATGGCACGGACGAGGAGGACGCGATGTCCGTAGGTGCGATGGGTGTGTTCGACAGGCGGCTCCTGCTCGCCGTCGACGCGCGAGGTTACGGCAGCGCGGACACCGCGCGACAGCGCGAGATCCAGACAGTGTTGCCCCGGCTCCTCTCGGAGGCCGCCGAGGCGGCCGGGCTCGACCGGGCCTCCTGGGTACGGCAGTCAGCCGGGGATTCCGAGTTCGCCGTGCTCCCGGCCGGTTCCGACGAGCAGGCGCTCGTCGAGCCGTTCATGCGCCGGCTGGACGCAGGGCTGCGGGCCCACAACCGCGACCGGGTGCCCGGCGCGCGGGTCGCACTGCGTGCCGCCGTGCACTTCGGTCCGGCGTCCGAGGCCCCCAACGGCTTCGTGGGCCCCGGCCCCGTCGAGGTTTCGCGGATCCTGGAGAGCGATCCCCTGCGCCGGGCCCTCGCCGCGGCTCCGGACGCCGCGCTCGCCGTCGCGCTGACCGCGCCGGTCTTCACCGAGCTCGTCGCCCAGGGGTACACCAACTTCCGGCCGGAGGAGTTCCGCGAGGTCGTCGTCGAGAAGAAGGAGTACCGGGGCCGGGCCTGGCTGTGGGTGTCGGGGTACGACGTCCACGCCCTGGACCTCAGTGATTCCGGTTCCGGTTCCGGTTCCGGTTCCCGTTCCAGCTCCAGTACCGGTGTCGATTCCGACTCTGGTTCCGGTTCTGGTTCTGGACCTGACAACAACAGCGGTTCTGGGTCCCACGAGGACGTCACCCCTCCCTCCGGTTCGGATTCCGCTTCTACGGCGGCCGCCGCAGGCCGAGGCGACTCGGTCACCACCAACCTGTACGGAACCGCCATCAACGGGAACGTCGTCTTCGGCATCTCCAAGTGAGTTGAGCGGACGGGGAGACGGGGTGCGCAGGTGAGATCCACGGACCGACCCACGGAGAACCACGGAAGCAGTGGGGAAGGAGACGGCGTGTCCGGCGAACCCCGGCAGTTAACCGACGAGGCGAACGGCACCGCCGATGCGCGCACCGCCCCCGAGCCGCCCGCGAGCCCGACCCCGCCCGCGACCCCGACCCCGTCCACACCCGCATCCCCGTCACCCTCACGAGTGAATTCCGGAACGGATTCCAGGGCGGATTCCGGAGCCGATTCCGGCGCCGGTTCCGCCGAGGGCGACTACCGCGTCTACAACAACTTCTACGGCCCGCAGTACCACGGCCGCGCCCACTTCGGCATCGCCACCGCCGAGCGGCCCGGGCGGGCCCGCGCCACCGGCCTCCTCGACGGCGACGAGATCGACGCGCTACTGCGCTCCTACATCCGCCCCGACTGCTTCGACGACGCGGCCAGCGAGCTGTCCCGCACCGGCATCGTCGTCCTGACCGGCCCCCAGGGCACGGGCAAGCGCTCCGGCGCGGTCGCCCTGCTCCGGGAGACCGTCGGCCCCTCCGCCGACTACGTGGTGCTCTCGCCCGACATCGGCCTCGACCAGCTCGCGGAGCGGACCTTCGACGCGGGCGTCGGCTACGTCGTCCTCGACCGCACCGGAACCGCCGCCACCGCCGCCACCGCGGGAGCCGCCGGATCCGCCGGAGCCGCCGCGACCACCGCGGGCGCCGCAGGTCCGTCCTCCGACTTCGACTGGCGCCGCGTGCGCGACCAGCTGCGTCGCCACCGCGCCCATCTGGTGATCACCACCGTGCACGGCGTGGCCGGCCGTTCCCCCAAGGCCGTACGCCATCTGGCGTGGCGGCCCCCGGTCCTGGAGAAGGTAGTGCGCGCCCGGCTGGTTCAGGCCCGCATCCCGCAGGAGGTCGTCGACCGGGCCGTGGCCGGCATCCCGCCCCGCTGCCCCATCGCGGTCGTCGCCGACGCGGCCCAGCGGATCGCGGCGGGCGCCGACCCCGACCAGGCGTGGAAGGAGCACAGCGGCAGCGCCCCGCAGGCGGTACAGGAGTGGTTCGGCACCGAGGAGGAGCGGAGCCTGCGCGAGATCGCGGAGGTCACCACCCTCGCCTTCGCTCCCGGCATCGGACGGCGCGCCTTCGAATCGCTCCAGGACCTCCTCGAACGGCTCCTCGGACCGGTCTACTTCACGCCGGAGGGCGCCTCCGGGGCCGCCGCCGACGGGGCGATGGCCCCCGACGCCGCGGGGCAGCCCGCCGCCCCCGAAGGCCAGGACCCGCAGCCGCGCCGCCGCGCCCGCCCCGTGGACCGGCGCCGCTCGCTCTCCCGCAACGCCCTGATCACCACCGAAATGCAGGTCTACGGCGCGACCACCCGTGAGGTCATGGTCTTCGCCGACTCCGAGCTGCGCCGCTGGGTGCTGCAGGCGCTGTGGCGCGATCACCCCACCGAGTACTGGGACGCGGTCCGCCACTGGCTGGAGGCGCTCGTCGCCGCCGACCCCGACCCCGCCCTCCAGCTCTCCATCGCCTCCGGACTCACGCTGCTCGGGCACATCGCCTTCGACGAGGTCGTGCAGAGCTACCTCGACCCGTGGGCGCGCGGGGAGAGCGGCGAGATCGGGCAGACCCTCGCGGTGTACGTGCTCTGGTACATGTGCCTGGAGGAGACCCAGGCGGCCGCCGCGCTCACGCTGGCCCGCACCTGGGCCCAGTCCCTCCACCCCACCCTGCGGGGCACCGCGCTGATCGCCTTCAGCGGTCAGCTCGGCGTCACCTTCCCCACCGACGCGGTGAAGTGGCTCTGGGCGGTGCTGCGCACCAGCGCCCTGGAAAAGGACGAGGTACGCGAACACGGGCTGCGGGCCTGGGCGCAGCTGTTCCTGACGCTCGTCGACTGCCAGGAGGACGCCGGCATCGTGCTCGACGCCCTGGCGCACCGGATCAGGAAGGAACGGCGCACCCGGTCCGCCGCCTACTCGGCGTCCGGCCTGCTCGTCCTCGAAACCACCCTTTGGATCTTCACCGCCACCGAGCGGCTCTCGGGCCGCCCCGGCGTCGCCCGCTACGTCGCCGACCGGCCCGAGGAGGCCGACGTCGTCGCCGAGTTGTGGGCGGCGGTCCTCTGCTACCGGCCGCTGCGCCGCAGCGCCCTGTCCGCACTGCTCGTCACGGTCCGTGGCCTGCACGCCGTGACCTCCGATCCCACCGCTGCGGCCGCGCGACTCGGTCACGCCCTCGCCGCCGCGCTTCCGCAGGTCGAGCACCCCTTGCTGACAAGCGAGCTGGGCCGACTCGCGGTCTCCCGTCCCACTCGCGCCACTGGTCCCGACTGCGTCGCGGCCCTGCTCGGCGCCATGAACCGTGTGAAGGACACCGAACCACGATGACCACGATCCGCAGGACGTATCCCCTGGTCGAGGAGCGGGTGTTGGCTCCCGCGCCCCGCACCGGTCGCCGCTTCTGGAACCAGCCGACCCGCTCGCACGACGAACTGCCCCGCGTCTCCGCCCACCAGGTCCTCGTCTACCGCACCGGGGACCAATACCTCACCGACCACGGTGTCCGCGGGCCCGGCGACGAGACCGTCCTGAACGCCGGCTCGGTCACCGTCGTCGACTGCCGTACCGCCGTGCCCGTCACGGTCGGCACCGACGTACCGTCCGCCGAGACCGACGGCTTCACCGTCCAGGTCGCCTTCCACTGCACGGTCACCGACCCGGTGGCCGTCGTCCGCGAGGGCGTCGTCGACGTGGAGTCCCGGCTGCTCGGCTATCTCCGGGCGCTGCCCGGACTCACCGACGTCACCCAGGAATGGCCGCTCGAAGCGGGCAAGGAGGTGTCCCGGAGGCTGACCGCACGCCTGATCTCGTACCTGGAGATGGAACCGCCGCGGATCGCCGGGCTCACCGTCGGCGACCCGTACCTGACGGTGCTCACCCCGCAGGAGTTCGCCGACCAGCAGCGCCGTGCCGACGAGGAGCGGCGCGAACGCGAGCACGACCGCGTGAAGGAGGCGGTGCGCCGCGAGCGCGAGCAGATGGACCACGAGCGCGAGAAGGAACGCAAGGCGATGGAAGCCGAGCGCAAGTCGATCGAAATGCGGCACCAGCAGGAACTGGATGACCTCCGGCGGTCGTACACCCAGCGGACCGACGCCGAGGACCAGCACTACACCCACAACATCAAGCGCAAGAACAACGAGTTCGTGCGCGCGGAGGCGCTCAAGGACCTCGAAGACTTCGGCACCGACCCGGCCAACACCGACGTTCTGGCCCGGCACGGGGGCGAGATCGGGCTCTCCGAGCTGTCCGAGCGGCAGCGCGAGAGCGATCGGGTGCGGCGCGAGCGGCAGCGCGAGGACGAGGAGCGCCACTGGGAGAACTCCGAACGGCGGCGCCACGCCGATCGGGAGGACCTCCGCTACAGCCTGGAGCGCGAGGACCGCCACCGTGAGGTCGACCGCCAGGACCAGCGCGCCGCGCTCGACGCCGCCCGGGAGGAGCAGCGCGAGCAGCGGATCGCGGACCGCGACGACCGGCTGCGGCAGCGCACCGAGCAGCGCGAGGACGTGCTGGCCGACCGGGCCGAGCGGCGGCACCGGGCCGACCGGCGCGACAACATCAACCAGGAACTGGGCCGCCAGATGATCAACCGCGGCCTCCTCGACAACGCGCCGATCGACGCCCGTGCCTTCGTCGAGCGCCTCAGCACCGGACAGGGCCTCCTGGACCAGGACCCGCCCGCCGCCGCGCAGGTGGCCGGAGCCGCCGAGACCCCGCAGTTGAAGGAGGGCAGCGGCGCGTCGTCCGGGGACCGTTCCGGCGAGCGCCGCGGACGGTCCTACGACCAGGAGGACCCGTACGAGAAGGAGGAGCACGGGCGGGAGAACGGCCCGCGCGACGCCCGCCGTGACGATGCGTACGGGGACGACCGGTACGGGAACGACCCTTACGGCGAAGACCGTTACGGCGACGGGGGCGAGCGCTCCGACCGGTCCGCCCGCGCCGGCGGCACCGACCCGGACCGCGACGGAGCGGGTGACGACGACGGCGCCCGCTCCGCGCACCGCCCCCTGATCGCCGACGACGACCTCGGTGAAGCGGGGAGGGAGGAGCGTGGCCGCTGACACCCCCGTACGCCCGCCCGACGAGGAGTACGACGCGTGGGCGGCCGAGCCCCGGCCCGCCCACCGCACCCACCGCGCCCGGGGAGGCCGCAGCCGCAGCCCCGCCGCGCTCCTGCGCCGTCTGATCGGCATCCGCGAGGAGATCCTCGACCGCGAGAGCGCCGAGCGCGCCCGCTACACGTGGTACGGGGCCATCGTCCTCAACACCGCGCTGCTCGGCGGCGCCTCCATGGCCATGGCGATCTGCACGATCCGCGAGGGCACGCCGGTCGCGGTGGCCGTCGTGGTCGGCATGGTGTGGGCGTGGATCGTGCTGGCCCTGGACAGCTGGCTGGTCTCCAGCACCCACGGCTACACCGGCGGTCGGGCGGTCCGCATGCTGGTGCCCCGGCTGTTCCTCTCCGTGGTGCTCGGGCTCACCATCGCCGAGCCGCTGCTGTTCCAGATCTTCGACCGGGAGATACGCCAGGAGATGGCGGTCAGCAGGGAGCGCGACCTCGCCGACTTCCGGGGCCACCTCACCGACTGCAACCCCCTCGACGGCCAGGACACCACGAAGCGTGGCGAGTGCGGGGACTTCCATATGACGGTGCCGGGCGAGCCGGCTTCGATCAAACAGGACATCACCGACATCACCGCCGCCACCACCCGTCTCGACGAGCAGATCAAGACCTACAACGACACCCTCGGCGGGAAGCTGGAGACCGAGCGCCGCGAGTGCGCCAAGGACCGCTGGATCCGGCGGGGCAACGGCTGGGACACCTCCGAGACCTGTGAGCGAGCCCGCGCCGACACCAGCGCGTACAAGGAGACGAGCAAGGTCGCCGCGTACGAGGCGAAGCGCGCCGAGCTCGTCGGCAAGGGCAACGTCCTGTCCGAGCGGCTGATCAACACCGGCACCGCCTACCGCACGGACGTCAAGAAGGCGATCGACGCCAAGGTCGCCGAGCGGCAGACGTCGCAGCAGCACGACGGACTGCTGCTGCGCGCCGACGCGCTGTCCACGGTGGCCTGGTCCGACGGTTTCGCGCTCTTCATGATGTTCCTGCTGCACGCCGTGCTGCTGCTGGTCGACGCCATGCCGGTGCTCGCCAAGATGATGAGCGGCCCGTCCGAGTACGACCGCAGGCTCGGCGAGCGGCGCGAGGCCAACAAGCGCATCCACCTGGAGGACCAGGAGGCGCAGCGCCGGGTCGACGCCATCGACCACGAGGTCCGCCAGTACGCGGCCGAGGTGTGGGCCGAGGAGGACAAGGCCCGGCTGGGGCACGACCACTTCAAGGCGCGCACCGAGCACGCCCGCATGGTCCGGGAGGAGCTCGACGCCCGCACCGCCCGGCTCCTGGGCGAGTGACGCCCGACGGTGACCGGTCACCCCGCCCGCCCCGGCGGTCGCGGTGACCGGTCACCGTCGCATCCGGCCGGGACCGGCTCTTTCGGAGTTGCCGGACGGCGGTGGGAGGATGCGGGGAAACGGAGAGAGAGGCCGGGGCCGGATGGGGCGCAGGGAGCGGGAGGCGGTCGCCGGCGGAGAGCGGCTGTACGCGGCCGCGCAGGCGGTGGTCGGTGACCACCGGCAGGCCGTCGACGCGGTTCGGGAGGCCCTGAAGCCGATCCACGACGCGGCGGCGGAGCAGGCCCTGGAAGCCATCCCCGTGGCCCGGCTGAAGGAGGTCACCGAAGGCCGCCTCAGGCTCGGGGAGGTCGAGCGGAGCGGGCTGCGCTCGGTCGGGCAGGTGCTCGACGCCGGGTCGTACCGGCTGCGCCAGATTCCCGGTGTGGGGCAGCGGACCGCCGATCAGGTCATCGCGGCGGCCCGCCAGATCTCCGAGGCCGTACGGGAGACCATCGCCGTCCACATCGACGTGGACCGGCCGGAGCCCCGGACCACCGCGCTCGTCACGGCCCTGCACGTCCTGGTGGAGGCGGGACCCGACGCGCAGCGCGCCCTCGACGCGGCCGCGGTGCTCGCGGAGCGGCTCGGCCCGCTGCTCGCCGAGGCCAAGCCGGCCGCCGGTCGGCTGCGGATGCTGCTGGCGGGGCAGGCCAAGCGGGACCGGGCGCTCGGCGCGGTCGCCGAGGTCCGCGTCCTGACCGAGGAGGCGGTGCAGGGGGCGGTGCCCGAGCTGCTCGCGCAGGCTTCGGTCGACCTGCTGCGCGGTCCCCCGACCGAGGTGGCGGCCTGGGTCGACTTCGAGCTGCGGTCCGCCGAGTACTACGGCCTCCTCGCGGAGATCGCCGGCAGCAGCCCGGACGCGGCCGCCGCCGAAGGGTTCCTGCCCGACGAGGTCGCCGAGCGGGTCCGCCGCCAGCAGCTCGACGACACGCACCGCAGGGTGTCGCTCCGCGGCTACCAGTCCTTCGGAGCGCGGTTCGCCCTGGCGCAGCGCAAGGTGATCCTCGGGGACGAGATGGGGCTCGGGAAGACCATCCAGGCCATCGCCGCCCTGTCCCACCTCGCTGCCGAAGGCCAGAGCCACTTCGTGGTCGTCTGCCCGGCCAGCGTCCTGATCAACTGGACGCGGGAGATCGAGGCCCGCAGCCAGCTGCGCGTGATGTGCCTGCACGGCCCGGACCGGCAGGAGGCGTTCGTCGACTGGAAGGGCCGGGGCGGGGTCGCGGTGACCACCTTCGACGCCTTGCGCGGATTTCCCGCGCCCGGAGGCGGCGAGATCGGGATGCTGGTCGTGGACGAGGCGCACTACGTGAAGAACCCGAAGACCCGGCGGGCCCAGGCCGTGACCGAATGGTCCGGGCGCTGCGACCGCGTCCTGTTCATGACCGGGACGCCGATGGAGAACCGGGTCGCCGAGTTCCGCAGTCTGGTGAACATCCTCCGGCCCGACCTGGCCGCAGGCGGTGACCGGGACGGCGTGGCCGGCTCCACGGCCTTCCGGAAGGCCGTCGCCCCGGTCTACCTGCGCCGCAACCAGCAGGACGTCCTGACCGAGCTGCCCGCGCTCCAGCACACGGACGAGTGGGAGGAGCTGAGCGCCTCCGACGAGGCCGCCTACCGCGAGGCCGTGCGCTCCGGCAACTTCATGGCGATGCGCAGGGCGGCGTACGCGCACCCCGAGAGGTCGGCGAAGCTGAACCGGCTGCGCGAGATCGTCGAGGACGCCGCCGAGAACGGGCTGAAGGTGGTCGTGTTCTCCAACTTCCGGCAGGTCCTGGGGGTGGTGAAGGACTCCCTGGAGGCCGCGCCGGGTCCCGGCGGCGGCCGGGTGTTCGGTCCGCTCTCGGGGAGCGTGCCGCCCGCCCGCCGCCAGCAGGTGGTGGACGAGTTCGCCGCCGCGCCGGGGCACGCGGTGCTGGTGGCGCAGATCGAGGCGGCGGGAGTGGGGCTCAACGTGCAGGCCGCCTCCGTGGTGATCATCTGCGAGCCCCAGGTCAAGCCGACCGTCGAGAACCAGGCGGTGGCGCGGGCCCACCGGATGGGGCAGGTGCGTCCGGTCCGGGTGCACCGGCTGCTCGCCACGCGCGGAGTGGACGAGCGGATGGTGCGGATGCTGAAGAACAAGAGCCGCCTGTTCGACGCGTACGCGCGGCGCAGCGCCGTCGCCGAGTCCACGCCGGACGCGGTCGACGTGTCGGACGTCGCGATGGCCCGTCAGATCGTCGAGGAGGAACAGGCGCGGCTGGGCACGGTCGGCCGGCAGGGCGTCGGACCGGCGTGAGCGGGCGGGATTGTCTTGCGGTGCAAGAGAGTTGGTGACTATCTTGTACCGCATGACAAAGGAGCCGAACGCGACCGCCGACCAACGGCGCAGTCAGCTCCTGCGCGGAGTGCTCGACCTCTGCCTGCTGTCCCTCATCGCCGAACGGCCCCGGTACGGCTTCGAGTTCGCCGAGGCGCTCGCCGACAACGGGCTCGACCTCGTCAGCGAAGGCAGCATCTATCCGCTGCTCGCACGGATGGAACGGGCGGGGCTCATCTCCTCGTACCGTGCCCCGTCCCCCAGCGGCGGCGCCCCGCGCAAGTACTACCGACCGACCGAGGCCGGGCACGCCGAGCTGACCGGGGGGCGGGCCGACTGGCAGGCCTTCGTCGGGCCCGTCGGCCGGATCCTGAGCGCCGGTACGCACTCCACGGGGGAAGCCACACCATGACCAACGAGCAGATACTCGCGGCCTGCCGCAGCAACTGGGAGTACCGCGGCGTCGGCGAAGCCGCCGCCCGGGAGATGCTCGACGAGCTCTCCGCGCACCTGGAGGACGCGGAGGCCGCCGGCCGCAGCGCGCAGGACGTCGTCGGCCCGGACGTACGGGCCTTCGCCGCGGCCTGGGCGCGCGAACGCGCCCCGTTCGCCCAGCGGGCCCTGCGCACGACGGCCATGGCCTGCTTCATCCTCGGCCTCCTGCCGGTCTTCTCGCACCTGATCCGGTGGACCGCCCACCTGGCCGTGACCGCCGACTACCTCGCCTTCTGGGTGGCCATCGGCTCGATCACGGTCGCCTGGGAGCTGCGACGGGGCAGCATGCCCATGCACCAGCACTGGCTGCTCTCCTTCGCCGTCGGTCTGCCCGTGATGGCCCTCACCAAGTGGCTGACCGGAGACGGGGTGCTCTTCACGCTCCCGCTGTGGGGCGCGATGCTCCTGCTGCTGCCCGGGCTGCCGTACGCATGCGCCGACGTGAGGGCCCGCCGGAAGGCCAAGAACGGCGCGACCCAGCCGTGCTGAGGAGGGTGTGACGGCACGTCCGAGCCCGGCGGTCGTTGCGCGCACCGATCCACCGGGGGCCGCCGCTGCCATCGCCGCCGCCGCCGGCGCGCTCAAGCCGTACCGGCGCCGGTCACAGGCCGCGGACCGCGGCGACCGTGAACGTGGTGGGGGTGCCCGAGTCCGGGGACATGGGGCCGCCCTTGTCGAACTGGGAGCGGACCACCAGCGTGCGGCCCGGGGTGTGCGCGAGGGTCGTGGGGATCTGTAGGGACGGGTCCGTGATCGTGCGGGTCAGGCGGGCGCGGGTGCCGTCCGCGCAGACCTGCCAACGGGTCAGCGTGTTGGTGGCGTTGTGCGCCACGCGCAGGGTGCCGTCGGGGGAGAGGTCGAGGCCGTCGGCGGCCTTCAGGTCGCCGCCGCCGAGGTCGACGCGGCGGACGGCGCCGGTGCGCAGGTCCACGCGGTAGAGGTCGCCCTCCGGCATGTCGACGGTGAGCAGGTAGTGGCCCGCCCGGTCGGCGACGATGCCGTTGAGGCTGAAGCCGCCCGCCGGCCGGGGGCGCAGGGCCGCGGAGAGGTCGTAGGCCTCGGTCAGGGTGCCGCTCCCGGCGGCCAGCTGCTCGGGGGTCACCCGGTAGATCACGCCGCGGACGCTGTCCGTGAGGTAGGCGGTGCCGTCCGGGGTGAGGGCCAGGTCGTTGATGAAGTGGGCGGGGGCTCCGGCGCCCCGGGCCACCTCGAAGTGGGCCAGGCGGGACCCGTTGGCGGTGTCGTACACCGCCACGCCCGCGGTGGAGTCGGTGACCCACAGGCGACCGAGCGCATCGACGCGCAGGCCGTTCGCCGTGCGGCGGCCGTCGGTGCCGGAGGGCAGGAACACCTCGGCCTCGGGCCGGCCGGGGCGGGCCCGGTAGACGGTGCCGTCCGCGTACGAGCCGACGTAGACGGTGTGGGTGCGGGGATCGGCGGCGATCCCCTCCGGATAGACCTTCCCGCCGGGCAGGGTGAAGGCCGTGGATATCCGGGCGTCGCCCGCCGGGGCGTGCGCCTGCGCCGGGGTCGCTCCCAGCGTGAGGGTCACGGCCATCGTGGCCGCCAAGGCCGCGGTCGCGGCGGGGGCCAGGGCAGGGGTCAGGGCGGCGGGCAGGGCGGCGAGAAGGAACGACTTCGTCTTCATGGGTGTCCTCTAGTGAGAAGGTGTAGGCGAATGTATGTTAGAGCTCTAATGCTTGCAAGGGTGGCCGTAGGATGCGGACATGACCTCCATGGCCCCCGAGGAGCGGATCGGCTCTCACCTCAAGCGTGCTGAGCAGGCGCTTCTCGCGGCGAAGAACACGGCGTGCAAGCCGGCCGCAGTAACGGTTCCGCAGTACGCCGCGCTGCTGTGGCTGGCCGAGAAGCCCGGCATTTCGGCCGCTGCGCTCGCCCGCCTGTGCGGGGTGACGCCGCCGACCATGAACACCGTGCTGAAGAACCTCCAGGAGCGCGGGCTCATCGAGCGGACCCCGCACGAATGGCACCGCAACGTGCTGGAGACCCGGCTCACGGACGAGGGGCGTGCGGCGATGGAGCTTGCGGACTCCGGCGCGGTGCGGGTGGAGCGGGCGCTCGCCGCCGCGTTCACCCGCGAGGAGCGGGAGGTGCTGATCCAACTGCTCGGGCGGTGCGCGGAGGCCCTCGAAGCCCAGCGCTGAGACGGCCGGCCGACCGGGATCCGGGGCAGGATTTTGCTCCGTCTTGGAACTGTGCTGGGGTTCCGTACATCAGAAGTAGGGGCGGGCCTGACCGGCACGACGCCCCCTCGGGGATGCCCAGCCGTTCTGCCCTCGGGGGCAGCATGACCGTTCGGAGCGAAGTCCGTGCACCAGTACCCGCAGCGCCCGCGGCCTGATGAACAGCCGTCGTACCAGGTGTACCCGCCCCAGGAGCAGTACCAGGGGCACCAGGACTTCCCCGGATACCCGGGCCCGGCGCAGCAGCACCAGTCGTACGGCGAGCAGCCCGCCTCCGCCCGGACCCCGGAGCCGAAGCGCTCCCGGCGCCGAATAGGGATCGGCGCGGCGGTCGCCGTCGCGCTCCTGCTCGGCGGCGGGTTCGCCTCCTGGAAGCTCGACTGGTTCTCCGGCAACGGCGAGGAAGTGAGCTTCGGGAAGAACACCCCGCCCCCGGTCACGGGCAAGGCGGACCCGAGCGCCCCGGCGACCGCCGCCACGCCCTCCGGCGACCCGGACGTGTCTCTGCCCGCCGGCCCCAAGTCCGGCTTCAAGCAGACCACCAAGCTCGACGACGGCACGATCATCGCCAAGACCCGCCTCGCCGGCGCGAAGTCCGGCTTCGAGGGCGACGTATGGGTGTGGGCGCCCAAGGAGTACGACGACCCCAAGTACGCCAAGAGCGGCTTCCCGGTCCTCATCGCGCTCCCCGGCGGCAACGGCTTCCCGGACAACTACTGGTCCGACCGCAGCCTCGGCCTCCAGAAGGCCATCAGCGACGGCGCCAAGGCCGGCACCAGCCTGCCGTTCGTCGTGATCATGCCGGTGCTCAACCCGGACGCCAAGTACTACTACGACGGCTCCGACATACCCGGCCAGGCCAAGATGGGCACGTGGATCGCCGAGGACGTACCGGACTTCGTCAAGGCCAACTTCCGCACGTACAAGTCCCGTGACGGCTGGGCCTTCATGGGCTCCTCCTCCGGCGCGTTCGTCGGCATGAAGACCGTCCTGCAGCACCCGGACCGGTTCAAGGCCGTGATCGCCAGCGGCGGCGAGATCGTCCCGGACTCCCCGCTCTGGAAGGGCCACCAGGCCGAGATGGACGCGAACAACCCGGAGAAGCTCGCCCAGAAGCTGATCGACACCAAGGGCCCCGAGGTCTACATCAACTTCCAGATCGGCACCAAGGAGAGCGGGAAGGAGCGGATGACGAAGTTCCAGCAGCAGTTCGGCAAGGGACCGGTCAAGATGACCATCCGCGACATCCAGAACGGCGAGCACAACGGCTGGCACTACGTCCGGGGCATGAAGGAAGGCTCCCTGGAGTGGGTCAGCAAGGTCCTGAAGGGGCCGAAGCCCGAAGCCGGCTGACCTGCCCGGCCGCGCGGAGCCGCGCCGGAGCCGCGCGTCCCGGCCGGCCGCGTGGTGCTCGCCACGTCACCCCCGTCCCAGGCAACCCATCCCGTCGTTCATACCTCTGTAAAGGGTGTAAGGGGGACCGATCGGTCCGACCCGCGCTCCTGGTGGGCGCCGGAGAAGGAACGGGACAAAAACCGTGCAGCAAGACCAGCAAGGCGACGGCAGCCCCATGACCGAGGGCGGCCGTCGCCCCCATCGCCTGCGCATGATCCTGATCAGCGGCGGGCTCGCGCTCACCCTCGCCGCAGGCGGAACCGCCGCGTACAAGTTCGGCCTCTTCTCGGACATAGGGGATCCGGTTTCCTTCGGCAAGGTCCAGGAGAAGGCCGGCGCAGCCGCCGAGCTGCCGCCCGAGGTGCAGATGCCGACCGGGCCGAAGGCCTCGTTCGTCCGCACCTCCCGGCTGCCGGACGGCACCCAGATCGGCCGCACCACCCTCACCGGCAAGAAGTCCGGCTTCACGGGTGACGTGTGGGTGTGGGTGCCCAAGGAGTACGACGACCCGAGGTACGCCAAGAGCGGCTTCCCGGTCCTGATCTCCCTGCCCGGCGGCCGCGGATACCCCACCAACTACTGGGGTACGGGTCCCGGCCTCGGCCTCCAGAAGGCCGTGAGCGACGGGGCCAAGGCCGGCACCAGCCTGCCCTTCATCCTGATCATGCCGGTGCACAACGCCGACACCAAGCACCACTTCGACGCCTCGGACATCCCCGGCCAGCCCAAAATGGGCACCTGGATGGTCGAAGACATCCCGGATTTCACGAAGGCCAATTTCCGCACCTTCACCTCCCGCGACGGCTGGGCCTACATGGGCTCCTCCGCGGGCGGATTCGGCGCCTTCAAGCACGTCCTCAAGTACCCCGACCGGTTCAAGGCGGCCATCGCGAGCGGGGTCGACATCGTCCCCGACTCCCCGCTGTGGCAGGGGAACAAGCAGGCCATGGACGCGGACAACCCGGAGAAGCTCGCCGCGAAGCTGATCGCGGCGGGCGGTCCGGACGTCTACATCAACTTCCAGATCGGCACCGCGGAGAGCGGCCGCGACAAGGCCGAGAAGTTCATGAACGACTTCGGGAAGGGCCCCGTGCACACCTCGCTCCAGGTGATCCAGGATGGTGAGCACAACGGAAAGTCGTACGTGCGCGGTATGAGGGAGGGCTCCCTGGAGTGGATCAGCAAGGTGATGAAGGCACCGACACCCGATCCCGGCGTGCGATGAGCACGGTGGTGAAGGGGGCGTCGGCGGCTGCGGCGGCAGGGGTCGCGGCGGTGTTCGCCGTCGCGTTCCTCAAGGCGCCCGGCGAGCGCCCGGTGCTCCCCTTCCCCACCGTCGGAGTACTCATGGCGGGCGGCGAGCACTGGTGCACGGCGAGCGTCGTCGACAGCCCCGAGGGCAACGTCGTCGCCACCGCCGCGCACTGCGTGGCCCCCGCCGGCGAGGACGGGCAGCCGGGCGATGTGGCCCACGACGGGCTGGCCATCGGCGAGCTCTCCTTCGCCCCGGCCTTCTCCGGCGAGGGCGCCGGCACCCAGCCGCTGGGCGTCTGGAAGGTCAAGTCGATCCACGTGGACGACCGCTGGACGAAATGGGGTGAGGACACCGCCGACTTCGCCTTCCTCACCATCGAGCCGGACGGGGACGGGCGCAGCATCCAGGACGCGGTCGGCGGCGGCGCCGAGGCCCCGAAGCCCGAGTGGACCTCGGGGTACGAGCGGGACGTGACCGTCGTCGGCTACCCCGAGTCCGAGCACAACCCGCAGAACAAGCCCGTCTCCTGCACCACCCAGACCCGCCACGACGAGGACGACCCCGACATGCTCTACATGAGCTGCGCCGGGTTCTGGACGGGGACCAGCGGCAGCCCCTGGATCGCGGACCGGGGCGGGCCGGACCGGGCCGGGCGGCTGATCGGGGTGCTGAGCGGCGGGGACACGGACGTGGACTCCACGGCCGCGCTGTTCGACGAGCACGCGAAGGCCCTGTACGAGGCGGCCGCGCGGGGCTGAGCGCGCCCGCGCCGCCGCTGCTGCCGGTACTTCTTCCGCTACTTCTTCCGCTCGGTACTGACGATCACGCCCACCGCCGCCACGACGATCGCACCGCCGACCAGGATCTGCCAGGTCAGGGCCTCGTCGAGGATCAGCGTGCCGAGCGCCACGGCGACGACCGGATTGACGTACGCGTACGTGGACACCAGCGACAGCGGTGCGGCCTGGAGCAGCCACACGTACGCCGTGAAACCGACGAGCGAGCCGACGACCGTCAGATAGCCCAGGGCCAGCCAGGAGGCGGTGGAGAACGCCGCCGGGTCCAGGCCGTGCTGCTCGCCGCGCAGCAGGCCGACGACCACGGCGGCGGCCCCGCCCACGAACATCTGGTAGGCGCTGCCCGTGAGGGGGTTGTCCGGCAGCTTCAGCCGCGGCGCCGAGAACGAGCCCAGCGACCACAGGACCGAACCCGCCAGGACCATCAGCACCCCCGACAGCCGCACCGAGCCGCTGAGCCCCGGGCTGGTCAGCACCGCGAGCCCGGCGAGACCCACCAGCACCCCGACCAGGGTGCGCAGCGGGGGCCGGTCCCCGGTGCTCGCCCGGAGCACCGTCACCCACATCGGCACCGCCGCCACCAGCAGCGCGGCGAGGCCCGACGGCACCGAGGTCTCGGCGAGGACCACCAGGCCGTTCCCGCCGAGGATCAGCAGCAGCCCGACCAGGGCCGCCGAGGCGAGCTGCGCGCGGGTGGCCCGCAGTGCGGCCGGACCGTACCGCCAGGCGACGACGGCGGACAGCAGCAGGCCGGCGGTGATGAACCGGGCTCCGGCGGAGAGGAAGGGCGGCATGGTCTCGACGACGATCCGGATGCCGAGGTAGGTCGAGCCCCAGACCACGTAGACGAGGGCGAGGGCGGCCCAGACCGCGCCCGAGATCCTGCTGCGGGGCGTGGTGGCCGGCCCGGCGGCCTTGCCGTCGACCGGTGCTGAGGTGCTCATGCCCGGATCCTAAGGTCGTTGGCCCATGCACGCTTCCGGATATCTCAACCCTTGAGCAGGTCGTTCAGCTCGCCGTAGGGGAGGGAGTGCGCGAGCGCCCCGTAGGTGCCCTCCGAGATCAGCTCCTCGGCGGCACGGCGGACCACGGCGTACGCGGCTTCGGCGACCCAGGAGCCGAGGCTGACGCGGGAGACGCCGAGGGCGCCGAAGGCGGCGACGGTCGGGGCGTCCGGGCCGAGCAGGACGTTGAGGGGCGCGTCGATGCCCTTGGCGAGCTCGGCGACGGTGTCCGGGTCGAGGACGCCGGGCACGAAGACGCCGGTGGCTCCCGCGCGGAGGTAGGCGGCGGCGCGGGCGAGGGTGTCGTCCAGGCGGGTGGCGTCCTCGCCGAAGCCCCGCAGGTAGGTGTCGATGCGGGCGTTGATGTAGAGCGGGACCCCGGCGGCGTCGGCCGCGGCGCGGGCCGCGGCCAGGCGCTCGATCTGCTCGGCGGGGTCGCGGTGGCCGTCCTCGATGTTGATGCCGACCGCGCCGGCGGCGAGGACCCCGGTCACGGTCTCGCCCACGGCGGCCGCGTCGGCGCCGAAGCCGCCCTCGATGTCGGCCGTGACGGGCACGGGGACGGCGGCGACCACGCGGGCGACGAGGTCGAGGGCCCGGTCCCGGGCGAGCGCGTCGCCGTCGGGGGACCCGAGGGACCAGGCGACGCCGGCGCTGGTGGTGGCGACGGCGGGGGCGCCGGCGGCCGCGACGATGCGGGCGCTGGCCACGTCCCAGGCGTTGGCGAGGGCGAGCGGGGCGGCGGGGGTGTGCAGGGCCGCGAACGCGGCGGCCTTGGCGGCGAGATCAACATGGGTGGTCATGGGGTCAGTTCACCAGACCGGGCGCGTCCGGGCTCGCGGAATTGCGACATGGACGTGGGACGGGGCGGGACGGGGCGGGACGGGACGGGGCGGGCTGCGCGGCCCGGATGCCGCGCTGCCCGACAGCCCGTCCGCCCACGGCCCGTCCGCCCACCGCCTATCCGCCCGCGCCGCACAGGGGGATCACGGCGGTGCGGCCCTGCAGGGGATCCCCGGGCGCCGACGGGCCCACCGCGGCCCAACAGGCCGCGGCGGTCGGCTCCACGGAGAGCCCGCGGCGGGCCAGGTCCTGCTGGGCCTCGTGCAGCCGGTCGTCCGGGACGGTCAGGACGGTGCCGCCGGACTTGCGGACCGCCGCCAGGATCTGGCGGGCGCGGGGCGGCGCCGGGATCGCGATCCCCTCGGCCAGGGTCGGCCGCTGTTCCACCGGAGCGGCTTCCTCGGCGCCCGCCGCGAAGGCCTGCGCCAGCGGGGCCACCGCCTCCGCCTGGACCGCGATCAGGGCCGGCGGCTTGACCCCGCGCCGGGCCAGTTCCTCCACGGCCAGGGCGGCCCCGAGCAGCAGGGTGCCGTTGCCCACGGGGACCACCAGGGCTTCCGGGAGCCGGCCGCCCAACTCCTCCCACACCTCGTACACGTACGTCTTGGTCCCCTGCAGGAAGTACGGGTTGAACACGTGGCTCGCGTAGAAGACCCCGGGCGCGTCCGCCGCTGCCCGGGCGGCCTCCGCGGCGTCCTCGCGGCCACCGGGGATCACGCGGACGGCCGCGCCGTGCGCCCGCATCCGTGCCGTCTTCTTCTCCGACGTGCCCTCGGGCACGAAGACTTCGCAGGTCAGTCCGGCCCGCGCGCAGTACGCGGCCACGGCCGTACCGGCGTTGCCGCTGCTGTCCGCCACGACCCGCTGCGGTGCGAGCCGCCGGGCGAGCTCCGCGAGCATCACCGCGCCCCGGTCCTTGAAGGACCGCGTGGGCATCAGGAAGTCGAGTTTGGCGTGGATCCGCTCCGCCAACGGGACCAGCGGAGTGTGCCCCTCGGCCAGCGAAACGGAGAACGCCCCGGGCAGCGGCAGCACGGACCCGTACCGCCACAGCGAATTCGGTCCCGCGGCCGGTTCCAGTACCGCCGTCGGGTCCGGGGTGAAATCGAGGTCCCAGGGTCCGCCGCAGACCGGGCACGCCCACGGGGCGGTCCGGACGTCTGCGCGGGTGCCGTCCTCGGAACAGATGTAGCCGGGGAGTGCGTGCGTCATGTGGGGGACACCTTTGCTCGGTCATGGCCGGTGTACGGCACGGATGTTACCCGTCGGTCATCGAGACCAGGGGCCGTGTCACGTACCACTGCGCGGGAGTCGCGGGCGCCGACCGGGCCGTGCGCGAGGTACGGGGGCGACCGACCCGCCGGGCGCCCCGCTGCGTACTATTTCGCGCATTCGTTCGCGCCTTCCGCGGCGCGCCCGGCCATGCCGCCCCGCCATGCCGCCCTGCGTTGTCGTCCTGCGACGGCACCCTGCGTTGGAGTCCGCCCCGTGAGCACCCCGCCGAGTCCTCCTCCCGGACCGGGCCACTCCTGGCCCCCGCCGCCCCCGCACCAGGGTTGGGGTCCGCCGCCGGGCTACGGACAGCAGCCGCCGGCGCTCAACGGCTTCGCACTGGCCTCGTTGCTGTCCGGGCTGCTGTGCTTCCCGCCGCTCGGCGTGGCGTTCGGCATCGCGGCCCTCGTGCAGATCGCCAAGCGGGGGGACCGGGGCAAGGCCCTGGCGATCGTGGGCCTGGTGGTGTCCGTGGTGATGACCGGCGCGCTGGTCTTCACCGCCGGGCGGGTCCTCAGTGCCGCCGGCGACCGGTTCCCGTCGCTGAGCGAGTACGCCGACGTCGAGGGCGAGCTCACGGACCTCGGCGACCTGCGGGCGGGCGACTGCTTCAACGTTCCCGGCGGGGACCTGATCGACGAACGGCCCGTGACCTACCGGATCGACTGCGCGCGGGTGCACCACGGTGAGGTCACCGCGTCGAAGACGCTGGACGTGCCGGGGGCTCCCGAGTCGCGCGAGGCCGACCGCGCGTCCGAGGACGCGTGCTGGAAGGCCCAGGACGAGTACGCGATGGACACGTGGGCGCTGCCGGAGTACGCGGAGATGTTCTACTACGCGCCCTCGCGCCGGTCCTGGCGCGAGGGGGACCGGACGCTGCTCTGCGTGATCGGTACGACCGAGGAGGAGTGGCGGGGCAGCCTGCGCAAGGACGCCGGAATGCTGCGGCCCGAGCAGGTGGCCTTCCTCCGGGCCGCCAACACCGCCGAGTTCGTCATGAGCCGGCCGCCCGACAGCGATGTGGAGGACGCGTTGCCCGAGTACCGGGCGTGGGCGCGCGAGGTGCACGCGGTACTGGGCGCCGAGGCGGAGCTCCTCCGGGGGGACGCGGCCCGGGCGGGGCTGGAGAAGGCCGTTCCGGCGCAGCTGGTGCGAGTGGAGGCGGCGCGTGCGCAGTGGCAGCGCGCCTCGCAGGCCGGGTCGCCGGAGGAGTTCAACAAGCAGTGGGACGGGGCGCTGGCCGCGACGTCCCTGGAGACGGAGCAGGCGCTGCGCGGTGCGTACGGGCTTTCGACGGTGGTTCCGCAGTGGATGCGGGACAGCCGGGGCGACCCGGAGGACCCGGACGGCGGGACCGACGGGGGGCCCTCGTCCGAGTCGGTGTGACGTCGCGCGGGTAACGCAGGGTAGCGGGTTTGAGTGACCTGGCTTCATCACTTCGAGTGAAACTCTGGCCCTTGCTTGCGGTCTTCAACCGTCGGTTGCCAGGGTGTAGCTGTCTGTCAACCTGATGGGAGTGGCCAGTGACTTTCGGTGAGCAGCCGGCCTATCTGCGCGTGGCCGGGGACCTGCGACGGAAGATCGTCGACGGTTCTCTGCCCCCGCACGCCCGGCTCCCCTCTCAGGCACGCATCCGCGAGGAGTACGGGGTCTCCGACACCGTGGCCCTGGAGGCGCGCAAGGTCCTCATGGCGGAGGGGCTGGTCGAGGGCCGGTCCGGATCCGGCACGTACGTACGGGAACAACCGGTCCCGCGGCGGGTCGCCCGCGCCGGCTATCGCACGGGAGGTGCCTCGACGCCGTTCCGGCAGGAGCAGGCCGACGCCGAGGCGCGCGGCACGTGGGAGTCGAGCAGCGAGCAGACGGGTGCGCCCGCGGAGATCGCGAAGCGGCTCGGCATCGAGCCGGGCGAGCGCGTGATGCGGACGCGGTACGTCTTCCGCGACGCGGGGGAGGCGATGATGCTGTCGACCTCCTGGGAACCGCTGGCCGTGACCGGCCGGACCCCCGTGATGCTGCCGGAGGAAGGGCCGCTGGGCGGCTCCGGGGTGGTCGACCGGATGGCCGCGATCGACGTCGTCGTGGACAACGTGGTCGAGGAGGTCGGCGCACGGCCCGGTCTGGCGGAGGAGATCCTGCTCCTCGGCGGGGTGCCGGGGCACGTGGTGCTGGTGATCGGCCGCACCTACTACGCCTCCGGCCGCGCCGTGGAGACGGCCGACGTGGTGGTCCCGGCGGACCGTTACCGCCTGGCGTACCACCTCCCGGTGCGTTAGCGGCTCCCGCGGCAGCGTGAACCCCCGGGCGCCGCCCGGGGGTTCACGCGCGGCCGGCGCAACGCCCGCGACCCGGCGGATTTCGGCGCGATGGTGAACGCCCGCGCCCACCCGCCCCCGGCCGTCCCCGGACCGTTCGGTCCGCATGTCGGGACCCCCGCCTCCCGCGCCCCGGCCGGCAGCGCGCCGGTCGCTCCGCCGCTCCCTCGGCGCCACCTGCGCGGATGCCCGCCGTACGGCGGCGCGGTGGCCCCGCCCGGGCCCTCTGCGCGCCCCGTTCGGACCGGCGCGCACGGCCCGCTCGTACGCATGGCCGGATGCGTACGCCTGTGAGGTACCTCTTCGTGAAAAACCGTATCCGCTCCGTAAAGGTCGGGCGTAAGCTCGGGCATATGCGCAATGCGGTTTCCCGGACAGGTACGTCGGCGGAGGGTGAAACGCAATGAACGACAGCGGTGCCCTGCTTCCGTGGCTGGTCATACGCGAGGACGACAACGGCAACCGCTACCGGGTGGGTCGGTACGCCACCCGGGCCGAGGCCCAGAAGGTCGCCGACAGCCTCGAAGACCGAGGACACAAGCAGCTCTACTGGGTCGAGCGGATCGGTCAGACCGCCACGATGAACTGAGCGTCGCAGCGCCCCGCGACGCTGGCATAGGCTCCGCCCATGACGGTACGAGTGGTCGTGGGCGGAGCCCTTTGTCATGAGGGGCGCCTGCTGGCCGCCCGCCGCAGCGCACCGCCCGAGCTCGCCGGACGCTGGGAGCTGCCGGGCGGCAAGGCCGAACCGGGTGAGTCCGTCCCCGACGCGCTGGTGCGCGAACTGCGCGAGGAGCTCGGCGTGGAGGCCGAGCCGCTGGAGCGGATCCCGGGCGAGTGGCCGCTGCGCCCCGGGCTCGTCCTGCACGTGTGGACGGCCCGGCTGCTGTCCGGAGTGCCCGCCCCGCTGGAGGACCACGACGAGCTGCGCTGGCTCGGGCCGGAGGAGCTGGAGTCGGTGGACTGGCTGGACCAGGACCGGCCCGCGGTGGCCGAGGCCGGACGCAGGCTGCGCCACGGCGGTGGCGGGGGCGCGTGACGCTCGCGGTCTAGGCCGTCTGCGCCACAGTGCGCCGGTGGGCGGGGATCGAGTGGTACGACGCCCCAAATATCGGGTATGTCGCTATTAATCCCTATCTCGTCCTCCTTTCGTCCCCGACGAACCGGACTGGGGTCGCTGCTGGCCCGGGAAGTGATCGGCGTGATCGACACAGACGGTGAGTGCGCCGAGTGGGCCTTCCCCGCCGAGCCCGGTGCCGTCCGCACCGCCCGCCACGCCGTCCGCGGCACCTTGCACGACTGGGGCCTGGAGGCCGTCGGCGATGTGACCGTCCTGCTGGTCAGCGAGCTCGTCACCAATTCCCTGCGGTACGCCTCCGGGCCCATCGGAGTCCGCCTGGAACGGCGCAATCCAGCCGCCGGCAGCCCCGCGGGCGGCCCCGCGCTGCTCGTGGAGGTTTCAGATCCGCTTCCGGATCCGCCCCGCGAACGGGTCGCCGACCACGACGACGAGGGGGGCCGTGGCCTGCACCTCGTCGCCGTCTCCTCGCAACGCTGGGGGACCCGGCACGGGAAATCGGGCAAGACTGTGTGGTTCGAATTGGCTCTTCCTGGTGAGTAACAAGGTGAACGGTGGCGCGTGACCTTTCGGGAACGCCTCCCGGCGGCAGCCGGGGGGAGGTGCTCGGAGGGGATCGTGCGACATGGCTCGAAATCATCGAGACCGTGCTGTGATCGTGAACGCCGTGCCGTCCGGGGCCGTGGTGCTGAATACTTCGGTCATGGCCGGTCCGGTTGCGGTGAGCTGGAGGGGACGGTCGCGTGAGCGAGATACCTGCGCAGGCACATCAGACCGACGTGCCGCGAGAGACATGGCACGACGCCCTGTGGCACAGCAGTCCGCCTGGCTCGATATATGACTACATAAAGGTTGCATCCTTCTCGATCGGACCCGACGGTCTCATCGACCAGTGGAGCCTGCGCGCCGAGGAACTGTTCGGGCTGGGCGCCTCCCAGGTCGTGGGACGCGACCCGGTCGACGCCTTCATGCCGCCCGAGCTGCGTCCCGACGCGCACCGCAAGGTCGCCGAGATCCTCGACGGCAAGGAATGGACGGGCCTGATCCCCTTCCGGATCCCGGGCGGGAACGGCGCGCACGGCGTGGCCGAGATCTATGTGATGCCCACCCAGACCGAGACCGCCGAGCGCGCCGCACTGTGCGTCGTCGTCGACGTACGCGCGCTGCGCCGGATCGAATCCGACCTCGCGGCTTCACAGGCGATATTCGGCCAATCCCCCTTCGGGTTCCTGCTCTTCGGTACGGACCTCACCGTGCAGCGGGCCAACCGCCGCTTCGCCACCGTCTTCGGGGGCGCCGTCGAGGAGCACCGCGGCCGGACCGTGCACGACTACCTGCCGGCGCACGAGGCCGACCGGATGACCGAAGCCCTGCGCCGGGTGCTGGACACCGGGGAGTCGGTCACCGATCTGCGGATCACCGGCGCCACCCCCCGCAGTCGGGAGAACCGCCACTGGTCCATCAACCTCTACCGCGTCCACGGCGGCAGCGGCCGCCCCATCGGTGTCGCCGGGATCGGCACCGACGTCACCCGCCGCCACCTCGCCGCCCGGGAGGCCGCCGGGGTCCGGCGCAACCTGGCCCTCCTCAACGAGGCCGGGCACCGCATCGGCAACTCGCTCGACTTGGAGACCACCGCCCGCGAACTCCTCGACGTCACCGTCCCCGGCTTCTGCGACCTGGCCGCCGTCGACCTCTATCAGGGCCTGCTGCTCGGCGACGACGACCGGCCCGCCCGCCCGCAGGGCCCGGGCGTGCCCAGCCTGCCCGGCCAGGGCCCGGCCCGCACGCCCTCGGCCGCCCTGCGCCGGGTGGCCTTCTCCTCCGCCGTCTCCGACGCCCCGCTGTCGGGACCCGGCGCACTGGTCTCCGTAGGCGACATCCACCGCTACCCGGCCGCGTCGCCGGGCGCGCTGGCCCTGCGCACGGCGCGGCCGCGGTTGCTCGAGGGCGGCGGACCGGAGGACCTCGTCCAGTCCACGCTGGTCGTGCCGCTGGTCGCCCACGACACGGTCGTCGGGCTCGCCCAGTTCTCCCGCACCAAGGGCAGCGAACCCTTCGGCGAACGGGACCGGGCGGTGGCCGTGGAACTGGCCTCACGGGCCGCCGTGTGCATCGACAACGCCCGCCTCTACCGGCGCGAGCACGAGCGGGCGCTGATCCTGCAGCGCAGCCTGCTGCCCCCCGGCGACCCGGAAGCGGCCGGCCTCGACATCGCCTGCCGGTACCTGCCCGGCAACGCGGCCACCGAGGTCGGCGGGGACTGGTTCGACGTCATCGAGCTCCCCGGGCACCGCACCGCGCTGGTCGTCGGCGACGTCATGGGCCGCGGCCTGCGGGCGGCCGTGGCCATGGGAGAACTGCGGACCGCCGTACGCACCCTGGCCCTGCTGGACCTCGAACCGGCGGAGGTACTGACCGCGCTCGACGAGATCGCCCGCGGCCTCGGCGCCCCCGGCGGCTCCCAACAGGCCTCCCGGGCGGCCCTGCACTCGCGGGACGCGGACCGCTCCGAGGTGTACCTGGCCACCTGCGTGTACGCGGTCTACGACCCGGTGACGCGGCGCTGCACGATCGCCAACGCGGGCCACATGCCGCCCGTACTGGTCGAACCCCCGGACGAGGCCGGCGTCCCGCGGCCCGCACTGCTCCTGGAGGTGCCGCCCGGGATGCCGCTGGGCGTGGGCGGCGAACCCTTCGAGGAGGTCGAGGTCGACCTGCCGGAGGGCGCACTGCTGGCCCTCTACACGGACGGCCTCGTGGAGTCCCGCGACCATCCCCTGGAAGAGGGGCTGCGCGGGCTGCGCGCGGCCCTCGCGGATCCGGTCCGGCCGCTGGAGGACGTCTGTGACCACGTGCTGAACACCCTCGACACCCGGCACGGCGAGGACGACATCGCCCTGCTCATGGCACGGGTGCAGGGCCTGCCGCTGGACGCGGTCGGCGACTGGCAACTGCCGCGCGAGGCCCGCTCGGTGGGCCGGGCCCGTGAACTGGCCCGGGCCAAGCTCCCGGCCTGGGGCCTGGAGGGCCTGCTGGACACGACCGAACTGCTGGTCAGCGAACTGGTCACCAACGCCCTGCGGTACGGGGAGGGCGAGATCCGGCTGCGGTTGCTGCTGGACCGCACGCTGGTCTGCGAGGTCTGGGACGCGAACCTGGTCCAGCCCCGCCGCCGGCGCGCCCGCGACACCGACGAGGGCGGCCGCGGCCTCCAGCTGGTCGGCCTGCTGTCGGCGGGCTGGGGCACGCGCCGCACCCACCGCGGCAAGACGGTCTGGTTCGAACTCCCGCTGCCCGGCTCGGCATCGGAGGCCGTCACCGAACTGTCGGCGGAGCAATTGCTGAGCATGTACGGGTAGCGGGCGGCCCGCGGAGGAATCCGTTGGTCGCGGGCGGAGTCGTACGGCATCGTGCCCCGGGATGACAGCAGACTTCCCGGCGTACGCGCCGTCCGACTCCCTCCAGGGGCTCCTGCAACGAGGGCGCGGCCTCGGCCACGTCCGCGCCCTCCAGGACCCCGCCGCAGCGGCTCCGTTCGTGTACGACTGCATCCGCAAGGAACAGCGCTGGGACAGCCAGTGCGACCAACGCGCCCTGTACCACGCCCGGCTGGTCCGCGACCTCGAGCTGCCGCTCGGTCCGCTCCTCGGTCAGCTGGCCGAGGACGAAGAGGCCATGTGGCGGGCGGCCTCCGTACTGGAACTCCTCGCCCTGGCGGGATCCGCCGAGGCCCGGGAAGGGCTGCGGAGCTACGTCCGGGACGGTGAACACTGGGTTCATGTCGTGGAGTCGATCGCCGGGGCATGGCCCCGGGCCTGGTGGGAGGACCTCGGTGACGTGGCGCGGAAACGGACCGTCGGCGAGGCGGACCGGCCCTGGGCCAGCGAACCGTGGGACCTCTTCGGGATCGAGCGGGACCCACAGGCCCTGCGCGCCGTGAGGGCGGACACCGGTCGCGACCGCCTCGACACGGACCAGCTGCTCGCACTGATCGCCGCGCCCGGTACGACCAAGGACGACCTGGTGGACGCGCTGCGCGCGCTCGTCCCCCGCGGCCCGCAGCCCGGACTGATCCCGCTCGTGCCGCTGCTCGGCACCGCCGACGGCACGCGGCCGCTGCCCCCGGTCCGTCCGGCCGTCCGCAGGCTCGGAGCGCTGGCCGTCCCCGCCGCCCGCGACTGGGCCCGGGACGGACGGGAATGGCTGGCTCGGCTGGGCGAGGAGGTACTGGCCGCCCACCCCGGCCCCGAGGACCTGCCGGCGCTGCTCGGGGAGCTCGCCCACCAGGAGGAGTCCGGCGAGTGGTGCGGCCCCGACGACACCGCCCGGCGCCTGGCCCACCTCGGGCCCCTCGCAGCCGCCGCGGTGCCGCGGTTGCGCCGCCTCGTGAAGCGGACGCCCCACACCTACGAGCGGGCCGACTACCTGGAAGCGATCGCGGCCATCGACCCGGGCGGGGCACAGGACCTGTACGGCGAGTGCCTGCGGGACTGCGAGGCACGGACCCGACTGCTGGCCGTCGCCGCCGTGCGCGCCGACGCCGGGGTGCGGCAACAGGTGGTCGCACTGCGTGACGACCCGATGGAGGATCCGGACGTGCGGGCCGCCGCGGCGGAGCGGGCCGAGGGGTTCCGGCTCCAGCCGACGTAGGCGACCCAGGGCCGGTCCGGCGGATCCCGCCGGACCGGCCCCGGGCCCCCGGGGAGGGGTCAGCGCTTGAGCGTGAAGGTGAAGTCCCCGGAGAGCTTGCCGCCCAGCCGGACCGCCGAGACGAGCTTCCCGTCCGTGATCAGTCTCTCGACCTCGGCCCGTGAAAGACCGCACCCCTCAGAGATCAATCGCACGGGCCGGACCGGGATCCGTGCTGCGAAGCGGACCGAGACGTCGATCACCTCGCGGTCCAGGTGATCCGATCCGCCGGTGTCGAGGCGCCAGGCGCCGTCCCAGTCGAGGGCGATGTGATTGCGGCGCCGCACGACCGGATCCTGGAGCAGTTCGGCTGCCAGGCCCGGGTCGTTGTCGTGCAGTCGGTCCAGCAGCTCGGGTCGTACGGAGCGCACGTGCACCCGCTCCAGGACCGTGAGCTTCGCCGTGTCCCCGCAAGCGGTGCAGAGCACGAGGAGCCAGGCGTCGAGGAGCTTGTGGTTGGCGTTGACGCGGAATTTGCCGTTCGCCCGGAAGCGCTCGGACGCGCACGTGTGGCATCGGCGGAGAACGAGCGGCAGGCAGGTGGGAGCGACCACCCAGGTATTGAGCACAGAAGTACACCGGTTCCAGTGAGAAGACCGCAGCAGAAAGGAGCGCGGCGCACATGTGCGACGCGCGACGAATCAGCACTCGGGGGGTCTCACAGGGTGTACAACGGAACGTCCTTGCCTAGACGACTTGTTCGGCAGCACGGTAACGACGCACGGCGGGGCGGCTCCACTGGTTTTGTGGCGCCCCGTGCGGACGGGCCCGTCGCACGTGGTGTGCGACGGGCCCGTCTCTTCTAGGCGGCCTTGCGGGATTTGAGGGCGGCGAGCCGGGCCTCGATCTCCGAGGTCTTGCCCAGGTCGTCCAGGGCTTCGAACTGGGCGTCCAGGGAGGACGCGGCGAGCTCCTGCCTGCCCAGCGCCCTCGCCTCCTCCCGCCGCACCTTGTCCTCGAAGCGCGCCAAATCGCTCGTCGGGTCCATGACGTCGATGTTCTTCACCGCGTCCAGCATCGTGTTCTGCGCCTGGGCCGTCTTCGCCCGGGCCACCAGTTCGTCTCGCTTCGCCTGGAGCTCCGTCAGCTTGTTCCGCATCGCGTCCAGGCCCGACTTGAGCTTGTCGACGACCTCCGTCTGGGCCGCGATCGTCGGCTCCGCCACGGTCGCCTCCTTCTCGGACTGGATCTGCCGGCCCAGCGCCACCTTCGCGAGGTTGTCGAACGTGTCGGCGTCCGCCGTCGCCCCCGACGCCCGCAGCTCGTCCGCCTTCTTGCTCGCCGCCAGAGCCTTGCCGCCCCACTCGGCGGCCGCCTCCACGTCCTCCTTGTGGTCCGCCTCCAGCATCCGCAGGTTGCCGATCGTCGTCGCGACCGCCTGCTCCGCCTCCGAGATGTTGTTCGAGTAGTCGCGGATCAGCTGGTCCAGCATCTTCTGCGGGTCCTCCGCCTGGTCCAGCAGCGCGTTGATGTTCGCTTTGGCGAGCTGGGTGACGCGGCCGAGGATGGTCTGCTTGCTCATGGTGGGTCTCTCCTGGTCAGGGCCGATGTGTGTGCCGTTCAGAAGCGGCCGCCGCCGCCCATGCGGCCGCGCGTTCCGCCGCCGCCGAAGGAGCCGGGACCGCTGCCGCCCCCGCCGCCGCCGAAACCGCCCCCGAAGCCCCCGCCCCCGCCGCCGAAGCCCCCGAAACCGCCTCCGCCGCCCCGGCCGCCCCGCAGGATCTCGCCGAGGATGATCCCGCCCAGTACGGCGCCGCCCTGGCCGCCGCCGGGTCGCCGGCCCGCGTACGGGTCCTGGTACGCCCGTACGTCCTGCTCCGCCAGCTGCTGCGCCTCCCGCGCCAGTCCGTCCGCCCGCTGGGCCTCGGCCAGCGCCCCCGCCGGGTCGGCCGCCGCCACCGACACCGCCCGTTCCAGGTGCCGGCCCGCTTCCGCCAGCCGGGTGCGGGCCCGGCTGCCCACTGCGCCCCGGGTGGTGGTGATGTAGTCCGTCGCCGCACCGATCGAGCTGCGCGCCGCCAGCAGGGCCTGGTCGAGCAGGGCCACCGCCCGCTGCCGCCCCGACTCCCGTTCCCGCGCCCCGGCCAGTGCCTCGTCGAGGGCCGCGTCGGCCTCCTCGACCCGGCGCAGGGCGTCGATGGGGTCGTACCGGCCGGCCGCCTCCTCGCGCCGTACGTCGGCCAGTACGGCCTCCGCCCGGCCGATCCGCCCGCGCAGGTCCGCCGTCGAGGTGCCCTCCGCGGTGCCGGTGAGCAGCCCACGGGCGTCCGCGAGGTCGGTGTCCGTCTCGGTCTGCGCGCCCGGCAGCTTCCCGGCCGCCTCCGCCAGTTCCTGCGCCCGCCGCTCGACCGCGTCCATCAAGGTCGCCGCCTGGTCCACCGCACCCTCGGCGGACCGTACGTGCACGGCCGCCGTGCCGTTGTCGGCGGCGTCGACGGCCGCGTGGGCCAGGCCCAGGTTGGTCGCCGCGAACAGCAGCCGGTCCTTGGCCTGTTCGGCGTTGGAGGCGACGGGCGCGGACGCCGAGTCCGCGTACCGCCGGGCCAGCGCGGTCAGCGTCGCCTCGGCGGTGGTGGTGCGGCCGGTCAGCTCCAGGTAGCGCTCCTCCACGGACGCCAGGGCCTGCGGGGCGTTCTTCTCCAGGTCCCGCAGCCGGTCGAAGTCCGCCGACTCGGCGTCCAGCCGCCGGTTCGCCTCGGTGCACCGGGCGACGATCTCGTCCAGCATCCGGCGCCGGGTCGCATCGTCCTCCGGGTAGGCGTCGTCGAGCTGCTGGCGCAGCCGGAAGGCCTGCGTCAGCTCGTCCTTGGCGTACGCCAAGGCCGCGACGAAGGGACGGGCCGCCTCCTCGCCGAACTGGGCCGACGCGAAACCGAGCTCCTCGGTGCTGGTGCGGACCGCGTCGTCGGTGTCCACCAGCAGGGTCTTGGCCGTGGCGTCCAGCTCCGGCAGCGGGAGCCGGTCCGGCGCCCCTTCGGGCCAGCCCGGCCCGGTCGTCGTACCGCGCCCGCCCCCGGCCGCGTACTTGCGCTTGCGGCGGGTGTACGCGTACGCCGCGAGCGCCCCGGCCGCGCCGACGGCGACCACCGGGAGCACGAAGTCCCCGGCCCCGCTCTCGCCGCTCCCCTTGCCGCCGGGGTCCGCCGGGCCGGGGGTGATGGTGGGCACCGGGACCGGCTGACCACCGAGGACGGCGTTGTAGCCGTTGGCCGCGCCGATGGCGGCGCCCGCCCAGTCGTTCTGCTTCAGGGCGGGCTCGATGGCGGTCTGCGCGACGGTGGCCAGCTGCTGCTCGGTGAAACCGGAGTCGACATCGGCCGAATAGGCGTACTGGCGGGCCCCGGTCGCCACGGCCAGCAGGACGTCGTTCTGGCCGAGGCCGTTGCGCTGCGCGGTGGCGTCGGCCCAGCTCTGGGCGGAGCGCCCGGAGAAGTCCCGTACGTAGACGACGAAGAGCTGGATCTTCCGGTCGGCGTACAGTTCGTCGAGCGCGGCGGTGACGGCGCCCTGCCGGTCGCCCAGGGCCCCCACGAGGTCGGTGATCTGACCCTGCTGGGACAGGGTGACGGGATCCTCGGCCCGCGCGGGCGTCGCCCCGGCCGCGCCCCAGCCGCTGACCGCGAGCAGCCCGGCCGCCAGGGCGAGCCCGGCCCGTGCGAACGTCCTGCGGCGCGGCCTGCTTCTCGGCGGAATCACAATTGGGAGGTTATGGGGGGTTTCCCGGCCTCGCATGCGGAGTCGTACCGGCGGCCGCCGGCCCGGGCCCTTCCGACGGGGCCCGGGCCCGGCCGTCAGCCCTGTCGGCGGCCGATCTTGTTCCCCAGCCACACCAGCGGGTCGTACTTGCGGTCCACCGCCCGCTCCTTCAGCGGGATCAGCGCATTGTCGGTGATCTTGATGCCCTCCGGGCAGACCTCCGTACAGCACTTGGTGATGTTGCAGTATCCGAGCCCGTGCTCCTCCTGCGCGGTGCGCTTGCGGTCCAGGCCCGCCTCCTCCGCCGCGTCCAGCGGGTGCATGTCCAGCTCCGCCACCCGCATCAGGAAGCGCGGACCGGCGAAGGCGCCCTTGTTCTCCTCGTGGTCGCGCACCACGTGGCAGGTGTCCTGGCACAGGAAGCACTCGATGCACTTGCGGAACTCCTGCGAGCGCTCCACGTCGATCTGCTGCATCCGGTACGCGCCCGGGGCCACCCCTTCCGGCGGCACGAAGGCCGGGACCTCCCGCGCCTTGGCGTAGTTGAAGGACACGTCCGTGACCAGGTCCCGGACGATCGGGAAGGCGCGCAGCGGCGTGACGGTGATCGTCTCGGACCGCTCGAAGGTGGACATGCGCGTCATGCACATCAGCCGCGGCCGGCCGTTGACCTCCGCACTGCACGAGCCGCACTTGCCCGCCTTGCAGTTCCAGCGCACCGCCAGGTCCGAGGCCTGGGTGGCCTGGAGCCGGTGGACGATGTCCAGCACCACCTCACCGTCGTGCACCTCGACGGTGAAGTCCCGCAGTTCCCCGCCCTCCGCGTCGCCCCGCCAGATCCGGAAGCTCGCGTCGTACGTACTCATTCGTACAGCTCCTCTTCGGCGAGGTACTTGACCAGCTCTTCCTTCTCGAAGAGCGCGAGCAGGTCGGGGCGGATGGGCTCGGTGAGCGTGCGGACCAGGGCGATCCGGTCGGCCGCCGGATCCGCCGGCACCGGGTCGACCGGCCGGCACAGCAGGTTCACCGGCCGCCAGCTGCGCTCCATCGACGGGCAGTCCTCGCGGGTGTGCCCGCCCCGGCTTTCGGTGCGCTCCAGGGCCGCGCGGGCCACGCACTCGCTGACCAGCAGCATGTTCCGCAGGTCCAGGGCGAGGTGCCAGCCGGGGTTGAACTGCCGGTGTCCCTCGACACCGGCCCGGGAGGCCCGTACGCGCAGGGTCGCGAGCCTCTCCAGCGCCTCGGCCATCTCGCCCGCGCGCCGGATGATGCCGACGAGGTCGTTCATCGTCGTCTGCAGTTCCTGGTGGAGCGTGTACGGGTTCTCCGCGCCCTCGGCGGCGTGGAAGGGGGCCAGCGCCTCCGTCGCCGCCGCGTCGATCTCCGCCTGGGCGACCGCCGGGCGTCCGGCGGCGGCGGCGTACTGCGCCGCGTGCAGCCCGGCCCGCCGTCCGAAGACCAGCAGGTCGGAGAGGGAGTTGCCGCCGAGCCGGTTCGAGCCGTGCATCCCGCCCGCGACCTCACCCGCCGCGAACAGCCCCGGCACCCCGACGGTGGCGGCGGACTCCGAGTCGACCGCGATCCCGCCCATCACGTAGTGGCAGGTCGGACCCACCTCCATCGGCTCCGCCGTGATGTCCACGTCCGCCAGCTCCTTGAACTGGTGGTACATCGACGGGAGCCGCCGCTTGATCCGCTCGGCCGGCATCCGGGTGGACACGTCGAGGAAGACCCCGCCGTGCGGTGAGCCGCGGCCCGCCTTCACCTCGGAGTTGATCGCCCGCGCCACCTCGTCGCGCGGCAGCAGTTCGGGCGGGCGCCGGTTGTGGTCCGGGTCCTCGTACCAGCGGTCGCCCTCCGCCTCCGACTCGGCGTACTTCTCCTTGAAGACGTCGGGGACGTAGTCGAACATGAACCGCTTGCCCTCGGAGTTGCGCAGCACCCCGCCGTCACCGCGCACGGACTCGGTGACGAGGATGCCCTTGACCGACGGCGGCCAGACCATGCCGGTCGGGTGGAACTGCACGAACTCCATGTTGAGCAGGGGCGCACCCGCGAGCAGGGCCAGCGCGTGGCCGTCGCCCGTGTACTCCCAGGAGTTGGAGGTGGTCTTGAAGGACTTGCCGATCCCGCCCGTGGCGAGGACGACCGCCGGGGCCTCCAGCACGAAGAAGCGGCCGGACTCGCGCTCGTAGCAGAAGGCGCCCGAAACCCTCGGCCCCTCCTTCAGGACCCTGGTGACCGTGCACTCCTGGAAGACCTTGAGACGGGCCTCGTAGTCCCCGTACTCCTTGAAGTCCTCCTGCTGGAGCGCGACGATCTTCTGCTGGAGCGTGCGGATCAGCTCCAGGCCGGTGCGGTCGCCGACGTGCGCGAGGCGCGGGTACTCGTGCCCGCCGAAGTTGCGCTGGGAGATCTTCCCGTCGGGCGTCCGGTCGAAGAGCGCCCCCCAGGTCTCCAGCTCCCAGACCCGGTCGGGGGCCTCCTTCGCGTGGAGTTCCGCCATCCGCCACTGGTTGAGGAACTTTCCCCCGCGCATGGTGTCGCGGAAGTGCACCTGCCAGTTGTCGTGCTCGTTGACGTTGCCCATGGAGGCGGCGATCCCGCCCTCCGCCATCACCGTATGGGCCTTGCCGAAGAGGGACTTGCAGATCACGGCGGTACGGGCGCCGCGCTCGCGGGCCTCGATCGCGGCCCGCAGCCCGGCGCCCCCGGCGCCGACCACGACCACGTCCCACTGCTGCCGTTCCACTTGAGCCATCTCAGAAGATCCTCGGGTCGGTGAAGGCGCCGCTGGCCAGCAGGTACACGTAGAAGTCGCAGAGGGCCACGCTGATCAGGGAGGCCCACGCCAGTTGCATGTGGCGGGCGTTGAGCCGGCTGATCCAGCCCCAGAGCCGGTAGCGCACCGGGTGCTTCGAGAAGTGCTTGAGCCGGCCGCCCATGATGTGGCGGCAGGAGTGGCAGGACAGGGTGTAGGCCCAGATCAGCGTGATGTTGACCAGGAACAGCAGGGTCCCGAGGCCCATGTGGCCCCAGTCGTAGTGCTCGTCGCGGAAGGTCAGCACCGTGTCGTACGTGAGGATGCCCGCGACCGGGACCGCCGCGTAGAAGAAGTACCGGTGCGCGTTCTGGAGGATCAGCGGGAAGCGGGACTCGCCGGTGTACCTCGCGTGCGGTTCGGCGACCGCGCAGGCGGGCGGCGAGGCCCAGAAGCCCCGGTAGTAGGCCTTGCGGTAGTAGTAGCAGGTCAGCCGGAAGCCGAGCGGGAAGATCAGGATCAGCAGGGCGGGGGAGAGGCCCCACCAGCTGCCGAAGACCTCCCAGTTGGGCCCGCCCTTCATCGGGACGCAGTTCTCCGCGAGACACGGGGAGTAGAAGGGGGAGACGTACGGGGCCGCGTAGTAGTCGGCGTTCGCGAAGGCCCGCCAGGTCGAGTAGACGATGAAGGCGAACAGCCCGGCCGCGGTGCCGGCGGGGGCCAGCCACCACCGGTCGGTCCGCAGGTGCCGGGCCGCGATCGCGGCCCGTGAGGCGTCATGGACGCCGCCGGGCCGCTGCTGGGGTCGTTCCGTGCCTGTGGCCAAAGAAGACTCCGGGAGGAGTGATGAGGGGTGCCCCGGGCGGCCCGGCCGCGGACGGCCGGACCGGACGGGGCGCGGGTGGATGCGGGCCCGTGACGGGCTGCCTCAGGGGGCGCGACGGTCGCGGGCGCCCAGGCCCTCGTCGTCGGAGTCCGTCCACAGGGAGCTGTCGTAGGGGGTGTCCGGGACCGTCACCATCTGGGACGGGTCCGGACCGGCCGCCGTCGTCGACGGCTTCTGCCGGGCGGCCTGCTGCTCCAGCCGCTCGACCTTGCGCGTCAGCTCGTCCAGGTTGCGCCGTACGGCACTCAGATCGTCTTGCAGGGACATGATTTGCCCTCACTTCCGCCAGGTGCGGTGGCAACGCTCATGTGCGCCTGCGAGTGTCGCGCTTCACGTCCCCCGTTGTGAAGGGACGTGCAGCGATTGCGGGCGCGCAGGCGTGAACCGTGCGCCCCTCCCTGCCCCCCATTCTCATCCCTCTCCCGGGGGAACGCCTCCTGCGGCGCAAGCGGGATTGGTCCGCACGGGTGGGGTTCGCGGCGTGGCGAGAGGCGGCTGCGAGGGGTGCGGCGGACCGTCTATTTCAGTGGGTTCCGGCAACCGGTGTGATCAGCTCCATATACCGCCGAACGTGATCATGCTTCCCCCACGCCCCGCCCCGGAGGTACCACCCATGTCCCAGAGAAGGCGCAGGTCCTTGGCGCTCCTGACCTCGGGAGTCCTCGCACTGCCGCTGCTCACGGGCTGCGGCGCGGGTGACGACGAGGGCGGTCAGGCCGCCGCAGAACAGGACATCGCCACGACCACCCGCGACAGGGTCGCGGACGGGGGTGTGCTGCGCTGGGCGGTCGACGCGCTCCCGGACACCCTCAACACCTTCCAGGCCGACGCGGACGCCACCACCAACAGGATCGCCGGCGCCGTGTTGCCGCAGCTCTTCGTGCTGGACGCCAAGGGGCGGCCGGTGGTCAACCCGGACTACCTGGAGAAGGCCGGGGTCATCGAGCGGGAGCCGAAGCAGGTCGTCCAGTACAAGCTGAACCAGAAGGCGGTGTGGAGCGACGGGCGCGAGATCGGCGCCGCCGACTTCGTGGCCCAGTGGCGTGCCCTGAACGGCAAGGACTCGGCGTACTGGACGGCGCGCAACGCCGGCTACGACCGGATCGAGAAGATCGAGAAGGGCAAGACCGACCTGGAGGTCAGGGTCACCTTCAACAAGCCGTACGCCGACTGGCGCGCCCTCTTCACCCCTCTCTACCCCAAGCAGGTCACCGGCACCCCGGAGGCCTTCAACGAGGGCGCCCGCGGCGCCCTGAAGATCACCGCCGGACCCTTCGGGCTGGGCGCGATCGACAAGAAGACCGGGACCGCCGCCCTGACCCGCAACGCGCGCTGGTGGGGCCGTCCGGCCAAGCTGGACACGCTGATCCTGACGGCGGTCCCGCGGGCCGAGCGCCCGGCGGCGCTGGCCGCCGGGAAGCTCGATCTGGCGGAGATCGATCGGGCCGCGGCCGACCGGATCGCACTGGCCCGCCGGGACGCGGCCGCCAAGAACGGCCCGGGCGCGGGCGGCGCCCCGGCCCACGGCCCGGAGGCCGCGCTGACGCCGGCGCAGGCCACGTTGTCCTGGGCGACCGCTTTCGGGGCGGACGAGGAGAAGGCGGCGGCGGAGACGGAGAGCCGCCAGAAGCACCTCGCCTCGGTCAAGCAGTACGCGGCCGAGCAGACGGCGCTGAAGGCCTTCACCGTGCGGAAGTCCCTGGAGCCGGCCTACACCCAGCTCGCGATGAACGGGGCCTCCGGCCCGCTGGCGGACGAGCGGGTGCGCCGGGCGGTGGCCCGGGCCCTGGACCGCCAGGCGCTGGCCGAGGTCGTGCTGAAGCCGCTCGGGCTGCCCGCGAAGCCGGTCGGCAGCCACCTGGCCCTGGCCGGGCAGCGGGCGTACGCCGACAACAGCGACGCGCTCGGCGGCCTGGACACCCGCGCGGCCCAGGCCCTGTTCGCGGACGCGGGCTGGCGCAAGAACGGCAAGATCACCGAGCCCGCCGCCAAGGCCGGCCCGGAGAGCGCGCCGCAGGACGACTCGAAGACCCCGTCGGGTCCGGGCACCGGAAACGACGGGCTCTACATCGTGGGCCAGGACGACGGGGCCAACGGCGAGCCGCGGTCGGCGACCGCCGACCGCCCGAAGACCGACACCGTCCCGGCGCAGGACCAGGGCGAGCCGTCCCCGGTGCTCGCCCCCGCCCCCTTCGGGGCCCAGCAGCGGGCGTCCCTGCTCGCCCAGGCGGCCCTGATCGCCCGCGCCGCCCGGGCGCAGGACGCCGAGGACGACGGCAAGGGGGCCCCGGTCCGCGACGGCGAGGGGGCCGACCCCGCCAAGGCCTCCCCGGCCCCGGCCCCCGCCAAGCAGCCCGTCCGCACCTCCGGCAACATGCTCGCCAAGGACGGCAAGGCGCTCAGCCTGCGCTTCGTCCTCCCGGCGGGCCCCGGCTCGGAGTCCCTGCGCACGGTCGGCGAGCGGATCGCCGGGATGCTCCGCAAGGTCGGCGTGAACACCGAGACGATCAAGGTGGCCGACGCCAGCTTCTTCAAGGACCACATCGCCTCCGGCCAGTACGACCTGGCCCTGTACTCCTGGCCCGCCACGGCCTACCCGGCCACCGACGCCCGGCCCATCTTCGCCAAGCCGGAGCCGGCCGCGGACGGCTCGCTCCTCGTCGAACAGAACTACACACGGGTCGGCACCGACCACATCGACCAGCTCTTCGACCAGGCGGTCGGCGAACTGGACGAGGAGCAGTCCCGTGAGCTGATGCGCAAGGCGGACGCCCGGATCTGGGCCGCGGCCGGCTCCATCCCCCTCTTCCAGCGCCCGGAGCTGGTGGCGGTCAAGCCGGGCCTCGCCAACGCCGGCGCCTTCGGCCTCGGCGCTCCCCGCTACCAGGACATCGGCTGGAAGAAGGCGCTGACCGCGAAGGACAAGAAGAAGTAGCGGGGGCGAAGAAGTGGTGACAAAGCGGTGCCTGTCTGGTTGACCGCAGGGTCACAAGCTCAGATGTGACTCAAGTCCCTTGCCCGCCGGATCCCCCGGCGGGCAAGGTCGTGCGTACCCGTTGACCCGTGTGCTTACCAGCAGGAACGGCGGTCGAGGCACCCCACGCAGCACTCGGCCGCACTCATACATCCGGCCTCTTGACAGACCCCCCGGCAGGCGGTTCCCGCCACGCGACGTACCATGGGGTAAGGCCGTGGCAGGTTTTCGCCCGGCCGAGGCGCGCGTGCCGGACCGTACGCGACGCCATCCACGATCCCGGGAGAAGCGCCGAAGTGCCCACGCGCCACGACATCCGTAACGTCGCCATCGTCGCCCACGTCGACCATGGCAAGACGACCATCGTCGATGCCATGCTCAAGCAGGCCGGTGCCTTCGCCGCCCACCAGCACCTCGACGACCGCATGATGGACTCGAACGACCTGGAGCGTGAGAAGGGCATCACGATCCTCGCCAAGAACACGGCGGTGAAGTATCACCCCAAGGACGGCGGGGCCCCGATCACGATCAACATCATCGACACCCCCGGCCACGCCGACTTCGGTGGTGAGGTCGAGCGCGGTCTGTCGATGGTGGACGCCGTCGTCCTGCTGGTGGACGCCTCCGAGGGTCCGCTGCCCCAGACCCGCTTCGTCCTGCGCAAGGCCCTGCAGGCGAACATGCCGGTCATCCTCTGCATCAACAAGACGGACCGCCCGGACTCCCGGATCGACGAGGTCGTCAACGACACCTACGACCTGTTCCTGGACCTGGACGCCACCGAGGAGCAGATCGAGTTCCCGATCGTCTACGCCTGCGGCCGTGACGGCGTCGCCTCGCTGACCAAGCCGGAGGACGGCACCGTCCCCGCGGACAGCGACAGCCTGGAGCCGTTCTTCTCCACCATCCTGGAGCACGTCCCCGCCCCGGTGTACGACGACGAGGCCCCGCTGCAGGCCCACGTCACCAACCTGGACGCCGACAACTTCCTCGGCCGCATCGCGCTCCTGCGCGTCGAGCAGGGCGAGCTGCGCAAGGGCCAGACCGTCACCTGGATCAAGCGTGACGGCACCCAGTCGAACGTCCGCATCACCGAGCTGATGATGACCGAGGCGCTCACCCGCAAGCCGGCCGAGGTGGCGGGCCCGGGTGACATCTGCGCGGTCGCCGGTATCCCCGACATCATGATCGGTGAGACCCTGGCCGACCCGGAGAACCCGATCGCGCTCCCGCTGATCTCGGTCGACGAGCCGGCGATCTCCATGACCATCGGTACGAACACCTCCCCGATGGTCGGCCGCGGCGGCAGCGGCAAGGGCGCGGACGCCAAGTCCGCGGTCAAGGACCGCAAGGTCACCGCGCGCCAGGTCAAGGACCGTCTGGACCGCGAGCTGATCGGTAACGTCTCGCTCCGCGTCCTGGAGACCGAGCGTCCCGACGCCTGGGAGGTCCAGGGCCGTGGTGAGCTCGCGCTCGCCATCCTGGTCGAGCAGATGCGCCGCGAGGGCTTCGAGCTGACCATCGGCAAGCCGCAGGTCGTCACGCAGGAGATCGACGGCAAGGTGCACGAGCCCGTCGAGCGCATGACGGTCGACGTCCCCGAGGAGCACATGGGTGCGGTCACGCAGCTCATGGGCGTCCGCAAGGGCCGCATGGACAACATGTCGAACCACGGTTCCGGCTGGGTCCGCATGGAGTTCGTCGTCCCGTCGCGCGGTCTCATCGGTTTCCGTACGGAGTTCCTGACGAACACCCGCGGTACCGGTATCGCCCACTCGATCCACGAGGGCCACGAGCCGTGGTTCGGCCCGCTGGTGACCCGTAACAACGGCTCCCTGGTCGCCGACCGCGCCGGCTCCGTGACGCCGTTCGCGATGATCAACCTGCAGGAGCGCGGCGTCCTGTTCACCGAGCCCGGCACCGAGGTGTACGAGGGCATGATCGTCGGCGAGAACTCGCGCTCCGACGACATGGACGTGAACATCACCAAGGAGAAGAAGCTCACCAACATGCGTGCGGCTTCCGCGGACAACACCGAGAACGTGGTGCCGCCGCGCAAGCTCTCCCTGGAGCAGTCCCTGGAGTTCTGCCGCGACGACGAGTGCGTCGAGGTGACCCCGGAGGCCGTCCGCATCCGCAAGGTCGTCCTGGACCAGAAGGACCGCTCGCGCACCGCGTCGCGCGCCAAGTCCGCCAAGTAGCAACAGCCGTACGGCCGTTCGCCCGCGTTTGCTCGGGCCGCGGCCACGGCGGGCGCAGCCGGCCGTAGGGCCCTGGTAGTGCAACAGCCCCTCCCTTCACGGAGTCCGTGAAGGGAGGGGCTGTTCGCTTTTGTCAATCGGATTTTTGCGTTCAGGTGTCCGCATACCGACCGTGACACTCCGGAAGATGAGCTAACCGTCCGTTTCGCACGTGTCTGTCTCCTATCCGTTTGTCCGGATTTCGGGTTTCTGACGCGGATCGATGTTGTGAAAACGAGACCACTTAAGTGTGGTTTACGGCCTGACCGTCCCTGAGGATGGCTCCATTGAGCTCGGGTCAATGGGTCACGCGATGTGGGGATCGCGCCGACTCACGAGCACACTATGGGCACGGAAATGCTCGCCGTCAGGGGTGTCGGCGAGGTTTTTTTGCCCCTCAAGTCGATCAGTGGACTCATGAGGAGGAAACCCATGCGCGGTGCCAAGAGCGCCAAGTGGGTCGTGGGCGCGGTTGTCGTCGCCCTGGCCGCTACCGCCTGTGGCGGCGGTGACGGTGACAAGGACAAGGGCAGCGCCGACGGTGGCGTGTTCCGGCTCGGTAGCACGGAGCCGGACACCATCGACCCGGGGCGTGCCCACGAGTCCACCGGCGTCCTGCTGGCCAACGCCCTGTTCACCGGCCTGTACGGCAACACGCCGGACGGCATGGCCGAGCCCGCGCTCGCCGAGTCGGCGACGTCGGACGACAGCTGCACGTCCTGGACCTTCAAGATCAAGCCGGACACCAAGTTCTCCAACGGCGAGGCCGTCGACGCCGAGTCGTTCGCCCGTGGTTGGGCCCGTGCCGCGCACAAGGCCGCCGCGTCCGACGTGGCGTACCACTTCGCCGGCATCAAGGGTTACGCCGAGCTGCAGGACGGCTCCGCCAAGACCTTCTCCGGTGTCACCACCCCGGACCCGACCACCATCAAGGTGGACCTGTCCAAGGCGGACTGCGAGTTCGTCCTGAAGACGGCGCACAACGCCTACAGCCCGGTCCCGAAGGTCGCCAAGGTCGGCGAAGAGGACAAGGCGTTCGGCGAGGCCCCCATCGGTAACGGTCCGTTCAAGATGGACGGCACGTGGGAGCACAACAAGGCGATCAACCTCGTCCGTAACGACACCTACGGGCTGGAGAAGGCGTCCCTGGGCAAGGTCCAGGTCACCCTCCTCAACGACAAGACCGCGCAGCAGCTCGAGTACGACGGCTTCCAGGCCGGCACCTTCGACTACGCGCACATCCCGACGCCGATGCTGAAGACGGCCGAGGCGAAGTACAAGCCGCAGAACAAGTGGTTCGCCAAGGACACCAGCGGCATGAACTTCGTTCTGCCGATCGGTGACAACGGTCCGACGAACAACAAGGACGCCCGTCTGGCGATCTCCTACGCGATCGACCGTCAGGCCATCGCCAAGGGTGTCTTCCAGGGCTTCCAGACCCCGTCGACCACCATCGTCCCGCCGTCGTTCCCGAAGGCGTTCCAGAAGGACCTGTGCGTCTCCTGCATCAAGCAGGACGTCGCCAAGGCCAAGGAGCACGCCGAGAAGGGCGGCCTGAAGCCGGGTACCGAGATCAAGTTCAGCTTCAACACCGGTGCGGGCCACGAAGAGTGGGTCCAGGCCATCGCGAAGCAGCTCGAGGACGTCCTCGGCGTCAAGGTCAAGCTGGACGGCAAGGACTTCCCGGGCATGCTCAAGGAGCAGCAGGGCGGCGGCGCCACCGGCATCTACCGCTTCGCGTGGGGCGCGGACTACCCGACCCCGGAGAACTTCCTGTTCCCGCTGCTGCACTCGACCTCGATGTCCAAGGACGCCGAGGGCAACGTGACCGGTGACAACCGCGTCCGTTACAACAACCCCGAGTTCGACAAGCTGATCGACACGGCCCGCGCCACCAAGGACGAGGCCGCTCGCATCGCGATGTACAAGCAGGCCGAGAAGATGGCCATGGACGACATGGCCCTCATCCCGACCTTCAACCGTTCCCAGTTCCGCCTGATGGCGACGGACAAGTTCAACGGTCTGGACGACATCAACTTCAACGAGGACCCGATCCTCGAGAAGATCTCGCTCAAGAAGTAATCGGTTCGGACGGTATATCCGTCAGGAGCGAACGTGCCGCGGCCCCCGGGTGACCGGTGGGCCGCGGCCCCGCTCGGCAGGCCGTTTTTACTTCGGCACCCCTCACATCCGCGGGCAATCCCCGCAGGCCGAGAGCCGGCCCGTTCCTTGGGCCGGAGGCCGCTGCTCCCAGAAGCGGCCAGGTAGAGAGGCACAAACATGGGAAGGTACGTCGCCCGTCGCCTCGGGCAGATGGTCATAGTCCTCATCGGCGCGACCATGGTTCTGTTCGCGTGTCTGTTTGTTCTCCCCGGTGATCCCGTGGGTTCGATCGCGGGCAGCGACAAGGCACGTGACCCTGCAGTGGTCGCGGAACTCAAGGAGCGTTACGGGCTCGACAAGTCGCTGCCCGAGCAGTACGTGAACTATGTCGCGAAGGTCGCGACCGGAGACCTCGGTGAGGACTTCATCCAGCGGCGCGAGGTTTCCGAAATCCTCGGCCCGAAGCTGCAGAACACCGCGAAGCTGGCCCTGCTGGCCATCGTTCTCGTCACGGCGTTCGGTATGGGCGTGGGCATCATCTCCGCGCTCTACAGATACAGCATGCTGGACATGACCACGACATTCTTTACGACCATGGCGGTCGGTTTCCCAACCTTCGTCATCGGCATGCTGCTCAAGAAGTACTTTGCCGTCGAACTCGGCTGGTTCCCCCCGATGAGCGGTGATCAGCTCGACGGCATGATCCTTCCCGCGGTGACCCTCGCCATCACCGACATCGCCTTCGTGGCCCGCCTCACCCGCGGCACGATGCTCGAGGTGCTGCGTGCGGACTACGTGAAGACGGCCGTGGCCAAGGGACTTCCGCGCCGGCGCGTGCTGTTCAAGCACGTCCTCCGCAACTCGTCCATCCCCGTGGTCACCTACCTGGGCATCTCGTTCGGCGGACTCCTCGGTGGTGCGCTCATCACTGAGGCGATCTTCAACTGGGACGGTGTCGGTCTGGCACTGGTTCAGGCGATTCAGCAGCAGAACAACCCGATCGTGGTCGGCGTCGTGACGTACAGCGTCGCCATCTTCGTCGTCCTCAGCCTCATCGTGGACCTGCTGTACGCGGCCCTCGACCCGCGTATCCGCCTCAGCTGACCGCCCCCAAGGAGGATTTCCTCATGTCTGAGCTCGCAACGAGCCCGGCGATCGGGGACGAGAACCCCGTGTCGTCCGCTTCGGCCAAGGCCGAACCCGCACCCAAGCAACTGACCCAGTGGGGCGAGATCCGCCACCGCTTCGTTCAGAACAAGCTGGCCGTCGTCGGCCTCGTGATCATCACCCTGCTGTTCCTGACCGCCATCTTCGGGAACATGCTCGCCCCGTTCGACCCCGGCGCGCAGGACCTGGAGAACACCCTCGCGTCGCCCAACGGCACCCACTGGATGGGTACCGACGCCCTGGGCCGCGACATGTTCTCGCGCCTCATAGCCGGTACCCGCGTGGCCATGTTCGTCGGCCTCGCCTCGATCTTCTTCGCGGTGCTGATCGGTGTCATCCTCGGTGCCATCGCCGGCTACTTCCCCGGCTTCGCCGACACCCTCGTCATGCGCGTCGCGGACGTCTTCCTCGCGTTCCCGCTGATGATCGGTGCCATCGTCATCATCCTGGTCACCGGCCGTGGCATCACCCCGGTGATCATCTCGCTCGCGATCTTCTCGTGGGCCACCGTGGCCAGGCTCCTGCGCAGCTCGATCCTGTCCGTGCGCGAGATGGACTACGTCCACGCGGCCAAGGCGCTGGGCGCCAGCGGCTGGCGCGTCGTCCGCACGCACATCCTGCCCAACTCGCTGACCGCCGTGCTCGTCTACGCGACCTTCAACGTCGGCACCACGATCGTCGGCGTCGCGGCGCTCTCCTTCCTCGGCGCCGGCGTCCCCGTCGACGTCCCCGAGTGGGGCAACATGCTCGCGGCAGGCCAGGGCTTCATCGGTGTCAATGACTACCTGTGGTACTTCCCCAGCCTCTTCGTCGTCGTCACCGTGCTCGGCTTCGCCTTCGTCGGCGACGGCCTGCGTGACGCACTCGACCCGAAGCTCCGGTAGGGCCGCCCGATGCCCCGAGACAACATCAGCAAGCAGGACGAAGGTGGCGGCGTGACCACGTCGGAGATTCTCAGCGTTGCGGAGACGGGCGGCGGATCCGCCGTGCCGCTGCTGGAGGTGGAGAACCTCCAGGTCGAGTTCAAGACCCGTGACGGGGTCGCCAAGGCCGTCAACGGCGTGAGCTACAGCGTGAGCGCCGGCGAGACCCTCGCCGTGCTCGGCGAGTCCGGCTCCGGCAAGTCCGTCACCGCTCAGGCGATCATGGGCATCCTCGACAGCCCGCCCGGACGGGTCGCCGGCGGCGAGGTGCGCTTCCACGGCAAGGACATCCTCAAGATGTCCGACGAGGAGCGCCGCAAGCTCCGCGGCGACAAGATGGCGATGATCTTCCAGGACGCGCTGTCCTCCCTGAACCCGGTCTACTCGGTGGGCGACCAGCTCGGCGAGATGTTCCGGGTCCACCGGGGCATGTCCAAGAAGGACTCGAAGCTCAAGGCCATCGAGCTCATGGACCGCGTGAAGATCCCCGCCGCCAAGGCGCGCGTGGGTGACTACCCGCACCAGTTCTCCGGCGGCATGCGCCAGCGCATCATGATCGCCATGGCGCTGGCCCTGGAGCCCGACCTGATCATCGCGGACGAGCCGACCACGGCCCTCGACGTGACGGTCCAGGCACAGGTCATGGACCTGCTCGCGGAACTCCAGCGCGAGATGAACATGGGCCTGATCCTGATCACCCACGACCTCGGCGTCGTCGCCGACGTCGCGGACAAGATCGCGGTCATGTACGCGGGCCGGATCGTCGAGACCGCCCCGGTCCACGAGATCTACAAGCGCCCGTCCCACCCGTACACCCGCGGCCTGCTGGACTCGATCCCGCGCCTGGACCAGAAGGGCCAGGAGCTCTACGCGATCAAGGGTCTGCCGCCCAACCTGCTCCGCATCCCGACGGGTTGCGCCTTCAGCCCCCGCTGCCCCAAGGCGCAGGACATCTGCCGCACCGAGATCCCGGTGCTGCACCCGGTCACCGAGCAGGACGGCACCGAACTGCCCGGCCGCGGCAGCGCGTGCCACTTCTGGAAGGACCAGATCCATGGCTGAGCTCACCAAGAACGCCACCGAGCGCGAGCCGATCCTCCAGGTCCGTAACCTGGTCAAGCACTTCCCGCTGACCCAGGGAATCCTGTTCAAGACGCAGGTCGGCGCGGTCAAGGCGGTCGACGGGGTCTCCTTCGACCTCTACCAGGGCGAGACCCTCGGCATCGTCGGCGAGTCCGGCTGTGGCAAGTCCACGGTCGCCAAGCTCCTGATGAACCTGGAGCGGGCGACCGCCGGCGAGGTCTTCTACAAGGGCCAGGACATCAGCAAGCTGTCCGGCCGTGCCCTGAAGGCCGTGCGCCGCAACATCCAGATGGTCTTCCAGGACCCGTACACGTCGCTGAACCCGCGCATGACGGTCGGCGACATCATCGGGGAGCCCTACGAGATCCACCCCGAGGTGGCTCCCAAGGGCTCGCGCCGGCAGAAGGTCCAGGAGCTCCTGGACGTCGTCGGTCTGAACCCGGAGTACATCAACCGGTACCCGCACCAGTTCTCCGGCGGCCAGCGCCAGCGCATCGGCATCGCCCGCGGCCTCGCCCTGCAGCCGGAGATCATCATCTGCGACGAGCCGGTCTCCGCGCTCGACGTGTCGGTGCAGGCCCAGGTCATCAACCTGATGGAGAAGCTGCAGGACGAGTTCAACCTCTCCTACCTCTTCATCGCGCACGACCTCTCGATCGTCCGGCACATCTCGGACCGCGTGGGCGTCATGTACCTGGGCAAGATGGCCGAGATCGGCTCCGACGCCGAGATCTACGAGCACCCGACCCACCCGTACACCCAGGCGCTGCTCTCCGCCGTCCCGGTCCCGGACCCGGACGCGCGCGAGGGCCGCGAGCGGATCATCCTCACCGGTGACGTCCCGTCCCCGGCCAACCCGCCGTCGGGCTGCCGCTTCCGCACCCGCTGCTGGAAGGCCCAGGACAAGTGCTCCACCGAGGAGCCGCTGCTGGCGATCCCGGAGCGCTTCAAGGGCGTGAACACCCTGGCCGCGCACGAGTCCGCGTGCCACTTCGCCGAGGAGAAGGCCATCCTGGCCGTCTGACCGACGCGTTGCCCGCGAACGGCTGGTCCCCGGTGCCCCACGGCGCCGGGGACCAGCCGTTTTCGTTGCCGGTCCGGGGCGCTCGGGAATCCGGTTGCGTCCCCGGGAACCGGGGACGGAGAGTGACGGCATGATCCTCACCGTACGGCCCGCCGGGCCCGGGGACGCGTCCGACGTCTGCGCCCTCCTCAATGCCGTCGACCTGATCGAGATCGGTCGCCCGGAGACCGATCTGGGCAGCGTCGAGTCCGACCTCAACGCCCCGGACGTGGACCTGTCCACCGATTCCTGGCTCGCCTTCCAGGACGGCAGGCTCGTCGCCTACGCCCTCGTCTGGGCGGACTCCGGCCCGGGCCGCGTCGACGGTGACCACTACGTGCTGCCCGGCCACCACGAGGCGGCCGACCTGCTGCTCGAGCGCATGGAGGCCCGGGCCCGGGAGCTGACCGGCGGTCAGGGCGTCCTGAGGCTCCAGCTCAACGTGAAGCCCACCCTCGACCTCTCCCTGCTCACCGGGCGCGGCTACCGCACCATCCGCCGCTACCAGGTCATGACCCGCTCCCTGTCCCCGGCCGCCGACCCGGCGCCGACCCCGCCGGCCGGACTCGCCCTGCGGCACTGCGGCGACGACGAGGCCGACCGCCAGCGGGCCCACGCCCTGATCGAGCGGACCTTCGCCGCGCACTTCGGCCACGTGGACCGCCCGTACGAGACCTGGCTGGACCACATAGATGGCCGCAAGCTCGACTGGTCGCTGGTGTGGATCGCGAGCCTGCCCGGCCACGGCGACGCGGCCGTGCTGCTCACCCGGGACGACCGTACGAGCATGGCCTGGGTCAGCCACATCGGCGTGGCCGAGGAGGTGCGCGGCCGGGGCATCGGCGGTTTCCTGCTCCGCCACTGCTTCGCCGTCTACGCGGAGCGCGGCCGGGACTCCGTGGGCCTCGGCGTGGACACCCACAACGAGACCGGCGCGCTCGCGCTGTACGAGGCGCACGGCATGGGCCTGCACTACGCGGTCGACTCGTGGGAGCTCCCCTTGCACCCCCAGGGGTGACAGGGGCGTGACGCGCGGGTGCAATCGGTCCAACCAGGAGTGTGCAGGGCTCCACATAGGGTGACATAGGCCCCTAAGCGAGTCTTGGGATCCCTAGGAGGCACTCCATGCGCGGAGCCACCCACGCCAAGTGGGCCGCTGGTGCGGTGGCCGTCGCCCTCGTGGCGACGGCCTGCGGCGGCGGTAGCGACAGCGGCGGAGGCGGCGAGGCGGGAATCGTCAGCTCCTCCTGGGGGGACCCGCAGAACCCGCTGGAGCCCGCCAACACCAACGAGGTGCAGGGCGGCAAGGTGCTCGACATGCTCTTCCGGGGCCTCAAGCGCTACGACCCGAAGACGGGCGAGGCCCTCGACATGGTCGCCGAGAAGATCGAGACGACGGACAGTCAGAACTTCACCATCACGCTGAAGGACGGCTGGAAGTTCAGCAACGACGAGCCGGTCACCGCGCAGTCCTTCGTCGACGCCTGGAACTACGGCGCGAACGTGAGCAACAAGCAGAACAACTCGCCGTTCTTCTCCGACATCGTCGGTTACGCGGACGTCCACCCCGCCTCCGGTGAGCCCAAGGCCAAGACGATGTCCGGACTGGTCGTCAAGGACGACAAGACCTTCACGGTCGCCCTGAAGAACAAGTTCTCCACCTGGCCCGAGACCCTCGGTTACCAGGCCTTCTCCCCGCTGCCCAAGGCCTTCTTCACCGACCACGCCGGCTGGCTGGACAAGCCGATCGGCAACGGCCCGTACACGGTGGACTCGTACACCAAGGGCACCGGCATGAAGCTGCGCAAGTGGGACACCTACCCCGGTCCGGACAAGGCGCAGAACGGCGGCGTGGACCTGAAGGTCTACACCGACAACAACACCGCCTACACCGACCTGATCTCCGGCAACCTCGACCTCGTCGACGACATCCCGGCGCAGCAGCTGAAGAACGTCAAGAACGACCTGGGGGACCGGTACATCAACCAGCCGGCCCTCATCATCCAGACGCTCACCTTCCCGCTGTACGACCCGCAGTGGAGCAAGGAGGGCATGGAGAACGTCCGGATCGGCATCTCCCGGGCCATCAACCGCGACGAGATCACCAAGCAGATCTTCCGGGAGACCCGCACCCCGGCCAAGGACTGGACCTCCCCGGCCCTCGGCGAGAAGGGCGGCTTCTCCTCCACCGTCTGCGGCGACGCCTGCGTCTACGACCCGGTCGCGGCCAAGAAGCTCATCACGGACGCCGGCGGGCTCCCCGGCGGCAAGGTCACGCTGACCTCCAACGTGGACACCGGCTCGCACCGCGACTGGATGGACGCCGTCTGCAACAGCATCAACAACGCGCTGGGCGAGGGCCCCGTCTGCACGGTCAACCCGATCGGCACCTTCGCCGACTTCCGCAACCAGCAGAGCAGCTTCAAACTGACCGGCCCCTTCCGCTCGGGCTGGCAGGCCGACTACCCCCTGATCCAGAACTTCCTCCAGCCCCTCTACTACACCGGGGCCTCCTCCAACTACGGGAAGTTCAGCAACGCGGACTTCGACAAGCTCGTCGACGAGGCCAACCAGGAGAGCGACCAGGCCAAGGCCGTCGCGAAGTTCCAGGACTCCGAGAAGATCCTCGCCGCGCAGATGCCGGCCATCCCCCTCTGGTACCAGAACGGCAGCGCGGGCTACGCCGAGCGGCTCTCGGACGTGGCGCTCAACCAGTTCAGCGTCCCCGTGTACGACCAGATCAAGGTCAGCTGACCCCGTTTCGGATCGATCCTGGAGCAGTCCATGGGACGTTACGTGATCCGGCGGCTGCTCCAGATGATCCCGGTGTTCATCGGCAGCACGTTCCTGATCTTCTTCATGGTGTACGCGCTCGGTGACCCGGTCGCGGCCCTCTTCGGCGACAAGGCGCCCGACCCCGCCACCGCCGCGCGCATCCGCAAGGACCTCTACCTCGACCGCCCGCTGTGGGAGCAGTACGTCCACTACATGGGCCAGATCTTCCAGGGCGACTTCGGCACGGCCTTCAACGGCCAACCGGTCACGGAGCTGATGGCCTCGGCCTTCCCCGTCACCCTGCGGCTGACCATGGTCGCGATCTTCTTCGAGATCGTCATCGGCATCACCCTCGGCGTGATCAGCGGTCTGCGCCGCGGCAAGTCCGTCGACACCACCGTGCTGGTGCTCACCCTCGTCGTCATCTCCGTACCGACGTTCGTGACGGGCTATCTGCTCCAGTACCTCTTCGGCGTCAAATGGGGCTGGGTGCGGCCCACCGTCTCCCCGGACGCCCCCCTCAACGAGCTGATCCTGCCCGGCATCGTGCTCGCACTGGTCTCCCTCGCCTACGTCACCCGGCTCTCGCGCACCTCCATCGCCGAGAACGTCAAGGCCGACTACGTGCGCACCGCCGTCGCCAAGGGCCTGCCGCGCCACCGGGTCGTCACCCGCCACCTGCTGCGCAACTCGCTCATCCCCGTCGTCACCTTCATCGGCACCGACATCGGCGCCCTGATGGGCGGCGCCATCGTCACCGAGCGGATCTTCAACATCCACGGCGTCGGCTACCAGCTCTACCAGGGGATCCTGCGCAACAACTCCCCGACGGTGGTCGGCTTCGTGACCATCCTCGTCATCGTCTTCCTGCTGGCGAACCTGCTCGTCGACCTGCTCTACGCGGTCCTGGACCCGAGGATCCGTTATGCCTGACCCGGAGCGTCCCGAAGGGCCCGGCGGCTACGATCCCGTCGGTCCCCGTCCGCACGAGGCGGTCTCCCCGACCGGCCAGGGGGGACCCATAGATCTGGCCCTGGAAGAGGCCGAGAGCGTCGAGGGCATCGAGAAGGACGGCCCGCCGGGCGGGACCGGCCCCGGTGAGAAGCCCCGCTCGCTGTGGTCCGACGCCTGGCACCAGCTGCGCCGCAACCCCGTCTTCGTCATCTCCTCGCTGATGATCCTCTTCCTCGTGATCATCTCGATCTGGCCGCAGCTCATCGCGAGCGGCGACCCGCTGCAGTGCGACCTGTCCAAGTCGCAGCAGGGCTCCTCCCCGGGCCACCCCTTCGGCTACGACACCCAGGGCTGCGACGTGTACACCCGTACCGTCTACGGGGCCCGCGCCTCCATCACCGTGGGGGTCTGCGCCACCCTCGGCGCCGCCCTGCTCGGCTCGCTGCTCGGCGGGCTCGCCGGGTTCTTCGGCGGCTGGGGCGACGCGCTGCTCTCCCGGGTCGCCGACATCTTCTTCGGCATCCCCGTCGTCCTCGGCGGCCTGGTCTTCCTGTCCGTGGTCACCAGCACCACCGTCTGGCCGGTGGTCGGCTTCATCGTGCTCCTCGGCTGGCCGCAGATCGCCCGCATCGGCCGCGGCTCCGTCATCACCGCCAAACAGAACGACTACGTCCAGGCCGCCCGGGCCCTCGGCGCCGGCAACGGCCGGATGATGCTCCGGCACGTGGCGCCCAACGCCATCGCCCCCGTCATCGTCGTCGCCACCATCGCGCTCGGCACCTACATCGCCCTGGAGGCCACCCTGTCCTTCCTCGGCGTCGGCCTGCGCCCGCCCACCGTCTCCTGGGGCATCGACATCTCCAACGCGGCCTCGCAGATCCGCAACGCCCCGCACATGCTGCTCTGGCCGGCGGGTGCGCTGAGCCTGACCGTGCTCGCCTTCATCATGCTCGGCGACGCGGTGCGCGACGCCCTCGACCCCAAGCTGCGCTGAGGAGCCCCGCACATGCTGCTCGAAGTCCGCGACCTGCACGTGGAATTCAAGACGCGCGACGGAGTCGCCAAGGCCGTCAACGGCGTCAACTACTCGGTGGCCGAGGGCGAGACGCTCGCCGTGCTCGGTGAGTCGGGCTCCGGCAAGTCGGTCACCGCCCAGGCCGTGATGGGCATCCTCGACATGCCGCCGGGCCGGATCGCGGGCGGCGAGATCCTCTTCAAGGGCAAGGACCTCCTGACGATGAAGGAGGAGGAACGGAGGAAGATCCGGGGCGCCGAGATGGCGATGATCTTCCAGGACGCCCTCTCCTCCCTGAACCCGGTCCTGAGCGTGGGCGCGCAGCTCGGCGAGATGTACGAGGTGCACCGCGGGATGTCCCGCAAGGACGCCAAGGGCAAGGCCGTCGAGCTGATGGACCGGGTCAAGATCCCGGCGGCGAAGGAGCGGGTGGGGGACTACCCGCACCAGTTCTCGGGCGGCATGCGCCAGCGCATCATGATCGCGATGGCGCTGGCCCTGGAGCCCTCGCTGATCATCGCGGACGAGCCGACGACGGCCCTGGACGTCACCGTCCAGGCCCAGGTGATGGACCTGTTGGCCGAGCTCCAGCGCGAGCTGAACATGGGCCTCATCCTGATCACCCACGACCTGGGGGTCGTCGCGGACGTGGCCGACAAGATCGCGGTCATGTACGCGGGCCGGATCGTCGAGGCGGCTCCGGTCCACGAGATCTACAAGGCGCCCGCGCACCCGTACACGCGCGGCCTGCTGGACTCGATCCCGCGCCTGGACCAGAAGGGCCAGGAGCTGTACGCCATCAAGGGCCTGCCGCCGAACCTGGTGGCCATCCCGCCCGGCTGCGCCTTCAACCCGCGCTGCCCGATGGCGCAGGCGGTGTGCCGCACCGACGTCCCGCCGCTGTACCGGGTGACCGAGTCCCCGGTGGAGCGCACCAGCGCCTGCCACTTCTGGAAGGAATGCCTCCATGGCTGAGCCCCTGCTGGAAGTGAAGGACCTGGTCAAGCACTACCCGCTGACCCGGGGCGTCCTCTTCCGCAAGCAGGTCGGCGCGGTCAAAGCGGTCGACGGGGTCTCCTTCGACCTGCGCGCCGGCGAGACGCTCGGCATCGTGGGCGAGTCCGGCTGCGGGAAGTCCACCGTGGCCAAGATGCTGGTCCATCTGGAACGGCCGACGGCGGGCGCGATCTCGTACAAGGGCGAGGACATCACCAAGCTGTCGGGGCGCGCCCTGAAGGCCGTGCGCCGCAACATCCAGATGGTCTTCCAGGACCCGTACACGTCGCTGAACCCGCGCATGACGGTCGGCGACATCATCGGGGAGCCCTACGAGATCCACCCCGAGGTGGCTCCCAAGGGCTCGCGGCGCCAGCGCGTCCAGGAGCTCCTGGACGTCGTCGGTCTGAACCCGGAGTACATCAACCGCTACCCGCACCAGTTCTCCGGCGGCCAGCGCCAGCGCATCGGCATCGCCCGCGGCCTCGCCCTGCAGCCGGAGATCATCGTCGCCGACGAGCCCGTCTCCGCGCTGGACGTCTCCGTCCAGGCCCAGGTCATCAACCTGCTGGACCGACTGCAGAGCGACTTCGACCTCTCCTACGTCTTCATCGCGCACGACCTCTCGATCGTCCGGCACATCTCCGACCGGGTCGGCGTCATGTACCTGGGCCGGATCGTCGAGATCGGCACGGACAGCCAGATCTACGACCACCCGACGCACCCGTACACCCAGGCGCTGCTCTCCGCCGTCCCGGTCCCGGATCCGCAGGCCCGCGCCCACCGCGAGCGGATCATCCTCACGGGCGACGTCCCGTCCCCGGCCAACCCGCCCTCGGGCTGCCCCTTCCGCACCCGCTGCTGGAAGGCCGAGCCGCGCTGCACGGCGGAGGTCCCGCTGCTCGCGGTCCCGCAGGTCTTCCCCTCGGGCCCGGCGGCACATCCCTCGGCCTGCCACTTCGCGGCGGAGAAACAGGTGGTCCCGCCGTCGGACCAGCCGCCCCCCTCGCCCCCGTCACCGCCGCCACCTCCTCCGTCACCCCCGCCGCCGACGGATCCGCTGACGAAGGAGTAGGCGCTGACCGATCATTTCCGGCCACCACTGTGCGTCAGGTGGGGAAACGGCAGACCCTCCGGCAACTCCGTTTACGTGGGGGCAACTTGACCGTTTCTGACCCGAGATCTGGGGCATGCAACCTGGATGTCGTGCGGCCGTGCGGGTGCCGACAGCCGGCCGGGGAGGCGTACTGCCTCGCCGGCCGGCCTCCCCGTGACCCCACTCATGCGCGGCATGCGCCCCTCGTGCTGCCGGATTTCGATCGATGCGCTGGTACGGATAGTTATGATCCGTAGCGCACGGTGGGTATGAGTCCTGCCGAGCACGAATGCGCGTACCGATGTCCGCTCGACGTGGAGGTGAAACGCCGTGGCACTCTCGATCTCCGCCGTGGTGCTGCTGGCGATCATCGTCTTCCTGCTGGTCCGAAGGGCGGGCCTGAAGGCGGGACATGCGGTGGTCTGCGTACTGCTCGGCTTCTACCTGGCGAGTTCCACCATCGCCCCGACCCTCAGCCAGCTCACTTCGAACGTGGCGAGCATGATCAGTGGCCTCAAGTTCTAGGCCCCGCCTCGTAGGCTAGGCCCCATGAACGGTCTTCCCGCCCGTCGTCTGCTCCTCGTGCACGCGCACCCCGACGACGAGTCGATCAACAACGGCGTCACCATGGCCAAGTACGCGGCCGAGGGCGCCCACGTCGCGTTGGTGACCTGCACCCTGGGCGAGGAGGGTGAGGTCATCCCGCCCGGGCTCGCCCACCTGGCGGCCGACCGCGACGACACCCTCGGCGCGCACCGCGTCGGCGAGCTCGCCGCGGCCATGGCGGAACTGGGCGTACATGACCACCGGTTCCTCGGCGGCCCCGGCCGCTTCCGGGACTCCGGGATGATGGGCGCCCCGCAGAACCACTACCCGCAGGCCTTCTGGGCCGCCGACGTGGACGAGGCCGCCGCGTACCTCGTGGAGGTCGTCCGGGAGCTGCGGCCGCAGGTGCTCGTCACCTACGACCCGGACGGCGGATACGGGCACCCCGACCACATCCAGGCCCACCGGGTCGCCATGCGCGCCGCCGAACTGGCCGCGGAGGCCGCGTACCGGCGCGACCTCGGCGCGCCCCACGCGATCGGGAAGATCTACTGGAACCGCGTCCCGCGCTCGGTGGTCGAGGAGGGCTTCGCCCGGCTGCACGCGGCCGGGGGTGAGATGCCCTTCCCCGCGGTGGGCTCGCCCGGAGACGTGCCGGGGGTCGTCGCCGACGAGCGGATCACCACCGAGATCGACGCCAAGGACACCTTCGTGGCGGCGAAGGCGGCCGCCATGCGGGCCCACGCCACCCAGATCGCCGTGGACGGGCACTTCTTCGCCCTCTCCAACGACCTGGCGCAGCCGCTGTTCACCCGCGAGTACTACGAACTCGTCGAAGGCCGGCCGGGCGCCCCGGCGGGCGAGCGCGAACACGACCTCTTCGCGGGGGTGGAGGCATGAGCGGCACGGCCACGGCCGGCCGGATCGCCGGCTGCCTCGGCATGCTGGTCGCGGGCGCGCTGACCGGCGCGGCCGGCTGGCTGGTGGTCGACCTCTGGTTCCCCGGCGGCCTGCTGCTCGCCCTGCTGGCCGTCTTCGGGCTGTTCGTCGGGGGGCGGATCGCCCTCGGGACCGGCTTCGGGGTGGGCGGCGCCGCGGTCGGCTGGTTCCTCTCGTACGTGATGCTCAGCGTTCCGCGCCCCGAGGGCGACTTCCTCCTCGGTTCGTCCGGAATCGGCGTGTACGTCTACCTTTTGGGTGGAACCGTTCTCGCTGTGATGTGTGCCACGATGCGCGGTCCGCTGGATCGGCCGGTTTCGGGCGCCCGGCCTGCCAAGTGACGTGGTGTCGGACCTCGTAGGGAGGTTCGCCGCGGGGCGCGCGCGGGTGCTCCCGGGCACTTCAGAGGGGTTTGACGGGCACTGTCTGGAACCCCTGATTCCCGCCCGTCAGTTGCGTGCGGGCGGCGGCCAGTATGGTGGACGGGCCGCCGAGCTGCCCGCGCACGGTATGACGGGCGGCGGAGCCAACCGGGAGAACCTGCCTTGAGTCGTGAAACCGACAGTTCGTCCTCCGGGCCCAAGGGGCACGGTGGAGCCGCTTACCCCTCGGGTACACCGCCGTACGGAACCGGCCAGTACCCGTCGACGGACGCTGCGGCGACCGCTCCGGAGGAGAACGCTGTGACCTCGAAGCCGTCCACGCCCGATTCTGACGGGCCCAAGACCGAGACCACCCTGACGACCCGGATCCGGATCAACATCCCGGGTTCGCGGCCGATCCCGCCGGTGGTCGTGCGCAAGGCGATGGGCAACGGCTCCGGCTCGGCCGGCGCCGGGGAGCAGACCGGGCCGGAGGCGACGCCCGGGCCGGCCTCCCCGCCGCCGCTCGCGCAGCGGCGCGGTCCGCAGCCGACCCGCATCGAGGCCGCCCCGGAGCCGGCCGGCGCCCCGGAGCCCGCGCCCGCCCCGGCGGCCGAAGCCGAGGAGCCGGCCAGCAACTGGTTCGCCCCCCGCAAGTCGGCCGCCCCGGCCCCGGCCCCCGCCGCGGCCCAGATGCCGCCGGCCGCGGCCGCCCCGCCGCTCGCGCAGCGGCCGTTGCCGACCCGGACGCCGTCCCCGACGCCGACCCCGACGCCCACTCCGCCGGCCATGCCGGGCGGGGGCTTCCCCCCGCCGCAGCGCACCCAGGCCCCGCCGGTGCCCGGACCGGACGCCGCCTTCGCGCCGCCGCGCACCCCGCCGCCGCCCGTGACGGACTACGGCCAGGGCTTCGCGCCCGCCCCCGCGGCCCCGATGCCCGGCGGCCCGGGCGTCGGGACGACCCAGGGCTTCCCCGCGTACGGGGGCGACCAGGGCGACACCGGCCCCGTCACCGAGGCGTTCCCGGCCTACGGCGGCGGCCCCGCCGGACCCACCGGCGGCCCCGGCTTCGGCAGCGGCCCCGTCGGCGGCCCGGCCGGCGCGGCCGCCTTCGACGAGGCTCCGCAGTGGCCCGGCCCCGACCTGGACGGCCCGCTGCCGACCCCGGTACCGACCCCCGCGCCGGCCGCCCCCCGCCCCGCGGCCGCGCAGCCCAAGGCCACCACCGACAAGCCCGCCAAGAAGGGCCGCTCCAAGCTGGTCCTGCTCGGCGGCGGTGTCATCGCCCTCATCGGCCTGGCCTACGGCGGCGGGCTGCTCCTGAACCACTCCGACGTCCCCAAGGGCACCACCGTCCTCGACGTCGACATCAGCGGCAGCCGTGACGAGGCCGTCTCCAAGCTCCAGACCGCCTTCGGCACCCGCGCCGCCGCCCCGATCCAGCTCAGCGTCGGCGGCAAGACGGTCGAGCTGAAGCCCGAGAAGGCCGGCCTGACGCTGGACGCCCAGACCACCGTCCGCAACGCGGCCGGCAGCGACTACAACCCGATCACGGTCATCGGCTCGCTCCTCGGCAACGAGCGGGTCGCCGACCCCGTGATGCCGATCGACGAGGAGAAGCTCCAGGTCGCGCTGCAGGAGCTCGCGGGGACCTCCGGCACGGCCACCGAAGGCACGATCAAGTTCGACACCGGCAAGGCCGTCGCCGTCCCCGGCACCCCCGGCACCACACTCGACGTGGACGCTTCCGTCCAGCTGGTGGCCAAGGCCTTCAAGGACCAGGTCGCCACCGGCAAGGCGGCCGTGGCCGAACTGCCGACCACCACCAAGGCGCCGGCCGTCGGCCAGGCCGAGCTGGACCGGGCCATGAAGGAGTTCGCCGAGCCCGCGATGTCCGCGAACGCCACCGTCAAGGTGGGCGCCAAGTCCATCGCCTTCGGCGCCAGGTCCCTGCCCAAGATCCTCAGCATGCAGCCCGTCGACGGCCGCCTGACCGAGAAGTTCGACCTGGAGGCGCTCAAGGCGACCTACGGGAACACCTTCGACGGGATCCTGATCACCCGCGGCAACGGCGAGAAGACGGCCGTCACCCCGCAGGACATCGCCGGCGCCCTCGGCAAGGCCCTGCGCGGCAAGACCACGGCCGAACGCACCGTGGTCGTCGACACCAACCCGAGCTAGGCCGTCTCCTTCGGATCGTGACGGTGCCCCCGCCCGCACCCCGGGCGGGGGCACCGTCACGTCCGCCGCATGACATCTGTCATCCGGCACGCACGACGCCCGACACTGCCGCGCGGCACCCCGTACGGGCGAACCTCTACCCATGACGACGACCACCGCGACACGCACCGCGAAGCCCGCCACCGACAGCGTGGTCAGCTTCGAGAACGTGACCAAGAGCTACGGCACGGTCCGGGCGGTCGACGGCCTCTCCCTCACGCTCCACCCGGGCGAGACCGTCGCGCTCCTCGGCCCCAACGGCGCCGGCAAGTCCTCCACCCTCGACCTCCTCCTCGGCCTGCGCCCCGCCGACTCCGGCTCCGTCCGGATCTTCGGCACCACCCCGCGCGAGGCCGTCGCCGCCGGCCGGGTCGGCGCGATGCTGCAGAGCGGCGGCCTGATGGAGGAGGTGACCGTACGGGAGGTCGTCACCCTCGGCTGCGCCCTGCACCCGCGGCCGCACCCGGTCGACCAGGTGCTCTCCCGGGCCGGCATCAACAAGATCGCCGACCGCCGGGTCGACAAGCTCTCCGGCGGCCAGGAACAGCGCGTGCGCTTCGCACTCGCCACGGCCGGCCACAACGACCTGATCGTGCTCGACGAGCCGACCACCGGCATGGACGTCACCGCCCGCCAGTCCTTCTGGGCCACCATGCGGGAACAGGCCGACCAGGGCCGCACCGTCCTCTTCGCCACCCACTACCTCGAAGAGGCCGACGCGATCGCCGACCGGGTCCTGGTGCTCAGCAAGGGCCGGCTCCTCGCGGACGGCACCGCCGCCGAGATCAAGGCCAGGGCCGGGGCCCGGAAGATCTCCTTCGACCTGCCCGCCGCCGTCGGCACCGACATCGAGCAGCTGCGCGCGCTGCCCTTCCTGACGGCCTTCGAGCACCACGGCGACACCGTGCGCATCCAGTCCCGCGACGCCGACGCCACCGTCCACGCCGTGTACGGACTCGGTCTGTACCCCCGCAATCTGGAGGTCGCGGGCCTCGGCCTGGAACAGGCCTTCATCGCTCTCACCGAGGCCGAGGAGGCCACCCAGTGAACGCCCTGATCAAGCTGGAGATCGTCCGCGCCCTGCGGAACAAGAAGTACCTCTTCTTCACGATCATGTACCCGGCCGCGCTGTTCCTGATGCTCGGCGGAACCCTCGACGGCACCACCAAGGTCATGGGCACCGAACTGACCATGCCCGCCTTCTACATGGTCGCCATGGCCTCCTTCGGCGCCCTGACCGCCGTCCTGATGGGCAACAGCGAACGCATCGCCAAGGAACGGGAGAAGGGCTGGGTCCGCCAGCTGCGCCTCACCGCCCTCCCCGGCCGCGGCTACGTCCTCGCCAAGACCGCGGGCGCCGGCGTGCTCTCGCTCCCCGCCATCCTGGTCGTCTTCGCGGTGGCGGCCGCCGTGAAGGGCGTACGGTTCGACGCCTGGCAGTGGCTCGCCCTCACCGGCTCCATCTGGGCCGGCAGCCTGGTCTTCGCGGCGCTCGGCGTCGCCCTCGGCTACCTGGCGAGCGGGGACAACGTCCGCCCCATCACGATGCTCGTCTACTTCTCCCTGTCGATCCTCGGCGGCCTGTGGATGCCCACCGCGAACTTCCCGCAGTGGCTCCAGAACATCTGCGAGTGGCTCCCCACCCACGCCTACGCGGGCCTCGGCCAGGCCATCGAGCTCGGCGGCGCGCCCCGGGCCGGGGACGTGGCGCTCCTCGCGGCGTACTTCGTACTGTTCACCGGTGCGGCCGCCTGGCTGTACCGCAAGGACTCACTGAAGGCATGAAATCCGTGGCGCTGACGAAGGAAGACGAGGACCGGGACTTCCTCGAGATCGCCAAACAGCCGGAGAACCGTCATCAGAAGATGGTGAAGGCGCTCTGGATCAGCGTCTGGCTCTTCTACCTGAGCGCCCCCGTCGCCGACCTGGCCGACGGCGGGCACAGCCCCGCGGCCCGGGTGCTCGCCGGCCTGGGCCTCGCGGTCTTCGTCGGCTGGTACCTGGTGCTGGTCTTCCGCACCGCCCGCCCGTTGCCGGTCCGCCAGGTGATGTTCTCGCTGGCGGTGCTCTCCGCCGAGGCCATGGTCCTGTCGCTGGCCCTGGGCCGCGAATGGCTCGTGCTCTTCGTCTACGTGACCATCTCCTCCGGCGCCGCACTGCCGGCCCAGTACTCCCGCTGGACCGTCCTCGGCACCACCGCCCTGCTGGCGGTCACGGCGAACGCGGTCCCGGACGGCACCGCCTACCTGGCGGGCCTGCTGATCCCGGCCCTCATGGGCGGCTTCGCGATGGTCGGGGTCCGGGCGATGATCCGCACCACGATAGAGCTGCGCGAGGCCCGGGCCACGGTGGCCCAGCTCGCGGCCAACGAGGAACGGCTGCGGATGGCCCGGGACCTGCACGACCTGCTGGGGCACTCGCTGTCGCTGATCACGCTCAAGAGCGAGCTGGCGGGCCGGATGCTCCCCGGGCAGCCGGAGGCGGCCGCCCAGCAGGTCGCCGACATCGAGCAGGTCAGCCGGCAGGCGCTGGTCGACGTACGCGAAGCGGTGAGCGGCTACCGGCGACCCACCCTCCCCGGCGAACTCGCGGGCGCGCGCACGGCCCTGGCCGCGGCGGGAGTCCTGGCCGACCTCCCGGCGCCCCCGGCCGACGACCTTCCGGAGGCGGCGGAATCGGCCCTGGCCTGGTCCCTGCGCGAAGCGGTGACGAACGTGGTGCGGCACAGCGGCGCGAAGCGCTGCCGGGTCACGCTCCAGACCAGCCAGACCCTCGACGGGCCGGTGCTGGTACTGACCGTCACGGACGACGGCACGAGCGGCGGGCAGGGCAGCCCCGGCAACGGTCTGACGGGCCTGACGGAACGTCTGGAGGCCCTCGGCGGAACCCTGTCGGCGGGCCCCACAGGCCGGACGGGCTTCGCCCTCACGGCCCGAGTCCCCCTAGGATCGAGACCATGACCTCACGTCCCATCCGCATCCTCCTGGCGGAGGACCAGTCGATGGTCCGCGAGGCCCTCGCCGCGCTGCTCGGCCTGGAACCCGACATCGAGGTACGGGTCCAGGTGGCCCGCGGTGACGAGGTGCTGGCGGCGGCCCGCGCGCACGACGTGAACGTGGCCCTGCTGGACATCGAGATGCCGGGCATGACGGGCATCGAGGCGGCCGCCGCCCTGCACGCCGAACTCCCGGCCCTGCGGATCGTCATCCTCACCACCTTCGGCCGCCCCGGCTACCTCCGCGGCGCGATGGAGGCGGGCGCCTCCGCCTTCCTGGTCAAGGACGCCCCGGCCGCGCAGCTGGCGGCCGCCGTGCGCAAGGTCCTCCAGGGGGAGCGCGTCATCGATCCCACCCTGGCCGCGGCCGCCCTCGCGGAGGGCGCGAACCCGCTGACGGACCGCGAACGGGAGGTCCTGCGGGAGGCGGAGGGCGGCGCGACCAACGCGGAACTCGCGGCGCGGCTCCACCTGTCCCAGGGCACGGTCCGCAACTACCTCTCGACGGCGATCCAGAAACTGGCGGCGCGCAACCGCGCCGAAGCCGTCCGCGCGGCCCGCGAAAAGGGCTGGCTCTAGCCCTCGCAACCCCGCCGGCCGCACTCCGGCTGCGCGGCCCCACCGGGCCCCGCCTCCCGATCCGGCTGCGCCGGCATACTCAGCCTCGCCGCCAGTTCCGGCTGCGCCGGCATCTTCAGCCCCTCCGGCGTTTGAGGAGCGGGGTCTGGGGCGGAGCCCCAGGAAACCCGGCACCGCCGGGCACCGGGCTCCGCCCGGACCCTCCCCCAGCTACCGCTGGGAGGTGCCCCCTGCTCAAACGCCGGCGAGGCTGGAATGGCCCGGCGAGGGGCGGAGCCGGGGTTAGTTCAGGAGGGCGCGGGCGGACGCGGCCTCCGCGCGGATCCGGGCCGCCGCGTCGGCGTCCACCGCGGAGACCACCCCCGCGTACGCGTCGAGCTCGGCCGCCCCCTCCTGGAAGGAGCCCCGCTCCACCAACAGCCGCGCCCGCTCGTACCGCAGCGCCGCCGCATGCGACGGCAGCAGCAGCGACAGCTCCACCGCCCACAGGGCCACCCCCGACTGCTCCGGGCGGGCCGAAGCCCAGGCCCGGACGTTCGCCAGGATCCGCCGCACGATGTCCAGCGTCCGGGCGGGCTCGCGCGGCCCCGACGCCAGCTCCGCCGGCCCCGTGCCCAGGGACGCGCCGCCCGCGAAGGGGTCCACCACCACGCCCTCCTCCGGGTCCCCGAAGCCCACCACGAAGTGCCCCGGCAGCCCCAGCCCGTACACGGGCGCCCCGGCCCGCCGGGCCACCTCCAGCCACACCACCGACAGCAGGATCGGCAGCCCGCGCCGCCGCCTCAGCACCTCGTGCAGCAGCGAGGACGACAGCCGGTCGTAGTCCGCCGGGGTGCCGTGGAACCCGAGGCGCCCGCCCAGCAGTTCCGTCACCGCGTTCGCCCACGCCCGCCCGCCGCGCAGCCCGTACGGCAGCATCCCGGCCAGCCGGTCCAGCTCGATCTGCGCCCGGTCCATGGCGCGTTCGTCCAGCTCCGGGTCCCCCTCGGTGGCCAGCAGCAGGCACAGCAGCGCGAGGTCCGGCCGTTCCGCCCGGGCCTCGGCCGCGAACTGCTCCCGCCAGGCCGCCGGGCTCACGAGGCCGCCCGGTAGTGGTGGTACGCGTGGTGCGTCGCGAAGCCCAGCCCGTCGTACAGCGCCCGTGCCCCCGGATTGTCCGTCTCGACCTGCAGCCACGCCGCCGACGCGCCCTCCTCCAGCGCCCGCCGGGCCAGCGCGGCCATGACCGCCGTCGCCAGGCCCTCCCGCCGGTGCGCGGGATCCACGGTCACCGCCGCGAAGCCGGCCCACCGCCCGTCCACCACGCAGCGCCCGATGGCCCGGCCCCCGGGCAGCGTCGCGAACCACACCGACGGCCCTTCCACCAGCATCCGCCGGGCCAGGTCCGGGTCGCTGACCTTCCCGTAGCGCCCGAGCCACTCCTCGTCCGGGACCCGGGTCAGGCGCAGGTCCCCGGCCGCGGGCGCGTCCACGTCGGCCACCGGAGCCAGCGCCCCGATCCGTACCTCCGCCGACACCTCGTTCACCCAGCCGCGCCGCTCCAGCTCCGCGCCGAGCATCTCCTGGGTGCCCGCGGCCCCCGTCGCGACCTGCACATAGGCCGGAAGCGACCGCTCCGCGTACCAGGAGGTCACTCGCGCGAGTGCATCGTCCAGCGGTATCCCCGGGTCGCCGAGCGGCAGCACGGAATTGGCCCGCCGGGTGAATCCGGCGGCCGCCCGCAGCGTCCACCCGCCCAGCTGCTCGCTCTCCAGCGGCTGCCAGGCCCGCGCGGCGACCCGCGAGAGCTCCTCGAAGGAGGCCGCGGGACCCCGTCGCCGGGCCGGCGCCGGAGGCACGATCTTGCCCGCCACCAGCGAAGATTCCGAGATGCGGACGGATTGTCCGTCCTTCTTTGTGATCAGCAGCACACCCTGGTCCCAGGATGTGAGAACCCCGACCGTGTCCGTGAACTCGGGTGATCCGCTCACTACGGCCTCCACCCGTCGTACAGAGACTCGTTTACCCACGTCAGCCGGGGTAATACGGACCTCCAGCAGTCCACCGGCAGTGATTTCCACAGCTCTGTCCGCCCCTCCTGTTCGGATCGTGCCCGGGAACGGAGATACTAGGTGCGGGCATCGACGACGCCGCGCTCCCGCGCGATATGGAAAGCCCTACCGAGGAGGAACGAGAGCGTGACCTACGTCATCGCGGAGCCTTGTGTCGACGTCAAGGACAAGGCATGCATCGAAGAGTGCCCCGTCGACTGCATCTACGAGGGCCAGCGGTCCTTGTACATCCACCCGGACGAGTGCGTCGACTGTGGTGCGTGTGAGCCGGTCTGCCCGGTCGAGGCCATCTTCTACGAGGACGACACCCCGGAGGAGTGGAAGGACTACTACAAGGCGAACGTCGAGTTCTTCGACGAGCTCGGTTCGCCCGGTGGTGCCTCCAAGCTGGGCCTGATCGAGCGCGACCACCCCTTCGTCGCGGCGCTGCCCGCCGGTATCAACGGCGAGCACTGACCTATCCGGCAGACGCGCCCCTCGGTCCCGTACGGCCTTCCCGCCGCACGGGACCGATGTGTTTTCCGACCCGCACGCACCAGCACTCAGAGAGAGCAGAGACCACCGTGGCCGCAGTATCCGACCGTCTTCCCGCCTTCCCCTGGGACAAGCTGGAGCCCTACAAGGCCACGGCGGCGGCCCACGCGGACGGCATCGTCGACCTGTCGGTCGGCACGCCCGTGGACCCGGTCCCGCAGCTGATCCAGCGCGCCCTGATCGAGGCCGCCGACTCCCCGGGCTACCCGACCGTGTGGGGCACCGCCGCCCTGCGCGACGCGATCACCGGCTGGGTGCGCGGCCGCCTCGGCGCGAGCGCCGCCGAACACCGCAACGTGCTGCCGGTCGTCGGTTCCAAGGAGCTGGTGGCCTGGCTGCCGACCCAGCTGGGCCTGGGCGCCGGGGACAAGGTCGCCTACCCGCGGCTCGCCTACCCCACCTACGAGGTCGGCGCGCGGCTGTGCGGCGCCGAGGCCGTGGTCTACGACGACCCCACCGAGCTCGACCCGGCCGGTGTGAAGCTGCTGTGGCTCAACTCCCCGTCCAACCCCACCGGCAAGGTCCTCGCCAAGGAGGACCTCGTCCGGATCGTGGCCTGGGCGCGCGAGCACGGGATCCTGCTCTTCAGCGACGAGTGCTACCTGGAGCTGGGCTGGGAGGCCGAGCCCGTCTCCGTCCTCCACGACGACGTCTGCGGCGGCTCGTACGAGGGCATCGTGGCCGTCCACTCCCTCTCCAAGCGCTCCAACCTGGCCGGCTACCGGGCGGCCTTCGTCGCCGGTGACGCGGACGTGCTCGGCGAACTGCTGCAGATCCGCAAGCACGGCGGCATGATGACCCCCGCCCCGGTGCAGGCGGCCACGGTCGTCGCGCTCGGCGACGACGCGCACGTCGAGGAGCAGCGCGAACGCTACGCGGCCCGCCGTACGGCGCTGCGCACGGCCCTGGAGGCGCACGGCTTCCGGGTCGAGCACAGCGAGGCCAGCCTGTACCTGTGGGTGACCCGCGACGAGCCCTGCTGGGACACCGTCGCCCACCTCGCGGGCCTGGGCATCCTGGTCGCGCCGGGCGACTTCTACGGCGAGGCGGGCGCGAGGTTCGTGCGCGTCGCCTTCACCGCCACCGACGAGCGGATCGAGGCGGCGGTCAAGCGCCTCGGCTGACCGCCGGGTTCCGCGACCCGCCGGGGTCCGCGACGCAGACGCCCGAGGGGGCCGGGAGTTCGCACTCCCGGCCCCCTCGGCGGTTCCTACGGCGTCAGCCGCCCAGCGGCAGGCCGCCGGGCAGTCCCCCCGGCAGGACGCCGGAGGTCGGCAGCGAGGACGTCGGCAGGGAGGACACCGGCAGCTCCTGCGTCGCGGGCAGTCCGCCGAGCAGGCCCTGCGCGGTACCGGCCACGTCGGCGGCGGGGGCCGGCAGGGCCTTGGTGGCGCTGCCGGCGGTGCCGACGGCGTCCGCGGCCGCGTCCGTCGTCGTGGCGGCGTCGGGGGCGGTGAGCGCGCCCAGCTGGGGCACGGACTCCAGGCCGGCGGCACTGGCCGCGCCGGCCGCACCGACCACGGGCGCTGTCCCGGCTGCGAGCAGCAGCGCGGCACGGGCGATCCGACGGGTCAGGGGGAGAGACATGTTGCTCCTAAGCGGTAGCGGCTGAGTACGCCGTGCTAACCGCTCCCGGGGCGGGTGGAGTTGCGGTGCCGATGGGTAAAGGATCGGTAACGCATCGTTTAATCGGCTTCCGGGAAAAACGCATTGGATGTGCGTCGACCTGGGCTTCCGCCCTGATCCGGGATCAGTGGCCCGCTACACGGATCCCCCCGCAGGAGTGATCACTCGCACGTGAGCCCGGGCGCCCCCGGCGCGTGCCCCGTACCGGAGCCGATCAGCGGGCCATGAAGATCCGTACCTCGCCCGGACCGGCGTAGTGGGGGTCCTTGGCGCCGTCCTTCGTCCCCGTGCCGCCCTTGTCCTGCCACCGTCCGCGGTCCTTGCCCGCGATCCAGCCGTGCCGGCCGTACGACACCCGGGAGATGCCCATCGCCTTCGAGTGGGCCACCGCCCAGTGGGCCATCGCCCGGCTGCGGCGCGTCGCGTCCTCGCCGCCGTTCTTCTTCTCCGTCAGGGTGACCTCGGCCTCCGGGGCGACCTGCCCGCCCCCGGTGTTCCGGCCGGCCTGGCCGGTCTGGCCGCCCTGCGCGGACATGGTGTGCATCCCGTCCTTGCCGAAGATCCGGATCAGGTCGGCCCGTACCTTCTCGGGGTCGCCCGGCCCGGCGGGCGCGGGCCCGCCGCAGTTCAGGGTGCCGCCGCCGGCGAAGGCCGCAGTCAGCACGGTCGCGTCGGGCTCGTGCTTCGCGTACGCCTGCGGGAACCCACTGCGCTGCACCTTCTGCGCGGCCACCGTCAGCGGCAGGCGCGAGTACCCCGGCACGTCGACGAGGTGGTCGTAGAAGATCCCGGCCGAGTAGACCGGGTCCGTGATCTGCGCCGGACTTCCCCAGCCCATCGACGGCCGCTGCTGGAAGAGGCCGAGCGAGTCCCGGTCGCCGTGATCGAGATTGCGCAGCGCGGACTCCTGCATGGCGGTCGCCAGCGCGATGGTCACCGCCCGGTCCGGCAGGCCCTTGGCGACGCCGACGGCGGCTATCGTCGCCGCGTTCGCCGCCTGCTCCGGCGACATTTCGTATGTTTCAGAGGTTTCTTCCCCCCCGACCGGGTCCGCGCTGGCCACGCAGAACGGGGCGCCGCCGCCACCGTTCGAATCGTGCTGCACGGCGAAGTACCCGATCACCGCGAGGAGAACGAGCAGGCCGACGGCCGCCCGGAGCAGTCGGCGGCGACGAGGACGGGGATCACGGGTCTCGGACACGCGGCCCACCGTACTTGAGGCATATGACGCGTCCACCGGCCGGACGTACGGGGCTTCGCCGCATCCCGGGGCGTTAGGGTCAGTTCCATGTCCGAATCCGAGCTGGACCTCACCCTGGACGCCGCCGAGCTGACCGCCCGGCTCGTCGACATCCCTTCCGTGAGCGGCGACGAGAAGGTACTCGCCGACCTCGTGGAACACGCGTTGCGCGGCCTGCCGCACCTCACCGTGGACCGCTTCGGCAACAACGTCGTCGCCCGCACGGCCCTCGGCCGCGCCGAGCGCGTCGTACTGGCCGGCCACCTCGACACCGTGCCGATCGCCGACAACGTCCCCTCCCGCCTCGACGAGAACGACGTGCTGTGGGGCTGCGGCACCACCGACATGAAGTCCGGTGTCGCCGTGCAGCTGCGCATCGCCGCGACCGTGCCCGAGCCGAACCGGGACCTCACCTTCGTCTTCTACGACCAGGAGGAGGTCGCCGCCGACCTCAACGGCCTCGGCAAGGTCGCAGACGCCCACCCCGACTGGCTGACGGGCGACTTCGCGGTCCTGCTGGAACCCTCGAACGCCGAGGTCGAGGGCGGCTGCCAGGGCACCCTGCGCGTCCTGCTCCGCACCGCCGGCGAGCGCGCGCACTCCGCCCGCAGCTGGATGGGTTCCAACGCCATCCACTCGGCGAGCCCGATCCTCGCCCGCCTCGCGGCCTACGAGCCCCGCAAGCCGGTCATCGACGGCCTGGAGTACCACGAGGGCCTCAACGCGGTCCGCATCGAGGGCGGCGTCGCCAACAACGTCATCCCCGACGCGTGCACGGTGACCGTCAACTTCCGCTACGCCCCGGACCGCACCGAGGCCGACGCGCTGGCCCACGTCCGGGAGGTGTTCGCGGACTGCGACATCGCCGAGTTCGTGGTCGACGACTCCTCGCCCGGCGCCCTCCCCGGCCTCTCCCACCCGGCCGCCGAGGCCTTCATGGAGGCGGTCGGCGGCCGTGCGATGCCCAAGTTCGGCTGGACGGACGTCTCCCGCTTCAGCGCCCTCGGGGTCCCGGCGGTCAACTACGGCCCGGGCGACGCCCTGCTGGCGCACAAGGTCGACGAACGCGTCGAGACGAAGGCGATCCTGCACTGCGAGGAACGACTCCGCGCCTGGCTGACCTCCTGAATTCCGCTTCTCGTCACCTTTGTGCGCCTACCCTGATCCAACGATCAGCAGGAGGGAGCACAGCATGGGCAACCACGGCAGTCCCGAGGGTTCCGCTCGTCGTCGGCCCGAGGAGCAGCAGCTCGGGCCGGTGCTGAGGAGGCGGAGCCAGGTGCAGGCGGGCAGTACGACGGACCAGCGGCTGCTGGATTCGGCCGGGCCCTCCGAGTGGGTGCACACCGATCCCTGGCGGGTCCTGCGCATTCAGTCGGAGTTCATCGAGGGCTTCGGCACGCTCGCCGAGCTGCCGCCCGCGATCAGCGTGTTCGGATCGGCCCGTACGCCGGAGGGATCGCCCGAGTACGACGCGGGCGTGCGGATCGGCAGCGCGCTGGTCGAGGCCGGCTTCGCGGTGATCACCGGCGGCGGTCCGGGAGCCATGGAGGCGGCCAACAAGGGCGCCCGCGAGGCGAACGGCGTCTCAGTCGGCCTCGGCATCGAGCTCCCCTTCGAGCAGGGGCTCAACCAGCACGTCGATCTCGGCCTGAACTTCCGGTACTTCTTCGTCCGCAAGACGATGTTCGTGAAGTACAGCCAGGGCTTCGTCGTCCTGCCGGGCGGTTTGGGCACGCTGGACGAGCTGTTCGAGGCGCTGACCCTGGTCCAGACCCAGAAGATCACCCGCTTCCCGATCGTGCTGTTCGGCACGGAGTACTGGAGCGGTCTGATCGACTGGCTGCGGGGGACCGTGATCGCCCAGGGCAAGGCCTCGGAGAAGGACCTCTACCTGTTCCACGTCACCGACGACGTGGACGAGGCGATCGCACTGGTGACGAAGGAAGTCGGCAAGTAACCCCCCGGGCCCGGGCCGTACGGGCCCGGGCCCGCCCCGGCACGGGCACGTCGAGCGAGGCCGCGGCGGGCGCCGGTGCCTCAGGCGAGGCCGCGGCGGGCGACGGCCGGGGGTGGTGGCCCTGGATGGAGCGGACCATGTTCCTTTTGGACGCCGCTCTCGCGCGGTTCGGCGCTGGGGCGCCTCGCCGGTTTCGGGCGGCTGCGTCGGCCTCCGGCCGCCGGTGCCTCAGGCGAGGCCGCGGCGGGCGACGGCCGGGGGGCGGTGGCCCTGGATGGAGCGGACCATGTCCAGGATCTGCCGGGTCTCCGCGACCTCGTGGACGCGGTAGACCTGTGCGCCCAGCCAGGCCGAGACGGCCGTCGTGGCCAAGGTGCCCAGCAGGCGTTCCTTGACCGGCTTGTCGAGGGTCTCGCCGACGAAGTCCTTGTTGGACAGGGAGACCAGGACCGGCCAGCCCGTCGCCGTCATCTCGTCCAGCCGGCGCGTGGCCTCCAGCGAGTGCCGGGTGTTCTTCCCGAAGTCGTGCCCCGGGTCGATCATGATCGCGTCCCGGCGGACGCCCAGCGCCGCCGCCCGCTCCGCCAGCCCCACCGTCACGCGCAGCACGTCCTCCATGACGTCCTCGTACGCGGTCCGGTGCGGCCGGGTGCGCGGCTGCACACCGCCCGCGTGGGTGCAGACCAGGCCCGCGCCGTAGCGCGCGGCGACCTCCGCGAGCTTGTGGTCCACCCCGCCCCAGGCGTCGTTGAGGACATCGGCCCCGGCCTCGCACACGGCCTCGCCGACCTCGTGCCGCCAGGTGTCCACGCTGATCACCACGTCCGGGTGGCGGCGCCGGACCTCGGCCACGAAGCCGACCGTGCGCCGCGCCTCCTCGGTCGCGTCCACGTGCTCGCCCGGGCCGGCTTTGACCCCGCCGATGTCGATGATCGCGGCGCCCTCGGCGATCGCGTGCTCGACCCGGTCCAGCGCGGGCTCGTCGCGGAACGTCGCGCCCTGGTCGTAGAAGGAGTCCGGCGTCCGGTTCACGATGGCCATGATCACCGGCTCGTGGGTGTCGAACTCGCGCCTGCCCAGTCGCAGCATCCTGCTCTTTCCTCCTTCGGCGGCCCTCGCGCCTCGCCTGCGACCTTAACCTGGTGGCCGGAGTCTCTCAGGGGAGTTGATCGTGTTCTTCTTCTTGATGATCGCGCTGGTCGTGGTCGTGGCAGCGGTCACCCTGGCGGTGATCGGCGGCGGTTCGGAGGCCGTCCTGCCGGAAGCGGAGCCGGACCGGGTCGCGGACGGGCTGCCGGAGACCCGGCCCGTCGTACGGGCCGACATCGACGCGCTGCGGCTGCCGGTCGCCCCGCGCGGATACCGCATGGCCGAGGTGGACGACGTACTCGAGCGGCTCGCGGCCGAACTGGCCGAGCGGGACGCGCGGATCGCGCAGCTGACCGCCGCGGCGGCGCCCGCGGCGACGCCCGCCGCGACCCCGTCGGACGCGCCCGGGCACGTCGACCTCAGCAAGGGCGGCGAGCGGTGAGCGGTTCGGTGGCGGGTGCGGACGGGCTGCTGCGCTGCCCGTGGGGGCTGTCCACGCCGGACTACGTCGACTACCACGACACCGAGTGGGGCCGTGCGGTGCACGGCGACGACGCCCTCTACGAGCGGTTGTGCCTGGAGGCGTTCCAGTCGGGACTGTCCTGGATCACGATCCTGCGGCGGCGCGAGGGGTTCCGCAAAGCCTTCGCGGACTTCTCGATCGCGGAGGTCGCGGAGTTCGACGAACGCGACGCGGAGCGGCTGCTGGCCGACGAGGGGATCATCCGCAACCGGGCCAAGATCGAGGCGACCCTGGCCAACGCGAAGGTCCTCGTCGGGTGGGAGCCGGGCGAGCTGGACACCCTGATCTGGTCCCACGCCCCCGAGGAGCCCGGACCGGCCCCGCTGACGGTCGCCGAGGTCCCGGCGGTCACGCCGGAGTCGACGGCGCTGGCCAAGGCCCTGAAGAAGGCCGGCATCCGCTTCGTCGGCCCCACGACGGCCTACGCCCTGATGCAGGCCTGCGGCCTCGTCAACGACCACCTGGTCGACTGCGTCTCCCGCGACCCGGCCTGAGCCCGGCCGGGCCGGGCCGGATCGCGGGAGGGGCCTCAGCGGCCCAGGTACTTCGGCGGCTGCTTCGCGAGGAAGGCCTGGACGGCGATGGAGTGGTCCTCGGAGGCCCCCGCACGGGTCTGGAGGGCGTCCTCGTGGGCCAGGGCCTCGGAGAGCGTGCGGGAGGCCCCGTAGGCCAGGGACTCCTTCAGCGCGGCGTACGCGACGGTCGGGCCGGCGGCCAGCGTGCGGGCCACCGCCTCCGCTTCGGCGTGCAGGGAGTCCGCGGGCACGAGGCGGTTGACGATGCCGAGCTCGTACGCCTCCTGGGCCTTGATCGAACGCGGGAACAGCAGCAGGTCCGAGGCGCGGGAAGCGCCGATCAGGCGGGGGAGGGTCCAGGAGACCCCGGAGTCGGCGGTCAGCGCCACCCCGGCGAACGAGGTGTTGAAGGAGGCCGTGTCGGCGACGACCCGGAAGTCCGCCGCCAGCGCGAAGCCGAAGCCGGCCCCGGCCGCGACGCCGTTCACTCCGGCCACCACGGGCTTCGGCATCTCGGTGAGCGCCCGCACGATGGGGTTGTAGTGGTCGGCCACCGTGGTCATGGTCAGCGAGGTGCCGGTCTCGCGGTCCGAGGCGAGGTTCCCGATGTGCTCCTTGAGGTCCTGGCCCACGCAGAAGGCCCGGTCGCCGGCCGCGGTGAGCAGCACGGCCCGTACGGCGGCGTCGGCGGCCGCCGCCCGGACCGCGTCGCGCAGGGCGACCTTGGCCTCGGTGTTCATCGCGTTCATCGCGTCCGGACGGTTGATCGTGATGGTCGCGAGTCCGTCGGTCACTTCGTAGAGCACGCTGTCGGCCATGGCAGGGGGTCCCCCTTCGTCGCGGGCTTGGCTACCGGTCGGTACTGTCCGGTACAAAGGTCAGCATGGCGGACCGGACGTGGCGCGCACATGTGATGTGCGTCAAAGAAAGCGGATGCCGCTTCCCGGGTGCGGCGGCGAAGTATCGCAGGCGGATCCCCGAAATGAGTGGTTTTGGTCGAGCGCGTTGCCCAAGCGTTCCCTTGCGATGTTGGTCATCGGGTCCTGACATGCGGGATAATGGCTGGGAAGCAATGTGTTCGATGCCGGGTATTAGGCGCCTGAACGGGGCCGTCGGCTGACGATGAGCTGGTTTCAGGAAGGGGAACGAGCATGGCGGCCATGAAGCCGCGGACGGGCGACGGCCCGCTCGAGGTCACCAAGGAGGGGCGGGGCATCGTCATGCGCGTACCGCTCGAGGGCGGCGGTCGGCTTGTCGTCGAGCTGACCCCTGATGAGGCGGACGCCCTGGGTGACGCCCTGAAGAAGGTCGTCGGCTGACCCCACGGGGACACCGACAGCACTTCCACCTTCTGCTTTTCCGCATTCTCTGCACTGCCCCGACCGCGATCCCGCGGCCGGGGCAGTGTTGTGTCGTCATCCCTGGACCCGAGCCTTCCGGAGCCGCGCCGTGACCTTCACCCCGCCCGTGCCGCCCGCCTTCGCCGACTGCACGCCCCGCCAGAAGGCCGCCCGGATCCTCTCCGACGTGCTGGCCCCGGCCCATCTGGTGGTCGCACTGCTCCTGTTCGTCGGATGGCACGGCACCACGGCGTGGACCGGGCTCGGCTGGGGCCTGTTCGCCGCCTGCTTCTGCGGGGTGGTCCCGATCGGGATCATCGCCCTCGGCGTCCGCCGGGGTGCGCTGACCGACCAGCACGTCCGGGTGCGGCGCCAGCGGCTCGTCCCGATGGCCCTGAGCCTGGTCTCCGTCCTCGCCGGGGTCGCCCTCCTGCACCTCCTGGGCGCTCCCCGGGAGGTGTTCGCGCTCGTCGTCGCGATGTTGGTGGGCCTCGTGTCCTCGTTGCTGGTCACGGTGGTCTGGCAGATATCGATCCACATGTCGGTGGCCGGCGGCGCCGTGATGATCCTGCTGCTCGTCCTCGGACCCCGGGTGCTCCCCGCGGTGCTGATCGCCGCCGCCGTCGCCTGGTCCCGACTGGTGCTGAAGGCGCACACCCCGGCGCAGCTCCTCGCCGGCACGGCGCTGGGCGGTACGGCGGCCCTCACCTTCGCGCTCCTCGGCTGACCCCCGGGGCCGGTCTCCCGCTGTCCGGCGGGCCCTGCTCACGCCGGCCGCGGGCGGGCCCGGTGGCTCAGCGGCGCACGGCGCACAGCAGCCCGTCGCCCACCGGGAGCAGCGCGGCCTCCAGTGCGGGGCTCTCGCGGACGCTGCGCAGCAGCTCGCGGACGCGCAGCACCTCCACCGGCTGGGCCGCGGAGTCGACCGTGCGGCCGTCGGAGAAGACCCCCTCGAAGCACACCAGTCCGCCGGGGCGCAGCAGCCGCAACGATTCGGCGAGGTAGTCGAGGGACTCGGAGGGGTCCCCGTCGCAGAAGACGAGGTCGTATCCGCCGTCGGCGAGTCGCGGGAGTACGTCGAGGGCGCGGCCGGGGATGAAGCGGGCCCGGTTGCCGGCGAAGCCGGCGGCGCGGAAGGCCTGGCGGGCGAAAGCCTGCCGGTCCGCTTCGGGATCCACCGTGGTCAGCACCCCGTCGGGGCGCATGCCGTGCAGCAGGTGGATGCCGGAGACGCCGGTTCCGGTGCCGATCTCGGCGACCGCCTTGGCGTCCGCGGTGGCGGCCAGCAGGCGCAGCGCGGCCCCGGTGCCGGGGGAGACGGCCCGTAGGCCCGCTTCCCTGGACCGGTCGCGGGCCCATCGCAGAGCGTCGTCCTCGGCGACAAACGCGTCGGCGAACGCCCAGCTCGTCTGCCGGTTGCCGGTAATGACCCTCTCCTGTCCCCATAGTTGGCGCAACGGTGACTGTATCCGTTGACGTCGGGAACCCGCAGATGGGACCGGGCGTTGTGAGGGGTGGAGGCGGGATAAGAAGGGACGGTGCCGGGCAGATCGACGGCCAGGGCCGTTCCCACGCCTAAGTCTCGCGTAAAGATACTGCAAAAACACTTATCCGGAGCTGACAGAGGGGGTGGCTATGGTAGGGACTCCACTGGACACCACCAGAGCCGATAGGGGAGGTGCGGCTGCGCCTGTGGATCGTGGAGGCGTACTGAGACGCCTCTTCTGGTCGGCGGGTGAGCCGAAATCCGTGACCTACATTGCTGACCGCTTCCACACCGCCGACGCCGCGACCACCGCGACCTTTGCCGCCGATGCGGGCTCCCAGGCGTGGACCCCTCCTTCATGGGAGGAGATCGTCAGCACGCACAGCGCGCGGGTCTACCGCCTTGCCTACCGTCTGACGGGTAACCAGCACGACGCCGAGGACCTGACGCAGGAAGTCTTCGTCCGCGTCTTCCGCTCGCTGTCCACCTACACCCCCGGCACCTTCGAGGGTTGGCTGCACCGCATCACGACCAACCTGTTCCTGGACATGGTGCGCCGCAAGCAGCGGATCCGCTTCGACGCGCTCGGCGACGACGCCGCGGATCGGCTGCCGAGCCGTGAGCCGTCCCCGCAGCAGGTCCTGCACGACACCCACTTCGACGCGGACGTGCAGCAGGCACTGGACACCCTCGCCCCCGAGTTCCGCGCGGCCGTGGTGCTGTGTGACATCGAGGGCCTGTCGTACGAGGAGATCGCCGCGACGCTCGGCGTGAAGCTCGGGACCGTGCGCAGCCGTATCCACCGGGGCCGTTCGCACCTGCGCAAGGCACTCAAGCACCGGTCCCCGCAGGCCCGTGCCGAGCAGCGCGCGCTGGCGGGAGTGGCGATGGGCGCCCCTGGCGCCGGGGGAGAGGGCGGAGCCGAGTGAGTGAAGTCAGTCCGTCACCCGCCGAACAGCACCTGGGCGACCGGCTTGCCGCCCTGGTGGACGGGGAGCTGAAACACGACGCGCGCGATCGGGTCCTGGCCCACCTGGCGACCTGTGCCCGGTGCAAGGCCGAAGCCGATGCCCAGCGACGTCTGAAGACCATGTTCGTGGAGAGCGCTCCGCCACCGCTGTCCGCGGGGCTGCTGGCGCGGTTGCAGGGGCTGCCGGGCGGCGGCCTCGACGATCCGTCGGGTCCCCTGGACCCTGCCGGTCCCGGCCGTTCCAGCGACTCCTCGGGTCCCGCGGGGGCCGACCCCTTCGACACGTTCGCCTACGGGCTGCCGGTCGCCGTCCGGCCGCGGCCGCAGGAGGGCTTCCGCATCCACGAGGTGGGCCGTCCGCGCCGCAGGTTCGCCTTCGTCGCCGCCGGGGCCGTCTCGCTGGCCGCGCTCGCGCTCGGTGGTGCCCTGCCGTTGGAGGTGGATCCGAACCTGCGGGGTGATTCCCCGGCCCCGGCCTCCAGGCCCGGGCCTGCCCTGCCCGTGGCCGATCCGGGGACCCGTGACCGCCCGCCCACCCCCGAGGCCGTCCCGACCCTCCTGTCGGCCGTGGCGACCCCGCTGCCGCCGCTCCAGCCCTCCCCGCCGTATCCGGCACGCCCGGTCTCCCTGCTGCGCTGACGCGGGACCTGGTTGAATCTGCGGCACATGCGCATAGGTACGCGGGGAGCGCCCATGGCCGACAAGCAGCTGACCGACCCGGCTCCACAGTGGTGGAGCCGGCCCGAGGGGACGGCCGAGGCCGGTCGCCGCGACGGGGTCCCCGCGCCACGGCCCGACTCCGGGGGCGAGGACCACGTACAGGACGCGGCCCCGACCCAGGACGTGCCGGCCCAGGACGTGCGGGCTCAAGACGCGCCCGCCCCGGGCGCGTCGGACCTGCCCCCGGACGTGCCGACTGCCGTCCCCGCGGTGCGGTACGACCCCTGGGGAGCCGAGCCGTTGCAGGTCGTGGACCGGGGCCGGACACCGCGCGGGATCAGGCTGTGGCAGGTGGTGGCCCTCAGCCTCGGAACGGCCCTGCTCGCCGGCGGGATCGGCGGCTACCTCGGCGTCCTCGCCGAGCGGAAGAGCAACACCCGGCTGGAGCTGCCCCAGGCCGCCGCCGTCGACCGCGGCCGGGCCCCGGACAGCGTGGCCGGGATCGCGGCCACCGCGCTGCCCGGCGTGGTGACCCTGCACGTCCGGGGCACGAAGGGCAGCGGCACGGGCACCGGCTTCGTGCTCGACCAGCAGGGGCACATCCTCACCAACAGCCACGTGGTGGCCGACTCCCAGGAGATAACGGTCACCTTCAGTACCGGCGAGAGCGTCACTGCCCAACTGGTCGGCCGCGACTCCGGCTACGACCTGGCCGTGGTCAAGGTCAGCGGGGTGCGCGGGCTCCATCCGCTCAGCCTGGGGAACTCCGAGAACGTGCAGGTCGGCGACCCGGTGGTGGCCATCGGCGCGCCCTTCGACCTGTCGAACACCGTCACCGCCGGCATCATCAGCGCCACCGGCCGGCCCGTCACCGCGGGCGGTGACAAGGGCGACGGCAGCGACATCAGCTACGTCGACGCGCTGCAGACCGACGCCCCCATCAACCCGGGGAACTCCGGCGGCCCGCTCCTCGACGCGAAGGCCCATGTGGTCGGCATCAACAGTGCGATCCGCGGGGCCGACAAGGAGGACGCCACCCGGCAGGGCGGCTCCATCGGGCTCGGCTTCGCCATCCCCGTCAACCAGGGCAAGCGCGTCGCCGAAGAGCTCATCCGCACCGGCCGCGCCACGCACCCGGTCATCGGGGTGACCCTCGACATGGACTACGCGGGCGACGGGGCCCGGGTCGGGGACAAGGGCGAGGACGGCAAGCCCTCCGTCGTCGCCGACGGGCCGGGCGCGCGCGCCGGGATCCGGGCCGGGGACGTGATCACCAAGGTGGACGGCCAGCGGGTCCGCGGCGGCGACGAGCTGATCATCAAGATCCGGGCCCACCGTCCGGGCGATCCGCTGACCCTCACCGTGCTCCGCGGCGGCCGCGAAAGCACACTGAAGGTGGTCCTCGGATCGGCGAACGGCTCATGAGCATGAGGTGACAGCGGAGTGAAACCGCCGCGGAGGCGGCATGCAGGTATGGGCCCGTGGACAAGGCCGGGTACCGTGTGTCGGGGCCCGAAGTGATAGAGAGCCGAGGAGCGGCAAGGTGTTCAACGACATAGGCGCACTCGAACTTGTCACGATCGTGGTGCTCGGCATCCTCGTCTTCGGACCGGACAAGCTGCCCAAGGTAATTCAGGACGTGACGGGCTTCATCCGGAAGGTCCGGGCGTTCTCGGACAGCGCGAAGCAGGACATCCGCTCCGAACTCGGCCCGGACTTCAAGGACTTCGAGTTCGAGGACCTGAACCCGAAGACCTTCATCCGCAAGCAGCTGACGGAGAACGAGGACCTCAAGGAGATCCGCACCAGCTTCGATCTCCGCAAGGAGCTCAGCGACGTCTCCGACGCCGTGAAGAGCTCGGAGGCGGGCGCCGCCCCGATCCCCTCGGCCACGCCCGGAGCTGCCTCCGCCACGCCCGCCGTGACCGGCCCGGACCTGCTGAAGAAGCCCGCCGCCCCGGCCCCGGACGAGCGCGCGCGCTTCGACGCCGACGCCACCTGACGCGCGGCCTTCCCGGCGATCCGCGGTCGGATGGCTATCCTCCATCTGTCCGGATCGCAGGACGCCCGAGGGAGGGGGTCCCCCCAGCACAGCGAGGGGGAGGGCCGTTCCGGACCCCACGGAACGAGAGGCCGCCCAGATGGAGACGACGAGCAGCAGCCGGGTAGGGGCACAGACCGCGGAGGCCCCCGCCGCCGCAGGCGCACCCGCCCAGGAGCCGGATACCGGCCCACACGGCGATACACAGCCACAGGAAGCCCCCGCGCCCGTACCGGCGGCCCGCCGGACGGCCGAGGGGTTCCTGGCGGCCGACTTCCCCTGGTACGGGCTGGACGGGGCCTTCACCGGCCCCCGCTGGCTCATGCAGGTCGCGGTGGCCGCCGACGGCACGGTGGAGCACGGATCCACCGGCCACGGCGACGAGCCCTCAGCCCGGGGCGAGATCGCCACCGGTGAGAAGGAGCGCTTCGCGGTGGTGATCACCGTGGCGAGCAACCCGCTGCGCCGCAGCGGCGACGGCACCGGCGTCCTGGAGGCCACCTCGGTCGCTTCGGCGGCCTGGCTGGCCGGCTCCGGGCTGCTGGCGTACAGCTGGCCCGGACAGATGGACCACGCGCTGCGCAACGACTGGCTGGACCAGCAGACCGAGGCCGCGTGGGAGCTGGCGGACGACCTGGCCGGTGAGGACTGGTCCACGCTGTCGCTGCCGGTGGACGGGGAGCCGACGCCGTTCCACTACCGCGAGTCGGAGTTCGGGTGGGTACTGGCCGGCTCCACGGGGAGCGGCGTCCACTTGGGCGCGTACGGCCGCGGGATGAGCGCGTACGGGCTCGGCTTCTCCGCGATCGGGGACCTGGCCACGTACGAGTAGCCGTACGGGTACGGGTACGGGTACGGGAAAGGGCACCGCCGACCGGCGGTGCCCTTCGCGCTGTGCGACCCGTGCGGGCCGCTCGTGCCGCCCCGGCGGCACGACCGCCCCCACCCGGGTCGGGTCAGAACTTGTTGCGCGGGGTGATGCCCAGGGACATGCCCGACAGGCCGCGCGCGCGGCCGCCCAGCTTGCCCGCGATCGCGCGCAGGGCCGCGCCCGCCGGGGAGTCCGGGTCGGACAGCACGACGGGCTTGCCCTCGTCGCCGCCCTCGCGCAGCCGGACGTCGATCGGGATCGAGCCCAGCACCGGCACCGTCGCGCCGACCGTCTTGGTCAGGCCGTCGGCGACCTTCTGGCCGCCGCCGGAGCCGAAGACGTCCACCATCTCGTCGCAGTGCGGGCACGGCAGGCCCGACATGTTCTCGACCACGCCGACGATCTTCTGGTGGGTCTGCACGGCGATGGAGCCGGCCCGCTCCGCGACCTCGGCCGCGGCCTGCTGCGGGGTGGTGACGACGAGGATCTCCGCGTTCGGCACCAGCTGGGCCACGGAGATCGCGATGTCACCCGTACCCGGCGGCAGGTCCAGCAGCAGCACGTCCAGGTCGCCCCAGAACACGTCGGCCAGGAACTGCTGGAGCGCGCGGTGCAGCATGGGCCCGCGCCACACCACCGGGGCGTTGCCCGGGGTGAACATGCCGATGGAGATGACCTTCACGCCGTGCGCCGACGGCGGCATGATCATGTTCTCGACCTGGGTCGGACGGCCGTCGACGCCCAGCATGCGCGGCACGCTGTGGCCGTAGATGTCCGCGTCGACCACGCCGACCTTCAGGCCGTCCGCCGCCATCGCCGCGGCCAGGTTCACCGTGACGGAGGACTTGCCGACACCGCCCTTGCCGGACGCGACCGCGTACACGCGGGTCAGCGAGCCCGGCTTGGCGAAGGGCACCTCGCGTTCGGCGGTGCCGCCGCGCAGCGTGGCCGCCAGGTCCTTGCGCTGCTCGTCGCTCATCACGTCGAGGGAGACGGCGACGGAGGTGACGCCCGCGACCTTCTCGACGGCCTCGGTGACGTTCTTCGTGATGGTCTCGCGCATGGGACAGCCCGACACCGTGAGGTAGACCGTGACGGCGACCTCGCCGCCTTCGCCGATCTCCACCGATTTGACCATGCCGAGCTCGGTGATCGGCCGGTGGATCTCGGGGTCGTTCACCGTCGCCAGTGCGTCCAGGATCGCGTCCTGCTCAGGCACGGCGGCGGAGCTTGTGTCGGTAGCCATGCCCCGATGGTACGGCTCGGTAGCAGGCCGCAGGAAAGCCCGTCAGCGGTCGCCTTCATCACGTTCGGCGGGGAATAGACGCCGCTCGTCCATCTCCTTGATCAGGTCCTGGAACTCCGACCTGATCCAGTCGCGGGTGGCGACCTCGCCCAGGCCCATGCGCAGGGCGGCGATTTCCCGGGTCAGGTACTCGGTGTCGGCGATGGACCGCTCGTTCTGCTTGCGGTCCTGCTCGTGGGTGACCCGGTCGCGGTCGTCCTGCCGGTTCTGCGCGAGCAGGATCAGCGGAGCCGCGTAGGAGGCCTGGAGCGACAGCATCAGCGTCAGGAAGATGAACGGGTACGGGTCGAACCGCAGGTCGTCCGGCGCGAAGATGTTCCACAGCACCCAGACGATGATGACCAGGGTCATCCAGACGATGAACCGGCCGGTGCCCAGGAACCGTGCCACCCGCTCCGACAGCCTCCCGAAGGCCTCCGGGTCGTACTCGGGCAGCAGCGACCGGCGCGGCGCGCGCGGCAGGTCCAGGCGCACCCGCGAGCGCGTCAGCGCGCTCGACCCGGCGCCCGACGACCTCCCCGCGCGCTCGCCGGAACGTTCCGCGGCCTCCGCCGCCAGCCCGTGCTCGCGCGCCTGCGTCCGGGCCTGCTCGCGGCGCTCCCGGATCTGCTCCCGGCGCCGCTCGCGGGCCTGCTCGCCCCGCCCCCGTTCGAAGCGTCCTCGCTCAGCGGCCACCGACGGCCTCCTCGGAATGGAAGTCCGTCTCCCGCCAGTCGTCCGGCAGCAGGTGGTCCAGCACGTCGTCCACGGTCACCGCGCCCAGCAGCGAGCCGCTCTCGTCGACCACCGGCACCGCCACCATGTTGTAGGCGGCCAGGTGCGTGGTCACCGCGGGCAGCGAGGCGTTCGGCCGCAGCGGCGGCAGGTCCGTGTCCACGATCGAGCTGACCAGCGTGAACGGAGGGTCCCGCAGCAGCCGCTGGAAGTGCACCGTGCCCAGGTACTTACCCGTCGGCGTCTCGTCCGGCGGCCGGCACACGTAGACCTGCGCCGCCAGCGCCGGCGACAGGTCCGCCTGCCGTACGCGGGCCAGCGCGTCCGCCACCGTCGCGTCCGGCCGCAGCACGATCGGCTCGGTGGTCATCAGACCGCCCGCGGTGTTCTCCTCGTAGGACAGCAGGCGGCGCACGTCGGCCGCGTCGTCCGGCTGCATCAGCGTCAGCAGCCGCTCCTTGTCGTCCTCCGGCAGCTCCGAGAGCAGGTCGGCCGCGTCGTCCGGGTCCATCGCCTCCAGGACGTCTGCGGCGCGCTCCTCCTTCAGCTTGCCGAGGATCTCCACCTGCTCGTCCTCGGGGAGCTCCTCCAGCACGTCCGCGAGCCGGTCGTCGTCGAGGGCGTTGGCCACCTCGGCGCGCCGCTTCGGCGTCAGGTGGTGCAGCACGTTCGCCACGTCGGCCGGGCGCATCTGCTCGAAGGTGGCGACCAGGTTCTCGGCGCCCTGCCCGTGCTCCTCCAGCGAGAAGCCCGTCACCGCCGACCACTCCACCGTCAGGGCCTCGCCGCGCCGGCGCAGCGCCCCCGACTTGCCCTTCCGTACGAAGATCCGGTCGATCTCCCAGTCCCGGCGGGCCGGCAGCTGCTGGATGGCCACGTCCAGGACGGTGACCTCCTCGCCGCTCGCGACCAGCGTCACCCGCCGGTCCAGCAGCTCGCCCAGGACCAGGCGTTCGGTCGGGCGCTGCTCGAACCGCCGCATGTTGATCACACCGGTGGTGATGACCTGGCCGGACTCCACACCGGTGACCCGGGTCATGGGCAGGAAGATCCGCCGCCGGCTGACGACCTCGACCACCAGGCCCAGCAGCCGCGGCGGGCGCCCGCCGACCCGGAGCATCGCCACGAGGTCGCGGACCCGGCCGACCTGGTCGCCGTTGGGATCGAAGACGGGCACACCCGACAGATGCGAGACGAAGATCCGCGGGGCGCCTGCAGCCATCCGAGCGCCTCCTAGTGCGTCGATCAAGAGTCATGCCGCCCCTCAGGCTAGCCCGTGCCGCCCGAAAGCGTCCTGGTGGGGCGGTCCGGCCGGGGGCGGGCGAACATCGGGGCGCGGTCGCGGGGCGCGAGGTACGGGCGGGTACGCTGCCTGCTGCTCGCAGACGACCGACGAGAGGCACCCGCCCGTGACCGCCTACTTCCCTGCCGCGCGGCTGCGCCGGGCCGCCTTCATCGGTGTGTTGTGCGCGGGCCTCGCCGTCACCGGTACGGGCTGCGGGGAGGACCCCGACGAGGGCACGAACGGCGTCGGCAAGCTGTCCGCCGACAAGATCGAGGCGAAGGCGAAGGCGGCCGCGACGGAGGCCGACTCGGTGCACCTGTCCGGCACGTTGGTGAGCGGCGGAAAGTCCTTCACCCTCGACATGCGGCTGAAGGCGGACGGCGGCTCCGGCGAGGTGAAGTCCAACGAGGACACCTTCCAGCTGCTGCGCGTGGGCGAGCAGCTGTACCTGAAGGCGAGCGCGGCGTTCTGGGGCCAGTCCGACTCGGCCGGCAAGCTCGGCGACAAGTTCGTGAAGGTGCCCGAGGGCGACCCCTCGTACAAGCAGTTCCGCGGCTTCACCGACATGGACGTGCTGCTGGACGGACTGCTCGGGCTGGAGGGCAAGCTCGCCAAGGGCGCGTACACCAAGGTCGGGCACACCCGCGCGGTCCAGGTCACGGCGAACGAGGGCAAGGGCGGCAAGCTGTCGGTCTCGCTGGAGGGCACCCCGTACCCGTTGATGTTGGAGCGGGCGGGCGGCGCCGGGCGGGTCGAGCTCGCCGAGTGGGGCAAGACGTTTCCGCTGGAGGCACCCGCGCAGGACCAGACGGTCGACTACGGGTCCCAGCTGCCGACGACCAAGGACCAGGGCGGCGCCCCCGCCCCGGCCCCCTCCAAGGGCTCCGGCCAGGGCGCGAACCCGACGAAGCCGTAACGCTCCGCTGGTCGGTGGATCCGGTGGATCCGGTGGATCCGGTGGATCCGGTGGATCCGGTCGCGGCCGGAGCCGGGCGAGCGCCGGGCGTCTTGCGGCAGGGTCAGCCCCGGGCGGCCTTCTTGCGCTTCAGCAGCAGCTTCGGCAGGGCCGCCGGGACGGCCCGGCGGGTCGTCGCCGGGGACGGCAGCGGAACCGCGACGAGCGAGCCGTCCGGGAGCTGCGACCGGACCGATTCCGGCTCCAGCCGCAGCAGCCGGCACTCCCGCGCCCACCGCTCGGTCATGTCCTGCGCGTCGGGCGCGTTCAGCCGCTTGCCCTTGAGCTCGGCGACCGCCGCCGCCCACTCCTCGCCGCGGGGCGGCAGCTCCCGTACCGTCGCCGTCCAGGCCACCAGTCGGCCGCCCTTGTCCTTGCTCCGTACGGTCACCTCGGCACTCGCGCCGTCCGCCAGCCCCGGAAACGGCTGCTCGCCGGGCCCGTCGCCCAGCACGTGGGCCGCGCCGTCCACCCAGGCGTGCCACAGGGCGCGGTCGGCCCCGTCGCCGCGCACCCAGATCAGGCCGGACTTCTTGGTGGCCTCCTCGACGAGGGCCAGGTCGAGCGTGCTGAGAGTCATGCCGACAGGGTAGGGGGTCGCCCCCCGCGCGCGAGCCGGCGTCCCGGCCCGCGGGACCCGGGGCGGGCCGGCTCAGAGCCAGCCGTTGCGGCGCAGCGCGCGGTGGATGGTGAAGCAGGAGGCGACGATCGCGACCATCACCATCGGGTAGCCGTACCGCCAGTGGAGTTCCGGCATGTGATCGAAGTTCATCCCGTACACGCCGCAGATCATCGTCGGCACGGCGATGATCGCCGCCCAGGAGGTGATCTTGCGCATGTCCTCGTTCTGGGCGACCGTCGCCTGCGCGAGATTGGCCTGGAGGATCGAGTTCAGCAACTCGTCGAAGCCCACCACCTGCTCGTGGACCCGCGCCAGGTGGTCGGCGACGTCGCGGAAGTACTTCTGGATGTCCGGGTCCACCAGCCGCATCGGCCGCTCGCTCAGCAGCTCCATCGGACGCAGCAACGGTGAGACCGCCCGCTTGAACTCCAGCACCTCGCGCTTGAGCTGGTAGATGCGGCCCGCGTCGCCGCCGCGCGCACTGCCCTTGGCGGGGGCGGCGAAGACCTCGCTCTCCACCTCGTCGATGTCGTCCTGCACCGCCGCCGCGACCGCGATGTAGCCGTCGACCACGTGGTCGGCGATGGAGTGCAGGACCGACGAGGGGCCCTTGGCGAGCAGGTCCGGGTCGTCCTGGAGGCGGTGGCGCAGTCCCTTGAGGGAGCCCTGTCCGCCGTGCCGGACGGTGATGACGAAGTCGGGGCCGGTGAAGCACATCACCTCGCCGGTCTCCACCACCTCGCTGGTGGCGGTCAGTTCGGCGTGGTCGATGTAGTGGATCGTCTTGAAGACGGTGAAGAGGGTGTCGTCGTAGCGCTCCAGCTTCGGGCGCTGGTGCGCGTGCACGGCGTCCTCCACGGCCAGCGGGTGCAGTCCGAAGGTCGCGGCGATCCCCGCGAACTCGGCCTCCGTCGGCTCGTGCAGGCCGATCCAGGCGAACCCGCCGTCCTCGCGGACCCGGCGCATCGCCTCACGGGGCGTCAGACATGCCGGGCCCAGCATCCGCCGCCCGTCGCGGTACACGGCGCAGTCGACGACCGCGCTGCTCGCCGACGGGTCGCGCGTGGTGTCGTAGCCGGGCTGTACGGGGGTGGCCCTGCGCAGGGCCGGGCGAACGGCGGCACGCAGGTAGGGCAGCATCGACATGGCAGGCTCCTTCTCGCGCACGGCTGCGGACCGTACGGGTGGGAGACCCTCCACCGCAGGCGGGCAGGCCCGGGCGGGGGAGGGAACAGGACGGGAGGACAAACGTTCTGCCGTCGCTCTTCTACTGATCAGCGGATCAGACGGATCGAGCAGATCAAAGGGGGCGGGATGCGCCCGTCACAGAAGTGGAAGAGCGATTGGTACTGCACGATCGACTTCGGTCCACCGCAGCCCCACCTCCTCCGGCCGGTCCCCCGTGAGGGACGTCCTGTTGCCGGGGCACTGAAACACCGCTTCTGCGTGCGGCCCCGAACAGCTGTCAACACTATCAGCCGACGGATGGTCAAGACCCGCCCTTTACCCGCCTGATACGAGTTCTATGCTCGCTTCATGGCAGAAATTCTGGCTCTCGTGGAGGCCCGGCTGCGCACGGCGTTCGGTGAACCCGACGCACGCGCCGCCGTCACCTTCCTGGGCACCGACCGCATCGAGGTACTCCGTTTCGCCGAGGGCGACCTCGTGCGGTACGCGACCCTCGGGATGTCCGCGCACCCGATGACCGATCCGACCGCCGTGGTCGCCGACCCCGTACGGGGCCCGCGCGCCGAGCTCGTGCTGACCGTACGGGCGGGCCTTGCGGCCACCGACAAACTCCTGCGGCCGCTCGCGGTGCTGGCCGCGTCCCCCCAAGTCGAGGGGCTGATCGTGGCACCGGGGGCCTCGCTCGACGTGGGCGAACCACTGTGGGACGGGGCCCCCTTCAGTTCCGTCCTCGTGGCGGAACCGGGCGGTCTGGTCGAGGACCTGGAGCTCGACGAGCCCATGGACCCGGTCCACTTCCTCCCCTTGCTGCCGATGACGGCGAACGAGGCCGCCTGGAAGCGCGTGCACGGAGCGGCCGCCCTCCAGGAACGCTGGCTCGCGCGCGGCACGGACCTGCGGGACCCTTTGCGTAGCGCCGTCGCACTCGACTGAGGGCCCGGACGGGTGAGCGTGCCTTGACTGGGGGCCGGGCGGGGAGGAGCGTGGCTTCTTATGAGGGGTGAACCAAGTTGCCCGAAGTGCGGTGGCCGGGTCAGGGCGCCCGGACTCTTCTCCGACTCCTGGCAGTGCGCGGTGCACGGTGCTGTCCACCCCCTGCAACCCGTCATCCCGCCGAGCGTCGAAGGCCTGAGCGTGGTGGTGCACCGGGCGCGGGTGCCGGTGTGGATGCCGTGGCCGCTGCCGGTGGGGTGGCTGTTCACCGGGGTGGCGTCCGCCGGTGACGACCGGGGCGGTGGCCGGGCGACGGCGGTGGCCTGTTCCGGCCCCGGCCCACTGGGCGGGATCGGTGAGCTCTTGCTGATCGCGGAGGAGCTGGGCGTGGGCCTCGGTGCGCGGTACGCGGGCATCGACGGCGTCGACCCCGGCTCGGCCATCAACGTATCGGCGCCGCCCCACGCCAAGGTGGTCGCGGCCGGCCGCCCGACGCCGCTGTGGCACGTGGGCGGCGGCCCCGACGACCGCGCGGTCTTCGCCGGCGAGGCGCGCGGCTTGTGGCTCTGGGCGATCGTCTGGCCGGAGCAGTCCGGCCTGCTGATGTACGACGAGCTCGTCCTCACCGACCTGCGCGACGCGGGAGCCGAGGTCGAGCTCGTTCCGTGCGGGGCCCTGAGTCCCCGCATCCTGGGTCCTGCCTGAGGCCGAGGGGGGTCAGCGGCCCGGTTATCCTGGGGTGTCCCCCGTACGTACGACCCATGGAGCCAGGCTGTGCGCATCGACCTGCACGCCCACTCCACGGCCTCCGACGGTACGGATACCCCCGCTGAGCTGGTGCGCAATGCCGCCGGCGCCGGGCTGGACGTGGTGGCGCTGACCGACCACGACACCGTGCGCGGATACGGCGAGGCCCTCGCGGCCCTGCCCGCCGGACTGACACTGGTGACCGGGGCCGAGCTGTCCTGCCGGCTCGACGGGGTCGGCGTGCACATGCTCGCGTACCTCTTCGACCCCGAGGAAGCCGAGCTGGCCCGGGAGCGGGAGCTCGTCCGCGACGACCGCACCCCGCGCGCCCGGACCATGATCGACAAGCTCCAGGACCTCGGCGTCGACGTCACTTGGGAGCAGGTGGCCAGGATCGCCGGTGACGGCTCGGTCGGGCGGCCGCACATCGCCACCGCCCTCGTCGAGCTGGGCGTCGTCCCCACCGTCTCGGACGCCTTCACGCCCGAGTGGCTCGCCGACGGCGGCCGCGCGTACGCCGAGAAGCACGAGCTCGATCCGTTCGAGGCCGTGCGCCTGGTCAAGGCGGCCGGCGGGGTCACCGTCCTCGCGCACCCCGCCGCCGTCAAGCGCGGCCGGTGCGTCTCGGAGTCCGCGATGGCCGAGCTGGCGAGCGCGGGCCTGGACGGCATCGAGGTGGACCACATGGACCACGACGCCGACACCCGCGCGCGGCTGCGCGGCCTGGCGGCCGACCTCGGCCTGCTGACCACGGGCTCCAGCGACTACCACGGCAGCCGCAAGACCTGTCGCCTCGGGGAGTACACGACCGACCCCGAGATCTACGGCGAGATCACGCGCCGTGCGACGGGGGCCTTCCCGGTGCCGGGCGCCGGCGGACGCGAGCGCTGACCGGCCGGATCCGGCCCGCTCCACCCGTCCCACACTTCTTCTTCGCGACACCCCTCTCTTCTGCAAGGCATCACTGTGTTTGATTTCGCCGTCTTCGGATCCCTTTTTCTCACCCTTTTCGTGATTATGGACCCCCCGGGGATCACGCCGATCTTCCTGGCTCTGACGTCCGGCCGCCCCGTCAAGGTGCAGCGCCGCATGGCCTGGCAGGCCGTCTGCGTGGCCTTCGGTGTCATCGCGGTCTTCGGCATCTGCGGCCAGCAGATCCTGGACTACCTGCACGTCTCCGTCCCGGCGCTGATGATCGCCGGTGGTCTGCTGCTCCTGCTCATCGCGCTGGACCTGCTCACCGGCAAGAACGACGAGCCCAAGCAGACCAAGGACGTGAACGTGGCCCTGGTCCCGCTGGGCATGCCGCTGCTGGCCGGGCCCGGCGCGATCGTGTCCGTGATCCTGGCCGTCCAGAAGGTCGACGGCGCCGCCGGACAGGTCTCGGTCTGGGCCGCGATCGTGGCCATGCACGTCGTGCTGTGGATCACCATGCGCTACTCGCTGGTGATCATCCGGGTCATCAAGGACGGCGGCGTCGTCCTCGTCACCCGACTCGCCGGCATGATGCTCTCGGCGATCGCCGTCCAGCAGATCATCAACGGCGTGCTCCAGGTGGTCAGCGGAGTCTGAGGTCCCGCCCGCCCCGCCCCGTAGCTGCCGCACGCGGCCGCTCAAGCGAACGCCCCCGCACCGGGACCGGTGCGGGGGCGTGAACGTTCTTCATGCGATGCGTCAGCAGGACGCACTCTCGGCCGGTCGGATCAGGATGCGCTGGCCGACGGCTGCGGCCTGCTGCACGATCCGGTTGACGGAGGCCGCGTCGACGACGGTGCGGTCCACGGCGGATCCGTCGACGTCGTCCAGGCGCAGAATCTCGAAGCGCACGGGCTTCTCCCTTCGTCAGTGTTTCTCCTTGCACTGGTCCAACGAAGTGTAGGCCGCAATCATTCCCTACGCTAAGGAAATTTTTTCACTGGCTAACTACGCACCGGTGCAGGAGTCCCAGAACGCGGCCAGCTCGCGCGCCGTCGTGGCCGGGTCCTCGGCGTTCGGGGAGTGGTCCGTCCCCGGCACGACCACCCGCCGCGCGGCCAGGCGCCGGGCCGTCTCGTCCAGCAGCGGCACCGGCCAGGCCTGGTCCACGGCCCCGGACAGGACCAGCTTCGGGAGGTCGACCCGGCTCAGCTCCGCCACCCGGTCCGGCTCGGAGATCAGCGTCCGGCCGGTGACGATCAGCTGCTCGGGGACGGTCGCCAGCCACCGCTCGCGCAGGAAGTGCGCGAGCTCGGGGGAGTCCGCGGCCGCGTCCTCGGGATCGTGGGCCCGCATCGCCGCCCAGATCCCGGGCATGTCGTCGCCCATCGCCTCCAGCGCGGCGACCAGCAGCTTCGTGCGGGCCTGCTGCTCCTCGGAGATCGCGGCCGGCCCGCTGCTCATCAGGGTGAGGGAGGCGAAGGGCGAGGGGTCGCGGAGCACGGCGGCGCGGGAGACCAGCCCGCCCAGCGAGTGGCCGACCAGGTGGACGCGGTCCGCGCCCAGGGCGCGGACCTGCGCGAGCACGTCCTGCGCCAGCTCCTCCAGGGCGTACGGAGCCTCCTCGCGCGGGCCCGGGGTCTCGTACTGGCCGCGGCCGTCCACGGCGACGACCCGGTACCCTGCGGCCGCCAGCGGCTCCAGGAGGCCGATGAAGTCCTCCTTGCTGCCCGTGAAGCCGGGGACCAGCAGGGCGGTGCCGTGCACGGGTTCACCGGCTTCGTGCACGGCGAACCCGCCGCGGTCGGTGGCGAGGAGGTACGCGCGGGCGGCGGAGGGCAGGGTGAGACGCGGCGGCTTGCTCATGGCCCGAGGTTACCGGCCCGTACGGGTTCCCGGCAGGCCCGGGCAGGCCGATGGCCCCGGCCCCCTCGGAAGGGGAGCGGGGCCATCGGCGGGGCACTGCGCGAGGCTTACGCCTCCGGCGCGGCCGCGACCTTGCGGGTGCGGGTGCGCTTCGGCTTGACCGGGGCCTCCTCGGCCACGGCGGCGGCCTCGGTGGCGACCGGAGCCGTCTCCGCGACCTTGCGGGTGCGGGTGCGCTTCGGCTTGACCGGGGCCTCCTCGGCCACGGCGGCGGCCTCGGTGGCGACCGGAGCGGCCTCCGCGACCTTGCGGGTGCGGGTCCGCTTCGGCTTGACCGGAGCCTCCTCGGCGGGAACCTCGGCGACCGGGGTCACCGCGGCGGCCGGGGCTGCCTTGCGGGTGGTGCGCCGGGCCCGGACGGGCTCGACCAGCGGCGGCATCTGGAAGTCCGGCTCCGGCTCGGTCGGGGTGACCTTGCGGGTGCGGACGCGCTTCGGACGGGCCGGAGCCTCCTCGGCGGGAACCTCGGTGACCGGGGTCACCGCGGCGGCCGCGGTGGCCTTGCGGGTCGGGACGCGCTTCGGACGGGCCGGAGCCTCCTCGACGACCGGGGTCACCGGGGTCACCGGAGCGGCCGGAGCCTCGACGACCGGAGCCTCGGCGACCGGTGCGGCCACGGCGGCCTGGGCCGGTACCGCGGCGACACGGGTGCGGCGGCGGCGAGGACGGCGCGGCTCGTCGGCGGCCGGGGCCGCGGGGGCCTCCGGAGCCTGGGCCGGGGTCACCGCTGCGGTGGCCTCGGAGCCCTCGGCGAGCTCCGTCCCGCCCCGCGTACGGCGGCGCTGGCGCGGCGTACGCGTACGGGCCGGACGCTCCTCGGTCACCACGGCGGCGGCCGCCGGACCGGAGCGGCCACCACGGCCACCACGGCCGCCGGTCTCGCCCAGGTCCTCCAGGTTCTCGGCCTTCAGGCCGGCCCGCGTGCGCTCGGCGCGCGGCAGGATGCCCTTGGTGCCGGCCGGGATGTTCAGCTGCTCGAACAGGTGCGGGGACGTGGAGTACGTCTCCACCGGGTCGTGGAAGTCCAGCTCCAGCGCCTTGTTGATCAGCTGCCAGCGCGGGATGTCGTCCCAGTCGACCAGGGTGACGGCGATGCCCTTGTTGCCCGCGCGGCCGGTGCGGCCCACACGGTGCAGGAAGGTCTTCTCGTCCTCCGGCGTCTGGTAATTGATGACGTGGGTCACACCCTCGACATCGATGCCGCGCGCGGCGACGTCGGTGCACACCAGCACGTCGACCTTGCCGTTGCGGAACGCGCGCAGCGCCTGCTCGCGCGCACCCTGGCCCAGGTCGCCGTGGACGGCGCCGGACGCGAAGCCGCGCTTCTCCAGCTGCTCGGCGATGTCGGCCGCCGTGCGCTTGGTACGGCAGAAGATCATGGCCAGGCCACGGCCCTCGGCCTGCAGGATGCGGGAGACGAGCTCCGGCTTGTCCATGTTGTGCGCACGGAAGACGTGCTGCGTGATGTTGGCGACGGTCGCGCCCTCGCCGTCCTCGGAGACGGCGCGGATGTGGGTCGGCTGCGTCATGTACCGGCGGGCCAGGCCGATGACCGCACCCGGCATGGTCGCCGAGAACAGCATCGTCTGACGCTTCGCGGGCAGGTACGCCATGATCTTCTCGACGTCGGGCAGGAAGCCGAGGTCGAGCATCTCGTCGGCCTCGTCCAGGACGAGGGCCTTGACGTGCGAGAGGTCGAGCTTCTTCTGCCCGGCCAGGTCGAGCAGGCGGCCCGGGGTGCCGACGATCACGTCGACGCCCTTCTTGAGCGCCTCGACCTGGGGCTCGTACGCGCGACCGCCGTATATGGCGAGGACGCGGACGTTGCGGACCTTGCCCGCGGTCAGGAGGTCGTTGGTGACCTGGGTGCACAGCTCGCGGGTCGGAACCACCACGAGGGCCTGCGGTGCGTCGGTCAGCTGCGCCGGGGTGGCGCGGCCGGCTTCGACGTCCGCCGGGACGACGACCCGCTCCAGCAGGGGAAGGCCGAAACCGAGCGTCTTGCCGGTTCCGGTCTTGGCCTGGCCGATGACGTCCGTGCCGGAAAGGGCGACGGGGAGGGTCATCTCCTGGATCGGGAAGGGGGACACGATGCCGACGGCCTCAAGGGCCTCGGCCGTCTCGGGAAAGATCCCGAGGTCTCGGAACGTAGTCAGGGTGCTGCCTCTTCTGTGAGACGCGGCGCGAGGCGGCGAGGGGGGTCGTACCGTGCCGTGCTTGCAGTACTGCTACGTACGAAGCTGCGCGGGACCACTAGCCTTCGCTCAAGCGCATCTGCCGCTGAGGGGGCCCCTCGTGGTTGGCGGTACGCATGAACGTACGCACCACACCGAGGGCGGTCGGTTGGAGCCGATCGGGCCACCGACCGGGCATCCTCATTCGGATGGCCCGCCGAGTATTCGGCAGGCGCATTACCACTGTACCCCGGAATCGCGCAGGTGTGTCGGGTGAATTCACCGGGTAGGCGCGTTTAGCTGGACAGGCAAGGAACGGGCGTGGTGACTTGGAGGGCCATTCGGCGGGCTATTGTGCGGAGCATGTCGACCGTAGAAAACGCCTCGCCCGCCGACGACAGCGCCCCCTCCGGAGCCGAGGGCATCGCCTCCCAGGACTGGGCCGCCGCCTCTGCCTCGCCGCAGTACCGGGCCGCCGTCGTGGACCTGCTCGGCGCGCTCGCCTACGGAGAGCTCGCGGCCTTCGAGCGCCTCGCGGAGGACGCGAAGCTCGCGCCCACCCTGGACGACAAGGCCGAGCTCGCCGCGATGGCCTCCGCCGAGTTCCACCACTTCGAGCGGCTGCGGGACCGGCTCGCGGCGATCGAGGTCGAGCCCACCGCAGCCATGGAGCCCTTCGCCAAGGGAGTCGACGACTTCCACCGCCAGACCGCGCCGTCGGACTGGCTGGAGGGCCTGGTCAAGGCCTACGTCGGCGATTCCATCGCCAGTGACTTCTACCGTGAGGTCGCCTCCCACCTGGACACCGACACCCGCGCCCTCGTGCTCGGCGTGCTCGACGACACCGGCCACGGCAACTTCGCCGTCGAGAAGGTGCGCGCGGCGATCGAGGCGGACCCGCGCTGCGGCGGCCGGCTCGCGCTGTGGGCCCGCCGGCTGATGGGCGAGGCCCTCTCGCAGGCCCAGCGCGTGGTCGCCGAGCGCGACGCGCTCTCGACCATGCTGGTCGGCGGCGTCGACGGAATGGCGGCCGGCTTCGACCTGGCGGCCGTCGGCGAGATGTTCACCCGCATCACCAAGGCGCACACCAAGCGGATGGCGGCCCTCGGCCTCGCCGCCTGACCCCACGACAGCCGCCCGGCAGCCGCACGGCGACCGGCGAGGCACCGCAGAGCTCCACACGTCGGCCCCGGCGCGCACACGGCGCGCCGGGGCCGACGTACGTGGTTCAAGGGCAGGGCTCAGGGGTCCGGGTCATCCTCATCCCCGCGACGGGAGTGAAAACGGAGTCCTGTGGGACGGCCTGCGGGGCCCTGAGGCCGGACGGAGCAGCAGCGACAGGACCACGGCCGACACCAGCACCGAGCCGATGAGCGTCGCGGTCAGGGTGTTGTGCCCGGGCCCGAGCGCGAAGTGGGTGAGATACGCCCCGAACAGCGCCCCCAGCACCCCGCTGACCAGCACCACTTTGAGGGAAGGCAACCGGCGCGTGAGTCCCCGGGCGGCCGTCGCGGACAAGGCGAGGCCCAGGAGTGCGGAGCCGAGCACTTCCATCAGCAGCATGAGGTCTCTCCCATACGTCAGGGCAAACCGGGTCACTGCGGTCCTACCCGAAGCGGAAGAAACAGAAACGGCCCGGTGGGATCAACCACCGGGCCGTTTCCAACAGTTCTCAGAGCGCGCCGAAGCCCACCTTGCGCACGCTCGGCTCGCCCAGGTCGACATACGACAGGCGGTCGGACGGCACCAGGACCTTGCGGCCCTTGTTGTCGGTGAGGCTCAGCAGCGGCGCGGTGCCGGACAGAGCGGCGGTGACGATGCTCTCCAGCTCCTCGGCGCTCAGGTCGCTCTCCAGCACGATCTCCCGGGGTGCGTGCTGCACGCCGATCTTGACCTCCACGGCTTTGTCCCTCCGACGATCCGGTATGCGCGATCAGCCGCGCCGTACGCGGTCCACATTAGCCCGGTGAGGGGACGCGGACCGCGCAGAGCGGACACGCTCGCAGCGAACAGCGGCCGGCGAGGGATCCCCGAGGGCGGCCCTCAGGACTCCGTGCCGTGCAGCGGGAAGCCGGCGATACCGCGCCAGGCGAGCGAGGTCAGCAGGCCGACCGCCGTCTCGCGGGCGACCGGGCTCTCGCTGGAGAGCCAGTAGCGGGCCACGACCTGCGAGACCCCGCCCAGGCCCACGGCCAGCAGCATCGACTCGTCCTTGGACAGGCCGGTGTCCTCGGCGATGACGTCGGAGATGGCCTCGGCGCACTGGAGCGAGACGCGGTCGACGCGCTCGCGCACCGCCGGCTCGTTCGTCAGGTCGGACTCGAAGACCAGCCGGAAGGCGCCGCCCTCCTCCTCCACGTACGCGAAGTAGGCGTCCATCGTGGCCGCCACGCGCAGCTTGTTGTCCGTGGTCGACGCGAGCGCGGTGCGCACGGCCAGCAACAGGGCCTCGCAGTGCTGGTCCAGCAGGGCCAGGTACAGGTCGAGCTTGCCGGGGAAGTGCTGGTACAGCACCGGCTTGCTCACGCCGGCCCGCTCGGCGATGTCGTCCATGGCCGCCGCGTGGTACCCCTGCGCGACGAACACCTCCTGGGCCGCGCCCAGCAGCTGGTTGCGCCGGGCTCGGCGCGGCAGTCGCGTGCCCCGCGGACGCGCTGCCTCGGTCTGCTCGATGGCTGTCACGCCGCCTCCCACTTTCTCTAAGAACACAGTGCGCTCTGCGCCGCGCCGCCATCGTACTTTTCGGTAACCGAATCTGGAGGGTTCAAGCCGAGTTTTCTCGCGGTACGGACGGCCCGGAGGCGCTGGTCAGCGGTTTGATCAGCGGTTTGGTCGGTGCTCGGTCGGCTGATGGGTCAGCGGTAGTCGTCCTCGTCCAGCGGCACCACCCGCGCCTGCTCGACGGCATCGCCGTCCGTGACCCCGTCCACCGCGCGCGCGGTGATCGGGTCGTCCTCGTCCGGCTGGAGATCGGCGAGCTGCTCCGCCACATCCGCCTCGGGCGCCTCAGGATCGAGGGATTCCGGAAACTGCTTCCGGAAGGTGTCCGGCTCCGCAGGGTCGACAGTCATGCCGCTCCCCTCGCTTCCTTGTGCTCACTTACGAGCCTAGGAGGATCGCGGGGGCACCGCTATATGGATCCGGCACGTGTCTGTGACGGCGAACACAGGAAGAGGAGCGTGATCGTCTCGTAACATTGCCCGCATGTCTTCGACCGAGCTGCCGGGCGTGCGGTCCACCGCCGAGCTGTCCTCCCAGGCGGGCGCCGCTCGGGTGGCCGAAGGGGAGCAGCTGCGCACCGCCGTGCTGCCCGGCCTGGAACTGGCCGTCCGGGTCCGCACGCCCCTGCGCACGGGACTGCCGCCCGCTCTGTTCGTGCACGGACTCGGCGGTTCCTCGCAGAACTGGTCGGACCTGATGGCGCGGCTGGCCGACACCGTCGACGGCGAGGCCCTCGACCTGCCGGGCTTCGGCTGGTCCCCGCCACCCGCCGACCGGGACTACTCCGTCACCGCTTTCGCCCGCGCCGTCATCCGGCACCTCGACGCCGCCGGGCGCGGCCCGGTCCACCTGTTCGGCAACTCGCTCGGCGGCGCCGTCTCCACCCGCGTCGCGGCCGTCCGGCCGGACCTGGTGCGCACCCTGACCCTGGTCTCGCCCGCCCTGCCCGAGCTGCGCGTGCAGAGATCGGCCGTGCCGACCGCGCTGCTCGCCGTGCCCGGGGTGGCCGCGCTCTTCGGCCGGCTGGCGCAGGGGCTCAGCGCCGAGCAGCGCACCCGCGGAGTGACGGCGCTCTGTTACGGAGACCCCTCCCGGGTGACGCCCGAGGGATTCCGCAACGCCGTGGAGGAGATGGAGCGGCGGATGGCACTGCCGTACTTCTGGGAGGCGATGACGCGCTCCTCGCGCGGCATCGTCGACGCCTACACCCTCGGTGGCCAGCACGGACTGTGGCGGCAGGCGCAGCGGGTTCTCGCGCCCTCGTTGCTGGTCTACGGTGGCCGGGACCAGCTGGTCTCGTACCGCATGGCGCACAAGGCGGCCGCGGCCTTCCGCGGTTCGCGGCTGCTGTGCATGCCCGAGGCCGGACACGTGGCGATGATGGAGTACCCCGAGGCGGTGGCCGCCGCCTTCCGCGAGCTGCTGGGCGACACCGGAACGGGCGCGAGTGACCGATACATCGAAGACGGCAGAGGCTGAGGACCGTGGGACGACATAGTCGCAAGGGCCCTGCCCCGGCTCCGGCTCCGGCCGCCGCTGCGGCACCCGTCCGGCCGCAGCCGGATCCGCTGCCCTACGAGGAACCGCCCGCCGCGCCCTGGCCCGAACCGACCGTCACCCACCAGGGGTACGTGTCCCAGGACCGGCCCTTCGCCGACGCGCGGACCGGGGGCCACCCCCAGCAGTACGAGTCCGGCGGCGCCTGGGGGGCCCGCCCCGATTCCGTGTACGGGGACTGGCACGGGGTGCGGCGCCCGCACGACGACACCGCCACCGCACCGGCCGCGGCGGCACCCGCTGCCCACCTGGATTCCGGCACCCCGGCCTTCGGCACCCCCGCGGTGGGCTTCCCGCAGGTCACCCCGGCGCCGCCGGCCGCATTCGACCCCGACCCCTTCACCTCCACCGGCTCGCACCGCCGGGTGCCCGGGCCGCGCAAGCCGGTGGACCCGGTCGGTCCCGTCGGCCCCGTCGGTCCCGTGACCGCGGCGGATCCGGCGGATCCCGTCGATCCCGTGGACCCGGTGGATCCCGCCGCGGAGCCGACCGGCTCCGGCCGCAGCCGGAAGGTCCGTGCGTACACGGGCATGGCCGCCATGGCCGTCACGACCGTCCTCGCCGTCGTCGTCGCCGGTCAGATGGGCTCGGACGGGGACGACACCAAGTCGGGCGCGCGGGCCGCCTCCGACGGCAGCCGGACCGACGCGGCCGCCTCCCGTTCGGACGACCGCGCGGCGCCCCCGGCAGCGCCCGCGGCGCCGTCCGCCGCAGCGCCGGAGCTGACCTACGAACAGAAGATGGCCCAGCAGCTGCCGATCGACCCGAAGCTCGCCGGACCCGGGACCTTCGACACCGTGCCCGGCGTGGCCAAGGCACCCGGCAAGGGCAAGCTCGTGCGCTACCGGGTCGACGTCGAGCAGGGCCTCGGCATGGACCCGCAGCTCTTCGCCGAGGCCGTCCACCGCACCCTCAACGACCCGCGCAGCTGGGCCCACAACGGTGAGCGCACCTTCGAGCGGGTACCGGGCGGCGAGGCGGACTTCGTGATCACCCTGGCCAGTCCCGGGACCACCGGGGTCTGGTGCGACAAGTCCGACCTGGACATCACCGTCGACAACGTCTCCTGCGACTCCGCGCGCACCGAGCGGGTGATGATCAACGCGTTCCGCTGGGCGCAGGGCTCCGCGACGTACGGACCGGAGCAGATGTTCATCTACCGCCAGATGCTCATCAACCACGAGGTCGGACACCGGCTCGGACACGACCACGTGAACTGCCGCACACCCGGCGCGCTCGCGCCGATCATGCAGCAGCAGACCAAGTCCCTGAACATCAACGGCATCCAGTGCAAGCCCAACCCCTGGGTGTTCCCCGACAGTTGACCGACGGGCCGCGGCCCCGCCCGGTGACCGGGCGGGGATCCGCGTTGACAATCCGTCCGATCATCGGCAATCGTTCTCCGCATGTCGCACCGCCACACCATGACCGCGAGCGCCGCCATTGAGCTGGCGCTGCTTGGTGTGACCGCGCACAGCGTGGCCGACATCTTCTGTCGCTGACTCCCCCTGGGCCTTGCGGCCCGGGAGGTACCCCCGCCCCGCAAGCGCCGCGACACCTTTCGAGTTCCTTCGCCGCGCCCGGGTGCACGCCCGCAGGCGCGGCTTCCTCATGTTCCGGTGCCCCATCGGCACCGCTGTCGACCGCTGCCCCTCGCGTGGCCCTTCCGCCCTTCCTTCACGCCGAGAGGTCAACACACCCATGTCTTCCGCCGGACCCGACCGTCATCTCACAGCGCGCCGTGTGGCCGCCGTCACCGTCAGCCTCGTCCTGGCCGGGGGCGCCGTGGCCTGCGGCCCCGAGGACGCTGCGGGCAAGGCCGGTTCGGGCGACAAGCCGGGCGCCGCGGGCGCGCCGCAGAAGGGCGGCACCCTGACCGTCCTCAACTCCGAGCCGCAGAGCGACTTCGATCCGGCCCGGCTCTACACCTCGGGCGGCGGAAACGTTCCCTCGCTGGTCTTCCGCACGCTGACCACCCGCAACCGCGAGGACGGCGCGGCCGGCACCAAGGTCGTGCCCGACCTGGCCACCGACACCGGAAAGCCCAACGCCGACGCCACCGAGTGGACGTACACGCTCAAGGACGGGCTGAAGTACGAGGACGGCTCCCCGATCACCAGCGCCGACATCAAATACGGCATCGAGCGGTCCTTCGCCGCCGAGCTGTCCGGCGGCGCCCCGTACCTGCGGGACTGGCTGGTCGGCGGGGAGAGCTACGAGGGCCCTTACAAGGACGGCGGCAAGGGGCTCGACTCGATCGTCGTGCCCGACCCGAAGACGATCGTCTTCAAGCTCCGCAAGCCCGAGGGCGAGTTCCCCTTCGTCGCCACGCAGACGCAGTTCGCGCCCGTCCCCAAAGCCAAGGACACCGGGGTCAAGTACGAGGAGCACCCCGTCTCCTCCGGCCCGTACAAGGTCGTCAAGAACGAAAACGACGGCGAGCACCTCACCCTGGAGCGCAACGAGCACTGGGACGAGAAGACCGACGAGGAGCGCAAGGCCTACCCGGACAAGATCGACGTCCGCTCCGGTCTGGACGCCGCCGTCATCAACCAGCGCCTGACCACCAGCTCCGGCCCCGACGCCGCCGCCGTCACCACCGACACCAACCTGGGACCTGCCGAACTCGCCCAGATCGGCGACAACAAGGAGCTCGCGGGCCGCGTCGGCACCGGCCACTTCGGCTACATCAACTACCTGGCCTTCAACCCGAAGGTGGCCCCCTTCGACAACCCGAAGGTGCGCCAGGCCATCTCCCACGCGATCAACCGCACCAGCGTGATCAACGCCGCCGGCGGATCCGCGCTCGCCGAACCGGCCACCACCTTCCTGCCCGAGCGCGAGGCCTTCGGCTTCACCCCGTACGACCACTTCCCGGCGGGCAAGACCGGCGACCCGGCCAAGGCCAAGCAGCTGCTGGCGGAGGCGGGCTTCCCCGACGGCATCACCGTCACCCTGACCCACTCCACCGCGCAGAACCGCCAGACCAGCCCCGAGGTCGCCACCGCCGTGCAGCAGGCCCTCGCCGCCGCCGGGATCACCGTCAAGCTGGAGGGCCTGGAGAACAACGCCTTCAACGAGAAGCGCTGGGACGCCAAGAACACCCCCGGCTTCTTCCTCTCCCGCTGGGGCGCCGACTGGCCGTCCGGCGCCCCCTTCCTCGCGCCGATCTTCGACGGCCGGCAGATCGTGACCAACGGCTCCAACTACAACCACGCGCAGCTCGACGACCCGGCCGTGAACGCCGAGATCGACGAGATCGCCAAGCTGACCGACCTCGCGGCGGCCGGCAAGCGCTGGGGCGCTCTCGACAAGAAGATCGGTGAGCAGGCCCTGGACGTGCCGCTCTTCCACCCGGTCTACAAGCGGCTCGTCGGCAAGGACATCAAGAACGTCGTGATCAGCGACTGGACCGGCGTCCTCGACGTCTCGCAGGTCTCCGTCAAGTGAGCGTCGCCCTCAAGCAGTCGGCGCCGCAGCAGCCGGCGCCCGCGCCCGGGGCCCCCGCCCCGGGCGCGGGCACCGCGCGCCAGGTCTGGCGGCGCCTGCGCCGCCGGCCCGCGCCCCTCGCGGCCGCCGGAGTCATCGCCCTGCTCGTCCTCCTCGCCCTCGCCGCACCACTGGTCGCCCAGCTCACCGGCCAGGACCCGAACGCGTACCACGACGACCTCGTGGACTCCGCGCGCGGCGGGGTACCGCTCGGCTCCTTCGGCGGGATCTCCGCCGACCACTGGCTCGGCGTCGAGCCGGGCACCGGCCGCGACCTGCTGACCAGGCTGCTGTACGGGGCGCGGATCTCGCTGCTCGTCGCCCTCGGCGCCGTCGTCGTGCAAACGCTTGTCGGTGTGGGCGTCGGACTCGCCGCCGCGCTCGGCGGCCGGTTCGCGGGCCAGCTCATCGGCCGGTTCACCGACGTGATGATCGCGCTGCCGATGCTGGTGATCGGCATCGCCCTCACCGCCGTCGTCCCGCCCGACTTCCCCCGGCCGCTCCTGCTGATCCTCATCATCGGACTGCTCGACTGGGGCGGCACCGCCCGGATGGTCCGCGCCCAGGCCCTCGCCCTGCGCGGCCTCGACTTCGTCGACGCCGCCCGCCTCTCGGGCCGGGGCACGCTCGGCATCGCCCGCCGCGAACTGCTGCCCTCACTGGCCGCGCCCGTCATCACCTACGCCGCGATCAAAGTGCCCACCGCCATCGTGGCCGAGGCCTCGCTGTCCTTCCTCGGCGTGGGCGTCAAGCCGCCCACGCCCTCCTGGGGGCAGATGCTCTCCAGCGCGCAGACCTGGTTCCGCGCCGACCCGGCCTACGTCCTGCTCCCCGCCGGGCTGCTCTTCGCCACCGTGCTCGCCTCCACCGTGCTGGGCGACGCCGTCCGCACGGCCCTCGACCCGCGCGAAGGCTCCCGCCTGCGGGTCGGCACCAGAAAGGAGCGCACGGCGTGACCCGCTTCGTGCTCAAACGGACCGGCGGCGCACTGCTCGTGCTGCTCACCCTGTCCGTGATCGTCTACGCCCTCTTCTACCTCGCCCCCGGCGACCCGGCCCGCCTGGCCTGCGGAGAGCGCTGCAACCCGGCGCAGATCGCCCAGGTCCGCGAACAGCTCGGGCTGAACGAGTCCGCCCTCACCCAGTACCTGCACTTCCTCCAGGGGCTGCTGGCCGGCCGGGACTACTCCGGCGGCGCCGGGCTCGTCCTGCACTGCGACGCCCCCTGCCTGGGCTTCTCGTACCAGAACGACCAGCAGGTCACCGGGCTGATCCTGGACCGGCTGCCCGCCACCCTGTCGCTGGCCCTGGGCGCAATGGTGATCTGGCTGGTGGTCGGCGTCGGCACCGGACTGCTGTCCGCGCTGCGCCGCGGCGGGATCACCGAGCGGGCCCTGACCGTCCTGACCCTCGCCGGGACCGGCACCCCCGTCTTCATCCTCGGGCTGCTGCTGCTCATGACCGTCTGCGCCCACCTCCAGTGGCTGCCGTTCCCGACGTACGTGCCGCTGACCGAGGACCCCGAGCAGTGGGCCTGGAACCTGCTCCTGCCATGGGTGACCCTCGGCTTCTTCGAGAGCGCCAAGTACGCCCGCCTCACGCGCAGTTCGACCCTGGAGACGCTCGCCGAGGACCACATCCGGACCTTCCGCGCCTACGGGGTGGGAGAGCGGGCCGTGGTCACGCGGCACGCGGTGCGCGGCGCCGTGGCCCCCGTGATCGCGCTCAGCGCCGTGGACTTCGGCACGATGATCGGCGGCGCGGTGCTGACGGAGTCGCTGTTCGGGATCCCCGGCCTCGGCAAGACCCTCATCGACGGCGTACGGGTCGTGGACCTGCCCGTCGTCGTCGGCGTCGTCCTCGCGATCGGCACGGCCGTGGTCCTCGCGGGCGCGATCGCCGACCTGCTGTACGCCGCCGCGGACCGAAGGGTGACCCTCGCATGACGCACTCACTGGTGGAGGTCACCGACCTCGTCGTCGACTTCCCGGTCGGCGGGGCGGGGGAGCACGTACGGGCCGTGGCCGGGGTCTCCTTCACCCTGGAGGCGGGCCGGGCCCTGGGCGTCGTGGGCGAGTCGGGCAGCGGCAAGTCCACGGTCGCCGCGGCCCTGCTGGGACTGCACCGCGGTACGGGCGCCCGGTTGGGCGGCACCGTCCGGGTCGGCGGCACGGACGTGGCCACGGCCTCGGCGGCCGAACTGCGCCGGTTGCGCGGCGGGACCGCCGCCATGGTCTTCCAGGACCCGCTGAGCTCCCTGGACCCGTACTACGCCATCGGCGACCAGATCGCCGAGGTCCACCGGATCCACGCGGACGTCTCCCGGCGGGCCGCCCGGGCCCGCGCGGTCGAGGTGCTCGACCGGGTGGGCATCCCGGACGCGGTACGCCGCTCCCGCGCGCGGCCGCACGAGTTCAGCGGCGGCATGCGGCAACGGGCCCTCATCGCGATGGCGTTGGCGTGCGAGCCGCGGCTGCTGATCGCCGACGAGCCGACCACCGCGCTCGACGTCACCGTCCAGGCCCAGATCCTCGACCTGCTGCACGGGTTGCGCGAGGAGCGCGGGCTCGGGCTGCTGCTGGTCACCCACGACGTGGGGGTGGCGGCGGAGAGCGTGGACGAGGTGCTGGTCATGCGGGGTGGCCACGCCGTCGAGCGGGGTCCGGTGGCTTCCGTGCTGGCCGCACCGGCGGAGCCGTACACGCGTGCGTTGCTGGCCGCCGTACCGAGGCTGGACGCGCCGCGCCGTTCCCGGGGCTCCGCCCCGGACCCCGCGCCTCAAACGCCGGCGGGGCCGGAAGGGGCGGGGGTGGGGGGCGGGCAGCCCGTCGTCGAGGCGTTCTCCCTGCGGCGGGAGTTCGGGCGGGGCCGGCGCAAGGTCGCCGCCGTCGCCGGAGTGTCCCTCGCCGTGCACGCCGGGGAGACCCTCGGGATCGTCGGCGAGAGCGGCTCCGGCAAGAGCACGCTCGGGCGGATGCTCGTCGGACTGCTGGAGCCCGGCTCCGGGCAGGTGCACCGGGACGGCGTCCCGGTCACCGGCATCGCGAGCGGGGTGCAGATGGTCTTCCAGGACCCGGTGTCCTCCCTCAACCCGCGCCGTTCCGTCGGCGAGTCCATCGCCGACCCGCTGCGCGCGGCCGGGGAGCGTGACGGGGCGGCCGTCCGGGCCCGGGTGGAGGAGCTGCTGCTGCGCGTCGGGCTGGAGGCCGAGCACTACGACCGCTACCCGCACGAGTTCAGCGGTGGCCAGCGCCAGCGGGTGGGCATCGCGCGGGCGCTCGCGCCCCGGCCCCGGCTGATCGTCTGCGACGAGCCGGTCTCCGCCCTCGACGTGACCACGCAGGCGCAGGTCACCGCCCTGTTGGCGGAGCTCCAGCGGGAGCTGGGCATCGCGCTGGTCTTCATCGCGCACGACCTGGCGGTGGTCCGACAGGTCAGCGACCGGGTGGCCGTCATGCGGGCCGGGGAGATCGTCGAGGAGGGCCCGGTGGACGAGGTCTACGACCGCCCGGCCCACCCCTACACCCGGCAGCTGCTGGCCGCCGTACCGGCCCTGGACCCCGCGCTGGCGGCCGGCCGCCGCAGGACGCGGCAGGAGGTCTTCGCGTAGTCGGGTGCCGGGTGCCGGCCGGCGGCGGACCCGGGAAAGGTCCGGGAAGCGGTCCGGCCCGGGCCGGTGCCGAGGCTGTACTTCTAGCGTGCTCGAACGCGAACCGTACGGGAAAGTTACGACTCTTCACCCCTTCCGGTGGCGCGACGGACAACCGTCCGTCGCGCCTTCGGCATATCCGCTTGAGTTCTCCCGCAGCGGGTCGCCTGACCGAACGGCGACCGCCTGAACGGGAGATCGGGGGTGCGACTCGTGCGGATCGGACTGCTCACCGAAGGTGGTTATCCGTATGCGACGGGAGAGGCGAGGCTGTGGTGCGACCGGCTCGTGCGCGGTCTCCCGCAGCACGAGTTCGAGATCTACGCACTGAGCCGCAGCGCCGAGCAGGAACGCGCCCGGGTGCCACTGCCCGAGCACGTCACCCGGGTCCGGACGGCCCCTCTGTGGGCCCCCGCCGACGACGGGCGGACCTACTCCCGGCGGGAGCGCCGACGGTTCGTGGACTGCTTCGAGGAGCTGGTCCACGGGATCTGCGCCGGTGCGGAGCAGCCCTTCGCGACCGGGCTGTACGGGCTCGCCGGACTCGCCCGCGAACAGGGCGGGATGTACGCGGCCCTGCGCTCCGAGTCCGCGGTGCGGGCCCTGGAGTCCGCCTGCCGGGCGCCGGGCACCGCACGCACCGTACGGGCCGCGCAGGTGGCCGACCTGCTGGAGTTCGTGGACGAACTGGAAGTCATGCTAAGGCCGTTGTCCCTGGGCTGGTACGGGGAGAACGGCCAGGCCGGGGGCAGTCTCGGCGAGGTCGACATCTGTCACGCGGCCGCGGGCGGCGTGGCCGCGCTCCCCGGACTCCTGGCCAAACGCTTCTTCGGGGTCCCGCTGCTGGTCACCGAGTACGGGGTCCAGCTCCGGGCCCACTACCTGGCCCAGCTCGACACCCGCGGCGGGCCGGAGACCCGTCCCGCCGTACGGGCCCTGCTCGCGGCCTTCCAGCTACGACTGGCCACCGAGATCTACGCCCGGGCCGACTTCCTGACCCCCGGGAACGCGCACGCCCGGCGCTGGCAGGAGCGGTGCGGGGCCACCCGGGAGCGCCTGCGGACCGTCTACCCGGGGATGGAGGCGGACCGATTCGCCACCGTCGGCGAGGCCGCTGACCTCGGGGACCCCGACACCCTGGTGTGGGTCGGCCGGATGGAGCCCGCCAAGGACCTCATCGCCCTGCTGCACGCCTTCGCCGAGGTCCGCCGCGCCGCGCCCGGCACCCGGCTGCGGATCTTCGCCACGGCCACGGTCCCGGACTACCTCGCCGACTGCCGCTCCTTGGCCGCCCAGCTCTTCCCCGACGAGGCCGTCGACTCGGTCACGGTCGGGGAGAACCCGGTCACCTTCGAGGAGATCGGCGGACCCGAAGTCCCCACCGCGGCCGAGGCGTACGGCGCCGGGCGCGTCGTCGTCCTGTCCTCCGTGATCGAGGGCTTCCCGGTCACCCTCGCCGAGGCGATGCTCTGCGGGCGCGCCACCGTCTCCACCGACGTGGGCGCGGTCTGCGAGGTCATCGGGGGCACCGGGCTCGTCGTCCCGCCGCGCAATCCGCGGGCGCTCGCCGAAGCCTGCCTGTCCCTGCTGCAGGACCCCGAGCGGGCGCAGCGGCTCGGCGCCGCCGGCCGGGCGCGGGCCCTGGAGCTCTTCACCGTCGAGCAGAACGTGGCCGCCTTCCAGGAGATCTACCTGCGGTTGCTGGCCAAGGGCTCCGCGCGGCCGGACGACGAGATCCCCTTCGCCCGGCCCCCGGAGGCCCGGGTGCCCGGTCACTGGACCAGCCCGACGTGGGCTCCCGCCCCGGAGCCGTCCCCGGAGGCCGCCGTATGACCACCATCGACCCCGAGATCGCGGCCCCGCCACATTCAGCCCTGCCCGTACCTTCGGCCCCGCCGGCGTTTGAGGCGCGGGGTCCGGGGCGGAGCCCCGGCAGCGGTGCCGCAGGTGCGGTGCCGCCCTCCGGTGCACGGTCCGGCGCGGCGCCGTTACCGGGAGCGCTGCCCCCGGACCCCCGCGCCTCAAACTCCCCCAGCTACCGCTGGGAGGTGCCCCCTGGCGAGGCTGGATTTGCCCCCGGCGAGGCTGGGAGTGGCCATGGCGAAGCCGAAAGGGAGGGGCCCGGCGGCCGGGGCGGCGGACCGGCCGCGGGGCCGGCTCGGCGCCGGGCCGGCGGGGATCCCGTCAAGGCCCTGCTGCACCGGCACCGGGAGCTGTGCGAGCGCGCCGTGGACCCGCTGGAGATCGCCGCCGGGCTGGAAGCCCACGGCATCACCGACCGCACCGCCGCACGGTTCCGGCACCGGGACGTCTTCTCGCTCGCCGAGGAGCTGTACGCGCGCAGCCCCCACGAGGAGGTCGCCGCCGCCGCGCCGGCCCTGGTCCCGGCGGGCCCCGCTGCGTTCCGCGGCTTCGGCTACGCGCTGCTGCCCGCCGCCCTCGCCTGCGCCGCGGCCGCTGCCGGGCAGGCGTGGGCCGGGGCCGCCGCGGTGGTCGCCGTCGCCACCGCCCTGGTGTGGCCGGGGCGGCCCGGCGGGGGCCGCTTCCCCTACGTAGCGCACGTGTTGGCCGCGGCCGTCGCCGGTTGGGCCGTGTACCGGCACGGCACCGCCCTCGCCGTCGGCCTCGCGCTGGCCGTCGTCCCCGGGCACCTGGTCGCCGTCGCCTTCGCCGCCGGGGCGCGGGCCCGGCTCGACGGGAGCCGCACCCTGGAGGACTTCACGGACCGGGCGCGTCCGCTCCTGCTGGCGGCCGTCGCCCTGTTCACCGGGGCCGCCGCCGCGGCCGCCGTGCTCGCCGGAACGCCGCTCCCGGTGGCCGTGCCCCTCGCCCTGCTGCTCTTCCTGACCCGGCTCCTGCTGCGGCACGGAGCCCACCGCGCGCCCGTCGGCGCGGCCCTCGCCCTCGCCCTGGTCCCCGTCCCGGCGGCGCCCCTCGCCGCCGCGGCCGGACTCCTCGTACACGCCGTGCTCGCCCTGGCCCGCGCCTCCGCACATGCGCGGCCCTGACGTCCCCGGGACGTCCCCAGACCTTCGGAGCCGACGCCGAAGCGCTCTACCCGTACCCCGCCCCACCCATCCGTCCGTCCGTCCGCAAGGAGACACAGACATGACCGGCCAGCCAACCAATCAGGGGGTCACGCGATGAGGGTGCTGCTGATCGGAGCCAACGGATACCTCGGCCGCTACGTCGCCGACCGGCTGCTCGCCGACCCCGCCGTCCAGCTCACCGCGCTCGGCCGCGGCGACGACGCCGACGTCCGCTTCGACCTCGCCACCGGCAGCCCCGGCGCGCTCACCCGCTTCCTCGACGCCGTCCACCCGGGCGTCGTCATCAACTGCGCCGGAGCGACCCGGGGCGGGGCCCGGGAACTCACCCGGCACAACACCGTCGCCGTCGCGACGATCTGCGAGTCGCTGCGCCGCAGCGGCTGCGGGGCCCGGCTGGTGCAGCTCGGCTGCGCCGCCGAGTACGGGCCCAGTCAGCCCGGATCGTCCACGGCCGAGGACGCCGTCCCGAGACCCGGTGGACCGTACGGGGTGAGCAAACTGGCCGCCACCGAGCTGGTCCTGGGCTCCGGACTCGACGCCGTCGTCCTGCGGATCTTCTCGCCCGTCGGCCCCGGCACCCCCGCCGGATCCCCGCTCGGCCGGCTCGCCGAGGCCATGCGCCGCGCGATGCAGGCGGGCGACGGCGAGCTGAAGCTCAGCGGGCTCGGCGTGCAGCGCGACTTCGTGGACGTACGGGACGTGGCGCGGGCCGTGCACGCCGCCTCGCTGTCCGCCGCCCAGGGCGTGGTCAACATCGGCACCGGCCGCGCGGTCCGGCTGCGCGACGCGGCCGCGGTCCTCGCCCGGGTCGCCGGGTACGGGGGCGCCCTGCACGAGTTGGACGTCCCGCACGGCGGACCCCAGCAGGGGCACGGGTACCCCGGCCGCCCGGCCGGACTCGCCGCCATCGGCTCGCCCCGCTCCGAGGCCACCACCGAGCAGATGACTGCCGCGGCCCCCCAGCAGGCCCCCTACCCGGACGGCTGCGGGGCCTGGCAGCAGGCGGATGTCCGTACGGCACGCGACCGGCTCGGCTGGCGGCCCCGGATCAACCTGGAGGAATCACTCGCGGACATCTGGATGGAGGCGGCGTGCCGCATCTGACGACGCCGCCCGGGGCCGTGACCGCCGCCGCGACCGGGGCCGGCCGCCTCGGCCTCGGCATCCCCGGCTACGCGCACCCGCTGCTCGCCCCCGTCGAGTGGGCCGAGCTGACCCGCCCCGGCACCCCGCTGCACTGGGCCGTGCTGAACGTGGCGGACGGCCCGGGCGGGCGGCCCGATCCGCACTGCACGGAAGCGGCCGCGAAGCTGCGCCGCGCGGGCGGCATGATCCTCGGGCATCTCGCGATGAGAGACGGAGCACGGTCCTTCGGGGAGCTGGTCTCCGATGCCCACCGCTTCCGCGACTGGTACGGGGTCGGCGGCTTCTACCTGGCCGGGACCCCGGCCGGCAAGGCGGAGTTCGCCTCGGTGAGCCGGGTCGTGGACACCCTGCGGGGCCTCGGCGAGGACCTGCGGATCGTGCTCGGGCACGGCACGCACCCGTACGAGGGCTATGCGGAAGCCGCCGACCAGCTGGTCACCTTCTCCGGGGCCTGGTCCGACTACCGCTGGTCGCAGGTGGCCGAGTGGACCGCGGACCATCCGGCGGAGCGCTTCTGCCACCTCGTCCACGGGGTGCCGCGGGCGCATCTGGAGGAGGCGATGAGGATCGCCCGCTGGCAGGGGGCGGGCACGATCTGGTTCACCGACCGGCTCGGGACGCGCGGCAGCGACCCCTGGGCCTCCATGCCCGCGTACTGGGACGAAATCGTCTCAAGGGTCGGGACAGGTGTCTTGGAATGAAGACGGGCGTGGCAGTGTTACTGGGAGAACAACCATCAGTTTGCTCCCTGCACCTGCGGGGATGCTCCCATCTTCGGAGTGCCCGTGTCGCTGCCACCGCTGGTCGAGCCAGCAGCTGAGCTCACCGTTGACGAGGTCCGTCGGTATTCGCGGCACCTGATCATCCCGGACGTCGGGATGGACGGCCAGAAGCGCCTGAAGAACGCCAAGGTGCTGGCCGTGGGTGCCGGCGGTCTCGGTTCGCCCGCCCTCATGTACCTGGCCGCGGCCGGCGTCGGCACGCTGGGCATCGTGGAGTTCGACGAGGTCGACGAGTCGAACCTGCAGCGCCAGATCATCCACAGCCAGGCGGACATCGGCCGTTCCAAGGCCGAGTCGGCCCGCGACAGCGTGCTGGGCATCAACCCGTACGTGAACGTGGTCCTTCACGAAGAGCGGCTCGAAGCCGAGAACGTGATGGAGATCTTCAGCCAGTACGACCTCATCGTCGACGGCACGGACAACTTCGCCACGCGCTACCTGGTGAACGACGCCTGCGTGCTGCTGAACAAGCCGTACGTGTGGGGCTCGATCTACCGCTTCGACGGCCAGGCCTCGGTCTTCTGGTCCGAGCACGGCCCCTGCTACCGCTGCCTCTACCCGGAGCCCCCGCCGCCGGGCATGGTCCCGAGCTGCGCCGAGGGCGGCGTGCTGGGCGTGCTCTGCGCGTCCATCGGGTCGATCCAGGTCACCGAGGCCATCAAGGTCCTCACGGGTGTCGGCGAGCCGCTGGTCGGCCGCCTGATGATCTACGACGCCCTGGAGATGCAGTACCGCCAGGTCAAGGTCCGCAAGGACCCCGACTGCGCGGTCTGCGGTCCGAACGCGACCGTCACCGAGCTCATCGACTACGAGGCCTTCTGCGGCGTCGTGTCGGAGGAGGCCCAGGAGGCGGCCGCCGGTTCGACGATCACTCCCAAGCAGCTCAAGGAGTGGATCGACACCGACGAGCCCATCGAGATCATCGACGTCCGCGAGGTCAACGAGTACGAGATCGTCTCGATCCCCGGCGCGAAGCTGATCCCCAAGGGCGAGTTCCTGATGGGCACCGCCCTCCAGGACCTGCCGCAGGACAAGCGCATCGTCCTGCACTGCAAGACGGGTGTCCGCAGTGCGGAAGTCCTCGCGGTCCTGAAGTCCGCGGGCTTCGCGGACGCGGTGCACGTCGGCGGCGGCGTGATCGGCTGGGTCCACCAGATCGAGCCCGAGAAGCCGGTCTACTAGACCGGTCCATCAGCAGTGGCCCGGAGGGGCCGTATCCCGCGATCGGGGTACGGCCCCTCCGGCGTTCGTCCCGCGGACCGGATCAGGCGGCCGACGACTCCGGCGCCTCGGGCGGCGGCGTCGGGTTCGGAGCCGCGGTGCAGACGGTGCCCTCGGCCGGCGTCTTCCCGTCCAGCAGGTAGCCGTTGACCGCCTTCTGCACGCACGGGTCGCCGCTGTTGTACGCGCCGTGCCCCTCGCCCTTGTAGGTGAGCTCCACGCCCACGCCCGGGCCGAGCCGCTCCACCATGTTGCGGGCGCCCTCGTACGGGGTGGCCGGGTCGCCGGTGTTGCCGATCACCAGGATCGGGTCGGCGCCCGGCGCCGAGACGTCGGGGGTCTCCCAAGTGCCGGGGACCGGCCAGCCGGTGCACGTCAGCATGCCCCAGCCGAGGAGGTCCCCGAAGACCGGCGAGGCGGCACGGAACTCCGCCAGCTTGGCCTTCGTCTGCTCCAGGGTGTAGCGCTCCTTGTCGTCCACACAGTTGATGGCGGTGTTGGCTGCACCGATGTTGCTGTAACGCCCTTGCTGGTCACGGCCGTTGAGCGCATCGGACAGGGCCATCAGCAACTGCCCCTGGCCGCCCTCCGCCTCGTCGAGGCCCTGTTCCAGCAGCGGCCACAGCTCCTTCGAGTACAGGGCCTGCGCGATGCCGTTGGTCGCCTGGGTCTCGGTGAGCATCCGGTCCCCGATGCCCGGGATCGGCTTGGCGGCCAGCGCCTTCTGCAGCTTGATGATGTCGGCCTCGATCTCCTTGGGCGTGCTGCCCCGGAGCCGGCACTCGTCGCCGCGGTCCACGCAGTCCTGGGCGAAGTTGCCGAGCGCGAGTTGGAAGCCCTTGGCCTGTCCCAGGGCGCTCTGCTCGGCGGTCTTGGTGGGGTCCACGACGGCGTCGAAGACGGCCCGGCCGACGTTCTTGGGGAAGAGGTGGGCGTAGACCCCGCCGAGCTCGGTGCCGTAGGAGATGCCGAAGTAGTTCAGCTTCTCGTCGCCGAGGGCCTGGCGGATGCGGTCCAGGTCGCGGGCGGCGTTCTCGGTGCCGACGCGGGGGAGCAGCGCGGCGGAGTTCTTCTCGCAGGCCTCCTGGTACGTGCGGATGTTCTCGACGAAGGCCTTCTCCTCCTCCGGGGTCTCGGGGGAGGAGTCCTCGCTGAAGTACTGGTCCAACTGCTTGTCGTTCTCGCACAGGACCGGATCGCTGCCGCCCACCCCGCGCGGGTCGAAGCTCACCAGGTCGTACCGGGCGCGCAGGGCCTCGTACTCCTTCGCGGCGCCCGGCAGCGTACTGATGCCCGAGCCGCCGGGGCCGCCGAAGTTGAAGACCAGTGAGCCCAGCCGGTTCTTCTGGTCCCGCGCCTTGGCCCGGATCAAGGCGATCGGGATCGTCTCGCCCTCGGGCTTCGCGTAGTCGAGCGGGACGTCGAGGGTGGCGCACTGCCAGTCCTTGGGCGGGGCCTGGCCACCGCCCTGGGCGGCGGTCGGGGCCTCGCAGTCGCCCCATTTCAGCGGCTTGACCTCCGGGGTGCCGTCGGCCGTCGTCTTCTTCCCGTCGCCGTCTGACGAGCAGGCGGCCGTGGCGAGCAGCCCGGCGGCGAGCGTGGCGGCGGCGGTGACCCGCCAGGCGTGTGTCGGCATGTCCCCATCCTGTGGGCCCCGCGGTGACCCCGCCCGTGCGCTGACCCGAACGGGGGGCGGGCCGGCCCGCCCGCCCTCCCCTCAGTAGCCGTACACGCTCAGCTCGGTGATCGCGGCGAACAGGTGCTCCCAGGTCTCGGCGGAGGGCGAGCCGTCGGCCAGCGCCCCGGGATCCAGGGCTTCCATCGCCTCGCCGAAGGCTCCGATGCCGTCCTCGGCCGGGTACGAGGACCAGCAGGCGCCCATGTACCGGCGCACGCCGTCGAGGAGCCCCACGAAGGTCGCCACGTCCCGGGCCAGCGGGATGACCGACTCCTGGTACATGTGGACCGCTCCGGTGACGCGGTGGACGCCCACCAGGCCCGGGTCCGTGTACCCGAAGTCGAAGGTCCCGAGGTGCAGGAGGTCGTCGTCGCCGGCCTCCGGTGCCTGCGCGGTCAGCGGCCGCAGCAACTGCGGGGCGGCCTCGAACGAGCTGACGCCCGCGGCCCAGTGGCGCGGCAGCCCCACCCCGCTCAGGAACTCCCGGGTGCCCGGGTGCTCCAGCGCGTCCGGGAGCCCGTCGCCGGGGACGCGGGTGACCCACGCGTCGCCGAAGGTCCGGGCGAGCCCGGCCGCGGTGAGCGGACCGGAGCCGCGCGTGCCCGGGCGGAACCACGGAGCGTCCTCGGCGGACGCCCAGGACGAGGAGTCGGCGGCGCCCCGGGGCCAGTCGGCGAGCGCCGCGGCGTTCCCCTCCACCACCACGATCCCGCGCGCCTCCGCGTACAGGTAGCGGCCGGCGCCGAGCGGAACCGGTTCCTCCCAGGTGCCGGGGCAGTTCAGCGCCCAGCCCTCCTCGTCAGCGTCGAACAGCCAAGGGCCGTCCGGCTCCTCCGCGTCCCGCTCCACGGCCTCACCGTCGGCCGGTGCGGGAAGCCGGCGTCCCGTTTCCAGGTCGAACCAGGCGTCCTCGCACCACAGGGCCCACACCTTCACGGCCGCCGCGCCCCCGGCGAGGTCGTACACCTCGGCGGTGTGGTCCCCGCTGAGGTTCGGCTCCGCTTCGTAGGCGCCGACGGGCCGCCACCAGGCCCACACCGTCCGCCAGGGCAGTTCCGGTTCGGCCGCGGCGACGCGGGCGGCGTAGTCGTGGTGCCCGAGCACGGTCGCGGCGAAGTGCAGCCAGGAGGCGAACTCCGCCCGCCCCACCTCGGCCCGTCCGAAGACGGCCTCGGCCTGCGCGAACACCTCCCGCCCGATGCCCCCTTCACCCGCGGCCCCGCCCCGCAGGGCCACCCGGTCCGCGCGCAGCACCGCGGCCGGATCGTCGAACGGGCAACGGCTGTCCTGGTCTTCGCTCATGGATGCATGCTGCCACCCGCCTCGGACACCGACCCCGCCGGCCGGATCTTCCGGCCACGCCGGCGTTTGAGGCGGGCGCCGACCGGAGCCGGAGGCTAGATGGCTTCCTTGCGGGTCAGGAAGTTGAACGAGATCCACCCCGGCAGCACCGGCAGCCAGAAGGTCATCAGGCGGAACAGCAGCACCGCGGAGATCGCGACCTCCTTCTCCAGCCCCGCCGCGATCAGCCCGAGGGTCAGCGTGGTCTCCACCGCGCCCATACCGCCCGGCGTCGGCGCCGCCGACCCCAGTGCGTTGCCCGCGAGGAACACCACCGCGATGCTCGCGTAGCTGATGGCCTCGCCGCCCCCGAACGCGCGGATCGACGCGTCCAGGCACATCACGAAGCAGCCCGTCAGCAGCAGCATCCCGCCGATGCCGGTCAGCAGCTTCTTCGGCCGCTGGAGCACGTCAAGCATGCGCGGCACCACGCCCGCGAACAGCGCCCGTACCCGCGTCACCACGAACTTCCGCAGGAACGGGACCGCCGTCACCACCAGCACCAGCACGGCCACCGTCAGCAGACCCGCGATGACGGCCCGGGACGGGGTCATCTCCGGGGTCTTCTCGGTTCCGGTCAGATAGCCGAAGGACAGCAGCAGCACGATGTGGCTGGCCAGCCCGAACAACTGGGAGGCGCCCACGCTCGCGACCGCCAGCCCCGGCCGGACCCCCGCCCGCTGGAGGAACCGCGTGTTCAACGCGACGCCGCCGACGGCCGCCGGGGCCACCAACTTCACGAACGACCCGGCCACCTGCGCGACCACGGTCCGTAGGAACGGGACCCGCTCCGGGACGAAGCCCAGCAGGCTCATCGCCGCCGCGAAGTACGTCAGCGCCGAGAAGGCGAGCGCCGCCCCGACCCAGCCCCACTGCGCCTGGCCGATGATCGTCGCGAAGTCGACGTGGGCGAGCTGCGTGAGCAGGAAGTACGCGCCGAACGCGCCCGCGATGAACGAGACCAGCGTGCGCGGCCGGATCCGCTCCAGCCGGGCCGGCTCCACCGGGGCCTGCGGTCGGATGAGCAGCACCTGGTGGCGGATCTGGGTCAGCAGATCCTCCTCGCGGGCCCCGTCCAGCGCATCTTCCAGGGCCTTCTTCTCGGCCTTGCGGTCGGCGGCGGCCGAGGCGGAGACCGGGGTCGCGGAGTCCGCGGACTCCGCCTCCCGCGCCGCCTTCGCCGCCCGCGAGGACTCCAGTACGGCCTCCCGCTGTCGCTCCGCCCGCTCCCGGGCCAGCTTGCGCAGCGTCGCCCGGGTGGAACGGCTCAGCGCGATCGGCTGGAGCAGCGGCAGACAGTCCGCCACCGCGTCCGGGCCGAGCACCGACACGGCCGACGCCACCGCGCGCTCGGCGCCGACCCGCAGGCCGATCGTGGTCAGCAGCTGGGCGATGTCCATCCGCAGGACCAGATCGCCGGCGGCGATCTCGCCGCCGCGCAGGTCGGTCAGGATGACGTTGCCGGAACGATCCACCACAAGGGCGTCCCCGGTGAGCCGGCGGTGTGCGATCCGCCGCGACTGGAGGGCCCGTACCTGCTCCCAGGTGTGGTGGATCAGCTCGTCGGTGATCTCCTCGTCGGCGAGCGCGTCGAGGGCCCGGACGTCCAGGTGCTCGTACACGAGCATCACCGCGTCCGGACCGAGCTCGGAGGTGGCGATCAGCTTCGGCGCGTTCGCCCCGGCCGCGATGGCCGCGTACGCGAGGAGCGCCTCCTGCTCCAGCGCCTGGCGCAGCGACTGCAGGCTGCGCCCGGTGGTGATGCCGCGCAGGGTGAGCCGGCGCCAGACCCGGTAGAAGAAGCCGTGGGCCTGCTGCTCGCGGTCGACGATCGTGACGTCGAGCGGCGGTCCGTCCTCCAGGGTCACGTGGTAGCGGCGCCCCCGGTCGTTGGCCTCGGAGGGCTCGGGGCCCTCGGGCATCTCGGCGCGCATCGCGCTGACCGGCTGGAAGCCGACCCGGCGCAGTCCGGCGAGGAGGTGCTGCCCGGTGGGGCGGACGTTGGGCGAGCCGACGGCGTACAGGGTGCCGTAGGCGACGCTCCAGCCGATCAGCACCGTGAGGATGATCGAGAAGGGGGTGGTGTAGCCGTTGACCAGCATGGCGAAGGCGTTGAGCAGCAGGACCACCCACAGGGCGACGCGCCAGTGGGGCCTGCGGGTCATCCCGACCGCGGTCATGTACGCGATGACGGGCGCGAGGTAGCCGTGCACCGGGTCGGTCAAGGTGCCACCGGCCGCGGGGCGGGTCAGGGCGTCCTGGATCGTTTCGGGGGCGGCCTGCGAGACCCACAGGTCGGTGGCGAGGGTGACGCCGTGCGCGAGGACGGCCGCGAGTACGCCGTCGGCGATGCGCAGCCCGTCGCGTTTGATCAGCCGCTCGATGGCGAAGGCGACGGGCAGCAGCAGCACGGCGATGCTGGAGACCAGCGCGGCGACCTTGATCAGCAGGGCGGGCGCCTGGCCGGTGCCCTTGCTGATGTCCTCCTCCAGACCCACGGTGGTGCCGTGGGCGAAGGCGGCGATGGCGAGGAGGACGGCGATCCCGAGGATGCCGACGAGCAGGCGTACGAGGTCGGACGGCCGGTGCACGCGGGCGGCGAGCAGCGGTTCGTCGACCTCGACCCGGTCGGCGTCCGTGGCGGCGTGACCGTGCGGGCCCTCGGCAGCCGTGCCGGCTCCGGCTTCGGCCGCCTTGGCTTCGCCGGCCTTGGCACTGGCCGCCTTGGCCCTCGCCGCCTTGGCTCCGCCCGGGCGGTCGGTCCGGCCGTCGGGGCGCGGGGGCTCCGGACGGGGCTCCGGGACGGGTTCGGGGCGGGCGGAGCGGCCGTCGTCAGGGCGTGCGCCGTCGTCGGTCGCCGCGCCTTCCGGAGGGCTCACACCCTGCTCCTTCGTCGTCACGTCCGTCTCTTCTTGATCACGTATCACCAGTCACCGCCCGGAAGATGGTGGCACGGACCGACGGGCCAGCGGGGCATCAGGGTGCGCGCCGGTGCGGAAGCGAGACCTCCGCCGGAGCGCGGCCGACGTACTGCACCATGTGCTGAATGAGTGAGGAGCTGCCCGCGTACGCGGAGCGCGTACTGGAGGTGGCCGAGCGTATTCCGCCCGGCCGGGTGATGACGTACGGGGACGTCGCCGAGTGGCTCGGCGAGGGAGGACCGCGCCAGGTCGGGCGTGTCATGGCCCTGTACGGGGGAGCCGTGCCCTGGTGGCGCGTGGTGCGGGCGGACGGCCTGCCGCTGCCCGGCCACGAGGTGCGCGCCCTGGAGCACTACCGGACCGAGGCCACCCCGCTGCGCCTGACGGCGGGCGGCGAGCCGCGGCTGGACATGCGCCGGGCGCGCTGGGACGGGTCCCCCGGACAGGACGGCTCGCGCGACGAGGCTCACACCTGACAGCTTCGGCCATGCGGGGCCCGGACGGGCGATCGGGCGACGGCCCGAACGCCCGTCCGGGGTACTCGGGGGGACTGCGCGGCGTCGGCGGCTTGCCGTAGCGTTGCCACTTCGGCTTCCGCGGCGGCTTCCGCGCGAGCCGTTACGGCAGCACCGCCACACCCCGCAGACCCACCAGGACCGGCACCCCACGTGATCACCTCTTCCTCGGACCGCACCGAACGGCGGCGTACGCGGACCCCCGACGCGTACCGCCTCGTGCGCACCGGGCCGGAACGGGTGGATCCCCCTGTGCTGGACGCAGCGCAGCGCGCGGTGGTTGACCACACCGGGGGACCACTGCTGGTCCTCGCCGGACCGGGCACCGGAAAGACGACCACGCTGGTCGAAGCCGTCACCGCCCGGGTGGAAGCGGGCGCCGACCCCGCCCGGATCCTCATCCTCACCTTCAGCCGCAAGGCGGCGGTGGAACTGCGCGACCGGGCCGCCCTGCGCCTCGGCGGTGCGCGCGCTCCGCAGGCCACCACCTTCCACTCCTTCTGCTACGGACTGGTCCGCGCCCACCAGGACACCGACCTCTTCGCCGACCCGCTGCGGCTGCTGTCCGGCCCCGAGCAGGACGTGATGGTCCGCACCCTCCTCGAGGGCCAGCGCCGGATCCGCTCCATCCGCTGGCCGGACGACCTGCGCGCCGCGCTGACCACGCGCGGGTTCGCCGACGAGGTCCGGGCGGTGCTCGCCCGCGCCCGCGAACTGGGCCTCGGGCCGCAGGCCCTGTCCTCGTTCGCCGACCGCATCGGCCGCCCGGACTGGAAGGCGGCGGCGGCCTTCCTCTCCGAGTACCTCGACGTCCTCGACATGCAGGGCACGCTGGACTACGCGGAACTCCTGCACCGGGCGGTGCTCCTCGCGGAACGCACGCCGGCCCTCGCCTCCGCCTACGACGCGATCTTCGTCGACGAGTACCAGGACACGGACGCCTCGCAGCTGCGGCTGCTGCGCGCCCTCACCGGCCCGGGCGGCACGCTGGTCGCCTTCGGCGACCCCGACCAGTCGATCTACGCCTTCCGCGGTGCGGACATCAACAACGTCCTGGACTTCGGGTCGGCCTTCCCCGGCGCGCGGGTCAAGGCCCTCACCGTCGGCCGCCGCTCCGGCGCGGCCCTCCTGGCGGCCACCCGGCTGCTCACCACCCGGATGCCCGTCCCGCGACTGCCGGTCGAGGCGGTCCGTGCCCACCGGAACCTCGCGCCGGTGCGGGAGGGCGGCCGGGTGGAGGTGTTCACGTACCCGACGGCGGGCGCCGAGCTGGACAACATCGCCGACGTCCTGCGGCGGGCCCACCTGGAGGACGGGGTGCCCTGGCAGGACATGGCCGTCCTGGTCCGCGCGGGCGGCCGCACCCTCCCCGCGATGCGCCGCGCCCTGATTTCGGCGGGGGTACCGGTCGAAACGGACGGCGCGGACACGCCCCTTCGCCACGAACCGGCGGTCTCCCCCCTCCTGACGGCCCTCCGCGTCTCGGCCACCGCGGCCGACCCCGCGCCGTCGGGCCCCGGAACCGACCCGCACGCCGAACCCGCCGCAGCCGACCCGGCGCTGCCGCCCGCCCCGGACACGGCGCACTCCGACGGCCCGACGCCGGCCGACGCCCCCGCCGGCACGTTCCCAGCCGCCGGGTCCGGTCCGCAGGTCCGGGCCGACACGGTCGAGCCCGGAGCGGCCCCCGGGCCGACGCCGGCCGACGCCGGGGGCGGGCCGGGCGCGGGCCTCTCGGGAGGCGCCCCCGACGCCGTCGAGCCCGGCTCGGGGCGCAGCCCCGCCGTGTCCACCGGCCCCGCCGCGCCCGCGGGCGGCCCGGCGCAGGCTGCGGACCCCGGCGGGCCCGACGCCGTCGAGCCCGGCTCGGGGCAGGGCCCCGAAGCCCCCACCGGCTCTGCCGACGCGGTCGGGCCGGGTGCCGGCGACCCCGCCGGAGGCGACCCCGACCCCGACGCCGTCGCAGCGGGCCCGGGCCCGGGGCCGGGCCCCGCGGACCCCGCGGGCGGGGAGCCCGACGCTGCCGAGCCCGGGCAGGGGGCGGCCCCCGAGGGCCCCGCCGACCCCGCCGGAGGCATCGGCGTCGAGGCCGCCCTCACCCTGCTCGCCTCCCCCCTCGGCGGGATGGACGCCGCCGACCTGCGCCGTCTCGGCCGCGCCCTGCGCGACGAGGAGCGGGCCGCCGGCGTCAAGGTGCCCGCGCCCTCCGACGTACTCCTCGCGCGCGCCCTTGCCGAGCCCGAGCGGCTCACCGCCCACGACCCCGCTTACGCCCGTGGCGCCCAGCGCCTCGGACTGCTCCTGCGCAAGGCCCGCGAGCTGCTCCAGGGCGGCGGCACCGCCGAGGAGGCCCTGTGGGTCCTCTGGGACGGCACGCCCTGGCCGCAGCGGCTGGAGCGCAGCGCCCGCCGCGGTGGCGCGGCCGGCCGTAACGCCGACCGCGACCTCGACGCGGTCTGCGCCCTCTTCGACACCGCAGCCCGCGCCGAGGAGCGCACCGGCGGCCGCGGCGCGCTCAACTTCCTCGAACAACTGGAGGCGGAGGACATCGCCGCCGACACGTTGACGGCCCGCGCCACCCGCTCCGACGCCGTCCGGCTGATGACCGCCCACCGCTCCAAGGGACTGGAGTGGTCCCTCGTCGTCGTCGCCGGCGTCCAGGAGGGCCTGTGGCCCGACCTCCGCCGCCGCGGTTCCCTCCTGGAGGCCGACCGCATCGGCCGCGACGGCCTCGCCGAGCCGCTCACCCCCGGCGCCCTGCTCGCCGAGGAGCGCCGGCTCTTCTACGTCGCCGCCACCCGCGCCCGCGACCGCCTCGTCGTCACCGCCGTCAAGGCTCCCGCCGACGACGGTGACCAGCCCTCCCGCTTCCTCAACGAGCTCGGCGTCCCCCCGCGGGACGTCACCGGCCGCCCCCGCCGCCCCCTCGCCGTCGCCGCGCTCGTCGCCGAGCTGCGCGCCACCACCGTCGACCCCGACGCCTCGCCCGCCCTGCGCGACGCGGCCGCCCGCCGCCTCGCCCGCCTCGCCGCGCTCACCGACGACGAGGACCGCCCGCTGGTCCCCGCCGCGCACCCGCAGCGCTGGTGGGGCCTGTACGAGCCCACCCGCAGCAGCGTCCCCCTCCGCGACCGGGACCGGCCCGTCGCCCTGTCCGGCAGCGCCCTGGAGCAGCTCGCCAACACCTGCTCCCTCCAGTGGTTCCTCGGCCGCGAGGTCAAGGCCGACACCCCCTCCACCGCCGCCCAGGGCTTCGGCAACGTCGTCCACGTCCTCGCCGACGAGGTCGCCTCCGGCCGCACCCCCGCCGACCTGGCCGTCCTCATGGAGCGCCTCGACTCGGTGTGGGACGCCCTCGCCTTCGACGCCCCCTGGAAGTCCCGCCAGGAGAAGGACAACGCCCGCGCCGCCCTGGAGCGCTTCCTGCGCTGGCACACCACCGACCGCGGCGGCCGCGCGGCCGTGGCGACGGAGCACGAGTTCGACGTCACGCTCGAAGCCGGTGAGGTCGCCGTGCGCATCCGGGGTTCCATGGACCGGGTCGAATCGGACCCGCAGGGGCGTGCGTACGTCGTCGACTTCAAGACCGGCAAGTCGGCGCCCACCAAGGACGAGGTCGCCCGCCACCCCCAGCTCGCCGTCTACCAGCTCGCCGTGCGCGAGGGCGCCGTCGACGAGGTCTTCGACGGTCTGCGCCCCGCTTCCGGCGGCGCCGAGCTCGTCCAGCTCCGCCAGGGCGCCGCGATCCGCGAGGGCGGCGACGCGGTGCCCAAGGTGCAGGCCCAGGAACCGCTCGACGGCGAGTGGGTCGGCGACCTGCTGGCCACCGCCGCGGGCCGGGTCCTGGACGAGCGGTTCGCGCCCGCCGCGGGCCGCCACTGCGACCACTGCTCCTTCCGCAGCTCGTGCAGCGTCCGCCCGGAGGGCCGCCAGACGGTCGAGTGAGCTGGGCGGTCGGCGGTCGGCGGTCGGCGGTCGGCGCTCGGCGGTCGGGACTGTCGGTGGGGGCGGCTAGCCTTTTTGGGTGCCCGCGCGTCCGCCCGCCCTCTCCGACCCCGAGCAGCTCAAGGAGCTCCTCGGGATCCCCTTCACGCCCGAGCAGATGGCCTGTGTGACCGCCCCGCCCGCCCCGCAGGTCGTCGTCGCGGGTGCCGGCTCCGGCAAGACCACCGTCATGGCCGCCCGCGTCGTCTGGCTCGTCGGTACGGGCGCGGTCGCACCCGAGCAGGTGCTCGGCCTGACCTTCACCAACAAGGCCGCCGGTGAACTGTCCGAGCGCGTGCGCAAGGCCCTCGCGCGGGCCGGCATCACCGACCCGGACCCCTCCCCGGCCGACGCGGACGCGGCCGGCGGCGAGCCCCGCATCTCCACCTACCACGCCTTCGCCGGTCAGCTCCTGAAGGACCACGGGCTGCGCATCGGCCTGGAGCCCAGCTCCCGACTGCTCGCCGACGCCACCCGCTTCCAGCTCGCCGCGAAGGTGCTGCGCGAGGCGCCCGGCCCGTACCCCTCGCTCACCAAATCGGTCCCCGACCTGGTCGGTGACCTCCTCGCGCTCGACGGGGAGCTGTCCGAGCACCTGGTCGAGCCCGAGCAGCTGCGCCTGCACGACACCGCACTGCTCGACGTGCTCGCCGGCACCAAGCTCACCAACGAGGACCTCCGCAAGGTCCCGGAGGCCGTGCGCGGCCGCCTCGAGCTGCTGGAACTGGTCGTCCGCTACCGCGCCGCCAAACGCTCCCGCGACCTCTTCGACTTCAGCGACCAGATAGCCCTCTCCGCGCAGCTCGCCACCACCCGGCCCGAGGTGGGGGCGCTGTTGCGCGAGGAGTTCCGGGTCGTCCTGCTCGACGAGTACCAGGACACCTCCGTCGCACAGCGGCTGCTGCTGTCCGGCCTCTTCGGCGCGGGCTCCGGCCACGCCGTCACCGCCGTCGGCGACCCCTGCCAGGCGATCTACGGTTGGCGCGGGGCCTCCGTCGCCAACCTCGACGACTTCCCGGAGCACTTCCCGCACGCCGACGGGACCCCCGCCACCCGGCTCTCCCTCAGCGAGAACCGGCGCAGCGGCGGCCGCCTGCTGGACCTGGCCAACGGACTCGCCGCCCCGCTGCGCGCCATGCACGAGGGCGTGGAGGCGCTGCGCCCGGCGCCGGGTGCGGAGGCCGCCGGGCAGGTCCGCTGCGCCCTGCTGGAGACCCACGCGCAGGAGCTCGACTGGCTCGCCGACTCCGTCGCCCACCTGGTCCGCACCGGGACGGAGCCGCGGGAGATCGCCGTACTGTGCCGCTCCGCCGGAGACTTCGCGCAGATCCAGGCCGTGCTGGTGGACCGGGACGTGCCCGTCGAGGTCGTCGGCCTCTCCGGGCTGCTGCACCTGCCCGAGGTCGCCGACCTCGTCGCCGTCTGCGAAGTCCTCCAGGACCCGGGCGCCAACGCTTCCCTGGTCCGGCTCCTGATCGGCCCGCGCTGGCGGATCGGCGCGCGCGACCTGGCCCTGCTGGGTCGCCGGGCGCGGCTCCTCGTGAGCCGCGCGCCCGCCGGGTCCGACCCGGACGAACGCCTCGCGGCGGCCGTGGAGGGCGTGGACCCGGCGGAGATCGTGTCGCTGGCCGACGCCCTGGAGACCTTCCTCGACGGCGCCGGACAGGCCCCGGACGACCTCCCCTTCTCGGCGGAGGCGCGGATCCGCTTCGCGCACCTCGCCCAGGAACTGCGCGACCTGCGGCGCTCCCTCGCGGACCCGCTGATGGACGTCCTGCACCGGGTGCTGACCGCCACCGGCCTGGAGGTGGAGCTGTCGGCCTCCCCGCACGCGCTGGCGGCCCGCCGCCGCGAGACGCTGTCGAACTTCATGGACGTGGCGGCCGGGTTCGCCGCCCTCGACGGCGAGGCCACGCTGCTGGCCTTCCTGGCGTTCCTGCGCACGGCCGCCCAGTACGAGAAGGGCCTGGACCACGCGCTGCCCGGCGGCGAGAACACGGTCAAGGTGCTCACCGCCCACAAGTCCAAGGGCCTGGAGTGGGACGTCGTGGTGGTCCCGGACCTGTGCGCGGGTGCCTTCCCGAAGGAGAAGCCGCCGGAGGCCTGGACCTCGTACGCGAAGGTGCTCCCGTACGCGCTGCGCGGCGACGCGCCCACCCTGCCCGGTGACCCGGCCTGGACCTCGGCGGGGCTGAAGGCCTTCAAGGCCGCGCTCAAGGACCACAAGTCGGTGGAGGAGCTCCGCCTCGGCTACGTGACCTTCACGCGGCCGCGCTCCCTGCTGCTGGCCTCGGGCCACTGGTGGGGTCCGAGCCAGAAGAAGCGCCGCGGCCCGTCGCCGTTCCTCGAAGCCCTGTACGAGCACTGCGCGGCCGGTTTCGGCGAGATCGAGGCCTGGGCGGACGAGCCCGACCCCACCGCCGAGAACCCGGCGCTGTCCGGCGAATCCACCGCGGACCACTCCTGGCCCCTCCCGCTCGACCCGTACTCCCTCACCCTGCGCCGCGCGGCGGCCGCTCTGGTGGAGTCCTACCTCGCGGCCCCGCCCCCGGAGGAGGACGAGTACCTCTGGCCCCCGGACTGCGAGGAGCCGTGGCCGGACGAAGCCCCCTGGGAACCGGACCCCGCCGACGGCCCCTGGCCCCAGGACGCCCCGGCCGCCACCCGGCCCGCAGAGCCCACCGCCCCGGCCCCCGCCACCCGGCCCTCGGGCCGAGCCGACGGCCCCGGTACGGCTCCGGCCGGCACGACGCCCGGGACCGCAGCCCGGTCCGGCGGAGCCTGGCCACCCCCGGGCCCTGACGCGGCGCATGCGACGGCGGCCGCGTCCGACGCACCGGACGGCGCCGGCCGGGACTTCGACGACCCTTGGGCGGGCGAAGCCTGGGCACCCCCGGGGACCCGGCACCCCGCCGCCCCGGCCGACACCGCCGGGCCGGACCTCGACGACCCCTGGTCCGGTGAAGCCCGGGCACGCCCGGGGCACGGGCCGGCCGGTGTCTTCGGCCCGGACTTCGACGACCCCTGGGCGGGCGAGGCCTGGGCCGAGGCCATGCCCAGGGGTCGCGCGACCACGCCCGCCCCCCACGGGGCCCGGGGCAGCGCCCCGGTTTCGGGAAGGGGCGGGGCGGGGGCCGAACCCACGCCGGCCACCCCCGCCGCGCCGGACGAGGATCTCTGGGCAGCCGAGGCGGCCCCGCCCGCGGTACGTCCCGTTGCCGGAGGGCGGCCCGGCACGGCAGCGCCCGCCGACCCCACCGCCCCCGCCGGGAGGCACGGCGGCGACCTCGTTCCCGAAGAGGCCCGCGCCGTCGCCTCCTGGGACCGCGATCTCGACGCCCTCGAGGGCGAGCTCCGCCGTGCCCGCGCGGCCGTCCGTGACGTCGAGCTGCCGTCCTCCCTGTCCGCCAGCCAGCTGCTCCGGCTCGCCGCCGACGAGCAGGGCTTCGTGCGCGACCTCGCCCGGCCCATGCCGCGGCCCCCGCAGCCCGCCGCCCGCCAGGGCACCCGGTTCCACGCCTGGGTCGAGTCCCGGTTCGACGAGCTGCCGCTGCCGTTCCTCGACGTCCTCGACCCCGTCGCCGACCTCCCCGGCGCAGGCTCCGACCAGGAGATCGTCGACGAGGCCGACCTCGACTCCCTCAAGGCCGCCTTCGAACGCAGCCCCTACGCGGACCGGCCCCCCCACCGCATGGAGGCCCCGGTCCAGGTCACCCTCGCCGGCCGGGTCGTGCGCGGCCGGATCGACGCCGTCTACCGCAACCCGGACGGCTCGTACGAGATCGTCGACTGGAAGACCGGCCGCACCACCGAGGCCGACCCGCTCCAGCTCGCCGTCTACCGCGTGGCCTGGGCCGAGGCCACGAACACCCCGCTCGACCGGGTCTCCGCCGCCTTCCTGCACGTCCGCAGCGGCCGCGTGATCCGCCCCCGCAACCTCCCGGACCGCGCCCGTCTTGAGCGGATCCTCCAAGGCGAATCGGACCCGGACGGTGACCACCAGGCGGACGGCTAGGCTCGGGGCATGAGCGACACCCCGCCGGACAGCGTCGTCCGCACGTACATCGACACCCACCGCGCCGCCTTCCTCGACGACCTCGCCGAGTGGCTCCGCATTCCCTCCGTCTCGGCCCAGCCCGAGCACGCGGGCGACGTACGCCGCAGCGCCGAATGGCTCGCGGCCAAGTTCAAGGAGACCGGCTTCCCGGTCGCCGAGGTCTGGGAGACCCCCGGCGCGCCCGCCGTCTTCGCGCACTGGCCGAGCGAGGACCCGCACGCCCCGACCGTCCTCGTGTACGGGCACCACGACGTGCAGCCCGCCGCCCTCGCCGACGGCTGGCACACCGACCCGTTCGAGCCGGTGGTCAAGGGCGGCCGCATGTACGGGCGCGGCGCCGCCGACGACAAGGGGCAGGTGTTCTTCCACACCCTCGGGGTACGGGCGCACCTGGCGGCCACCGGCGCCGCCGCTCCCGCCGTGCACCTCAAGCTCCTCATCGAGGGCGAGGAGGAGTCCGGCTCGCCCCACTTCCGCGACCTCGTCGAGGCCCGCGCCGCCGAGCTCGCCGCCGACGTCGTGATCGTCTCCGACACCGGCATGTGGTCCGAGACCACCCCCACCGTCTGCACCGGCATGCGCGGCGTCGCCGACTGCGAGATCGACTTCCACGGCCCGGACCAGGACATCCACTCCGGCGCCTTCGGCGGTGCCGTGCCCAATCCGGCCACCGTCGCCGCCCGCCTGGTCGCCGCCCTGCACGACGCCGACGGGCGGGTCACGATCCCCGGCTTCTACGACAACATCGCCGAGCTGACGGACGCGGAGCGCGCGCTCATCGCCGAGCTGCCCTTCGACGAGTCCGAGTGGCTGCGTACGGCCAAGTCCCACGCGGCCGCGGGCGAGGCCGGGTACTCCACCCTGGAGCGCGTCTGGGCCCGCCCCACCGCCGAGGTCAACGGCATCGGCGGCGGCTACCAGGGCCCCGGCGGCAAGACCATCGTGCCCGCCTCCGCCCACCTGAAGCTTTCGTTCCGGTTGGTGTCCGGGCAGGACCCGTACGAGGTCGAGGCGGCCGTCAGGGACTGGGTCGCCGCCGGGATCCCGGACGGGATCCGCCACTCCATCACCTTCGGCGCACCGACCCGCCCGTGCCTGACCCCGCTGGACCACCCGGCCCTGCAGTCGGTCGTGCGGGCCATGGGCCGCGCGTTCGGCGAGAAGATCCGCTTCACGCGGGAGGGCGGCTCCGGCCCCGCGGCGGACCTCCAGGACGTCCTGGACGCGCCCGTCCTCTTCCTCGGCATCTCGGTACCGTCCGACGGCTGGCACTCACCGAACGAGAAGGTCGAGCTGGACCTCCTGTTCAAGGGCGTCGAGACGACCGCGTACCTCTGGGGAGACCTGGCCGCCCACCACCGAACCACCGCCTGACACCCGACGCACGCACCTGCCGTACCGAGCCTGCCTGTCCCACCACCGGGGGAGATGGAAGTACCTGTGAGCACCCATACCGAGCGCCCTCTCACCGAGCGCCCTCTTTCGCTCGCCGCGCCCAGCGGGATCGACCGCGCCGCGCACCACCGGCTCGACGAGGCGTGGCTCGCCGCGGCCTGGAGCCACCCCACGACCCGGGTCTTCGTCGTCTCCGGCGGCCAGGTCCTGATCGACGACACCCCCGACGGCGGTTCCGGCATCGTGATGACCCCGGCCTTCGAGGCCCCGGTCACCGAGACCCACCGCTACTTCCTGGGCACCGACGAGGACGGCGTACGGTACTTCGCGCTGCAGAAGGACGCGCTGCCCGGCCGCATGGACCAGTCGGCCAGGCCGGCCGGCCTGCGCGAGGCCGGCCTGCTGCTGTCCCCGCGCGACGCCGGGCTGATGGTGCACGCGGTCGCGCTGGAGAACTGGCAGCGGATGCACCGCTTCTGCTCGCGCTGCGGCGAGCGCACGGTGGTCGCGGCCGCCGGGCACATCCGCCGCTGCCCGGGCTGCGGCGCAGAGCACTACCCCCGCACCGACCCGGCCGTGATCATGCTGGTCACGGACGAGCACGACCGTGCGCTGTTGGGCCGCCAGGTGCACTGGCCGGAGGGCCGCTTCTCCACGCTGGCGGGATTCGTGGAGCCGGGCGAGTCGATAGAGCAGTCCGTCATCCGCGAGGTGTGGGAGGAGGCGGGCGTCCGGGTCGGCGAGGTCGAGTACGTGGCCAGCCAGCCGTGGCCCTTCCCGTACAGCCTGATGCTGGGCTTCAGGGCCCGCGCCACCACCTCGGAGATCACGGTGGACGGCGAGGAGATCGAGGAGGCCCGCTGGTTCTCCCGCGAGGAGCTGCGCGCGGCGTTCGCGTCGGGTGCGGTGCTGCCCCCGTCGGGCATCTCCATCGCCGCCCGGCTGGTCGAGCTCTGGTACGGCGAGCCGCTGCCGAAGGCGGCCGCGTAACCTTCGTCACTTCCCCGGCCCGTGACGGGCCCGGTGACAGCGGAGGGCCCCCGCCTCGGCGGGGGCCCTCCGCTGTGTGCGCTCCTGCGGCCGATCAGACGGCGAGGGCCTGCTTGACCTGGGCCAGGCTCGGGTTCGTCATGACGGACTCGTTGCCCGCGGCGGACGTCACGAGCACGGTGGGAACCGTCTGGTTGCCGCCGTTGGCCTTCTCCACGAACGCGGCGGACTCCGGGTCGAGCTCGATGTTGATCTCGTTGTACGCGATGCCTTCCCGGTCCAGCTGGGTCTTCAGCCGACGGCAGTAGCCGCACCAGGTCGTGCTGTACATCGTGACGGTGCCCGTGTCCTGCATGCTGCGCTCTCCTTCGTGAGGGCTCGGTGGTCCGAGTACTCGAACGTACGGGACCCTGCGGCCATTCCCGTACGGCTGCGCCTGCGCACCCGGTGTGACCGATACGACTGATACGTGCTGCCTGTGGACAACTTTCCCGCCCGACTCACGAGACCTGGCAGCATGGCGGGGTGACAGCAGCAACGCACTCCTCATCGTTCCCGGGTGGCCCCGCCTCCGCCGACTCGGCCGACGCGGTGCTCCTGGGCCTCGACCCGGAGCAGCGCGAGGTCGCCACGACCCTGCGCGGGCCGGTGTGCGTGCTGGCGGGTGCCGGTACCGGCAAGACCCGCGCGATCACCCACCGCATCGCCTACGGCGTCCGGTCCGGGCAGCTCATGCCGGCCAGTGTGCTGGCCGTCACCTTCACCAACCGCGCCGCGGGGGAGATGCGCGGACGCCTGCGCACCCTGGGCGCGGGCGGGGTCCAGGCCCGCACCTTCCACTCCGCCGCCCTGCGCCAGCTCCAGTACTTCTGGCCGAAAGCGGTCGGCGGCGAGCTGCCCCGGCTGCTGGAGCGCAAGATCCAGTTCGTCGCCGAGGCCGGCGCACGCTGCCGCATCCGTCTCGACCGCAACGAGCTGCGCGACGTCACGGGCGAGATCGAATGGGCGAAGGTCACCCAGACCGTGCCCGCCGACTACCCGGTGGCCGCCCTCAAGTCGGGCCGCGAGGCCCCCCGGGACCTGGCCGAGATCGCCCAGATCTACGGGACGTACGAACAGCTCAAGCGCGACCGCGGCATGATCGACTTCGAGGACGTGCTGCTCCTGACCGTCGGCATCCTCCAGGACCGCCACGACATCGCCGAGCAGATCCGCACCCAGTACCAGCACTTCGTCGTCGACGAGTACCAGGACGTCAGCCCGCTCCAGCAGCGGCTGCTGGACCTGTGGCTCGGTGAGCGCGACAGCCTCTGCGTCGTCGGTGACGCCAGCCAGACCATCTACTCCTTCACCGGTGCCACCCCCGACCACCTGCTGAACTTCCGCACCCGCTACCCGCAGGCCACGGTGGTCAAGCTGGTCCGCGACTACCGCTCCACCCCCCAGGTGGTCCATCTGGCCAACGGGCTCCTCAACCAGGCCAAGGGCCGGGCCGCCGAGCACCGGCTGGAGCTGATCTCGCAGCGCGAGACCGGCCCCGACCCCGCCTACGCCGAGTACCCGGACGAGCCCGCCGAGGCCGAGGGCGTCGCCCGCCGGATCCGGGACCTGATCGCCGCGGGCGTCCCGGCGGGCGAGATCGCCGTGCTCTACCGCATCAACGCCCAGTCCGAGGTCTACGAGCAGGCCCTCGCCGACGCCGGGGTCCCCTACCAGCTGCGCGGAGCCGAGCGGTTCTTCGAGCGCCAGGAGGTCCAGAAGGCGATCCTCGCGCTGCGCGGCGCCGCCCGCTCCGGCGGGAACGATCCGCTGCTCGACGACGTCGTGGAGCTGGGCTCCCAGGTCCGGGCGGTGCTGAGCTCCACCGGCTGGAGCACCGAGCCGCCCGCCGGCTCCGGCGCCGTGCGCGACCAGTGGGAATCGCTGGCCGCGCTGGTCCGACTCGCCGAGGACTTCGCCCGGGCCCGGCCCGCAGCGACCCTGGCGGACCTCACGATCGAGCTGGACGAGCGCAAGGCCGCCCAGCACGCCCCGACCGTGCAGGGCGTCACCCTGGCCTCGCTGCACGCGGCGAAGGGCCTGGAGTGGGACGCCGTGTTCCTCGTCGGCCTCACCGACGGCATGATGCCGATCACCTATGCGAAGACCGACGAGCAGGTCGAGGAGGAACGGCGGCTGCTCTACGTCGGCGTCACCCGGGCACGGATCCACCTGAGCCTGTCGTGGGCGCTCTCCCGCACCCCCGGCGGTCGGGCCTCCAGGCGCCCCAGCCGCTTCCTGAACGGCCTGCGGCCGGGCTCCGCGGCCCCGGGCGCCGGAGCGGGCTCCGCGGCCGAGCGAAGGGCACGGGGACGCGTGCGTCGCGGTCCGGCACTGTGCCGGGTCTGTGGCAAGACCCTGACCGAGGCCGGCGAGCTGAAGCTGATGCGCTGTGAGGACTGCCCGTCCGACATGGACGAAGGCCTCTACGAGCGGCTGCGGGAGTGGCGCGCGGCCCAGTCGAAGGAGCAAGGCATGCCCGCCTACTGCGTCTTCACGGACAAGACGCTGATGGCCATCGCGGAGGCCGCGCCGTCCGAGGAGGGGGAGCTCTCGATGATCTCCGGAGTGGGCGGCCGTAAGCTTGACCGGTACGGAGCCGATGTCCTGGCCATCTGCGCAGGTCAAGAGGTTGGGGCCGGGCATCTTGACGACGCGTAGAAACTCGTCGGAAAAATAGTTTGCACATGCCCAGCGAAGACCCATAGGTTCTTAGCAACGGAAACGGTGGCTTCTCCGAAGCCCGGGATCCGTGCTGTACTTATCCGAATACGCATGGGACAGGCCTCCGGGCCGAGTCCCCGAGACGCCGAGAGGAGGCGAGACCAGTGACCAGCTTCATGACCTTCACCGAAATGACCGATCGCTCGGTCGACGCTTCCTGCCTGCTCGGTTCCGTCTCCCTCCTGGGTACCGGTGTGTCCGCGATTTCCGCCGACCGCCCCGCCCTGCTGGCGACCCTTCCGGTCAGTGAGCGCAATGAGCGACCGACCAAGGCACCGGTGGCAGTACTGGCAGCAGAAGCGCAGGCGCATGGCGCCTATGGATTCGCTGCCGCAGCCGGTGCCGGATCCCAGAAGAAGCAGACGAAGCAGCAGCACCACCTGATGTGGGCCTTCCGCGGGCTCGAACCCTGGAGTGATCCAGCCTGATCGCATGATCAGGCCGGCGCCTTCAGGGCCGCGGAACCCCACCCGGGATCCGCGGCCCTTCTGTTTGTCCCGAACAGGGACGACGGAGCGAAGGGGCCTCGGGACTGGCAGCCAGGTACCAGCCGAACCCGGCCGACCGGCCGGAACGACTAGCCGAACAAGACGAGGAAGAAAACACCGTGCAACTCGAAGCGCACGCCCCGTCCGTACCGCAGACCCAAATGATCTCCCCGCCCGCAGTCCCGGAGGACCACACCTTGACCCCGCTCACCGCGCTGACCGCGCTCGACGACGCCATCGAGAACCTCGGCGTGCCCGTTCCCTGCCGCACCTTCGACCCCGAGGTCTTCTTCGCCGAGTCCCCGGCCGACGTCGAGTACGCCAAGTCCCTCTGCCGCACCTGCCCGCTGGTCGAGGCCTGCCTCGCCGGAGCGGTCGAGCGCCGCGAGCCCTGGGGTGTCTGGGGTGGCGAACTCTTCGTCCAGGGTGTCGTCGTCGCCCGCAAGCGTCCCCGTGGCCGTCCGCGCAAGAACCCGGTTGTCACGGCATGACCGCCATCGGAACCATCGACCGCCCCCTGACGCACGACCCCTTGAAGCAGGCCCCCATGACCTTCTACACCACGAGCGAGCAGCCCCACGGCGCCGCCCACGCAGACTTCATCACCGCCGGCGCGATCACCTCGCGTCAGAACAGGACCCGCGAAATGCAACTCATCCCAGAAGCCCTGGCTCGTGCCCATATGGACGAGCGCATGCGTGAGGTGGACGCCGAGCGTCACGCCGTGCGCCTGGTCGCCGCCCGCCGCATGCAGCGGCGTGCCGAGCGCGTCTCCATGCGCGCCCGGCGTGCGCTGGCCATGGCCGTCATGCACTAAGAGCTGAAAAGACAGCAGGCGTCGGCCCCCACCACCCGGACCACCGGGTGGTGGGGGCCGACGCCTGTCCGCGTTCCGCCACTTCCGGCAGGGTCGTCGACGGAAACCACAGGCTTGCCGCGGCCGCCGGTGCGTTGCGCGGGCCCGTCCGCCCCGGACGGGGATATCGTCTGGAGGTGGACCAGCCGACTCCCCATCCCGGCCCGTCGGGATCCGAGGCCCAGCCCGTCGTCTGCACGGGCTGTGGCGCGAAGGCCCCGGGCGAGATCCCACCCACCTGGACCTGCTCGGTGGAGAACGGGACCAGACAGTACTTCTGCGTCGACTGTGCGCGCGCCAACCTCAGGGCGATCGAGGGCAGGCTCGACTCGTCCTGGTGGTGACGCGCCCACACAGTCACTCGGCGGAGGCGAACCCCGGCAGCCAGGTGTCCAGTTCGTCCCGCAGCCGCACCGTCGCGCCCAGCTGGCACAGCACCCCGATGGTGCTCAACGTCACGCGGTGGATCAGCAGGTAGGACGGCGGCAGGTTGATCTGTCGGCCCAACTGGTGCGCGGGGGAGCGGGGATCGGCGATCCGCGCCGCCTGGCCGCGCAGCCACGGCCGGGTGAAGGTGAACTCCTCGGCCTCGGCGGGCTCGATGATCGGCTTCAGGTAATCCAGCACCGCGTCGGGGTCGAGTTCGACGGACTCCTTCACGAACCCCTCGGCGCACAGGTGCCCGTAGACCCCCTCCGCATCACCGTCCAGCGTCATCCGCAGCGACCTGCCGATGGGCTTGGGCCAGCCCCCGGGCAGCCGGTCGACCGTGCCGAAGTCCAGGACCCCCAGGCGCGTCCGGCCGTCCGACCCCGATATCAACCGGAAGTTGCCGGGGTGCGGGTCCGCGTGCAGCAGGCCGGTGCGCGCCGGACCGGAGAACAGGAACCCGGCCAGCAGCTGTCCGGCGCGATCCCGCTCCTCCTGGGTCCCGTCGGCTATCACCTCCGACAGCGGGGTCCCTTCCATCCACTCGGTCACCAGCACCTGGTCGCCCTGGTGCACGACGTCCGGCACGACCACGTCCGGGTCGTCCACGAAGGCGTCCGAGTGCGTCCGTTGGGCCTCGGCCTCCAGCTCGTAGTCGAGTTCCTCTGCGACCCGGTCGCGCAGCTCCTTGATCAGCGGCTTGATCTCCATGCCGGGGATCAGCGGCCCCAGCAGCCCCGCGAACCGGCCCAGTTGCTTCAGGTCCGACAGCAGCGCTTCACCGGCTCCCGGGTACTGCACCTTGACGGCCACCTGCCGACCGTCGTGCCACACCGCCCGGTGCACCTGCCCGATGGAGGCCGCCGCGGCCGGCTGGTCCTCGAACTCCTCGAACAGGTCTCGCCAGTCGGCGCCGAGACGGTCCGTCAGCACCTGGTGCACCGTCGCCGCGGGCAGCGGCGGGGCCGCCTCCTGAAGCTTGGTCAGCGCCGCCCGATAGGGTCCCGCGACCTCCTCGGGCAGCGCCGACTCGAAGACCGACAGGGCCTGCCCGAACTTCATGGCACCACCCTTCAGCTCACCGAGCGTGCGGAACAACTGCTCGGCGGTGCGCTGCTGGAGCTCGCGCGCCACGATCTCCGCGGACTTGCCCCCGATCCGCTTGCCCAGCCCCCACGTGGCCCGGCCCGCTATGCCGAGCGGCAGCGCGGCCAGCTTGACCGTACGGGTGACCGCCTTCCGGGGAAGATCAGACATACGCCCCTCCATGTCCCAGACCGCTGCGCCGCGAACGACGGACTCAGGAAGGGCTCCGTCGCCCCGACACCCTCAGCGCATCCTGTCATGGCCCTCCCGGCCGCTTCCCGCCCGATCCGCATCCGGTGACCCACCCGCCCCGCAGGGGCAGTCGGGATGCGGGGGGACCGGTGTGGATTCCCAGTGCAGCGCGGGGAGGGCGGCCTCCCAGCGCGCGGCCGTGGAAGCGGGGAGTTGTCCGTCGAGGAAGGCCAGCGCGTGGGCCGCGGCCAGCCCGGCCACCGCCGTGGACAGGCCCAGGTCGCAGGCCGCACCCGCGCGGCGGCGGTGGGCCGAACGCCACTGCACGAGCATCCTCGGCCAGGCCGCGTCCCGGTCCACGCGCTCGCGCTCCATGCACCCCGCGCAGGCCGTCGACCCCGGCAGCACCAGCGGTCCCACCAGCCCTGTCCCCTCCAACACCCCCGCGTACAAGTGGGGGATGCCCGAGGCGATCCAGTCGGCCGCGGTGTCCGGATCCGGGGCCCAGGCGTGCAGCCCGTCCCGGGGCGCGACCACCACCAGGGCCAGCCCCGGCTCCGCCCCCGCGTCCTCCCCGGCCCGCGGGGTGCGCCCCGGGGCCGACTCGCGCACCCGCCTGCCCGCGGACTCGGCCCGCGGCCGGCCCACGCTCCCGGGGTCCAGCCCGCCCGGCGCCACGTCCGCCGGCTCCACCAGACCCCCGTCGAGCACCTCCACCCGGCCCACGCCGGCTCCCGCCAGGACGGCGGCGATCACGGCCCCCACCCGTCCGCTCCCGCGCACCCGGACCCGTATCGCCCGGCGGGCGACGATCCCCCGTAAGTCCCCGCCGGGCTCCCGGTGGACCAGGGACAGCGAACCCAGGTCGGGCCCGAGCCGTTCCACGGTCTGTGGATGCCCCCGCAGGGCCTGGGCCCGCGGGCCGCCCGCCGTGGCGTCGTCGAGCAGGCCGGCCCCCGCCAGCGTCCTGACCACTTCGTCGGCCCGGCCGTCCGGCAGCCCCATTCCCGAGGCTTCGGCCCGCAGCAGCTCCATTCCCCGGGTCCCGTCGATCCGGTCGATCAGGGTGCCCGTCGCCGTGTCCACGGGGCCGAACACCACCGCATGGGCGGGCGTCACCCCGAACTGAACCGTCTGCAGATCCCGCCACGCCCGCGCCAGCGCCGGCTTCACCTTCGGATACACGTCCCGTCCCCCTCGATATCCCGTGCGTACTCGTGCGTACTCGTGCGGACTCATGGGCACTCGTGCGCATGCGCGCCGCCCGTTTCCCGTTCTTCCGCAACAGTGCACGCCCGCGGGAATCCCTGCCGGAATTTGTCCACAGGTGCGAGGTATTAGGCATATGAGATGAAGGGAAATCGGGTTCCGGAAATCGGCCGCGAATCCCTCGTGTTCGAACCGCGGACGGGCGGGACTTCCACCACCGCGACCGGGTACCGTCGTGGCGTGTCCGCCGACCCACCGCAGCGCGCCGTCGAAGTCCGCCGGAGCGCGCGCCGCCGCAGGACCGTATCCGCCTATCGCGAGGGTGACCGTACGGTCGTGCTCATCCCTGCCCGGATGTCCGAGGCGGAGGAGCAGCGCTGGGTGGGGGTCATGCTCGACAAACTGGCCGCCCAGGAGAGCCGGCGAACCTTCGGGGACGCGGAACTCACCGAGCGCGCCGCGCAGCTGTCCGAGCAGTACTTCGACGGCCGCGCCCGCCCCCGCACGGTCCGCTGGGTCACCAACCAGAACACCCGCTGGGGCTCCTGCACCCCCGCCGAGGGCAGCATCCGGCTCTCGCACCGGCTCCAAGGGATGCCCGAGTACGTCGTCGACTACGTGCTCCTGCACGAGTTGGCCCACCTGCTCGTACCCGGCCACGGACCCCGCTTCTGGGAACTGCTGGAGGCGTACCCGCGCACCGAGCGGGCCCGCGGCTACCTGGAGGGCGTGGTCGCCGCCGAGCGACTGCCGAAGGTCCCCGCCGCCCGCGAGGAATGAGCCCGCCGGCCCACCCGCCGGTCCGCCCGCCGGCCCGTCCGTCGGTCGGCCCTTCGACCCGCCGGCCGCCCCTCGCGCCGCACGCAGTGTTTTGTACCGGGTCGGTACCGGCTTGGCCGGATGTCGGCAATTGCCGTTAGCCTGAGCGCCACGCATTCACAGTCGGGATGGGGGACGGTCGTACGTATGGCCAGGGAATTCCAACGCGGCCACAAGGCCAAGATCAGTGATCTCACGGCGGGCACCGATCTGTACGTAGGCGTCCAGATCGCCGGATCAGGACTCGCCTTCGACATCAGCTGTTTCGGCCTCGACGCCAACGAGCAGCTGTCGGACGACCGTTACTTCGTCTTCTTCAATCAGCCGAAGTCGCCGGAAGAGTCCATTCAGCAACTCGGTGCGCAGTCCGGCGACACCGAATCCTTCCGGGTGACGCTGGACCGCATTCCGGCGTCCATCCACAAGCTGTCCTTCACCGCCACCATCGACGGCGGCGGACAGATGTCGCAGATCGGCCCCGGCTACATCCGGATCGTGGCCGGCGGCGAAGAGGTCGTCCGGTACTCGTTCACCGGTTCGGAGTTCACCACCGAGCGGGCCGTCATGCTCGGTGACTTCTACCTGAAGGACGTGTGGCGCTTCGCCGCCGTCGGCCAGGGCTTCGACGGCGGGCTCGACGCGCTCCTGCGGAACTTCGGCGGCGAGGTCGCCGAGGACCCGCAGCCGGCGCAGCAGGCCCCGGCCGCGGCCTCGCCCGGGTTCGCCCCGCCGCCGCAGGCGGCCGCCCCGGCCCCGTCCTTCGGCGCCCCGGCCCCCGCCCAGCAGGCCCCGCAGGCCCCGGCCCCCGCGCCGTCCTTCGGCGCGCCCGTGCCGGCGCCCGGTGCCGTCCCGCAGCCCCAGTACCAGCAGCCCGCGGCCCCGGCCCCGGTGCACGCCGCGCCCACCATGGCCGCGCCGCTCGCCCCGCCGGCCCCCGCCCCGTACGGCCAGCCGCCGCAGCCGCCCCAGCCGTCCTACGGTCAGGTGCCGCCGCCCGCGCCGGCCCCCGCGCCCTACGGGCAGCCGCCGCAGCAGCCCTCCTACGGCCAGGTCCCCGGCCAGCAGCCGCCCCCGTACGGGCAGCAGCAGCCCGCCTTCGGCCAGCAGCCGCCGCAGTACGCGCAGCAGCAGCCGCAGCACGCAGCCGCCGGAGCGGGCCTCGCCGCCGCGCTCCAGCCGTACAAGGAGGCCCCCACCGGCGCCCGCTGGACCCCGCAGAACCAGCAGCTCATGCGCGTCGACCTGTCGATGGGCGGCCAGGCCGTCCTCGCCCGCCAGGGCAGCATGGTCCTCTACCAGGGCAAGGTCGACTTCAGCTACAAGGGCGCGGGCTTCGCCGGCCGCATCGTCGGCAACGCCACCGGCCAGGAGATGCAGCTCATGCGCTGCACCGGCCGCGGCCAGGTCTTCCTCGCGGAGAACGGCGCACACCTGCACGCCATCGAGCTCCAGGGCGACGGGATCTGCGTCTCCGCCGAGGCCGTCCTCGCCTTCGACGAGTCGCTCCAGCACGAGGTCCGCCGCATCGAGGGCCACGGCATCCCCGGCGGCGCCCTGTTCACCATGCAGTTCCAGGGCACCGGCACGGTCATCGTCAAGACGCACGGCGTCCCGGTGGTCCTGCCCGTCACCCCGACCACCTTCGCGGACAGCAACGCCATCGTCGCGTGGTCCTCCGCCTCGCAGGTGATCATCTCCAGTCAGGTCCGGCTGCGGCGCAACGCCTACCCCGGCCACAGCGGGGAGACCGTGAACCTCCAGTTCCGCGGCGCTCCCGGCAACTTCATCGTCGTCCAGCCGTACGAGGTCTGAGGGAGCCCGACATGAACGCAATGAACCAACAACTCGCGGGCTTCGCCCCGACCCCCGTCACGGCCCGCATGGAGAACCACGGCCGGGCCATGCTCAAGGTCGCCATGCAGAGCGGCCAGGACCTCTTCGCCCGCACCGGCTCGATGGTCGCCTACGAGGGCTTCGTCCAGTACGAGCCCAACCCGCCGGCCGTCCGTCAGATGGCCTCGCAGTGGATCACCGGCGAAGGCGCGCCGTTGATGAAGTGCACCGGCGACGGCCTGCTCTACCTGGCCGACTACGGCGCCGACGTGGTCGTCATCAACCTCAACAACGACTCGCTCTCGGTCAACGGCACCAACCTGCTCGCCTTCGACGCACACCTGCAGTGGGGCGTCGAGCGGGTCAAGGGCCTCGCCAAGTTCGCCGGCCAGGGCCTGTTCAACGTGCAGATCGCGGGCACCGGGTGGGTCGCCCTGACCTCCCGCGGCACCCCGATCGTGGTCGACTGCGGCCGCGGCGATGACGAGACGTACGTCGACCCCGACGCGCTCGTCGCCTGGTCGCCGAATCTCAAGGTCAAGGGCAAGCGCAGCTTCAAGGCCTCGTCGATGATCGGCCGGGGCAGCGGGGAGGCCTACCAGATGGCCTTCTCCGGCCAGGGCATCGTCGTCGTACAGCCCAGCGAGGACAGCACCGACCGGCTCCGGGCCCGGGGCTGAGGGGGAGCGGACACATCATGCAGAGCGCACTTTTCGCCCACGCCGAGGCGCAGTCCCAGGAGCGGTACGCCATCCAGAACCCGCAGCTGCTGCGGGTCTCGCTGACGGGCTCCGACGACGTACTCGCCCGCAAGGGCGCCATGGTCGCCTACCAGGGACTCATCGACTTCGACGGCGAGTACCAGACCACCAACCAGCAGAGCGCCCGCCGCCGCACCGGCGAGGGCCTGGACCTCATGCGCTGCTCCGGGCAGGGCACGGTCTACCTGGCCAACCTGGCCCAGTACGTGCACGTCGTGGACGTGGACCAGGACGGCCTCACGGTCGACAGCAGCTACGTGCTGGCCCTGGACTCCACCCTGCACACCGAGGTCATCGCGGTGGACAGCCAGTACGGGATCTCCGGCTCGGGCAAGTACCAGCTCAACATCTCCGGCCGCGGCAAGGTCGCGCTGATGACCTCCGGGCAGCCGCTGATGATGCACGTCACGCCCGACAAGTACGTCAACGTCGACGCCGACGCGATCGTGGCCTGGTCCACCTCGCTGCGGGTGCAGATGCAGGCCCAGACGCACTCCAGCGGGGTGTGGCGGCGGCGCGGCAACACCGGCGAGGGCTGGGAGCTGAGCTTCCTCGGCACCGGCTTCGCGCTGGTGCAGCCCAGCGAGGTGCTGCCGCCGCAGAACGCCCAGCTCGGCCAGGGCGTCGCCGCGCAGTTCGGCATGGGCCAGCAGGGCTCGCACGCGCAGAACCAGAACAACGCCTGGAACTGACGGTTCCCGGCACGGCGAAGGGGGCGGTCCCACCGGGGACCGCCCCTTCGCCGCATTCAGGCCCGCGCCGCGGTGTGGCTCAGCCGCCCAGCCGGGCCAAGGTCGCCTCCAGCAGCCGCACGACGGACGCGTCGGCCACCGCCGCCACATCCTCGTACGGGAACCAGCGCAGGTCCAGGGACTCCTCGCTGATCTCCGCCACCGCGCCGGCCGGAGCCAGCGCCGCGTACTGCACGTCCAGGTGCCAATGGCACGGAGCCGGGATCGCATGCCGGTCCAAGCGCACCGGCCCGCCGTCGACCAGGGTCAGCCCCGACGCGATGCCCGACTCCTCACGGGCCTCGCGCAGCGCCACCTCGGCGAGGGTCCGGTCACCGGGCTCGCAGTGGCCGCCCATCTGGAGCCACATGCCGAGCTTCTTGTGCAGGGTCAGCAGGACGCGCCCCCGCACCGGATCGATCACCAGTGCGCTGCCCGTGACGTGCCCGGCCCCGCAGGGCTTGTAGACCCCGTCCGGGTGGGCCGCCAGGTGTTCCAGGTACAGGTCGCGCAGCTCCGGCTGGTCCTCGTACGCCTTCAGGACGAGGACCGCGTCTTCGTGGAGGCTCACTTCTTCTCGTCGCCGTCCTGTTCGCGCTTCTCGGCGGCCTCGCCGAGCATCTTGTCGATCTCGGAGAAGTCCAGCTGTTCGCGGTGCACGAAGCCGTCCGGGTCGTCCAGGTCGGAGGCCGTCGGCAGCATGTCCGGGTGCTCCCAGAGGCCGTCGCGGCCGTCCACTCCGCGCGCGTCCGTGAGGGAGGCCCACAGCCGCGAGGCGTCGCGCAGCCGGCGCGGGCGCAGCTCCAGGCCGATCAACGTCGCGAAGGTCTGCTCCGCCGGGCCGCCGGAGGCGCGCCGCCGCCGCATGGTCTCGCGCATCGCGTCCGCCGAGGTCAGCCGGGGCTTGGCGGCCTCGTGCACCACCGCGTCGACCCAGCCCTCGACCAGCGCGAGCGCCGTCTCCAGGCGGGCCAGGGCGGCCTTCTGCTCGGGGGTGTCCTGCGGCTGGAACATGCCGCCCTGGAGCGCTTCCTGCAGCTGCTCCGGGTTGGACGGGTCCAGCTGGCCGACGACGTCCTCCAGCTTCGAGGTGTCGACCTTGATGCCGCGGGCGTAGCCCTCGACCGCGCCGAACAGGTGCGAGCGCAGCCACGGCACGTGGGCGAAGAGCCGGGCGTGGGCCGCCTCGCGCAGGGCCAGGTAGAGCCGCACCTCGTCCGAGGGCACGCCCAGGTCCTTGCCGAAGCTCTCGATGTTCAGCGGCAGCAGAGCGGCCTTCCCGGCCGGGCCCAGCGGCAGGCCGATGTCCGTCGAGCCGACGACCTCGCCCGCGAGGGTGCCGACGGCCTGGCCGATCTGCTGGCCGAACATGGCGCCGCCCATGGAACGCATCATGCCGAGCAGCGGGCCCGCCATGGCCTGCATCTCCTCCGGCAGCACGCCACCCATGGCCGCGCCGACACGCTCCGCGACCGGGTCCACGAGCTCCTTCCACACCGGGAGGGTCGCCTCGACCCACTCGGCGCGGCTCCAGGCCACGGCCGTGGTGGCGCCCGAGGGCAGCGAGGTCACGCCGTCCAGCCAGTGGTCGGCGAGGCGCACGGCCTCCTCGACGGCGGACTTCTCGGCGACGCCGACGCTCGTGTCCTTCACGCCGTCCGCGGTGCCCTGCGCGACGGTCTGGCGGGCGATGTCCTTGGCCATGTCCCAGTTCACGGGACCGCCCTCGTAACTGAGCATCTGGCCGAGCTGCTGGAAGGCGGCACCGAGGTCGTTCGGGTTCATCGAACCGAACATCGCGGCGAACGGGTTGTCCGCTCCGGGAGCGCCCGCCCCGCCCGGCAGACCCATGCCGGGGAACCCGAAGGGATTCGCCGGGCCGCCCTGACCGCCCTGGTTGCCCTTCTTCTTGCCATCGTCGCCGTTCTCCGGCTCCTCCGGCGGAAGGCCGAATCCGAATGGGGTGTCGCTCACGGGTTTCCTCGGCTCGTAGGGCCGCCGGCGGGAGCCGACGGGCAATGGACAGACAACACCACCCAGCGTAGACACCGCGGCCGCATCCGGGCTCGGTGCTCCGCCGACTCCTGGGCTGCGGCAGGATGGACATCACCTGGTGGGTACGCGTCACGACGCGTCCCTACTGAAGACAACCGCTGGAGACGCCCGGTGAGTTCCCCAGATCCGCAGTTTCGCGCGATGCACGACGACGAAAACAGCTCCGAGCACGGCGACGGCGCCCCCGGCGTTCGCCAGCCGCGAAACCCGGAGGGAATCCGCCGGCACAGCCCGGTGATCGCCGTGACCGGCGCCGCCTCGGGGGTCGGCGCGGCCCTGGTGAGCCGTCTGGCCGCCTCCGACGAGGTCAAGCAGGTCGTCGCCATCGACGAGCGACGCGGGGACTGCGCCGCCGCGCAGTGGCACGTCCTCGACGTACGGGACCCCGCGATCGCCGAGAAGCTGCGCGGCGCGGACGTCGTGGTCCACCTCGCGCTGGACCTCGACCTGGAGACCGACCCGGCCGCCCGTACGGCGTACAACGTGCGCGGCACCCAGACCGTCCTGACGGCCGCCGCCGCGGCCGGCGTGCACCGGGTGGTGCTCTGCACCTCGGCGATGGTCTACGGGGCCCTGCCGGACAACGACATCCCGCTGTCCGAGGACTCCGAGCTGCGGGCCACCGCCGAGGCCACCGGCGTCGGCGACCTGCTGGAGATCGAGCGCCTCGGCCGCCGGGCCCCGCGCGCGCACCCCGGACTGAACGTCACCGTGATCCGCCCGGCCGTCCTGGTCGGCGGCACGGACACCGCCCTGACCCGGTACTTCGAGTCCCCGCGGCTGCTCGTGGTGGCGGGATCCCGCCCCACCTGGCAGTTCTGTCACGTGGACGACCTGGTCAGCGCCCTGGAGTACGCGGCCCTGGAGAAGGTCGAGGGAGAGCTGGCCGTGGGCTGCGAGGGGTGGCTGGAGCAGGAGGAGGTCGAGGAACTGAGCGGCATCCGCCGCATGGAGCTGCCCTCCGCGGTCGCGCTGGGCGCCGCGGCCCGCCTGCACCGCATCGGCCTGACCCCGTCCCCGGCCGGGGACCTCGCCTACACGATGCACCCGTGGGTGGTCAGCGTCAGCGGATTGCACGCGGCCGGCTGGCGGCCGCGCTGGACCAACGAGGAGGTGCTCGCCGAGCTCCTCCAGGAGGTCTCGGGCCGCCACACGGTCGCGGGCCGCCGACTGGGCCGCAGGGACGCCGCCACGGCCGCCGGTGCGGCCGGCGCGACGGTGGCCCTGCTGGGCGCGGCCGCGGCGGTCCGCCTGGCGCGCAAGCGGCGCGGGATCTGACCCTGCGGGTCGGGCCGCCCGCCCGGTGCGGCGCGGTCGCCGGGGGCGCCGCCCCCGGACCGCCGCGCCCCGAACGCCGGTGGGGCCGGATCGCGCCGGTGCCCGGATTGGTAGGAGGCTCCCAAGGCGGCGCCCCCGCCCCGGGCGAATCTGCTATTCCGCCGTGTCAGCGGCTAGGGCACGATGAAGGCATGGCACCGCACTTCGACCACCCCGGTGAGCAGGCTGCTTCGGACCCGATCCGGCTGCTCCAGATCCGCGAGACCGCCCTGTCGATCGACGAGGTCTTCCAGGCCGTCGGCGACGACGCGTCGGGCGGTACGACGCTCTTCGTCGGCACGGTGCGCAACCACGACGGCGGGGCGGACGTCGACTCGCTCGGCTACTCCTGCCACCCGACCGCCGAAGCCGAGATGCGCCGCGTCGCCGAGCGCGTCGTGGCCAAGTTCCCGGTCCGCGCCCTGGCGGCCGTGCACCGCGTCGGTGACCTGGCCGTGGGAGACCTGGCCGTCGTCGTCGCCGTGTCCTGCCCGCACCGCGGCGAGGCCTTCGAGGCCGCCCGGATGCTGATCGACGACCTCAAGCACGAGGTCCCGATCTGGAAGCACCAGACCTTCAGCGACGGCACCGAGGAGTGGGTCGGCGCCTGCTGAACCCCCGGTCACGGAGCGCCACCCGGAAGGCGGTAGCCTCGCACCCGTTCGGCCGCGCAACACGCCCTCGATTTGCGTAACCCCCCCACGGGCACGAGCGTTGAAGCCACCAACGAAACGTACTTCGGGGTAGGGAGGCACGCCCATGGCGTCTTTGGCGTGGTTGCTGATTCCGCTGTTCGCCGCGATCGGAGCGGCGATATGGGGCAGCTGGGCGGCACGCGACCGCACACAGGGTGACATATCCGAGCTCGCGGGATACGCACGATTCCGGGAAGCCATGGCCAACGCCGATCAGGCCAGGGTGAAGGCCGACGCCCACTCCTCGCCGTCCGCCCACTCCGCCTCCGACGCCGTCTGAGACGTCCGCCGTCGTCCACCGCCGTCCGCGGCCGTTCGACGCTCCGCGTCCGTTCCGCTCCGGTCCGCCGCCTTCGGTGAGATTCCGCTGAGAGTTTCGCGTACGGACCCCGTACGGACCGGCCCCGAGGGTCGCCCGCCAGGGCCGTCCCGTACTGTCGGATCCATGCCACGCCGCACCGCGACGATGCTCGCTTCCACCCTGGTGCTGTTCGCGCTGCTCTGCGCAGGGGTGTTCATCAAGGTCCCGTACTCCGAGATGAGCCCCGGCCCGACGGTGAACACGCTCGGGGACTCGCACGGCGCGCCCGTCCTCAACATCGCGGGGCGCACGACGTACCCGACCAGGGGTCACCTCAACATGACGACGGTCCGCGTCACCGGTGCGGACTACGAGATGAGCCTGGTGGAAGCGGTCTACGGGTGGTTGGCCGGCGACAACATCGTCGTCCCGCACGAGAACCTCTACCCGAACGGGAAGACGGAAGCGGAGTCCACCCAGGAGAACGCCGAGGAGTTCAGCCAGTCGCAGCAGAGCGCCAAGGTGGCGGCCCTGAAGCAGCTCGGCATCCCGGTCACCGCCCGGGTGATCGTCTCCACCGTGGTCAAGGACAGCCCCGCCGAGGGACGGCTGCACGCCGGAGACGTGATCAAGGCCGTGGACGGCGCCGCCGTCACCGCCCCCGAGGACGTGGCCAAGTTCGTCACCAAGCACAAGCCGGGCGAGCCGGTGGAGTTCACCATCGTGCCCGCCAAGGAGGCGACCGAGGCGGCGAAGGCCGGCAACAACGACCCCGCCACCTCGAAGCTGACGATCACCGCGGGCAAGGCGGAGGGCGACGGTCACGCCATCGTCGGCATCCGGGCCGGTACCGACCACACCTTCCCGTTCACGATCGACATCAAGCTCGCCGACATCGGCGGCCCGAGCGCCGGCCTGATGTTCGCCCTCGGCATCGTCGACAAGCTCACCCCGGAGGACCTGACCGGCGGGAAGTTCGTCGCGGGCACCGGCACCATCGACGACGCGGGCAAGGTCGGACCCATCGGCGGCATCCAGATGAAGACCATCGGCGCCCGCAAGGCCGGTGCCGAGTACTTCCTGACGCCCGCCGAGAACTGCGCCTCCGCGGTCTCCAACGTCCCCGACGGGCTGACCCTGGTCAAGGTGTCCACCATCGACGACGCGACGAAGGCACTGCAGAAGATCAGCAAGGGGGACACGGCCGGGCTGCCGCAGTGCACGGCCTAGCCCCGACCGCTCCGTCCCCCTGACGGGCAGGACGCGGGCAGGACGGGCAGGGGGGCAGGGGGGCAGGGGGGCAGGGGCTACGAGAAGGTCGCCGCCAGGGCCTCCGCCAGGCCGGGCACCAGGCCCGCACCGGTGAGGACCTCCGTCGAGGCGTCCTTCTCGCGCAGCCGCACGGCCGACTCCCGCGATCCGTCGCGCAGCACGGCCACGGTGAGGCGCACCTCCTGCCGCTCCGGGTGGCCGGCGACCCACTTCGACAGCTGCTTGTCGTTCAGTCCCTCCGGTACGGAGGACTCCGCGGACGGCGGCAGCATCAGTCGCTCCACCGTCAGCGCGCAGCCGACGACGGCGTCGGGCCAGGCGATGGTGCCGAGGAACTTGTCGAGCGGCGTCCCCTTCGGGACCTCGTCCTGCTCGATGGGGGTGAGGGAGGACTTGCCGGCGTCGTCCTGGTCGAGACCGAGCTGGCCCGCCAGCCGCGGCTCCTGCTTCTTGAGCCGGGCGGTGTCGACCAGGGCGAAGAGCCGCGCGGGCTTGTCCCAGCCGAGGCCGGCCGCGTACTCGTCGATCTCGAGGCAGGCGCGGGTCAGCGGGCTGGCCGCCATGGGGGTGCCGGGGGAAGGCGAAAGGTTGGACATGGACAACATCCTGCCTCCTTTCCATCGATTACCGGGAACTGACCGAAGCCTCAGTAAGTTGCACAAGTGGGCCCTACGATCGGGGGCCCGTTCATTACCAGACTCAGCTTTCGAGGTGCGCACCTTGGCTTTCCAGATGCCGGACCGCGGCGGAGGCCCTTCCGGGCCACGGATGAGAGTCGGCCGCCCCTCCCGGCGGGCGAGAACTCTCCTCATGACCCTGGGCGTGTTGGCCGTCCTGGCCATGCTCTTCATCATGTTCGCGGGCTTCTGGACTGACTGGCTCTGGTTCCGCTCCGTGAAGTACTCCACCGTCTTCACCACCACCCTGTGGACCAAGATCGGCCTCTTCGCCGTCTTCGGCCTGCTGATGGCCGGTGCGGTCGGGCTGAACATCTGGCTGGCCCACCGGCTGCGGCCGCCGCTCAGCGCGATGTCGATGGAGCAGCAGAGCCTCGACCGCTACCGGATGAGCATCGCCCCGTACAAGAAGTGGCTGCTGCTGGGCATCGCGGTGCTCGTCGGCCTGATCGCGGGCGCTTCGGCGGCCGGCCAGTGGAAGACCTGGCTCATGTACGTGAACGGCGTGCCCTTCGGTTCGAAGGACCCGCAGTTCCACATGGACGTGTCCTTCTACACCTTCGACCTGCCCTGGTACCGCTTCCTGCTCGGCTTCGGCTTCGCCGCCGTCGTGCTGTCGGTGATCGCCGCGGCCGTCGTGCACTACCTGTACGGCGGACTGCGCGTGACGAGCCCGGGTGCGCGGGCCACCGCCGCCGCCACCGGGCACCTGTCGGTGCTGCTCGGCCTCTTCGTCACGCTCAAGGCGGTCGCCTACTGGCTCGACCGGTACGGGCTCGCCGTGAAGTCCAGCGACTTCAAGGCCGCCGACAATTGGACGGGCCTGCGCTACGTCGACGCGAACGCCTACCTGCCGGCGAAGACGATCCTCGTCGCCATCGCCGCGATCTGCGCCGTGCTGTTCTTCGCGACGCTGTGGCGCCGCACCTGGCAGCTGCCGGTCATCGGCTTCGGCCTGATGGTGCTCTCGGCGATCCTGATCGGCGGGCTCTACCCGGCGATCGTGCAGAAGTTCCAGGTCCAGCCGAACGAGCAGGCCAAGGAATCCCCGTACGTCCAGAAGAACATCAAGGCCACGCGCGACGCCTACGGCATCGCCGGCGCCCAGGTCTCGGACTACCCGGGCGTCCCGCAGACGGAGGACCGGACCAAGCTGCGCCCGCAGGCCGACACCACGGCCAGCATCCGCATCCTCGACCCGAACATCGTCTCGCCGGCCTTCCAGCAGCTCCAGCAGGTCAAGGGCTACTACGCCTTCCCGTCCACGCTCGCCGTGGACCGGTACAGCGGCCAGGACACGGTCATCGGGCTGCGCGAGCTGAACATCGGCGGCATCCCGAAGAACAACTGGATCAACGACCACTTCAAGTACACGCACGGCTACGGCGTGGTCGCGGCCAAGGGCACCACCGTGAAGGAGGGTGCTCCCGACTTCACGCAGGCCGACCTGCCCTCCAAGGGCGTGTTCGGCACGGACTTCGAGCAGCGCATCTACTACGGCGAGCAGACGAAGCAGTACTCGATCGTCGGCGGTCCGCAGAAGGAGCTCGACTACTCGGACGACAAGGGCGAGAAGGAGACGAGCTACAAGGGCGACTCCGGCGTCAGCCTCGACAACCCGGTCAACCGGGCGGCGTACGCGCTCACCTTCAACGAGCCGCAGATCCTCTACTCGGGCGCCATCGGCGACGGCTCGCGGATCCTCTACAACCGCACGCCCAAGCAGCGCGTCGAGGCCGTCGCCCCGTGGCTGACCATCGACGGCGCGCCCTACCCGGCCGTGATCGACGGCCGGATCAAGTGGATCGTCGACGCGTACACGACCACCAACGGCTACCCGTACGCCTCGCGCACCACGCTGGGCCAGAGCACCGCGGACTCGCTGACCAACAGCCAGCGCGCGGTGGTCGCCCAGGAGAACCAGGTCAACTACATCCGCAACTCGGTCAAGGCCACCGTCGACGCGTACGACGGCTCGGTGGACCTGTACCAGTGGGACACCGCGGACCCGGTCCTGAAGACCTGGATGAAGGCGTTCCCCGGCACGGTCAAGTCCAAGGCCGACATCGCCAAGCCGCTCATGGAACACCTCCGCTACCCGCAGGACCTCTTCAAGGTCCAGCGCGAGCTGCTGACCCGGTACCACGTCACCGACCCGCAGACCTTCCTCAGCGGCAGTGAGGCGTGGGCGGTCCCGGACGACCCGACGACCAAGGCCGGTACGGCCGTTCCGCCGTACTACCTGTCGATGAAGATGCCGGGTCAGAAGGAGAAGGACCAGGTCTTCTCGCTCACCACGACGTTCACGCCGAACGAGCGGCCAAACCTGAGTGCCTTCATGGCGGTCAACGCCGATCCGGGCACCCCGGACTACGGCAGCATCCGCATTCTGAAGATGCCGACGAGCAAGCCGCCGGACGGCCCGAGCCAGGTGCAGAGCAAGTTCCAGTCGGAACCGAAGATCGCCGAATCCATCCGCCTGCTGCGCGGTGGTGACTCGGAGATCGAGTACGGCAACCTGCTCGCGGTGCCGCTCGACGGCGGGATGCTCTACGTCGAGCCGGTCTATGTCCGCAGTTCCACGCTCAAGTACCCGCTGCTGCGCAAGGTGCTCGTGACCTACGGCAACCAGACCGCCTTCGAGGACACCCTGGAGAAGGCGCTGAACGTGGTCTTCGGGGCCGAGGCGCCGACCGTTCCGGTGCCCCCGGAGCAGCCTCCGGGTCAGGGCACCGTCACGCCGCCGACCGTCCAGGACCCGACGGTCAAGGCAGCCCTCGGTGATGCGCAGAAGGCCATCGAGGATGCCGAGAAGGCCCGGCAGGCCGGCGACTGGGCGGCCTTCGGCAAGGCCCAGGAGGAGATCAAGGCCGCACTGAAGCGGGCGATCGAGGCCGAGGCGAAGCTGACGACGACGCCCGCTCCGTCCGGCCAATGATCAATCGGTAATGGTTCCACCCCGCGTCGTGATACTGTGGTTTCACCGACGCGGGGTGGAGCAGCTCGGTAGCTCGCTGGGCTCATAACCCAGAGGTCGCAGGTTCAAATCCTGTCCCCGCTACTGAAGATGAAGGCCCGGATCCATGGGATCCGGGCCTTCGTCATGTCCGGGACGGACACGCGGTAGCCGGGGAGGGTGACTTGTGGGTGGAGCGTGTTTGACTTACCTCACTGTGGGCATGTCGACAAAACGCTGTAGTGACCTCACTGGCTGCGACATAGCAGGTGTACGCGGGTAGCAGGTGATGCGACGATGGGAATTATGGGGGACAGGTCAACTCTGCTGGAGACAGGGCGGTTTGTGAGGGCGGAGTCCGGGACGGACACAGAGGCCGAGGGGGCGGCTCCGGTCGTCGACGCGCAGACCGCACTGACCGATGCGGACTTCTTGGACAAGCACAGCACGGAGGAGATGTTCGCCGAGACCGACGCGGCGAGTGACGCCGAGCTCGAAGCGCGGCACCGGGTGGCCGCCGACAAGGGCGACCCCGGAGCCATGAGCGTGCTCGGCGCGCTGCTGCTGCGCCGCGGCGACCTCGACGGGGCCGAACCGTACCTGAGGGGAGCCACCGGCGAAGGGGACCGCGCCGCCGCGAACAACCTCGGCGTGCTGCTCCACCAGCGGGGCTACCCCGAGGACGCGGCCGGCTGGTGGCGGGTCGCCGCCGTCGCCGGATCCGCCCCCGCCGCGCACGCCCTCGGCCGCTACTTCCGCGAGCGCGGGGACGAGCCCGCCGCCGAGTACTGGATGCGGCAGGCGGCCGAGTCCGGCCACGCGCTGGGCGCGTACGGGCTGGCCGACCTGCTGGAGCACCGCGGGGACAAGGGCGTCGAGCGGTGGTTCCGCGCCGCCGCCGAACAGGGGCACCGCGAAGCCGCGTACCGGCTGGCGAGGCACCTGCGCAAGGGCGACCCCACCGAGGCCGAACAGTGGTACCGGCAGGCGGCCGCGCGCGGGCACCGGCGCGCCGCCCTGCACCTGGGCGCCCTGCTGGAGGCACGCGGCGAGCTCAAGGAGGCCGGGCGCTGGTACCTGACCTCCGCCAAGCAGGGGGAGGCCCGGGCGGCGTGCGCGCTCGGCTTCCTGCTGCGCGACGCCGGTGACGAGGAGAGCGCCGCCGTGTGGTGGCACCGGGCGGCGCAGGACGGCGACGGCAACGCCGCCAACGCGCTGGGCGCGCTGCACGCCGCACGCGGCGAGACCCAGACCGCGGAGCGCTGGTACCGGACCGCCATGGACGCGGGCGACCAAAACGGGGCGTACAACCTTGCTCTGCTGTGCGTCGCACAGGACCGGACCGCGCAGGCCGAGCAGTGGTACCGGCGGGCCGCCTACGCCGGGCACCGCGAGGCGGCCAACGCGCTGGCGATCATGCTGCTCCAGGTCGGGGACGCGGCGGGCGCCGAGCCGTGGTTCTCGAAGGCCGCCGAGGCGGGCAGCGTCGACGCCGCGTTCAACCTCGGGATCCTGTTCGCCAGCCGCGACGAGGACCGGACCGCGCTGAAGTGGTACGAGCGGGCCGCTTCGGCCGGTCACACCGACGCGGCGCTGCAGGTCGGCATCGCGCTGGTGCGGGACGGCGAGGACCGGGCGGCCGAGCGGCACCTGCGCTGCGCGGCGGGCGGCGGCAGTGCGGAGGCGGCGTTCCGCCTGGCCGCGCTGCTGGAGTCGCTGGCCCCGCCGCCGGAGCCGGTGGCCCTGGGCGAGCCCGTGGGCGGCGCCCCGCGCACCGAGAGCGAGGAGTGGTACGAGCGGGCCGCCGAGCTGGGGCACCGCCGGGCGCAGGTGCGGGTCGGCATGCTGGCCGCCGCCCGCGGCGACCTGGCCGTCGCCGCGCGCTGGTACCGGGAGGCGGCCGAGGCCGGCTCCCGCAACGGCGCCTTCAACCTCGGGCTGCTGCTGGCCCGCGAAGGGAACGAGCCGGAGGCGGCCTTGTGGTGGACCCGCGCGGCGGTGGCGGGCCACGGCCGCGCGGCCCTGCGCCTCGGCCTGCTGGCGGCCCGCCACGGGGATCTCGCGGAGGGCCAGAAGTGGTGCGTGCGCGCCATGGAACTGGGCCCGGCCGAGGTCTCGCAGCGCGCGGCCCGGCTCCGCGAGGCCCTGGCCGAGGAACTCTCGGCCTGAGCCCCGGCGGGGCGCCCGCCGAGCGCTCCACCTCCTAGCGGTAGAGCCAGGAGGTGGAGCGGGCGTAGACGTGCCGGAAGGCGATCGGCATCAGCAGGTCGTTGACCCGGCGCCGCACCGTGCCCGGGGTCTTCGCGTCGCGGTTCGTCGCCGCGGACCGGGTCATCCGGTCCACCCGCGGGCGGCGCAGCCGGGTGTACTCGGCCAGGGCCCGGTCCACGCCCGGAACCGATGCCACGCACCGGGCCAGGGCCACCGCGTCCTCGATCGCCATCGACGCGCCCTGCCCGGCCCCGACCGGATGGGCCGCGTCGCCGATCAGGACGGTGCGCCCGTCGTGCCAGACGGGTACGTCCGCCAGCCGGTGCATCGGCATCGAGCGGTCGACGCGGGTGGCGGCCCGGATCAGGGACAGCGGCAGCTCCTCCTTGGCGTACAGCTCCGCCAGCCGGGCCCCGGTGATCTCCGCTGGGTCCGGGGGCTCCGGGGCGGGCACCTGGGCCGACCACCAGACCGTGCCGTCCGGCGCCGGGACGCAGAGGAAGGCTCCCCGCCGGCCGAAGACGAAGTGGTAGGTGCCCGGTGTGAGGTGCACGCCTTCGGAGACCCCCGACACGCAGTAGAGCCCGGCGTACCGCACCTGTGGCGCCGCCGGGTCCAGCGTCGAGCGGGTGGCGGACCAGATGCCGTCGGCCGCCACCACCAGGTCCGCGTCCAGGTCCGCCGGGTCCACCCGCCGCCCCGTCTCGATCCGGGCCCCGGCCGAAGCCGCCTCGGCGCGCAGCACTTCCACCAGCCGCCCGCGCAGCAGCGTCGTGCTGTGCAGGTCGTCCGAGGCGAGCCGGCCGCGCGGCACCTCCCCGAGGAGCTTGCCCGAGGAGGACCACATCCGCTGCAGGGCGACCGGGAATCCGGCGGCCTGTACCTGCGGGAGGCAGCCCAGGGCCTCCAGCCCCCGCAGCCCGTTGACGGCGAGGCTGAGGTACGAGCCCACTTGCCCGGCCGGTTCCTCGTACGCCTCGTGGATCGTGACCTCCGCGCCGGTCGCCCGGCGCAGGGCTATCGCACTGGCCGCTCCGGCGACTCCGCCCCCGATGACTGACACACGCATGCCCGACCCCTTTCGCTGAATCTGCATTCACTGAACTTTGATTCGGTGAAACTCGGTTCAGTATGATGAGGCCGAGAAGACGGCGTCAAGTGGGAGCGGGGATCGCGGTGGGAGTGCGCAAGGAGCGGGCGGCCGGTACGGAGGCGGCGCTCAAGGAGGCGGCGCGGGCGCTGTTCCTGGAGCGCGGCTACACGCAGACGAAGATCACCGACATCACCAAGGCCGCCGGCCGGTCCACCGGGTCCTTCTACGAGCACTTCGCGGGCAAGGACGAGCTGCTGGACGCGCTGCTCGCGGACATGGGGGCCCAGGTGGACCTGGAGGTCGGCGCCCACGACCACCCCCGTGAGCACGACCTCGCCGACCGGGCGCAGCTGCGGACGCATATCGCGGTCGCCTGGAGCGCCTTCCGGGACCATCTGCCCGTCGTGGTCGCCCTCTTCCAGAAGTCCATGGCCGAACCGCCCGGCTCGGGGCAGGTCTGGGGGCGCCTCCTCGGGGACACCGCGCCGCTGCGCGAGCACCTCGCGTACATGCGCGAACAGGGGCGCGAGCTGCCCGGGGACCCCGAACTGGTCGCCGCGGCGATGGGGGCGATGATCTCGATGCTGGGGTACGCCGCCATGACCGGCGGGGCCGGACTCGACGACGACGAGGTGGTGGAGATGCTGACCGCGCTCCTGCACCGGGGGCTGGCCGGTTAACCGATTTGCATCTGCCGCGGGCCTTCACGTAACGTTGGGTTTACCGACGCGGGGTGGAGCAGCTCGGTAGCTCGCTGGGCTCATAACCCAGAGGTCGCAGGTTCAAATCCTGTCCCCGCTACTGAAGGCTCAAGGCCCGGATCCCATGGATCCGGGCCTTGAGTCGTTCCCGGGTCATTTCCGCTTGCAAGAAGGTGAACGCGAAGGGCTCGGACCCCCCGGGGGGTCCGAGCCCTTTCGTGTGCGTGCGCTCAGGCGGCCGCGCAGTTCGGGCAGACGCCGCGGTAGGTCACCTCGACCGCCGACACGATGAAGCCGAAGCGTTCGGCATCCGGCAGGTCGGCCAGCGGGTTGCCCGCCGGGTGCACGTCGCGGATCGCGCCGCACTGGGCGCAGACCAGGTGCTGGTGGGGCCGGTGGGCGTTCGGGTCGTACCGCTTGGCGCGGCGGTCCGTGGAGACCTCCAGCACCTCGCCGAGGGTGACGAGCTCGCCCAGGGTGTTGTAGACGGTCGCACGGGAGATCTCGGGCAGCTTGGCCACCGCGAGCGCGTGCACCTCGTCGGCCGTCAGGTGCACGTGGTCACCGTCGAGCACCTCGGCCACGACACGCCGCTGCGCCGTCATGCGCCAGCCGCGTCCGCGAAGTCGATCCAGCAGGTCACTCATAGACATCAGCCTAACAGTGAGGGGATTCGGTGTAACTCCCGAACCAGTGCGGACTTGGATGCTTACTTGACTTAGACAAAGTCCATCGTAGGATCGGTTACGGCGAACGCCAAGGACAGGACATGCAGGGACGACGCAGGAGGCGCACGTGACGCAGGGACCGCTCACCACGGAGGCCGGAGCGCCGGTCGCCGACAACCAGAACAGCGAGACCGCCGGCGTCGGCGGCCCCGTTCTGGTCCAGGACCAGCTGCTGCTCGAGAAGCTCGCGCACTTCAACCGCGAGCGCATCCCGGAGCGCGTGGTGCACGCCCGCGGCGCCGGCGCGTACGGCACCTTCACGCTGACCCGCGACGTCTCGCAGTGGACCCGGGCCGCGTTCCTGTCCGAGGTCGGCAAGGAGACCGAGACCTTCCTGCGCTTCTCCACCGTCGCCGGCAACCTCGGCAGCGCCGACGCGGTCCGCGACCCCCGCGGCTGGGCGCTGAAGTTCTACACCGAAGAGGGCAACTACGACCTCGTCGGCAACAACACCCCGGTGTTCTTCATCAAGGACGCCATCAAGTTCCCCGACTTCATCCACACCCAGAAGCGCGACCCGTACACGGGCTCGCAGGAGGCGGACAACGTCTGGGACTTCTGGGGCCTGTCGCCCGAGTCGACCCACCAGGTGACCTGGCTGTTCGGTGACCGCGGCATCCCGGCCTCCTACCGCCACATGAACGGCTACGGCTCGCACACGTTCCAGTGGAACAACGAGGCCGGCGAGGTCTTCTGGGTCAAGTACCACTTCAAGACCGACCAGGGCATCAAGAACCTCACCCAGGCCGAGGCCAACCAGCTCGCCGGCGAGGACCCCGACTCGCACCAGCGCGACCTGCGCGAGTCCATCGAGCGCGGCGACTTCCCGACCTGGACCGTGCAGGTCCAGATCATGCCCGCGGCCGAGGCGGCCCAGTACCGCTTCAACCCGTTCGACCTCACCAAGGTGTGGCCGCACGAGGACTACCCGCCGATCGAGATCGGCAAGCTGGAGCTCAACCGCAACCCGGAGAACGTCTTCGCCGAGGTCGAGCAGAGCATCTTCAGCCCGGCGCACTTCGTGCCCGGCATCGGTCCGTCCCCGGACAAGATGCTCCAGGGCCGCCTCTTCGGCTACGGCGACGCCCACCGCTACCGCGTCGGCATCAACGCCGACCACCTGCCGGTGAACCGCCCGCACGCCACCGAGGCGCGCACCAACTCCCGCGACGGCTACCTGTACGACGGCCGCCACAAGGGCGCGAAGAACTACGAGCCGAACAGCTTCGGGGGCCCGCACCAGACGGACCGCCCGCTGTGGCAGCCCATCGACGTGACCGGCGGCACGGGCAACCACGCCGCCGCCGTCCACAGCGAGGACGACGACTTCGTCCAGGCGGGCAACCTCTACCGCCTGTACTCGGAGGACGAGAAGTCCCGTCTGATCGAGAACCTGTCCGGCTTCATCGCCAAGGTCTCCCGCGACGACATCGTCGAGCGTGCGATCAACAACTTCCGTCAGGCGGACGGTGACTTCGGCAAGCGGCTCGAAGCCGCGGTCCAGGCCCTCCGCGGCTGACACGGAGCGCTTGCCGTAGCAGGACGCCGGGCCGCAGCCCTCCTCGGAGGACTTGCGGCCCGGCGTCGTTTCACGCGGCGACCGTGCGCCGTGCCGGGACCCAGCAGCGGATGACGTCGCGCACGGACACGATGCCGACGGGTCCGCCGTGCTCCAGCACGATCAGGTGCCTGAAGCCGCCGTGGGCCATGGCCTCGGCGGCTTCCTGCACGGTGGCTTCAGGGGTGCAGAACACGACGTTGTTGGTGGTGTGCGCGCCCACGGACTCCCGGTCCGGGTCGTGTCCCGCGCCGATCGAGTTGAGGATGTCGCGCTCGGTCAGGATGCCGATTCCGCTGTGGTCGGGGTCGAGGACGACGGCCGCGCCGACGCGCCGGCCGGACATCAGGCAGGCCGCTTGTCGGAGGGTGTGTGCGGGTCCGAGGGTGAGGATCACGGTGCTCATGGCGTCACGGACGAGCATGAAGAGAGCCACCTCCTGGGGTGAGTCCCCCCGCCTGGGTGGGTGCGCCCGCGGAGCCGCCTCAAGAGAAACGGTTCACAAGCGCACAAGCGTGGGGAGTATCAGATTCCCATGGACCCGCAGGGCCGACAAGAAGGCGCGGGGCGGAGCGCGAACAGCGCGCGGCGGCTCAGGCGCGCGGACGCAGCAGGTCCAGCATCTCCTCGTGGAGCAGTCCGTTCGAGGCCGCGGCGTTCCCGCCGTGCACCCCGTCCACGCCGTCCAGGCTGGTGAAGCGGCCGCCCGCCTCCTGGACCACGACCGCGATGGCCGCCATGTCCCAGAGGTTGAGTTCGGGCTCGGCGCACAGGTCCAGCGAGCCCTCCGCGACCATCATGTACGGCCAGAAGTCCCCGTAGCCGCGGGTCCGCCAGCACGCCCGGGTCAGGTCCAGGAACCCGGCCAGCCGGCCCTGCTCCTCCCAGCCGCTCAGGGAGGAGTACGCGAACGAGGCGTCGCCCAGCCCGCCCACCTTGGACACGCCGATGGCACTGGTCTCGCCGAGCGCGCCGCCCGCGTACGCGCCCCCGCCCCTGGTCGCCCACCAGCGGCGACCCAGCGCCGGCGCGGACACCACGCCGACCACCGGACGGAACTCGCCGTCGGGGTCCTGGGCCATCAGGGAGATCAGGGTCGCCCAGACGGGGACCCCGCGCACGTAGTTCTTCGTGCCGTCGATCGGGTCCACCACCCAGCGGCGCGGACCGCTGCCCTTGAGCCCGTACTCCTCGCCCAGGATGGCGTCGTCCGGCCGCGCGGCCGTGATCCCGGCCCGGACGATCTCCTCGGCCGCCTTGTCCGCCTCGCTCACCGGGGTCATGTCCGGCTTCGTCTCGACCTGCAGGTCGAGGGCTCGGAAGCGCTCCATCGTGGCGGCGTCCGCCGCATCGGCGAGTTCGAGGGCAAGGCGCAGGTCATCGTCATACTCGGGCATGCCCGAACAGTATCGAGACTCCCGGAGCCCGACCAACGCTGTCCACAGTGCGGCCCCGACGCGCCCTTGACAGGATCTGGCGGCCCGTCAACTCTGACCGGAGAGAGCCGAACGGGGAGGCGCGGATGCCGGCAGCCCGGGAGTCCCTGCTGGAGGCGGCGGGAGCGGCGCTCTCGGCGCGCCCCTGGCCGGACGTGCGCATGGTCGACGTGGCCGCCGCGGCGGGGGTGTCCCGGCAGACCCTCTACAACGAGTTCGGCGGCAAGGCCGGCCTGGGCCGCGCCCTGGTGCGCCGCGAGGCCGACCGCTACCTCGACGGGGTCGACCGGGCCCTGTCCGCTCCGGCCCAGGCCGCCGAGCGACTCGCCGCCGTCGCGGAGTGGATCGTACGGGCTGCCCGTGCGCAGCCCCTCGTACGGGCCCTGCTCACCGGTGCCTGGGACGCGGGCCTGCCCGCGGCGGGCGGCCGCGCACCCGGGCCCGGCGAGCTGGCCCGGGCCGTCCGGGACCGGGCCGCCGCCGCGCTGACTCCGGGGGAGGGCCCGCAGCGCTGCGAACTCGCCGTGCGCCTCGCCCTCTCCTACGTGATCGCCCCGGGGGAGGAGCCGGGGCCGGGCGAGCTGCGCAGGCTGCTCAGTGCGCCGACCCGGACAACTGGAGCCCGATGACGCCCAGGATGACCAGCGAGATCGAGACGAGTTTGAGGGTGGAGACCAGGTCGCCGAGGAAGACCATGCCGTAGATCGCCGTACCGGCGGCGCCGATGCCCGTCCACACCGCGTACGCCGGCCCCACGTCCAGCTTCTTGAGCGCCAGGGTCAGCAGACCGAAGCTGCCGAGCGCGAAGCAGGCGAAGGCGACGGTCGGCCACAGCCGGGTGAATCCGTGGGAGAGCTTGAGACAGACCGCAAAACCGGTCTCCAGGAGTCCCGCGACCACGACCAGCAGCCACGCCATGTCGAATGCCTCCCCGCGTCACGTGACATCACGTCACTTGGTGCGATTATGCATTTATCCAGACAGGGCCCTCGACAAACGCGGCCGCACCGCCGCCGGACGGTCAGTCGCCCTCGCGCCGCTCGCGCGTCTCCAGCAGTCGGCGCAGCGAATACAGCCGCGCCGGGTCCGCGTGGCCGTCCTCCACCCATCTGTCGAGCGCGCAGTCCGGCTCGTCGTGGCTGCACGCGCGCGGGCATTCCTCGGTGCCCGGCACCAGGTCCGGGAAGGCCAGGATCACTCGGGACGGGTCCACGTGGTGCAGGCCGAAGGAGCGCACGCCCGGGGTGTCGATGACCCAGCCGTCGCCGCTCGGCAGCGGCAGCGCGAGTGCCGAGGTGGTGGTGTGCCGGCCGCGGCCGGTCACCGCGTTGACGTGACCGGTGGCGCGCTGGCGGCCCTCGGCGACCAGCGAGTTCACCAGGGTGGTCTTGCCGACGCCCGAGTGTCCGACGAAGGCCGTGATGCGGCCGTCGAGCCGCTCGCGCACCCGGTCCGCCGCGTCACCCGTCGCCAGCTCCTCGCGGTTGGTCACCACGTAGTTCACGCCGAGCGTCGCGTAGATCTCCAGGATCTTGTCCGCGGAGGTCAGGTCGGACTTGGTGAGCACCAGCAGCGGTTCCAGCCCGGCGTCGTACGCCGCCACCAGGCAGCGGTCGATCATCCGGGGCCGCGGCTCCGGGTCGGCCAGGGCCGTGACGATGGCCAGCTGGTCGGCGTTGGCGACGACCACCCGCTCGTACGGGTCGTCGTCGTCGGCGGTGCGTCGCAGGACGGACTTGCGCTCCTCGATCCGCACGATGCGGGCGAGGGTGTCCTTCTTGCCGGACAGGTCACCGACGATCCAGACCCGGTCGCCGACCACCGCGGCCTTGCGGCCCAGTTCGCGCGCCTTCATCGCGTGCACCGAGCGGCCCTCGACCAGGCAGGTCAGCCGGCCGCGGTCCACGGTGAGGACGAAGCCCTCGGCCGCGTCCTCGTGCTTGGGCCGGATGCTGGTCCGCGGCCGATTGCCCTTGGGGTTCGGGCGCTGGCGGATGTCGTCCTCGTCGGTGTGCTTGCCGTACCTGCGCATGACGGGCCCTACGCTCCCGCACCCGCTCCGGGAGCCCCGGAGCCGTCGGCGTCCCCGGCGAGCATGTCCGTCCACATCTTCGGGAAGTCCGGCAGGGTCTTCGCGGTCGTCGCCACGTTCTCGATCTGAACGCCCTCCACCGCCAGGCCGATCACCGCGCCCGCGGTCGCCATCCGGTGGTCGTCGTACGTGTGGAAGGTGCCGCCGTGCATCCGGCGCGGCCGGATGCGCAGGCCGTCGGCGGTCTCGGTGACGTCGCCGCCGAGCGCGTTGATCTCCTTGGTCAGCGCGGCCAGCCGGTCCGTCTCGTGCAGCCGCAGGTGCGCGACGCCGCGCAGCACCGAATCGGAGTCGGCCAGGGCGGCCACGGCCGCGATGCCCGGGGTGAGCTCGCCGACCTCGCTCAGGTCCACGTCGATGCCGTGGATCTTGCCGGTGCCGGTGAAGACCAGGCCCGCGTCGGTCAGCTCGCAGGAGCCGCCCATCTCGGTGAAGATCCGGCGCAGCGCGTCGCCCGGCTGGGTGGTGCGGCGCGGCCAGTCGGGGATGGTCACCGTGCCGCCGGTGATCAGGGCCGCGGCCAGGAAGGGCTGTGCGTTGGAGAGGTCCGGCTCCACGACCATGTCGCGGCCCAGCAGCGCGCCGGGGGTGACCCGCCAGACGTCCTTCTCGCCGCCGGCCTCGGGGGTGTCGACCTGGGCGCCCGCCGCGCGCAGCATCTCCACGGTCATCCGGATGTGCGGCATCGACGGCAGCTTGCCGCCCACGTGCCGCACCTCGACGCCCTGGTTGAACCGAGGGGCGGACAGCAGCAGGGCGGAGACGAACTGCGAGGAGTTGCTGGCGTCGATCTCGACGGTGCCGCCCTCCAGGGCCCCGCCGCCCTGGACGGTCATGGGCAGCGCGCCCCGGCCGTCGTCGTCGATCCGGGCGCCGAGCGTGCGCAGGGCGGTGATGACCTGGCCGAGCGGGCGCTCGTAGGAGCGCGGGTCGCCGTCGAAGCGGATGTCGCCGTCGGCGAGGGTGGCGACGGGCGGCAGGAAGCGCATGACCGTGCCCGCGTTGCCGACGTCCACGGTCGTCGGGCCGTGCAGGGCCGCCGGGATGATCCGCCAGGCCTCGCCGCCCGCGCCGTCACCGGCGGAGCTCGACGAGACGGTCTCCTCGATGCCGACGCCCAGCGCGCGCAGCGCGTCGGACATCAGCTGCGAGTCGCGCGAGCGCAGCGGGCGGCGCACCCAGCCGGGCTCGGCGGCGAGCGCAGCGAGCACGAGGGCCCGGTTGGTGACCGATTTGGAGCCCGGCACCGTGACGGTGGCGTGGACGGTCCCGTCGGCGAGCGGAGCGGGCCAGAGGGCGGGGAGCGCGGGGGTCTCGGTCATGGCCACCACTTTAGTGGCTTCCCCCGACCCCAGATCTTGATCCCGGCCCCGTCTCAGGGAGCGGTCACAGGGCGAGCAGCCAGCGGGCCCCGCCGATCAGCGAGCACAACGCGACGACGTGGAAGAAGAGCAACCACACCACCGGGTGCAGGTGCGTGAGCCGGCCGAGCTGGTCGGCGTCGGAATCGGGGGCCCCGCCGCCCCGGCGCTTGGCCCCCAGCTCGAAGACCGGCCGGACCCCGCCGAACAGCAGGAACCACACCACCAGGTACGCGAAACCGGCCTGCACCCCGGCCGGGGCCAGCCAGGACACCAGCAGGAAGGTTCCGCCGGTCAGCACCACCGTCAGTGCCCCGTACGCGTTCCGGATCATCACCAGCATCGCCAGGAGCAGGGCCGTGGCCACCCACAGCAGCAGCGTGATCCGGTGCGCGGACAGCAGCGCCGCCCCGCCCAGCCCGAGCAGCGAGGGCGCCGTGTACCCGCCCGCCGCGGTCAGGATCATCCCCAGCCCGGTCGGCCGGCCCCGGCTGACGGTGACCCCGCTGGTGTCGGAGTGCAGCCGTATCCCGCTCAGGCGCCGCCCCGTCAACAGTGCCAGCAGCCCGTGCCCGCCCTCGTGCGCGATGGTGACGGCGTTGCGCGAAAGCCGCCACAGCGGGCGGGGACCCACCGCGGCCGCTGCGACGAGCCCCGTCACGATCACCAACCACAGGTCGGGCGAGGTCTGTATGCCCGTGAGCCGGTCCCACAGACCGGCCGTCGTGCTGCTGTCCATAAGGTGGCGGACTCCTTGCGGTGGTGTACGGGTGAGATGGCAGTGTGTCAGCCATGTGCGGACGGTATGCGGCGAGTCGTAGGCCCGAGGACCTCGTGGAGGCCTTCGGCATCGAGAAGTGGGAGCCCGAGGAGGCCCTGGCCCCCGATTTCAACGTGGCGCCGACGAAGGAGGTCCACGTGGTCCTCGACCGTCCCCTCAAAGACGCCCCGCACCCGCGTCCGGTTCGCCAGCTGCGCGTCCTGAAATGGGGGCTGGTCCCCTCCTGGGCCCAGAACCCCGACGGCGCCGCCCGGATGATCAACGCCCGGTCCGAGACCCTGCACGAGAAGCCCTCCTTCCGCCGGCCCTTCGCGCAGCGCCGCTGCATCGTCCCCGCCGACGGCTACTACGAGTGGGTCACCGCCCACGACGAGCGGCAGCTGGAGGTGGAGGGCAAGAAGAAACGGGCCCGCAAGCAGCCCTACTTCGTGCTCCCCTCCGACGGATCCGTCTTCGCCATGGCCGGGATATACGAGTTCTGGCGCGACCGGACCCTGCCCGACGAGCACCCGCTCTCCTGGTGGGTGACCTGCTCGGTGATCACCACGGAGGCCGAGGCCGGCCCCCTGGGCGTGGCCCCCGCCGAGGGGCCGCGCTCGCTCGCCGACATCCACCCGCGGATGCCGCTGATGCTGACCCCGGACCGCTGGGACGCCTGGCTGGACCCGGCGAACACCGACACCGAGGGCTCGCTGAGGGAGCTGCTCGCCCCGCCGCCCGGCGGGCTGATGCGGGCCTACCCGGTGTCGACCGCCGTGAGCAACGTGCGCAACAACGGCCCGGAGCTGTTGACGGAGCTGGCCGCGCCGGAGGAAGGCACCCTCTTCTGACCCGGGCAGGATGGGACGCATGACCACGCGTACCGAGAGTGTCGACACCACGGCGGGCGAGGCCCGCATCACCTGGCACCCGGCGCCCGAGCCGAGGCTCGTGCTCGCCGTGAGCCACGGCGCCGGCGGCGGCATCGAGGCCCGGGACCTCCGGGCGCTGGCCGCCGCCCTGCCCGCCCGCGGGATCACGGTGGCCCTGGTCGAACAGCCCTGGCGGGTCGCCGGGAAGAAGGTCGCCGCCGCGCCCAAGGTGCTGGACGAGGGCTGGCGCGGGCTGTGGCCGGCGCTCACGGAGCCCGGGCTGCCCGTGGTCGCGGGCGGGCGCAGCGCCGGGGCCCGGGTGGCCTGCCGGACCGCCGCCGAGCTGGGAGCCGCCGCGGTGCTGGCGCTGGCCTTCCCGCTGCACCCGCCGGGCCGGCCGGAGAAGTCCCGCGCCGAAGAGCTCACCGGGGCCGGCCGGCCCGCCCTCGTGGTCCAGGGCGGCCGGGACCCCTTCGGGCGGCCCGAGGAGTTCCCGCCACCGGGCGGGCAGGACCCGTACGAGCTCGTGGAGGTGGCGTACGCCGATCACGGCTTCGCGGTCCCGAAGAAGGCGGACACCACCCAGGAGGAAGCGCTGCAGACGATCACCGGAGCCGTGGAGGAGTGGCTCGCGCGGCTCTCGGTCTGAGGCCCGCCGGCCGCGTCCCGGAGAAAGCCGGAAACCCGCCGGGCGCCCGGGAATGCGCCGCCCGCCCCTTCTGTTGTCTCGGATGTCGGAACGTAGGGGAACTCGTCGGAGGAGAGGGAGCGCATGACCCAGGTCATCAGCCAGAACCGTCGGCAGGCCGCTGACCTGGACTGGACCGTGCTGCCGGCGCCGAAGCGCGGCTCGCTTCGGGCGGCGGAGGGCCGGGAAGGTCGACTATTCTCCGATTCGAGCGGATCCGCTTTCGGAGCCGCCACGCTGTCGGAGGAGGTGGGTCCTGTCGCTGGGACCGACGAAGGCCACGCGGAGGAGACGACCCTGGAGCGCAATGCGCGCTTCGAACGGGACGCCCTCGGCTACCTCGACCAGATGTACTCGGCCGCGCTGCGCATGACGCGCAATCCGGCCGACGCCGAGGACCTGGTCCAGGAGACGTACGCGAAGGCGTACGCGTCCTTCCACCAGTTCCGCGAGGGCACCAACCTGAAGGCGTGGCTCTACCGCATTCTGACCAACACCTTCATCAACTCCTACCGCAAGAAGCAGCGCGAGCCCCAGCGCAGCGCCGCGGAGGAGATCGAGGACTGGCAGCTGGCGCGCGCCGAGTCGCACATGTCGACCGGACTGCGGTCCGCCGAGTCGCAGGCGCTCGACCACCTGCCGGATTCGGACGTGAAGGAAGCCCTGCAGGCCATTCCGGAGGAGTTCCGCATCGCGGTCTACCTTGCCGACGTAGAGGGCTTTGCGTACAAGGAGATCGCGGACATCATGGGTACACCCATCGGTACGGTCATGTCGCGACTGCACCGTGGCCGCCGTCAACTCCGCGGAATGCTGGAGGACTATGCCCGTGAGCGCGGGCTGGTTCCCGCGGGCGCGGGAGAGTCGAACGACCGGAAAGGCTCGGACTCATGAGTTGCGGAGAGCCGCACGAGACAGAGTGCTCTGAGGTCCTGGACCACCTGTACGAGTTCCTCGACCAGGAGATGCCGGACAGTGACTGCACGAAGTTCGAGACGCATTTCGGCGAGTGCAACCCCTGCCTGGAGAAGTACGGCCTCGAACAGGCCGTGAAGAAGCTGGTCAAGCGCTGCTGCGGGTCGGACGACGTGCCGACCGACCTGCGGTCGAAGGTGATGGGTCGGATCGAACTGATCAGGTCCGGTCAGTCGGTCCCCGACCACGACGTCACCGCCGACAATCCCGCTCCCGGCTGACCCGCGCCGGTGATCGGCTAGACGAGGGAACATCCGCCCCCGGAAGAGCAGTTCATTCACCCGAATGTGCTAATCCGGGGGCGTCCGCATGGCCCAATGCACAAATGTGGCCCACCTCGCTCCCGGCCCCACCTATTCTCCCCATTCGGTGCTGGCTCGATTCGGCACCCCGGTGTGCACGGCACAGGGGAGGAGAGCGCCATGCGGGCACTTCCGCCGGGGGCACGCGGATTCATCCTGTGCGCCGTTCTCACGGCGGTCGCGTGCGTCTTCCCCGCCTTCACGGATTCCGGTACGCCCTGGGCGGCCGTGGCCCTGCTCGCCGTGCTCTACCTCGGCTCCGAACTCCTCAAGGTCTGCCCACCGCTGGGCAGCCGGGTGCCCGAGGGCATCGGCTCCTTCTTCCCCGTGGTGCTCGCCGCCGTCTTCCTGCTGCCGCCCGCCGCCGCCGCGCTCGTGGCGCTGCCCGGAGGACTCGCGGGCACCGTGATCCACCGGCCCGCCCGGGTGCGCCGCCTGTGGCACGGCGCGCAGCAGGCGATGGCGGCCTGGGTCGCGGGCCAGGCCTACGGGCTGCTGCGCGGCCCGGCCACCCTCGGCGGCGGGTTCCCCGCCGGCTCCGGGTCCCCCGCAGGAGCGGCCGACTTCCCCTCCGTGCTGCTTCCCGCGACGGCCGCGGCCGTCGCCTTCTGCCTGGTGCTCACCGCCCTCGACGGCGCCATCCTGGCCGCCGCCGAACGCCGCCCGGCCGCCACCGCCTGGCGCGGGCTCCTGGCCTCCTCCCTCGCCCCGCACTGCGTCCACGGCCTCGCCGGCCTGATGATGGCCGTCATGTGGCGCAGCCCCTACGGGCCCCCGGCCGCGCTGCTCGTCCTGCTGCCGATGTACATCTCCTGCTGGGTCTTCGCCCAGTACCACCGCGAGCGCACCGCCCACCAGGCGACCATCCGCGCCCTCGTCCAGGCCGTCGACATCAAGGACCGCTACACGCGCGGCCACAGCGAACGGGTCGGCCAGGCCTCCACGATGATCGCCCGGGAGCTGGGCATGACGGAGGACCGGCTGGAGACGGTGCGCATCGCCGGCATCCTGCACGACGTGGGCAAACTCGGCGTCCCCACCCGGCTGCTGCGCAAGGACGGGCCGCTCACCCCGCAGGAGCGCCGGATCATCGAGCTGCACCCCGAGTACGGGCACGAGATGGTGCGCGGCATCGGCTTCCTCGGCGAGGCCCGCTCCGCGATCCTGCACCACCACGAGCGCGTCGACGGCTCCGGCTATCCGTACGGGCTGACCGGTGAGCAGATCCCGGTACTGGCCCGGGTGGTGGCGGTGGCCGACGCCTTCGACGCGATGACCTCGACCCGTTCGTACAGCCGGGCCCGGCCGGTGCCGGTCGCCCTGGCGGAGCTGGAACGGTGTGCGGGGGCACAGTTCGACCCGTCGATGGTGCGGGCGCTGGTCGATGCGATCGGCCGGACCGGCTGGCACCCGGTGGTGACCTCGGACGAGGACCTCCAGGTGATCCCGGCGAGGGCCGCCGCGGCGGGACCGGTGCCGGGACCCCCGGCCCTGGTCGGGATGCCGGACCGGGGCTCCCGTCCGGTCGCGGCGGCCCCGCCGCCGGACAGGGTCCCCGCGGTGCCCGGCCCCGCCGGCGGGGCCGGGCCGGACGCGGACGGTGCCGGGGCGGGCGGATGAGGGGCCCGGTCGCGTGGACCGTGCGGGGGGCCGCCGGGGTGCTCACCGGCGCCGCGCTCGGCCACACCCTGTGGAACGGCGTCGCCGAGCCCGCCGCCGCCCTGGCCTTCGCCACCCTGATCACCGTCGGGGAGCTCGCGCGCCGGGACCGCCAGGACCCCCTCGGCCGCCACCCCGCACCGCTCGGCTCCGCCGGAGCCCTCGCCTACGCCCTGCTCGGCCAGAACGCCGGGCAGCCCACCCACCACGGGGTGCTCCAGACCGTCGCGGTCGTCGTCGCGGCCGTCCTCGCCGGGATCGTCCCGCACATCGCCCGCGGCCGCGGCCCCGCCCTCGACCACCTGTCCCGCCGGGTGCTCACGGTCGCCTTCGCCGCCGCCTGTTTCCAGCCGCTCTACAACTCGGGCCGGCTGGAGCGGTGGGTCGGCCAGGGCCCGTACCTCGTCGGCTACCTGCTCTGCCTCCTCGGCCTCACCGCCCTGTGCGACGCCGTGCTCGCCGCCGCCCTCGCCGGGGCCCGGTCCGGGCGGCCGTACGGCCCGCTGCTGCACGACGAACTGCGCGCCCAGCTCGGCGTCGGCTCGGCGATCTGCGCCACCGGGGTCGTGATGGCGCTCGGAGCGGCCGTCGCGGGCCTGTGGGCCGTCACCGTCTTCAGCGGGCCCCTGCTGCTGACCCAGCTGTCCTTCCACCGGATCACGGCGATCCGCACCACCTACCGCCAGACCATCACCTCCCTGGCCCGCGCCACCGAGATCGCCGGCTGTACCCGGCCGGGCCACTCCCGCCGGGTGGCCGCCCTGAGCTGCGCCGTCGGCCGGGAGCTGGGCCTGTCGGAGCGGGAGCTCACGGTGCTGGAGTACGCCGCCCTGATGCACGACATCGGGCAGCTCTCCCTCGTCGACCCGGTCCCGGACGGAGCCACGGCCGGGCTGCCCGACGGCGAGGCCCGCCGGATCGCCGAGCTGGGCGGGGAGGTGGCCCGCCAGACCGGGGTGCCCGCCGAGGTCGCCGTGGTGGTGGAGCGGCAGGCGGATCCGTACCGCGAGCAGCCCACGGCGGCCCGGATCGTGCGTACGGTGAACGCGTACGACGATCTGGTCGGCGGGAGCCGTCACCCGGGTGGCTCACTGGCCGCCCTGGAGCGGCTCCGCCTGGGCACCGGGCACGATTACCAGCCGGAGGTCGTGGAGTGCCTGGCAAGGGTTCTGGCCAGGGGCGGACGTGGCAGAGTGGTGCCCGTCCCACCTGGGTAACCCATGGGTAATGAGCGGCCGTCCGAGTGGGCATGGTTGGATGCCAGTAAGAGGGACCGTAGGAGTGTCCGCAAGGCTGCACCGTTGTCCCCCAGCAACCGCTGGGAGGTGCCCCCAGGCAGGCGGGAATCGTGAGGATCTTCGGGAAGGTACGGCATCGGCCCTCCGCCTCGTGGCGGCAGGCCACCGACCGCGCGTTCACGCTGATCGGCGACGGGCGGTACGAGGACGCGGGCGCGCTCCTGACCAGAGCGGCGGACCTGGAGCCCTGGCTGTCCGAGTCCTGGTTCAATCTGGCCCTGCTGCACAAGTTCCGGCACGACTGGGAGCAGGCGCGGGCCGCCGGGCTGCGCGCCGTGGCCCTGCTGGACCGTGAGACGGGCGCCCCGGACTGGTGGAACGTGGGGATCGCCGCCACCGCGCTGCAGGACTGGCCGCTGGCGCGGCGGGCCTGGCAGGCGTACGGGCTGAAGGTGCCCGGGGACGCGGCCGGGGCGGGCGAGCCGGTCGGGATGGAGCTCGGCAGCGCCGCCGTGCGGCTCTCGCCCGAGGGCGAGGCCGAGGTGGTGTGGGGCCGCAGGCTGGACCCGGCCCGGCTGGAGGTCCTGTCGATCCCGCTGCCCTCCTCGGGGCGGCGCTGGGGCGAGGTCGTGCTCCACGACGGGGTCCCGCACGGTGAGCGGGTGACCGCGGCCGGCCCCTCGTACCCCGTGTTCGACGAGATCGAGCTGTGGGCGCCGTCCCCGGTGCCGACCTGGGTGGTGCTGCTGGAGGCGGCCACCGAGGCGGACCGCGATGCGCTGGAGCAGCTGGCCTCGGACGCCGGATTCGCCGCCGAGGACTGGTCCTCGTCGGTGCGGCTGCTGTGCCGGACCTGCTCGGAGAGCGAGATGCCGAGCGACGAGGGCGACGGCGAGCAGCACCTCGATCCGCACGACCACAGCGAGCCCGGCCACCCCGGACCGCTCGGGCACCGTACGGCCGGCTCGGGCTCCCTGTGGGTCCCCGAGCGCGAGTGCGGGATCGCGGCACCGGCCGGCCTGGTGCGCGGACTGCTCGACGGCTGGGTCGCGGACAGTCCGGGTACCAGGGAGTGGCGGGATCTCGAAGAAGTCTGCTGACCCGGGGCCGTAGGCTATACGGGCACATCGGTGTGTCACCACGACCATCGGTGACCGGGACTTACGGAAGGCGTACGGCGGACATGGCGCAGCAGGAGAACGAGGTTGTCGAGAGCGTGAACGACGGGTACGTCGTGGACACCGAGGACTGTGAGGCGCGCGAGCTCGCCCACCGTCAGCGCGGTACGGCCCGTCCGATCACCGTGGTCGGCAACCCGGTCCTGCACCGGGAGTGCAAGGACGTCACCGAGTTCGGCGACGAGCTGGCGCAGCTGATCGACGACATGTTCGCCAGTCAGAAGGCCGCCGAGGGCGTGGGCCTGGCCGCGAACCAGATCGGCGTGGACGCCAAGGTCTTCGTCTACGACTGCCCGGACGACGACGGCAAGCGGCACACCGGTGTCGTCGTCAACCCGAAGCTGATCGAGCTGCCGGCCGGCGCGCGGGTGCTGGACGACTCGAACGAGGGCTGCCTGTCGGTCCCGACCGCCTACGCCTCGCTGGCCCGCCCGGACTACGCCGAGGTCGAGGGCCAGGACGCGCAGGGCAACCCGATCAAGGTGCGCGGCACCGGCTACTTCGCCCGCTGCCTGCAGCACGAGACCGACCACCTGTACGGCTACCTCTACATCGACCGCCTCTCCAAGCGCGACCGCAAGGACGCCCTCCGCCAGATGGAAGAGGGCACCCCGCGCTACGAGACCGTCCCCAACGCCTAATCGTGAACTGACGGTCTAGGCGGCCTGCGGGCCCCGGAAGGCGCGCCGGAACGAGTTCGGCGTGGTGCCCAGGGTCCGCAGGAAGTGGTGGCGCAGGGCGGCCGCGTTGCCGAATCCGCAGCGGCCGGCGATCGCGTCCACCGTCTCGCCGGTCGACTCCAGCAGCTCCTGCGCCAGCAGGACCCGCTGGCGCAGCACCCACTTGTACGGGGTGGTGCCGGTCTCCTGGAGGAAGCGGCGGGCGAAGGTCCGCGGGGACATGTGCGCGCGCTCCGCGAGCTGCTCGACGGTGATCTCCTCGCCCAGGTGGCGGGCCATCCACTCGATCACCTCGCCGACCGTGTCACAGGCCGTGCGCGGCAACGGTCGCTGGATGAACTGGGCCTGCCCGCCGTCCCGGTGCGGCGGTACGACCATCCTGCGCGCGATGATGTTGGCCACCTCGGCGCCGTGCTCCTGGCGGACCACGTGCAGGCACGCGTCGATGCCCGAGGCGGTGCCGGCTGCGGTGATCACCGCGCCCTCGTCCACGTAGAGCACGTCCGGGTCGACGACGGCCCGCGGGAAGCGTCGGGTCAGGGCCGCGGCGTGCATCCAGTGCGTGGTGCACCGGCGGCCGTCCAGCAGCCCGGCGGCGCCGAGGACGTAGGCCCCGCTGCACACGCTGAGGACCCGCGCACCCCGCTCCACGGCCCGGCGCAGGGCCGCCAGCAGGGGCTCGGGGTAGATGCGCGCGCCGGCGTCACTGGCGGCCGGCAGACAGACGAGGTCGGCCTCCTCCAGCCGCTCCAGCCCGTGCGCGGGGGTGATCCCGAAGGCGCCCCCGCCCACGGTCAGGGGCCCCTCCTCCGCCGCGCACACGGCGAAGTCGTACACCGGTACGCCCATGTCACTGCGATCGATTCCGAACACCTCGCAGAAGATCCCCAGCTCGAAGGGGGCGACTCCGTCGACGAGGGCCACGGCCACGTTGGTCAGCATGACCCCAGTGTGGCAGTAATTCGGTCTTCTATGACAGTACTGCCACTGTCGATCATGGGCGATCAGGCGGACAGTAGAGCTATGACCACCTTCGTGAATTACCTCGCCGTCCTCGCCATCGCCGCCCTCCTGCTCGGGCCCAGCCTGTACGGGATCCTGCGCGACCGGCGCATCGACCAGCAGCTGCGGGCCGTCGCGACCCGGCTCGTGTGGCTCCCCCGCCAGCGTGCGGGCGGCCTCCCGCCCACCCCGCGCCGGCGTACGTTCCGGCCCGCCGCCCGGCGGTACTGGGGCCCCATCGCCCACTGAACACCGGGGAACGCGAGAAGCCGGGACACGGAAACTCCCGCATCCCGGCTCCCCGGTCACTCCCTGGAACTCCTTGACGTACGAGACGTACTAGAAGTCCTCGTCCAGGTCCACCGTGCCCTCGACCGCGACCTGGTAGGCCGACGGACGGCGCTCGAAGAAGTTCGTCAGCTCCTGCACGCCCTGCAGCTCCATGAAGGAGAACGGGTTCTGCGAGCCGTACACCGGCGGGAAGCCCAGACGGACCAGGCGCTGGTCCGCGACGCACTCCAGGTACTCGCGCATCGACTCGGTGTTCATGCCCGGCAGGCCGTCACCGCACAGGTCGCGACCGAACTGCAGCTCCGCCTCAACGGCCTCCTTGAGCATGTCGGTGACCTGCTGCTGGAGGGCGTCGTCGAAGAGCTCCGGCTCCTCCTTGCGGACCGTGTCCACGACCTCGAAGGCGAAGTTCATGTGCATGGTCTCGTCGCGGAAGACCCAGTTGGTGCCGGTGGCCAGGCCGTGCAGCAGACCGCGCGAGCGGAACCAGTACACGTACGCGAAGGCGCCGTAGAAGAACAGGCCCTCGATGCACGCGGCGAAGCAGATCAGGTTCAGCAGGAAGCGGCGGCGGTCGGCCTGCGTCTCCAGCCGGTCCAGCTTCTCGACCTCGTTGATCCACTTGAAGCAGAACTGCGCCTTCTCGCGGATGGAGGGGATCTCCTCGACCGCGTCGAAGGCGGCCGCACGGTCGTCCGGGTCGGGCAGGTAGGTGTCGAGCAGCGTCAGGTAGAACTGGACGTGCACGGCCTCCTCGAACAGCTGGCGCGACAGGTACAGGCGCGCCTCCGGGGAGTTGATGTGCTTGTAGAGCGTCAGCACCAGGTTGTTCGAGACGATCGAGTCGCCCGTCGCGAAGAACGCGACCAGCCGGCCGATCATGTGCTGCTCGGCGGGCGTCAGCTTCGCGAGGTCGGCGACGTCCGAGTGGAGGTCGACCTCCTCGACGGTCCAGGTGTTCTTGATCGCGTCCCGGTAGCGCTCGTAGAAGTCGGGGTAGCGCATCGGGCGGAGCGTGAGCTCGAAGCCCGGGTCCAGGAGGTTCTTCTGGTCGTTGGAGCTCATTACTGGCAGGCCTCGCAAGACTCGGGGTTCTCAAGGGAGCAGGCCAGCGCCTCGGCGTCGGCGACCGCCTGCGGCAGCTCGACGGGGGTGGCCGCCTGCGCGGCCCGGGCGATCTTCGTCGCCGGGCGCGAGCGCAGGTAGTAGGTGGTCTTCAGACCCTGCTTCCAGGCGTACGCGTACATCGAGCTGAGCTTGCCGATGGTGGGCGTCTCCAGGAACAGGTTCAGCGACTGCGACTGGTCCAGGAACGGCGTACGGGCCGCCGCCATGTCGATCAGACCGCGCTGCGGGATCTCCCACGCCGTGCGGTACAGCTCGCGGACCTCGGCCGGGATCCAGCCGAAGCCCTGGACCGAGCCGGAGGAGTCGCGCAGCGCCTCGCGGGTCTGGGCGTCCCACACGCCGAGCTGCTTCAGCTCCTCCACCAGGTAGCCGTTCACCTGGAGGAACTCACCACTGAGCGTCTCGCGCTTGAAGAGGTTGGAGACCTGCGGCTCGATGCACTCGTACACGCCGGCGATCGAGGCGATCGTGGCCGTCGGGGCGATGGCGAGGAGCAGGGAGTTGCGCATGCCGGTCTCGGCGACGCGGGTGCGCAGCGCGTCCCAGCGCTCCGGCCAGTTCAGCTCGACGTCGTAGTGGTCCGGGTGCAGGACACCGCGGGCGGTACGGGTCTGCTCCCAGGCCGGGAGCGGGCCGCTGCGCTCGGCGAGGTCGCAGGAGGCCTCGTAGGCGGCCAGCATGATGCGCTCGGAGAGCTTGGTGGACAGGGCCTTCGCCTCGGGGGAGTCGAAGGGCAGCTTCAGCTTGAAGAAGACGTCCTGGAGACCCATCGCGCCCAGGCCCACCGGGCGCCAGCGGGCGTTGGAGCGGCCGGCCTGCTCGGTCGGGTAGAAGTTGATGTCCACCACGCGGTCGAGGAAGGTGACGGCCGTGCGGACGGTCTCGTCGATCCGCTCCCAGTCGATCTCGCGACCGTCCGCCGTGTCGATGACGAACGCGCCCAGGTTGACCGAGCCGAGGTTGCAGACGGCCGTCTCGCCGTCGTTGGTGACCTCGATGATCTCGGTGCACAGGTTCGAGGAGTGCACGACGGTGCCCGGTTCGGCGGTCTGGTTCGCCGTGCGGTTGGAGGCGTCCTTGAACGTCATCCAGCCCTGGCCGGTCTGCGCGAGGGTGCGCATCATCCGGCCGTACAGGTCGCGCGCCGGCATGGTCTTGCGGGCCAGGCCGTCCGCCTCGGCCTTGCGGTAGGCGGCGTCGAACTCGTCGCCCCACAGGTCGACCAGCTCGGGCACGTCGGCCGGGGAGAACAGCGACCAGTCGGCGTCGGAGTTCACGCGGCGCATGAACTCGTCCGGCACCCAGTGGGCGAGGTTCAGGTTGTGCGTACGGCGCTGGTCCTCACCGGTGTTGTCGCGGAGCTCCAGGAACTCTTCGATGTCCGCGTGCCAGGTCTCCAGGTAGACGGCGGCGGCGCCCTTGCGGCGGCCGCCCTGGTTCACGGCGGCGACGGAGGCGTCGAGGGTCTTCAGGAACGGCACGATGCCGTTGGAGTGGCCGTTGGTGCCGCGGATCAGCGAACCGCGGGCGCGGATGCGGGAGTACGAGAGGCCGATGCCGCCGGCGTGCTTGGAGAGGCGGGCGACCTGGTGGTAGCGGTCGTAGATCGAGTCGAGCTCGTCCAGCGGGGAGTCCAGCAGGTAGCAGGAGGACATCTGCGGGTGCCGGGTGCCGGAGTTGAAGAGGGTGGGGGAGGACGGCAGGTAGTCCAGGCGGCTCATCAGCCGGTACAGCGAGGCCACTTCCTCCACGGCCTGGACGCTCTCGTCGGCGGCCAGGCCGCAGGCCACGCGCAGCATGAAGTACTGCGGGGTCTCGATGACCTGACGGGTGATCGGGTGGCGCAGCAGGTAGCGGCTGTGCAGGGTGCGCAGGCCGAAGAAGCCGAAGCGGTCGTCGGCGCCCTCGGCGAGGGTCAGCTCGACGAGCGAGTCGAGCCGGGCCGCGTGGGTGCGGACGAACTCGGCCGTGCGGTCGGCGATGAGGCCCTCGCGGTGGCCGACCTCGACGGAGGCCGAGAAGGACGTGGAGCCCTGGCTCGCGGCCTCGTCGCGCACGGCCAGCGTCAGCAGGCGGGCGGCGAGCCGGGAGTAGGCCGGGTCCTCGGAGATCAGACCGGCGGCGGCCTCCGTGGCCAGCCCGCGCAGTTCGGCGTCGTCGGCGGCGGAGCTGCGGCCGCGCAGCGCGGAGGCCGCGACCCGGCCGGGGTCGGTGTCGGGGAGGTCCGCCGTAAGTTCGGTGAGGGTACGCAGCAGCGTGGCCCCCGGGCCCTCGGTGTTGTCGCCAGAAGTGGACTCGGCGCGCGGTGCGGAAGGCGCGATGGTCACGGCGGGAGCTCTCCCTCGCTCGGCCCGGTCATCGGCGAGGCGGGGCGCGAGCGGGCGCAGGCGGGCGCGACGAGAACGCGTACCCCGCATGGCGTCCACCGGCCCAACCGCGAGGCCCGGACGAATCGGCACCCGGTTCGGTCGAGCCGGGCGCGCTGTCGGCAGGTCATCGGACTTGGCGTCCGGTAGCCGGACACTTCATACCGTTGCGGGACAGTTCCGGATTCGCACCGGATTCCCCTGCGGCGACAGCAGGCATGAGCATACATGTGGGGGCGGCCCTGTGCGGTAACCCCCACATGTAGTGTCGGCGTGGCTACAGCTTGAGCCGGTAAGTGAGGAGTGTCAGGCCCTCGATCGGCGCCCAATCCCGCTCCGGAGTGCGTACGAAACCCAGGCGCGCGTAGATCCGATGGGCCCCGGCCATGCTGCGCTGGGTGGACAGGACCAGGCCGGTCACGCCCTCCACGGCCCGCGCCCGCTCGATGCAGGCCCGCACCAGAGCCTCGCCGGCGCCCTGGCCGCGCGCCTCGTGGGCCACCGCGAGCATCCGGAACTCCGCCTCGTCGGGGGCCGCGACGTCGGCGAGCGGACTGCCCGGAGCGGCGAACGTCACACCGCCGAGCAACCGGCCGTCCCGCTCGGCGACGAGCACCTCGGCCCGGGCGGCCCGGCCGGCCACGTCGCGCAGCACGTTCAGGTAGGCGTCGTCCTCGTTGAAGTCCAGATGCCCGTCGGCGAGGTAGGCCCGCGCCGTGATCTCGCCCAACTCCGCGTAGTCGGCGGGCAGCGCCGTTCTGATCACCATGTCCATGCGGTCGAGTGTGCGGGACGGTGCCGGCGGGCGGCGCTATCGTCGGAGACAGCACCGTCGAGGAAGGTGAGCGAGGCATGACCGTGATCGCCGACCGCCCCCACATGCTGACCGAGGAGTTCGAAGAACTCGCCTTCGCGGCACGCAACCGGATGGAGGGGCTGCAGCTCGAGTTCATCGACGGGAAGCTGCGGAGCAGGGCGCTGGGTGACGGCAGCCACGGGATGATCGTCCAGTGGCTCACGCGGATCTGCATGCAGCACCACCCCGAGCTCTGGCTGCACGCTGGGCGGGGCCTCAAGGTGCAGGCGGGCCGGGACGGCCGGGCGATTCCGAATGCCTCGCTGGCCCACTCGGGCGCGTTCGCCGGGCATGGCGAGTGGTCTGATCCCGATCCGGTACTCATGGCCGTCGAGGTCACGTCGTGGAACTCGGACACCGACCGTCGCCACCGCCAGGAGAAGCCCCGGGTGTACGCGGAGAGCGGCATCCCCGTCTACCTGCTGATCGACCGTGCCACGTCCGAGGTCTTGCTCTACAGCGAGCCCGGCGGGCAGCGGTACGAGTGCGTGCGCACCGTGTCCTACGGCAGGGACGTCCACCTCCCCGACCCCGTCGGTATCACCCTCCGGACGGAAGTCCTCAGGGACTGGGTGCGCTGAGACATGCCCGCAGGCCCCGCCGGAAGCATCCGGCGGGGCCTGCGGCCTGCGGGGCGGTTCAGCAGCAGCGGAAGCCCTCGCGGGGGTCCGCCTCGCGGGCGTCCGTACGGGCGCGTTCGAAGGCGCGGCGGGTGAGGACCTCCGCGTCCGGGTCGTGGGAGCGGGCGTGGGCCACGTAGCGGTCGTACGCGGCCTCCCCGGAGAACTCCCGGACGTAGAACCGGGCCCTGGCCAGCACGCTCCGTACGGTGCTCACGCCACCGGCTCCTTGACGTGTTCGCCGCCCGACTCCGGGCCCGCCGCGGCGAGCTCCGCCCGCTCCTCGGCGGTCGCGATCAGGCCGGCCGGGGCGACGATCTTCGACTTGGTCCACGGGGTCTCGGAGAGGGTCGCCGACCCCGGGTCGCGGACGGCCTTGAGGCAGGTCCGGGCCGCGTCCGCGAGGACCACGACGATCAGGAGGGCGAAGAAGGCGCACAGCACGCCGTCGACCGTGGCGTTGGTGACCACGGTGTGCATGTCGTCCATGTTCTTGGCGGGCGCCAGCACCTTGTCGGCGTCGATTCCGGCCTGGTACTTGTCGCGCTGGGCGAAGAAGCCGACCTTCACGTCCTCCGAGAAGATCTTCTGGTAGCTCGCGGTGAGGGTCACCGTGGCGTCCCAGACCAGCGGAACGCCCGTCACCCAGGCCCACTTGAGCCGGCCGGACTTGACCAGCAGCGTGGTGCAGACGGCCAGTGCGACCGCGGCGAGCAGTTGGTTGGCGATGCCGAAGAGCGGGAAGAGCTGGTTGATGCCGCCGAGCGGGTCCTTGATGCCGACCCACAGGAAGTAGCCCCAGCCGCCGACGACGATCGCGCTCGCGAACCACACGCCGGGCTTCCAGCTGACGTCCTTGAAGGACTTGTGCACGTTGCCGAGGGTGTCCTGGAGCATGAACCGGCCCACGCGGGTGCCCGCGTCGAGCGTCGTCAGGATGAAGAGCGCCTCGAACATGATGGCGAAGTGATACCAGAAGGCCTTCATGTCGGCGCCGCCGACCACGGCGGAGAAGATCTCCGACATTCCGAGTGCGAAGGTCGGAGCGCCACCCGTGCGCGAGAGCAGACTGGCTTCCTCGACGTCCTTGGCGGCCTGGGCGAGCGCCTCGGGGGAGATGGCGAAGCCGAAGTTGGTCACCGCCTGGGAGGCGGACTCGACCGTGGTGCCGATGACCCCGCCGGGGGAGTTGACCGCGAAGAAGAGGCCGGGCTCGATGATGCAGGCCGCGATGATCGCCATGACGGCGACGAAGGACTCGGTCAGCATGGCGCCGTAGCCGATCATGCGGACCTGGGTCTCCTTCTGGATCATCTTCGGGGTGGTTCCCGAGGAGACCAGGGCGTGGAAGCCGGAGAGGGCGCCACAGGCGATGGTGATGAAGACGAAGGGGAACATCGACCCGGCGAAGACCGGTCCGTCGCCGCTCGCGGCGAAGTCGGTGACCGAGGGCATCTTCAGGGTGGGCATCGCGATGACCACGCCGAGCGCGAGGAGCGCGATCGTGCCGACCTTCATGAAGGTGGAGAGGTAGTCGCGGGGCGCGAGCAGCATCCACACCGGCAGCACCGACGCCAGGAAGCCGTAGACCACCATCCAGATGACCAGCGTCTCCTTCTCCAGGGTGAAGGTGCCGGCGAAGGAGGACTCGGCGACCCAGCCGCCCGCGACGATGGCGAGCAGCAGCAGTGCGACGCCGATGACGGAGACCTCGGTGACCCGGCCCGGCCGCAGCACGCGCAGGTAGAAGCCCATGAAGACGGCGATCGGGATGGTCATGCCGATGGAGAAGACGCCCCAGGGCGAGTGCGCCAGGGCGTTGACGATGACCAGGGCCAGCACCGCCAGCAGGATGATCATGATGGCGAACACGGCGACCAGGGCGGCGGCTCCGCCGACGGGGCCGATCTCGTCCCGGGCCATCTGGCCGAGCGAGCGCCCGTCGCGGCGGGTGGAGAAGAACAGCGTGACCATGTCCTGGACGGCCCCGGCGAAGATGACGCCGGCGACGATCCAGATGGTGCCCGGCAGATAGCCCATCTGTGCGGCGAGCACGGGGCCTACGAGCGGGCCGGCGCCGGCCACGGCCGCGAAGTGGTGGCCGAAGAGCACCCGGCGGTCGGTGGGGTGGAAGTCGACACCGTTGTCGAGGCGTTCGGCGGGGGTGGCCCGGGTGGCGTCCACCTTCAGTACGCGGTCCGCGATGAAGCGCGCGTAGAAGCGGTAGGCGATCGCGTACGAGCCCAGTGCGGCGGCGAGCAGCCAGGCGGCGGAGATCTCCTCGCCGCGCGAGAGCGCCAGTACGCCCCAGCCGATGGCGCCGACGAGTCCGACGAGCACCCACGCGGCGACGGACTTGGGAGAGGGCGAGCCCGGCGTGCTTCCCGGACTCGCCGCGTCCCGTTCTGTCCCTGTTGCTTCCGGTTCAGGCATGACCTCGTCCCCTCGTCGATCATCTGCGTAAGCGCAGGGAATCTACGGGGGATTGCCCGCTGAGCGTAAGACCCCGTCCGTATTCCGGTATGTGAAGGAATTCGGTACGTGGAGCCCTACGGGCGAGGTCAGACGGCGGGGCGCTTGAGCCGGGCGACGAACTTGTACCGGTCGCCGCGGTACACCGACCGCACCCACTCCACCGGTTCGCCGTCGGCGTCCAGGGAGTGCCGGGAGAGCATCAGCATCGGCAGCCCGACGTCGGTGCCGAGCAGGCCGGCCTCGCGCGGGGTGGCCAGCGAGGTCTCGATGGTCTCCTCGGCCTCGGCCAGGTGCACGTCGTACACCTCGGCGAGCGCGGTGTAGAGGGAGGTGTACTTGGCCAGCGACCGGCGCAGTGCGGGGAAGCGCTTGGCCGAGAGGTGGGTGGTCTCGATGGCCATCGGCTCACCGCTGGCCAGGCGCAGCCGCTCGATGCGCAGCACCCGTCCGCCCGTGGTGATCTTGAGCAGCCCGGCGAGGGTGTCGTCGGCCGTCACGTAGCCGATGTCGAGGAGCTGGGACGTCGGTTCCAGGCCTTGGGCCCGCATGTCCTCCGTGTACGAGGTCAGTTGCAGGGCCTGGGAGACCTTGGGCTTGGCGACGAAGGTGCCTTTGCCCTGGATTCGCTCCAGTCGCCCCTCTACCACCAGTTCCTGGAGGGCCTGCCGGACGGTGGTCCGCGAGGTGTCGAACTCGGCCGCGAGCGTGCGCTCGGGCGGCACCGGCGTGCCGGGCGGCAGCGTCTCGGTCATGTCGAGCAAGTGCCGCTTGAGTCGGTAGTACTTGGGCACGCGCGCCGTGCGAGTGGTTGCCCCGCCTTCCGGCTCCGTGGTCGCCCCTTCGGTGGCCATCGCCGCCCGCCTTCCCGACTCCAGTTTCGCTGCCGTCACCGGCTCCTCCGATATGTGCGGTCACATCGTGACACGTAAGGGGGGACAGGCCTTCTCTCTCCCCAGGTGTCGGTCCGATAACGGACCGGGCACCCGCTCATTAGACCCTTGACACCCCTAAAGGTCTAGGCCAAGCTCCAGCTACTGGTCTAAACCAATATGGATCAGATCCCGGCCCCACGGCAGTACTTCGCGTATGTCACCGCGGCGGGCAAGGGAAGTGCAGGCAGGCATCCCTGAGGAGGGTGGCGTGAAGCGCAAGCTCATCGCGGCGGTTGGAGTCGCGGGCATGGTTATCGGCCTCGCGGCTTGTGGGAACGGGGACGACGACAAGGCCAAGGCCGACGCGGGTCCCAAGGAGATCACCGTCTGGGTCATGGACGGCTCCGCGCCGAAGGCCTGGATCGAAGAGGTCAACAAGGAGTTCTCGGCCAAGCACCCCGGTGTGACGGTCAAGGTCGAGGAGCAGAAGTGGACCGGCATCCAGGAGAAGGTCACCACGGCCCTCTCCGAGAACAACCCCCCGGACGTTCTTGAGCTCGGCAACACCCAGACCGCGGGCTACGCGGTCACCGGCGGTCTCGCCGACCTGACGAAGGACAAGGCCCAGCTCGGCGCCGACGCCTGGCAGAAGAGCATGCTCGCCTCGGCCGAGGTCGAGGGCAAGCTCTACTCCGCCCCGTGGTACGCCGCCAACCGCGTCGTCGTCTACGACAAGAAGGCCTTCGCGAAGGCCGGCGTCACCCCGCCCACCACCCGCGACGAGTGGGTCGCCGGCCTGGAGAAGCTGAAGGCGGCCGACCCGGCCTCGCAGCCGATCTACCTGCCCGGTCAGAGCTGGTACGTCCTCGCGGGCCTGATCTGGGACGAGGGCGGCGACCTCGCCGTCAAGGACGGCAGCAAGTGGAAGGGTGGACTGGGCACCCCGCAGGCCGCCTCCGCCATGGACTTCTACAAGAAGCTCCAGTCCTTCTCCACCGCCCCCAAGGACAAGGACGAGGCCACCCCGCAGCAGGCCACCGACATCGTTCCCAAGGGCGGCGTCGCCTCCTGGATCGGTCTCGGCTGGGAGGCCAGCGGTGCCGAGAAGGCCCTGAAGGAGGCGGGCAAGGAAGCCGACTTCGGCTACTTCCCGATCCCGGGCAAGACCGCCGACAAGTCCGGCACCGTCTTCATCGGCGGCTCGAACCTCGCCATCGCCGAGCGCTCCAAGAACAAGGAGCTCGCCAAGGAGTGGCTGGCCCTCGCCGCCGGTAAGGAGCAGATGACCAAGTACGCCGCCGAGACCAAGGGCGCGCTGCTCCCGAACCAGGCCGGCGCCAACTTCACCCCCGCCGCGGGCTCCTTCGCCGAGGCCATGGGCAAGGCCGGCGTCAACGGCAAGATCACCCCGGTCACCGCGGGCTGGGCGAACGTCGAGACCGAGCCGAACCCCATCAAGGAGTTCATGACCAAGGTCCTGAAGGGCGAGGACGCCGCCAAGGCGGGCGCGGACGCGGACGCGGAGATCGCGAAGCGCATCAACAAGTAGTCCCGCCGCGCAGTACCCGCACGACCCAGCAGTGCAGTGTGAACGCACCGGGGGGTGCGGCAGGTGCCCGGACACCCGTCGCGCCCCCGGTCGCGCATTTGACTCCACAGTCAACCGCGAGGAAGCCAAGCCATGACCGTGCACTCCCAGGGAGCGGTGACCAGCGCTCCACAGGACGCACCACCGAAGTCCGCCGGACTGCCCGAGACGCCGGCCCCAGCGACCGGCCCCGGCCCCACGCCGCCTCGCGGGGGCGGGAAGTCGCTCCCCACGGGGTGGCTGCCCTACCTGTTGGTCGCGCCCGCGGTGCTGGCCCTCGCGACGCTCCTGCTGTACCCGCTGATCAAGAACGTGATCCTGTCCCTCCAGGACATCAACAAGATCGAGTTCATCCAGCGGAAGTACCCCTTCGCGGGACTCGACAACTACACCGAGCTCCTCGGTGACACGAACTTCTGGACCGTCGTCGTCCGCAGCTTCGGCTTCACCCTGGCCAACGTCGCGCTGATCATGGTGCTGGGAAGCCTCATCGGCATCCTGCTGAACAAGCTCGGCACGAAGATGCGACTGGTCCTCTCGATGGCCCTGGTGATGGCCTGGGCCATGCCCATCGTCGCCTCGGTACAGGTCTTCCGCTGGCTGTTCGACGAGCAGTTCGGCGTCATGAACTGGGTCATGCGCACCGCCGGCTTCTCCGGCTACGAGCAGCACAACTGGATGGAGACCGGCCTCTCCACCATGGTGATCGTCACGATCCTGGTGGTCTGGGGCTCCATCCCCTTCGTCGCCCTCAACATGTACGCCGGCCTCACCACGGTCGGCGCCGAGCTGTACGAGGCCGCCCGCATGGACGGGGCCAACGGCTGGCAGACCTTCTGGAAGATCGTCTTCCCGAACCTGAAGCCCTTCTTCCTCATCACCACCTTCCTTGAGGTGATCTGGGTGTTCAAGGCCTTCACCCAGGTCTACGCGATGAACAAGGGCGGACCGGACCGCGCCTCCGAGATCCTGCCGGTCTTCGCCTACGTCGAGGGCCAGAGCCAGGCCCACTACGGCCTCGCCGCCGCGATCTCCGTCCTGACGATCGTGATCCTCGTGATCGTCATGTCCTTCTACTTCCGCCTGATCCTGAAGCAGGAGGAGGAGCAGTGAGCACGACCACCGCCCCGAAGCCCGCGGCTTCCGAGAGGCCCGCACAACAGCTGCGGACCCGCCGACCGGTACGCCCCGCAGCCGTGGCCAAGAACCTCGGCGCACTCCTGCTGGCCCTGGTCTTCGTCTTCCCCGTGTACTGGATGTTCTCCTCGGCCCTCAAGCCGGCCGACCAGATGCTCACGAAGGACCCCGTCTTCGTCTTCACGCCGACGACGGCCAACTTCGTCAAGGCCACCGGGGTCGAGAACTTCTGGACGTACGTCACCAACAGCGTCCTGGTCACCGTCGGCGCCGTCCTGCTGGCCCTGCTCGTCGCCCTCGCCGCGAGCTTCGCCATCGCCCGGATGAGGTTCAAGGGCCGCAAGGGCCTGGTCCTCACCGTGATGATGGCCCAGATGGCCCCCTGGGAGGTCATGGTCATCGCGATGTACATGATCGCCCGCGACGGCGAGATGCTGAACAGCCTCCCGCTGCTCACCGCGATCTACTTCGTGATGATCCTCCCCTTCACCATCTGGACCCTGCGCGGCTTCATCGCCGCCGTCCCGGTGACCCTGGAGGAGGCGGCCCAGATCGACGGCTGCACGCGCGGCCAGGCCTTCCGCAAGGTGATCTTCCCGCTGCTGGCCCCCGGCCTGATGTCCACCTCGCTCTTCGGCTTCATCACCGCCTGGAACGAGTTCGCCATGGTCCTGATCCTGAACAAGGACAAGAGCGCGCAGACCCTGCCGCTGTGGCTGACCGAGTTCATGTCCGCCTTCGGCAACGACTGGGGCGCCACCATGGCCGCTTCCTCGCTCTTCGCGGTCCCGGTCCTGCTGATCTTCATCTTCCTCCAGCGCAAGGCCGTCGGCGGCATGACCGCCGGCGCCGTGAAGGGATGACGCCGTCATGACTGTCCTTGCGCACCGCACCGATACGGTCACCCGCGACGCCCTCGCCGTCCTCCAGCCCGGCTTCGAGGGCACCACCGCCCCCGCCTGGCTGCTCCGCAGGGTCGGCGAAGGCCTCACCGCCGTCGGCCTGTTCGGCCGCAACATCGCCTCGCCCGAGCAGCTCGCCGCGCTGACCGCGCAGCTGCGCACCGAGCGCGACGACGTCCTGGTCGCCATCGACGAGGAGGGCGGAGACGTCACCCGCCTGGAGGTCCGGGGCGGTTCGTCCTTCCCCGGCAACCTGGCCCTCGGCGCCGTCGACGACACCGGCCTCACCCGGGACGTCGCCCGCGAGCTCGGCCGGCGCCTCGCCGAGTGCGGGGTCAACCTCAACTGGGCCCCCTCCGCCGACGTCAACTCCAACCCGGACAACCCGGTGATCGGCGTACGGTCCTTCGGCGCCGACACCCACCTCGCCGCGCGGCACACCGCCGCCTACGTCCAGGGCCTCCAGGCCGCCGGAGTGGCCGCGTGCACCAAGCACTTCCCGGGCCACGGCGACACCAACGTCGACTCGCACCACGCCTTGCCGCGCATCGACGTGGACCTGGACACCCTCCAGGCCCGCGAACTCGTCCCCTTCAAGGCGGCGATCGAGGCCGGCACCAAGGCCGTGATGAGCGCACACATCCTGGTGCCCGCCCTCGACCCGACCCGCCCGGCCACGCTCAGCCCGCAGATCCTGACTGGCCTGCTGCGGGGGGAGCTCGGCTACGAGGGCCTCATCGTCACCGACGGCATGGAGATGAACGCCATCGCCGGGACGTACGGGATCGCACGCGGTTCGGTCCTGGCCATCGCGGCCGGCGCCGACGCCATCTGCGTCGGCGGCGGACTCGCCGACGAAGCCACCGTCCTGCGGCTGCGCGACGCGCTGGTCGCGGCCGTCCGCGAGGGGGCACTGCCCGAGGAGCGCCTCGCCGACGCCGCCGCCCGCGTCCGCGCCCTCGCCGCATGGACCCGCGGAGCCCGGCCGGACGCGCAGCCGGAGGGGAGCCGCGCGTCCGGCATCGGGCTGACGGCCGCCCGCCGCGCCGTGGTCGTCACCGGCTCGGCGAAGCCGCTCACGGCGCCCTACGTCGCCACGCTCGCGCCCGTCGCGAACATCGCAGTGGGGGACGAGACTCCGTGGGGCGTGGCGGCGGAACTCGCCGAGCTGCTCCCGGGCACTGCGGCGGGCGTCTACCCCGAGGGCTCCCGTGCCGGGGACGTCATGGCGGCGGCCGGGGACCGTACCGTCGTCGTGGTGGTCCGTGACGCGCACCGGCACCCCTGGATGACCGAGGTCCTCGACTCGCTGGTCGAGGCCCGCCCGGACACGGTCGTCGTCGAGATGGGCCTCCCCCGGACGGAGCCTCGCGGAGCGCTCTACATCGCGACGCACGGCGCGTCCCGCGTCTGCGGCCGAGCCGCGGCCGAGATCGTCGCGGGGGCGTAGCGGCCCCTGCGGCACCGCTGCTGGGGCTCCGCCCCAGACCCCGCGCCTCAAACGCCGGCGGGGCTGGATTTTCCAGCACGTCCGGAAGCCCCGCGCAGCGGTTGCCCGCACGCGACACCAAGGGCCGGACCCCCTCCGAGGGGGTCCGGCCCTTGGTGTCGTGCCCGTGCGGCTAAAGGCCCTGCCAGGCCGGCTTGTTGGCGTAGGTGTGGCGGAAGTAGTCGGCCAGCTTCAGCTTCGAGGCGGCGGCCTCGTCCACGATCACGGTGGCGTGCCGGTGCAACTGCAGCGCGGAGGCCGGGACCAGCGCGGACAGCGGACCCTCGACGGTCTGCGCGACGGCCTCGGCCTTGCCCTCGCCGGTGGCCAGGAGCACCAGGTGGCGGGCGTCGAGGATGGTGCCGATGCCCTGGGTGATGACGTGGTGCGGCACCTGCTCCAGGTCGTCGTCGAAGAAGCGCGCGTTGTCCACGCGGGTCTGCTCCGTCAGCGTCTTGATGCGGGTGCGGGAGGCGAGGGAGGAGCAGGGCTCGTTGAAGCCGATGTGGCCGTCCGTGCCGATGCCGAGCAGTTGGAGGTCGACGCCGCCGGCCTCGGCCAGGGCGCGGTCGTAGGCCTCGCACGCGCTGACGATGTCCTCGGCCGAACCGTCGGGGCCCATGAAGGAGGCCTCGGACAGGCCCAGGGGCTCGACGACCTCGCGGAGCACGACCGCGCGGTAGGACTCGGGGTGCCCGGCCGGCAGGCCGACGTACTCGTCGAGCTGGCAGATCCGGGCCCTGGAGGCGTCGACCTGGCCGGCCTTGACCTTGGCGGCGAGGGCCTCGTAGATGGGCAGCGGGGTAGAGCCGGTCGCCACGCCGAGCAGGGCGTCGGGCTTGCGCCGTACCAGGGCGGCCATGGCCTCCGCGATGAGCTCGCCGCCTGCCTTGGCGTCCGGGACGATGACAACTTCCACGCGGGGCCTGCCGATCTGGAGTGGGTGAGGTGGTATAGACCAATCTAGCAGAGGCGGCCGCGAACGGCGGGGGTCTCGCCGTGATCCGTCGCGATGCGGAGGGGCTCGGGAGGGCTGGGAGGGGTCGGGAGAACCTTCAACCTTTTGATTGCCCTGTCTGCAACTCCATTCCCCCCTACGGTGATTTATGTAGGTAAATCATGGTATATGCGATTGGAGTGGTCGTCATGGGCAGGCACACCAGCTACGCCTTCGAGACCTACAGAGCTGTCGCGGATGCCGGTCGCGCCGATCTGCTCGCCGCGACCACCTCCCCGTTCCAGATCGAGGTGCGGTTCATCGGAGGGCTGACGAGCGGCCAGCGGGACGTCTTCGCCGAGGCCGCCGAGCGCTGGGCCAGGGTCATCGTCGGCGACCTGGAGACCGCGATCCTTCGCGACTTCACCGGCGACGTCGTCATCGACGACCTCTTGATCGATGCCGAAGGAGTGGCGATCGACGGGGTCTTCGGCACGCTCGGGGAGGCGGGGCCGACCCGCTTCCGGCGCGAGACGGCGGCCGCCGGAGCGCGCCTGCCCGCCACGGGCGTGATGCGGTTCGACAAGGCCGACCTGGGACAGATGGAGGACGACGGCTCGCTCCTCGACGTCATCACGCACGAGATGGGACACGTGCTGGGGATCGGGACGATCTGGGACGTCTTCGGTCTGCTGAAGGACTTCCCCGGCCCCAACCCCACCTTTGTCGGTCCCGGCGCCATGAAGGAGTTCGGCACGCTCATCGGGGTCGGGCAGCCCACCCCCGTACCGGTCGCGAACGTCGGCGGCGCGGGAAGCGCGGGCGGCCACTGGCGGGAGCGGGTCTTCGGCAACGAGCTGATGTCGCCGACCATCGGAGGCCCCGGCAATCCCCTGAGCAGGCTGACCGTGGCGAGCCTCGGCGACCTCGGCTACCAGGTCGATCTCGACGCCGCGGAGCCCTACGAACTCCCCGACCCCTTCGTCATCGCCCTGGCCGGCGGCGCGGAGTCCGTCACGCAGCGGGGCGTCATGCTCCCGACCGTCCCCACCAGCATCCCCGCCGACCGGCCCTGAAGGGCCCGATGGTGCCGGGGGCGGACGCCCGCGCCCCGGCCACCCCTTCCCGGGCCCTCCCTGGGCCCTCTAGATCAGCGCCAGCTGCAGGCCGCCCGTCGCGTCCACGTGCTGGCCCGTCACCCAGCGGGAGTCCGGCGAGGCCAGGAAGGCCACCACGTCGGCGACCTCCTGGGCCGTGCCCACCCGGTGGAAGACCGAGCGGGCGGCCAGGTGGGCCCGGGTCGCCCCGTCCGCGAGGAGGCCCGCGTTGAGGTCGGTCTCGGTGATGCCGGGGCCGACCGAGTTCACGGTGATCCCGCGCGGGGCCAGTTCGGCGGCCAGCGACCGGGTCAGCGCGTTCGCGGCGCCCTTGGCCGTGACCGTGGCCAGGATGGCCGGCAGGGCGATGTCCGGGGTGCCGGTCACGTTCACGATCCGGCCCCCGTCGCGCAGCCGCTCCAGCCCGTACTTGATCACGAAGAACGGCGCCTTGGCGTTGAGCGCGTGCGCCCGGTCGTACATCTCCTCGTCCGTGTCCGCGATCCCCGCGAAGGCCGCCGCCCCGGCGTTGTTCACCAGGATGTCCACGCCCTCGGTGTGGTCGGGATGGGCCGCGTACGCGGCCCAGAGGGCCTCGGCGTCCCCGGGGACGCCGAGCTCGGCCCCGATGGCGAAGGCCCGTCCGCCGGCCGCCCCGATCGCCGCGACGGTCTCCTGTGCTGCTGCCGCGTTGCGCCCGTAGTGCACCGCGACGAGTGCCCCGTCCCGCGCCAACCGCTCGGCCACGGCCCGTCCGATGCCCCGGCTACCGCCGGTGACCAGTGCCGTCTTTCCCTTGAGCACGCCCATGACGCGCCCCCCTCCGGTAATCGCTAGTGGTCGCTACAGAAATGAACGTACCAGATTTCCTAGCGCCCGCTATAGAATGCGGGCATGGTGACCGGACAGCGCGGCAGACCCCGTTCCTTCGACCGCGACGCCGCCCTCGACAAGGCGATGTTCGCCTTCTGGGAGCGCGGCTACGAGGCGACCTCCATCTCCGACCTGACCGCCTCGCTCGGCATCAGTGCGCCCAGCCTCTACGCGGCCTTCGGCGACAAGCGCAAGCTCTTCGACGAGGTCGTGGTGGTGTACGGCGGTCGGTACGCGGACTTCGCGGGCGTGGCGCTCGCCGAGGAGCCCACCGCCCGGGCGGCCGTCGCCCGCATCCTGCGCGAGGCCGCCGACGTCTACACCGACCCGGCCCACCCGCCCGGCTGCATGGTGATCAGCGCCGCGATCAACACCACCTCCGACGAGGTGGCGCAGGCGCTGCGCGAGCGCCGCAACGCCAACCTGATGATGTTCGAGAGCCGGATCCGGGCCGACGTGGCGGCGGGCGCGCTGCCCGCGGACACGGACGCGCGGGCGCTGGCCCGGTACGCCGGAGCGGTGCTTCAGGGGATGTCCCAGCAGTCGCGCGACGGGGCGAGCCGGGAAGAACTGGCGGCGGTGGCGGAGCGGGCCCTGCTGGCCTGGCCCGCGGCCTGACCGGCCGGGGTGCCTTCCGCACGGAACGCGCTCTGCGCGTGCACCGTGCGCGCTTTCCGCGGAGGAGTTCCTCTGGGCCACGGTGCAGGACGGGACCCTCGACCCGCCCGGCACCGTAGCCCGGAGTACTTACGGCCGACAGGTGTGCGGTTCCCGACGGCCGGTGGAGGTGCCTGCGCGGTCAGGGCAGAGCGCGCGGCTTACCTCGATCCGTCCTCCTGTGCGGGGAGGGCGGAGGTTCTGAAATCAATTGTGGACTAGACCATTCTGTTCTGTCCATCCAATGACAGGGCCTGGAAACCCGTCACTTCCTCCAACAGTACGCGGCTCGCGCCCCCCTTGGATACTCCTGAGTACCGTCGTGGGGAAAGTCATGGCGCATACCCGGGGTACGCTCGCAACGTGCCCTCCATGAACGACCTCGTACGCCAGCACACCGCTCTCGGTGAAACCGACCTGGAGTGGCTCCACCTGCTGGTTTCGGAGTGGCAGCTGCTCTCCGACCTGTCCTTCGCCGACCTCGTCCTGTGGGTTCCCACCCTCGACGGCACGCGGTACGTCTCGGTCGCCCAGATGCGCCCGAACACCGGTCCCACCTCGTACCAGGACGACATGGTCGGCCACCTGGTGCCGCGCGGCCGCCGCCCGCTGCTGGACGCCGCGCTCGACGAGGGCCGGATCGTGCGCGAGGGCGACCCCGAGTGGCGCGAGGAGGTACCGGTCCGCGTCGAGTCGATCCCCGTCCGCCGCGAGGGACGGGTACTGGGAGTGATCGCGCGCAATACCAATCTGCTCACTGTGCGTACACCGAGCCGGCTGGAGCTGACCTACCTCCAGTCCGCCTCCGACCTCGCGCAGATGATCGCGGCGGGCTCCTTCCCGTTCCCCGGCCAGCAGGTCGACATGGACGCCTCCCCGCGGGTCGGGGACGGCCTGATCCGCCTCGACGCCGACGGCGTCGTCACCTACGCCTCCCCGAACGCGCTCTCCGCCTACCACCGGCTCGGCCTCGCCTCCGACCTCGTGGGTCAGCACCTGGGCACCATCACGGCCGAACTCGCCCCCTCCCGCGGGCCGGTGGACGAGGCTTTGGTCAAGCTCGCCAGCGGTTGGGCCCCCAGGGAGACCGAGGTCGACGGCAACGGCGGGGTCATCCAGCTCCGCGCCATCCCGCTCAAGCCGAAGGGCACCCGGATCGGCTCCCTGGTGCTGTGCCGCGACGTCACGGAACTGCGTCGTCGCGAACGTGAATTGATCACCAAGGACGCGACCATCCGGGAGATCCACCACCGGGTGAAGAACAACCTCCAGACCGTGGCGGCACTGTTGCGGCTCCAGTCCCGCCGGATGGATTCGCCGCAGGGACGCGAGGCGTTGAACGAGGCCGTGCGCCGTGTCGGATCGATCGCGATCGTGCACGAGACGCTGTCTCAGAACCTCGACGAGCGGGTCGAGTTCGACGAGATCGCCGACCGCGTCATCGCGATGGTCTCGGAGATCTCACCGGGAAAGGTCGACTGTCGGCGCACCGGCAGGTTCGGGATCCTGGACGCGGAGGTCGCCACTCCGCTGTCGATGGTGCTGACGGAGATCTTGCAGAACGCCCTGGAGCACGCCTTCACCCAGGGGGAGGGGGGCACCGTGGAGGTGGCCGCGATCCGCACCGGAACCGGTCGCACCGATGGCCGGCTGCTGATCACCGTGCTCGACGACGGCAGCGGTCTGCCCGAGGGGTTCGACCCCCAGCGCGCCGGCAATCTCGGGCTGCAGATCGTACGGACCCTCGTGGAGGGGGAGCTCGGCGGCACGTTCGACATGCTCCGGGCCGAGCCGCGCGGCACCAAGGTCGTCCTCGACATCCCGTCCAGCCCGCAGAAGTAGCAGCCGCGCCGTAACCCAGCGTGACGGCCCGACCCTCCTCACCCGGTCGACCGGAACCGGGTCCCGAACGGCACTGAGCCCCGGACCGAATGATTCGGTCCGGGGCTCAAGAGCACGGTGCTGAGCGCTTGTTCGGTTGCTACGCGCTGCGCGTCGAGGCTCGAAAGTCGTTGTCAGGCGCTGGCGTTGCGCGCCCGGTTGCGAGCGGCGCGGCGCTTCATGGCGCGGCGCTCGTCCTCGCTGAGACCGCCCCAGACACCGGAGTCCTGACCGGACTCGAGCGCCCACTGCAGGCACTGCTCCATGACGGGGCAACGGCGGCAGACGGCCTTGGCTTCCTCGATCTGCAGCAGCGCAGGACCGGTGTTGCCGATGGGGAAGAAGAGTTCCGGGTCTTCCTCACGACAAACGGCGTTGTGACGCCAGTCCATGGCTGCTCCATCTCCTTGTATTGCGGGCAAGTTGCTTGTGAATGTGAACGCTTTCACGAATCCCCCCGCGAGGGAAGCGCGACCGCCCGGTTTCACGCGGGTGATCAATCAGAGATTCGTGGAGGGGTTCTGGCGGTCTGTGTGGGTGCCGGGTGTTGCGGGCTGTCCCGATCGCCATGAAGAGATTCGCAAACCTCGGACGGGGATACAACCCCTTCCGGAAAGTTTTTTTTGATTCGTCGGTGTCTACTAGGTCACAGCCCTACATCTTGAGGGTGGACCGACGTGTAAACGTTCGAGTGAAAGGCCTCCGGGCCCTTCTACTCACACAATCACACGCAGTGCCCGGCGTACGCCTGTGAACCGAACGCTGGTCCGCAGTCCGAGGTGATCGCCGTCCATCTGGAAGGGAAGCGGAACCTTCGAATGCAAGGTGAAGTCGGTCAGATCGTGCAGAGACACCGCGTGCTTGCCGTGCGGACCCCGCTCAGGAGTGGAGGTCAGGAGCTGTGTCGCGTACCGCGCGACCGCTGGAGTTGACAAACGGTTCAGTGCCAATACGTCAAGCGCAGTATCGAACGAGGCTTCGGGGGAGGCGTAAAGCGGACGATTCCCCAGATACGTCCACGGTGACGTATTGCACACTATCGACAGCACCAGGTCGGTCACCGGGTCCGCGCCGGGGCGCTCCAGCGTGACCGTGCCGTGACGCCGGTTCGGCTCCTCCCAGAACTGGCGCATCAGCTGTCGCACGTACAGGGCGTGCGTCGAACGCTTGCCGCGCTCGCGCTGCTGCTCCACCCGGCCCACCACGCCCGCGTCGAAGCCGAAGCCCGCGCAGAAGGTGAACCAGCGGGCCGGGACCGACTCGTCCTCCGTGCCCGGGGTGCCGGCCGCCAGGCCCAGCCCCACCGTCCGCTCGCGCTGCTCCCGCAGCGCGTCCAGCAGGGCGCCGGTCGCCTCGACCGCGTCGTTGGGCAGGCCCAGGGCGCGCGCGAACACATTGGTGGAGCCACCGGGAACCACCGCCAGCCGCGGCAGCCGCTCCGGATCGGGCCCGTTGTGCAGGAGCCCGTTGACCACCTCGTTGACCGTGCCGTCGCCACCGAGGGCCACGACGAGGTCGAGCCCCTCGTGCGCGGCCTTGCGCCCGAGGTCCCGGGCGTGCCCGCGGTACTCGGTGGTGACCGCCTCCAGCTTCATCTCGCTGGCCAGGGCATGGGTCAGGACGTCGCGCGTGCGCGCACTGGTGGTCGTCGCTGCTGGGTTGGCCACGAGAAGTGCACGCATGAGCGCCAGACTACCCACCCCTTCGGACGCCGACCCTACTGCCCGTCCCCTCCGGGGTCCGGGACGCGCCGCTACCCTGCTGGAGTGAGTAAGAAGCAGCCCGCGAACGCCCCCGCCCCCGCCGCCGCCCCGACCGCCGCGCTGCCCGGCCGGCTGACCGCGGCCGCCGCGCTCACCGCCCTGGAGGGCCTGGCGCTGGCCGGCCTCGGGCTCTACATGCTGTTCGTGGGGATCGCCGGTGACCCCGATTCCCCGCAGCAGGCCGAGACGGGCGGGATCACCCTGCTCGCGCTCGCCGCGCTGCCGCTGGTCGCGGCCCGCGGGCTGCGCCTGGGCCGTCGTTGGAGCCGCGGCCCGGCCCTGATCACCCAGCTGATGGCGCTGCCGGTGGCCTGGACCCTCTACAGCACCGGCGGCGCGATGATCGCCGCCGCCGTGGCGCTGGCCGTGGCCGCGGTGGCCGTCGTCGCGCTCCTGGTGAATCCGACGGCGACCGAGGCTCTGGGTATCGGGCCCGGGGAACAGGCCCGATAACCGGTCGTCCGGTTCTGCCTCCGCCCGCCTACTCCTCGACGAGGAGCTTCTCGCGGAGCTGGGCCAGGGTGCGGGCCAGCAGCCGGGAGACGTGCATCTGGGAGATGCCGACTTCCTGGGCGATCTGCGACTGGGTCATGTTGCCGAAGAAGCGAAGCAGCAGGATCCGCTTCTCCCGCGGCGGCAGGCCCTCCAGCAGCGGCTTGAGGGACTCGCGGTACTCGACGCCCTCCAGGGCCTCGTCCTCCGCACCCAGGGTGTCCGCGACCGCCGGCGACTCGTCGTCGGTGTCCGGGACGTCGAGGGAGAGCGTGCTGTAGGCATTGGCCGATTCCAGCCCCTCCAGCACCTCCTCCTCGGAGATCCCCAGCCGCTCTGCCAGCTCGTGCACCGTCGGGGAGCGACCGTGCTGCTGGGACAGTTCGGCCGTGGCCGTCGTCAGCGAGAGCCGCAGCTCCTGCAGACGGCGCGGTACCCGCACCGCCCAGCCCTTGTCGCGGAAGTGGCGCTTGATCTCGCCGACCACCGTGGGCGTGGCGTACGTGGAGAACTCGACCCCGCGGTCCGGGTCGAACCGGTCCACCGATTTGATGAGGCCGATCGTCGCGACCTGGGTCAGGTCGTCGAGCGGCTCACCGCGGTTGCGGAAGCGCCGCGCCAGGTGTTCCACCAGCGGCAGGTGCATCCGTACCAGCCGGTTGCGCAGCTCGGCCTTCTCCACCGACCCGTCGGGCAGGGCCCGCAGCTCGATGAACAGGGCCCGCGCGCCGCTGCGGTCGCGCGGATCCGGCAGCGCCGGGGTCACCGGAAACACCGGCACCGGCGGCACCGGGGGAACCACCGGGGGCGGGGCCTCGGCCCCGCCTCCCGTCCCGGTCGGCTGGGATGGTTGTGGTTGTTCCTGCTGGTTATCGCTCATAGGGCCCGCCCGTCGCTCCGCCGAGTCCAAAAAGCCGTCTTCCGCATCCGCGTCAGCCGGGTGCGGCCGGGCGTGCTGCTGCTCCGGGATGCCGCCGTCGACCTCGTGCCGTACCCGGGGCCGATCCCCGCCCCGCACCGGGATCTCCCCGCTGCTCACGCCGGGCCTGGTCCCGCGCCGCGCTGTTTGTAGAGGCTGATGCTCACCGTCCGGTTCTCCTCGACCGTGGCCTCGACCTTGCCGGCCAGTGCCGACAGGACCGTCCACGCGAACGTGTCGCGCTCCGGTGCGCGCCCGTCGGTGGTCGGCGCCGAGACGGTCACTTCCAGCGAATCGTCGATCAGCCGGAACACGCAGCTGAGGACGGAGCCCGGCACGGCCTGCTGGAGCAGGATCGCGCAGGCCTCGTCCACCGCGATGCGGAGGTCCTCGATCTCGTCGAGGGTGAAGTCCAACCGTGCCGCGAGACCGGCCGTGGCCGTCCGCAGCACCGACAGGTAGGCACCCGCAGCGGGCAGCCGGACTTCCACGAAGTCCTGAGTCCCGGGCTCGCCTGCGATCTGGGACACCCTCACCTCCAAGGTGGTACGAGCTCTGTTCGCCGGTGACGCTATCGCGATCCGGGCGATCGTGTCGCGGCACCCCTCTGGGTACCCGCGCACCCCGCCTGCGAGCCAGTGGCTGATAGTAAGCCCATGGGTACGCACAGCGGCTAGGGGTCTGCGGGGCCCAAATCAGGGGAACCGGCGGAGGGTTGAACTACCCCGCTTCAGACGATCGAACCGTCGACGAAACACCAGCGCCAGGTCTCACCTGGTTCGAAGCTCCGCATCAGCGGGTGGCCGGTCTCCTGGTGGTGCGCTGTGGCGTGCCGATGGGGCGAGGAATCACAGCAGGCCACGTACCCGCACGACAGGCACATCCGCAGTTGCACGGGGTGGCTGCCGAGGGCCAGGCATTCGGGGCAGGTGTGGTGGGAGGGCACCGGTTCGGGACGCGGCAGTTCGGCAACGTGGGTGCACTCGCTCATCGCATTCTCCTTGTACCGGAACCCCGGCCTTCAGTCTCGGGGCGAACCGCGCGCACGGGCCGGAGCTGCGATGCAGCGGAGTGTCGATGCGTCACGCTTTGACCGGAGCTTGATCTCGTACAGAATACGTTCCCGCCGTGCGAGTCATGGGGATCTCCTCGGCCAAGCCCGCGCGTTCGGGGCGAGCGGCCGACGATTGAGGTGGATCTTCGATGGAGGTATTGCCGCTGGTGGCGCTGGTCGCCGGCAGTGCGGCCGTCGCGGGGCTGGCGCGCCGCACCCCGGTGCCCGCGCCGCTGCTGCTGGTCGCCGCCGGTCTGCTGGCCGCCTACGTCCCGGGGGTGCCCGCCTACGCCCTCGACCCGCACATCGTGCTGCCGTTGCTGCTCCCGCCGCTGCTGTACACGGCCGCCGTGGACAGCTCGTACCTGGACCTGCGCGCGAACGTCCGGCCGATCGCCATGCTGTCGGTGGGCTACGTGCTCTTCGCGACGGTGGCCGTCGGGTACGCGGCGTACCTGCTGGTGCCGGGGCTCTCCCTGCCGGTGGCGCTGGTGCTGGGCGCGGTGATCGCCCCGCCGGACGCCGTCGCCGCCACCGCCATCGCCCGCAAGCTGCGGCTGCCGAACCGCATCACGACCATCCTGCAGGGCGAGTCCCTGGTCAACGACGCCACCGCGATCACCGCGTACAAGGTGGCGCTGGCCGCGGCCGTCGGGGTGAGCGCCGGCTGGGCGGGCGGCATCGCGGAGTTCCTGCTGGCCTCGGTCGGCGGGATCGGCGTCGGCCTGCTGCTGATGGTGCCGATCCACCACCTGCGCACACGGCTGAAGGAGCCGCTGCTCCAGAACACCCTGTCGTTGCTGATCCCCTTCGTGGCGTACGCGGCCGCCGAGCGGGTGCACGCCTCCGGGGTGCTCGCGGTCGTCGTGGTCGCGCTGTACCTCGGGCACCGGAACTGGCAGGTCGACTTCGCCACCCGGCTCCAGGAGGAGGCGGTGTGGAAGGTGGTCGCCTTCGTGCTGGAGTCGGTGGTCTTCGCACTGATCGGGCTCCAGCTGCCGGTGGTCCTCACGGGGCTGGGGGAGTACGACGGCCTGCACGCGGCCACCTACGCGACCGCCGTGTTCCTCGCGGTGGTGGTGGCCCGGTTCCTGTGGGTGTTCCCGGCGACCTTCGTGCCCCGTTGGCTGTCGCCGCGGATCCGGGACCGGGAGCCGGAGACCGACTGGAAGGCCCCGGTGATCGTGGGATGGGCCGGGATGCGGGGCGTGGTTTCGCTGGCCATCGCGTTCTCCGTGCCGGTGGACGTGGCGCACCGGAACCTGATCCTCTTCCTGACCTTCACCACGGTCATCGGGACGCTGGTGGTGCAGGGGCTGACGCTGCCGCCGCTGATCCGGGCGCTGAAGCTGCCGCCGAAGGACGTGCAGGCCGAGACCCTGGCGGAGGCGCAGGCGCAGAGCGAGGCCTCGCGGGCGGCCGAGGAGCGGCTGGCGGAGCTGCTGGAGGAACCGGAGAACAGCACGCTGCCGCCGCCGCTGGCGGACCGGCTGCGGACGGTGATGGAGCGCCGGCGCAACGCGGTGTGGGAGCGGCTGGGCGAGGTCAACCCGGAGACGGGGGAGTCGGCGGACGACGTCTACCGGCGGCTCGCGCGGGAGATGATCGCGGCCGAACGGGAGGTCTTCGTGACGCTGCGGGACGACCGTCGGATCGACGACGAGATGCTGCGGGCGCTCCTGCGCAGGCTGGACCTGGAGGAGGCCGCGGCCTACCGCGAGGAGAGCTGAGCGCGGCATGACCGGCAAGACACCCCCTACGGCCGGCCCGTGACGACGGCGGCGAGGACCGTGCCGCGCGGGAAGGCACCGGCGGCGGTGAGCTCGGTCAGGGCCCAGAGCAGCTTGGCCACGTAGATCCGCTCCACCGGGAGGCCGTGGCGGGACCCGAAGTCGGCGGCGAAGGCCTCCAGCTCGGCCGGGACCCGGGCGTAGCCGCCGTGGTGGAAGTCCTCGGCCAAGGTCCACGTGCCGGCCGGCCCCCCGAAGGCGGCGGCCTGGAGGGAACGTATCTCCGCGGTCAGGAAACCGCCTGCCAGGACCGGGACCCCGAGCGCCCGCTGCTCGGGGGCCAGCCCGGCCGCGAGGCCCGCCAGGGTCCCGCCGGTGCCGCAGGCCACTGCCACCACGTCGGCGGCGCCGCGCAGTTCACGGCCGAGCTCGGCGCAGCCGTGCAGGGCGAGGGCGTTGCTGCCCCCCTCGGGGACCACGTAGGCGCCGCCCGCGCCCGCCGCGTCCACCAGCCGGGCCAGCTCCTGCGGCTCGGCCTTGCGCCGGTACTCCGACCGGGACACGAAGTGCAGCCGCATCCCGTCGGCGGCGCACCGGGCGAGCGAGTCGTTCAGCGGCTGCCCGGCCAGCTCGTCCCCGCGCACGATGCCGACCGTCCGCAGCCCGAGCAGCCGCCCGGCGGCCGCCGTGGCCCGCAAGTGGTTGGAGTACGCCCCGCCGAAGGTGACGAGGCCGTCGTGGCCGGCGTCCACGGCCGCGCGCAGGTTGGGCGCGAGCTTGCGCCACTTGTTGCCGGGCAGCTCGGGATGCACGAGGTCGTCGCGCTTGAGCAGGAGCCGTACGCCGTGCCGCTCGAACCCGGCGTCGCGGACCTCCTGCAGGGGCGACGGCGGGCGGGGCTGCAGGAGCACGTCAACGTTCGCGGGGCGGTTCACCCGTCCATTGTGGGGCGCAGCACCCCTGACGCCGCGAGCCGGAGCCGGAGCGGGAGCCGGGGCCGGGGCGTGCGGGTGCGGCCCGGGCTTCTTCGCGGCACGCACCACCCGGAGGCGCGTCGGCCACGTCGGACGAGAGCACAGAACCGCGTTCCGTGCCCGCGTCCGACCTCGGCGCGCCCGGCTGCGGCCGTGGGCTACTTCAGGCGCTCGGCGATGCGGTCGCGCATGGAATCCATCGTGAAGCCCCGGGGGTCGACCTTGCCCGGCTGCCACTCGCGGTGGCCGATCACCGAGCGGGCCGTCCAGCGGTGGAACCGGCATATGGCCGCCGAAGCGCGGGCGATGGCGTCGAGCTGGACCACCGGCCAGGGGTCCTCGCCGTCGCCGAGGTTCTCGCACTCGAAACCGTAGAAGTAGCGGTTGCCGTCGGTGTCCGTCTCGTTGTCCGGCGGCAGCCGCTTCTCCGCGATCACTGCCGCCAGGACGTCGGAGTCGCCGGCGCCCGCGTGGTTGGCGCGGCCGTAGCCGACCAGGTGGACGCGGCCGTCCTTGGCGATCACTCCGTGGCAGAGCGGGCCGGGCAGGGCGCTGTAGCCCTGCCGGCAGAGCTCGACCGTGTACGGGGTGCCGCGGGTGACCGTGTGGTGGATCATCACCCCGTGGACGGGCCCCCACGGGCCCTTGTGGTTGCGGTTGTGAGTGCGCCAGGCGCCGACTTCGACGACGGTCAGGCCCTCGTTGCGCAGTGCGTTGATGAAACGGTCCGCGGACATGGGTGCGGCCATGGCCGCCTCCTTCGTTGCGGTGCGCGGCGGGCACCCTCTGTGCCCGTCTCGTCACCCTCCGGTTTAGTGGAGGCGGCCCTTCCGCGGCTAGTGCATTCGTACGGCGAGCGATCCGATCCAGCCAGGGATCAGGCCGATGCGAGCCACAGGTCCGGGCCGAAGACCTCGTAGTGGATGTCGGCGGCCGGCAGCCCCTTGGCGATCAGCTGCTCGCGCACGGCCCGCATGAAGGGGAGCGGCCCGCACAGGTAGGCCCTGGTGCCCGGGGCGAGGGGGACGGCCGAGAGGTCCATGCGGCCCTCGCCGTCGCCCGGCTCCGCCGACTCCTCGTACCAGAACCGGGCCGAGGCGTCGGCCAGTTTGTGCGTCAGTGCCCGGTGGTCGCCCCGCAGCGGGTGGTCGGCGGGGGAGCGGTCGGCGTGCAGCACGGTCACCGGGGCGGCGTGCCCGGTGTCGGCCAGGTGCTCCAGCATCGAGAGCATCGGGGTGCAGCCGATGCCGGCCGAGGCGAGCAGCACCGGGGCGGCCGAGTCCGCCAGGACCAGGTCGCCGTAGGGGGCCGAGACCCGCAGGGTGGCTCCGGCGTGGACCCGGGCGTGCAGGTGGTTGGAGACCTCGCCGTCGGGGCCCGCGGCGGCCGGGCCGTGGACCCGCTTGACGGTGATCGCGCGGACCGCGGAGTCCGGGGAGGTGATCAGGCTGTACTGGCGGATCTGGCGGGCGCCGTCCGGGAGTTCGACCTGGACCGAAACGTACTGGCCGGGCCGGTGGGCGGGCGCCGGGGCGCCGTCGGCGGGGGTGATCCGGAAGGTGGTGCAGTCCGCGGTCTCGGCCACCCGCTCGGTGACGGTCCACTGGCGCCACACGTCGCCGGCGACGACCCGCTGCTCGGCGTAGAGGCGCTCCTCCAGGGCGATCAGGGCGTTCGCCATCAGCCAGTAGACCTCGTCCCAGGCCTGGGCGACCTCGGGGGTGACGGCCTCGCCGAGGACTTCGGCGATCGCCTCGAAGAGGTGCTGGTGGACGACCGCGTACTGCTCGCGGGTGACGCCGAGGCTGGCGTGCTTGTGCGCGATGCGGCCGAGCATCACGTCGGGCCGGGTGTCCGGGTGGGCGAGGAGGTGGGTGGCGAAGGCGGCGACGGAGCCCGCGAGGGCCTGCTGCTGGAGGCCGGCCTTCTGGTTCCCCCGGTTGAAGAGGTCGCGGATCAGTGCCGGGTGGGCGGCGAAGAGCTTGGTGTAGAAGAGCTCGGCTATGTCGCCGATGGCCGCCCCGACGGCGGGCAGGGTGGCTCGTACGGTCGCGCTCGACTTCTCGGACAGCATGCGTAACTCCTCGCGTGATGGACGTGACTGTGTGAATTTGCATCTAAGATGCGTATTTTTGATCGAAGAAAGACCGCCGCGGTGCGGACTTTCGTTCGATCTCCCGCCGGCCCGGTCCGGCCGGGCGGCGCTAACCGGCCATGCGGCCCGGAGGGGTCAGGGGCCCCCGGATCCGATCGGCGCCCTGCTCGAAATGCCCAGCAGGAGCGGTCCGGTCGGGGACGCCACCAGGTCGTTCACCGTGAGCGGGTCCAGTGCGGCGAAGAACGCCTCCTGGGCCCGGCGCAGGGCGCCGCGCAGTACGCAGGCGCCGCGCAGCGGGCAGGGCGACGTGCCCTCGCACTCCACGACGTCGCCCTCGCCCTCCAGTTCGCGCACCACCGCACCGACCGGCGCGGCGCGCCCGGCGGCGGTCAGGGCGAGTCCGCCGCCACGGCCGCGCCGCGCCTCGACCAGGCCGAGGTGCTGCAGCCTGGCGACCACCTTGGCGGTGTGCGTGTAGGGGACCTCCATGGTCGCCGCCACGTCACGGGTGGTCGGGAGGTCCGTTTCCTCGATGGCCAGGCGCATCAGGACGCGCAGCGCCAGGTCGGTGAATCGGGTCAGCCGCATGGGGTCACCGTAGGCAAACTTGCATCCCTGATGCAAGTTAGGTCGGTGCGAGGCCCCGCGCGGCCCGCTCGGGGCCTCGCGCTTGGCCGAAACCGATGGGGTGTGTGGGGCTGAAGAGGCTCATGGGGGAGGTGGGTGACCCCAAAGGGTGCCCGCGCCCAGACGGAGTAGTCCCACCCTTTTGTGTAATGGTCCCACCACGTTCCGTGCTGAAAGGCTGCTCCCGAAGATCCATGGAGTGATCGAAAGGGAAAGACATGTCGGTCCAGGCAGGTTCCGAGTCCGAAGCCCAGACACCGCAACGCAGTCTCGGGACGACGGCCGCACGGAACTTGGCAACCACGACCAAGTCCGCGCCGCAGATGCAGGAGATCACTTCGCGGTGGCTCCTGAAGATGCTGCCGTGGGTGTCCGTGCAGGGCGGCACGTACCGCGTCAACCGCCGGCTGAGCTACTCGGTCGGCAACGGCGTCGTGGAGTTCATCAAGACCGGCACCCAGGTCCAGGTGATCCCGGCCGAGCTCGGCGAGCTCCCGCTGCTGCGCGACTACGAGGACCTCGACGTCCTCGGCGAACTCGCCCAGCGGTGCCGGCAGATCGACTTCGAGGCCGGCCAGGAGCTCACCTCCTTCGGCAGCCCCGCCGACCAGCTCTTCCTGCTCGCCCACGGCCGCATCGACCAGATCGGCCCCGGCCCCTACGGGGAGGACGCCGTCCTCGGTACCGTCGCCGACGGCGCGTACTTCGGCGACGACTCCCTCGTCGATGAAGAATCGATTTGGGAGTACACCGCCCGCGCCGCCACCTCGGGCACCGTGCTCGCCCTGTCCCGGCAGGACTTCCAGCTCCTCGCCGACCGGGTCGAGTCGCTGCGCGAACACGTGGAGGACGTACGGACCCGGACCGGCCGGGAGACCAACAAGTACGGCGAGGCCGCGATCGAGCTCTCCGCCGGCCACCAGGGCGAGGCCGTCCTCCCCGGCACCTTCGTGGACTACGAGGCCCGGCCGCGCGAGTACGAACTCTCCATTGCGCAAACGGTCCTGCGGGTGCACAGTCGCGTCGCCGACCTCTACAACCACCCGATGAACCAGACCGAGCAGCAGTTGCGGCTCACGGTCGAGGCGCTGCGCGAGCGCCAGGAGCACGAGATGCTCAACAACCGCGACTTCGGCCTGCTCCACAACGCCGACTACGACCAGCGCATCCAGCCGCACGACGGCGCGCCCAGCCCCGACGACATGGACCAGCTCCTCAGCATGCGGCGCGGCTCCAAGCTGTTCCTGGCCCACCCCAAGGCGATCGCCGCCTTCGGCCGCGAGTGCAACAAGCGCGGCATCTATCCGGAGTCGGTGGACGTCGGCGGCAACCGGGTGTCGGCCTGGCGGGGGGTGCCGATCTTCCCGAGCAACAAGATCCCGATCAGCGACGCCCGCACCACGTCCATCCTGTGCATGCGCACCGGCGAGGACGAGCAGGGCGTGATCGGGCTCCACCAGCCGGGCATCCCGGACGAGATCGAGCCGAGCCTGTCGGTCCGCTTCATGGGGATCAGCGAGCAGGCGATCATTTCCTACCTGGTCACCGCCTACTTCTCGGCCGCGGTGTTGGTGCCGGACGCGCTCGGGGTGTTGGAGAACGTCGAGATCGGCCGTTGGCGCTGACCGCCGTGAACGCCATCGCGACCGGTGAGGGCCAGGACGCCGCGGCCCTGCTGGAACGGACGAGAGAAGCGGTCGACCCGCAGCTGCGCCACACGGTCGAGAGCCTGCCGGGTTCGATGCGGCGCGTGGCGATGTACCACTTCGGCTGGGTGCACGAGGACGGCAGCCCCGCCGCGGGAGGGACCGGGAAGGCCATCCGGCCGGCCCTGGTGCTGGCCGCCGCCCAGGCCCTGCGCGGTCCCGGGGCCGGTCCGGTGGACGAGGCCGTACGGGCGGCGGCGGCCGTGGAGCTGGCGCACAACTTCACGCTGCTGCACGACGACATCATCGACAAGGACGTCCGGCGGCGGGGCCGGCCCACGGCCTGGACCGTCTTCGGGACGCCGGACGCCATCATCACGGGCGACGCGATGATGGCGCTCGCGCTGCGGCTGCTCGCGGAGGACCCGCATCCGGCCGCCGCGGCGGCCTCGGCCCGGCTCGCGGCCTGTGTCATCGAGCTGTGCGCGGGCCAGCAGGCCGACTGCGCCTTCGAGCAGCGTCCGCAGGTCACGCTCGACGAGTGCCTGGACATGGCCACGGCCAAGACCGGGGCGCTCCTGGGCTGTGCGTGCGCGCTGGGCGCCCTGTACGCGGGGGCCGGGCCGGACGAGGTCGACGCCATGGACGCCTTCGGGCGGGAGGCCGGGCTGGCCTTCCAACTGATCGACGACCTGATCGGCATCTGGGGGGACCCGGGGCACACCGGCAAGCCCGCCGGGGCGGACCTGATCGCCCGCAAGAAGTCCCTCCCGGTCGTGGCCGCCCTCACCTCGGACACCGCGGCGGGGAAGGAGCTGGCCGCGCTGTACGCCGGCCCCATGACCGGGGAGGACGTACGCAGGGCGGCCGACGCGGTGGACCGGGCCGGCGGGCGCGACTGGGCGCAGGCCCAGGCCGCGGACCGGATGGGGCGGGCGGTCCAGCAGCTGTCCCGGGCCGTTCCGGACCTCGGGGCGGCGGGCGGGCTGCTGGCGCTCGCGGAGTTCGTGACGCGCCGTACGCGGTGAGCGCGCGGGGGCGCGAGTAGATCCCGGGGTCGAGGGGCGAGGCTCGAGGGGGGAGAGAGGTCCGAGGGGGGGGCGAGGCCCGAGGGGGAGAGGCCCGAGGGGGCGAGGCCCGTTCCGGTACCGCACGGTGCCGGAACGGGCCTTACCGCATGTCCGCGCCAACTCTAGGATCGCTCAAGGTTGTTGACACGTGAGTGAAGGGTGTGACCAGTGGCGCTGGAGATACGTCAGGCGGATCAGTCGGACCGGGACGCGGTGGCGGGGTTGCTCGACGAGGCCTTCCGCACCGACCCGGTGAGCAGCTGGGTCTTCCCGGACCCGGAGCACCGGGCCGCGGTGCACGGGAAGTTCCTGGGCGTCTTCGTGGACGTGGCGCTGGAGGAGGGCCGGATCGACTACGCCGTGGACGGCTCGGCGGCCGCACTGTGGCTGCGGGTCCCGGCCGGTGACCCCGAGGGCGAGGCCGTCGAGGACGAGGTCCCGGCGCGGATGCGGGCCGTGGCGGACCCGGACAACGAGCGGTGCGAGCTGGTCGGGCGCCTCACGGGCGCGGTGCACCCGACGGCGGAGGAGCACGAGTACCTGGTGATGATCGCGGTCGCCCCGGGCCGGCAGGGACAGGGGCTGGGGAGCGAGCTGATCCGGCCGGTGCTGGAGCGCTGCGACCGCGAGGGCGTGCCGGCGTACCTGGAGGCGAGCAGCGAGCGCAGCAAGGGGCTGTACGAACGGCTGGGCTGGGAGTTCACGGGGGAGGCGGTACGGCTTCCGGACGGGCCGCTGATGTGGCCGATGTGGCGCGAGCCGCGCGGCTGAGAGTCGCCGTCCCGTCCGGGGCGGGCGATGGTCCTTGCGTAACCACTTCAGGTGAAGTACTTTGTGCGACGTGCCCCGGTGCGGTGGCACTGCCCAGTGGAAGAGAATCGCTTGCGCAAGCTCACGTACTTCATCGCCACGACCGTCGACGGGTTCATCGGTGCCCCGGACGGCGACGGCGATTTCTTCTACAGCCACCTCGACGCCGAGTTCGTCGGGCACCTCACGGCTGAATACCCCGAGACCATCTCGGCCCAGGGCCGCGCCCACCTCGGGATCGCCGACGCCGCGCCCAAGCGCTTCGACGCGGTGATCATGGGGCGCAACACCTACGAGCCGGGCCTCAAGGCGGGCATGACCAGCCCCTACGGCCACCTGCCCGAGCAGTACGTCGTCTCGCGCTCCCTCACCACCCCGCCCGACCCGCAGGTCCGGCTGATCAGCGGCGACCTGGCGGCCGAGGTCCGCGAGCTCAAGGCCCGGGACGGTCTCGGCATCTGGCTCTGCGGCGGCGCGGACCTCGCCACCCAGCTGATCGACGAGATCGACGAGATCATCGTCAAGACCTACCCGGTCTTCGCGGGCACCGGCATGCCGATGTCCCGCGCCGGCTTCGACGTGCGCCACCTGGAGCTCACCGGGGTCAAGACCTTCGGCGGCGGCCAGATCGTCAGCACGTACGCCGTCAGCAGGAGCTGACCCGCCGAACGCGCGGAACCGGCCTACCGTGGAGGTATGGCCGGTGAACAGCAGCACCACGCGCACGAGACGGTGGCCCCGCAGGCCGGGCACGAACAGCAGACGTGCCCGGCGTGCGGGCGCCGCGTCGACACGGTGGTCAGGCGGCGCAAGTCCCTCGGGATCTTCATCCCCGTGTGGGGTCGGGGCCCCTGCCGGAACCCCGACTGCCCCGATCACGCGGATCCCGAGGAGCGGTGACTCAGCCCTTGGCGGCGAGGTCCTTCGCACCCAGACCGGAGGCGAAGCCGTTGGCCCAGAGCTGGTTGACCCGCGCCCGCTCGGCGGAGTTCGGGTTGGCGTTCTGGCACGAGGTGCCCGGGCCGCCACCCGACATCAGCTCGCTGCACGGACCCGAGTAGTGGTCCGGCAGACCCAGCACGTGGCCGGTCTCGTGCGCCGTCACCCGGGTGGAGTTGTACTGCTGGTTCTGCCGGTAGTCCAGGAAGATGTAACCCCGGCCGTGCCCGTCCGTGCTCGCGTACGAGCCGCGTGAGTCGTTGCCCTCGCGGTACGAGAAGTTCCCGCCCGAGGACACCTCCTGCAACTTGACGTTGGACACCGAGCTGTTCCAGATCTGCGTGGAGCGGGCTATCTGGCTGCGGAAGCTCGGGGCACTGCGGGTGTTGTACGTGACGGTCACGGCCAGGGCGCCCGGGTTGGCGGCCCGCTGCTCGGCGACCGAACGCTGCACGGCCTCGAAGAAGGCGCGGTTCGCGGCGTCGTTCTCCGGCGAACGCTCGTACGCGGCGTAGCTCACGGCGTTTCCGACGGGGGCGGGCGCGGCGGTGGCGGTGGGGACGACACCAAGGGTGGCGGCGAGGCCGAGGCCGACGGTCGTGGCCAGCATGGCCTTACGGGAGTGGCGCATGTGGGGGAGCTCCTACTCGTCCGGTGCGGTGGGGGGTGGTCTTTCGAACCGGAGTCTGCGGGAGCGGAAGTGCCCGGCGGATGATGTCACTCCCCGATAACGCCGACCTATCGGGGAGATTTCGGCAGCCCAACTAGCGTGAGAATGGCGGGATTCGGGGGGCTATAGGTGGCTGGTGCGGTCAGCAGGGACCGGCCTACCCTCGGAGGATGGAGCTTGAGGTCAGGCACCTGCGCGCGCTGTGCGCCATCGCCGACGCCGGAAGCCTGCACAAGGCCGCCCGGCAACTCGGCGTGAGCCAGCCCTCCCTGACGACCCAGCTGCGCCGCATCGAACGGGCCCTCGACGGCGAGCTGTTCCTGCGCGAGCGGACCGGCTGCCGGCCCACCCCCTTCGGCCGGACCGTACTGGGCCGGGCCCGCCCGCTGCTCGCCGAGATGGCCGCGCTGGTGGCGGAGGCCCGCGAACTGGCACACGCCTCGCGGCTGCGCATCGGTTCCACCGCCAGCAGCGCGCTGCCGGGCTGGTTGCGGCGGATCCACCGGCGGCTTCCGGACACCGAGACCTCGCTCGTGGTCGACGTCTCCGCCAATGCGCTGCTGCGGATGGTCGCCGCGGGACAGCTGGACGTGGCGTTCGTGCACGAGGTGGAGGGCAGTCCGCTGCGGGTGCCGCCCGGACTGCAGTTGCACGTACTGATGGAGCGGGAACCGCAGTTCGTCTCGATGTCCCGGGACCATCCGGCCGCCGGGCAGGCGGTGGTCTCCTTACGGGACCTGGCCGCCGACCGCTGGATGGTCGACCCCTCGGTCGACGGCGAGTGGGACGGCCTGCGCCGGGTCTTCGCCGGGGCCGGACTCGACCCGCCGGTGCTCCACGCCGACTACCACACGGCGACCTCGCTGATCATCTCCGGCGAGGCGGTCGCCCCGTGCCAGCCGACCTCCGGGCCGCGCGAGGACATGGCGATCCGGCCGCTCTGCGGGGACCCCCTCGCCGTGCGCCTGCTGCTGGCCACCCGACCGGGCGCGCACGCGGAGGTCTACGAGGACCTGCGCGCCGCCTATCGCGAGGCCGCCCTGCGGACGCCCCCGTACCGGGCCTGGCTCCACCACCACGCGAGCCCACTGCTGGAGGTGGCCTGAACCAGCCCCCTCCGAGCCCTCTCCTAGGCTGTCCCTTCCGGGCCGGGTCGATGCCTGACCGGGGCAGGGGGCGGGGTCGGGTGTCGGGGTCGGGCAGGCGCCGGCCGACCGCTCCGCGACGGAACGTGACGCAGGTCACGGGAACTCCGCCCCGGGTGCCGGACAGCCGACAGGAGTGACAACAGAGATGCGAACCCGGGTGCGGTCCGGGGATCCGGACGCCTATGCGGAGCTGTTCGACAGCTACGCCCGCACCCTCTACAACCACGCCTTCCGGATGACCGGCGACTGGGCCGCCGCGGAGGACGTCATGTCGGCCGCCTTCCTGGAGGCGTGGCGGCTGCGCGGCACGATCGACCCCGAGGGCGGCTCGCTGAGGCCCTGGCTCCTGGGCATCGCCACCAACATCGCCCGCAACCACTGCCGCAGCAACCGGCGCTACCGGGCCGCCGCTGCCGCCGCCACGGCGGCGGCCGGCGCGGCGGCCGTGCCCGACCACGCCGAGGAGGTGGCCGGCCGGCTGGACGACCGGCAGCAGATCGCGGCCACGCTGGGGCAGTTGAGTGCGCTGCGCGGACCCGAGCGCGAAGTCCTCCTGCTGTGCCTGGGCGAGGGGCTGGAGTACGCGGAGGTCGCCCGAGTCCTCGGCATCCCGGTCGGAACCGTCCGTTCCAGGCTGTCCCGCGCCCGTACGAAGCTACGCAAACTCGCTGAAACAGAAATGAAGAAGAAAAAGCGGGAACTCGTGGCTCGACCCCGACAGACATATGGCGACCGCACGAACACGGTCCGGTCCGCACAGGAAGGAACCCGATGAACCCCGACCTCTCCCGGCCCCGCCCGGCCGGCCGGGAGGAGCACCCGCTCCTTCCTCCGTTCGCCGAACGGGAACTGCCCGCGGGCCGCCACCAGTTCCACAAGGAGCGCCTGATGGCCCAGATCCACGAAGACCTCCGAGCCGCCGACACCGCCGCCCGGGGCCCCGCCCAGGCCGCCCCCGCCCGTGCCACCGGGTCGCGCAACCCGTTCCTGCGCCGCGCGGTCTTCGTGCCCGCCGCGGCCTTCGCGCTGGCCGGAGCGCTCGCCGTCGGCTTCCTCTCCTACGTGGACCGGGGCGCCGCGGACGGACCCGGCTCCACCGTCGCCACGGGCCCGGCGCTGACCACCCGGATCGGCACCGCCGACCCCAAGGGGGCCCCGCAGCTCCTGGACCGGATCTCGCTGGCCTCCGCTTCCGTCTCCGGCCCGGCCGTGCGCGCGGACCAGTTCGTCTACATCGGCAGCAAGGCGGCCAACACCTACGTGAAGACCGTGGGCAACAAGAGCACCCTGGTCAGCCTGCCGCTGCACGTGCGCCACCAGTGGAACTCCCCGGACGGCACCAAGGGCTGGCTGATCGAGCCCGGCAACACCGGACCGGAGGGCGTGACCCTGGCGGGGCTCGACGAGAAGGGCAACACTCCGACGCCGTACCTGAACGCGCCCACCTACGACTACCTCGCCGCGCTGCCCACCGACCCCGACGTGCTGCTCCGGCGGATCTACGAGGAGACCAAGGGCATGGGCAACGGCCCCGACCAGGAGGCCTTCACCACGATCGGCGACCTGTTGCGCTCCAGCTACCCGCCGGCCGAGCTCACGACCGCGCTCTACAAGGCGGCGGCGAAGATCCCCGGCGTGGTGACGGTCGACGAGGCGGTCGACGCCGCGGGCCGCAGCGGCGTCGCGGTCGCCCGGCTCGACGAGCACTCCGGCCAGCGCGTGGAGTGGATCTTCGACCGCCAGACCCTCACGTTCCTCGGCGAGCGCAGCGTCCAGGTGCAGGGCGAGTCCGGCGAACAGGGCCTGATCAAGCCCGGCACGGTCGTGTACACGAGCGCCGTGATGACCCGGACGGTCGTCGACCGGATCAAGGAGCTGCCGCCCACGGCCCCCTGAGCCCCCCTGAGCCTGGGCCCGGCGCCGCGCCTAGGCCCTGGCGGAGTGTCGCGCTCGGGCCCGGTCGTACGCCAGGGAGGCGGCGCCGTGCGCCAGGAGGACCGCACCCGCCGTCGCCCAGCCCGGGCTGCGGCGGCGGGCCGCCCAGGCCAGCAGGGGCGCGCCGGCCGCCACCTGGGCCGCGCCCAGCAGCCGGGCCCTGGGGCCGCGGACCCACGGGCCGAGCGGGCCCCGTTCCGCCGCGTCGAGCTCGGCCCGTACCGCGTCGCGCCAGCCGGACCACTCCAGCGTTTCCATGCCGGGAGCCACCCGGGCCGCTCCCCGCAGCCGGTCGGCCGATTCGCCCGGGGCGAGCCCGGGCGGCAGGGCGAGTCCGGTGCGCGCGAGCAGGGCGACCAACGCGAGCAGCCGGGCCTCCCCGTCCACGACGGGATCGCCGCCGGCGCGGGTGAGGCGCTCCAGCTCCTCCAGGTCGAGTACGGGGTCCAGGCCGAGCCGGGCCGACAGGGCCCGCATCGCATCGGGCTCGCCGGCCGGGCGCCCGGCCGCGTCCCACCCGTAGGAGACGGTCCGTCGGAACCCGCCGGCCAGGGCGAATCCGGTCCGGCCGCCCTCCCACCACAGGCCCAGCACCGGCCGGTCGGTGCCGATCGCGATGGCCGAGCCCCAGCCGGAGAGGACCTCCGCCACGGTCTCCGGGCCGTCCCGCCACGGCTTGTCCTCGGGGACGAGCACGCTCCACGCACCCGCCGGGGCGAGCAGCAGGCGTACGCGCAACAGGTGTGCCGGGGGCCGGACGGCAAGGGGTTCGGCACGGCAGAGCAGCATTCCGCCGGTCGCGGCCCTGGATATTGACATGCCCACACAGTAGTGCAAAACACCCCGAACCATGGGGTTTCGGAAGGGCGCTTGACTTCGTTCATCCGCGATATATCGTGTTACTGGAAGACGCGATATGTTGCGTGCGTCGAGCCCGGTCCGTGAACGCACGAGGAGGATCAGCACCATGGCAGAGCAGTCGCCCGAGTCGTCGCCGTCGCCGTCGACATGGCACTTCGACGAACCGCAGAAGCTCACCTTCGAGGAGCCGGTGACCGAGCTCCGCGTCCGCCTCGTGAGCGGCACGGTGAACGTGGTCGCCGCCGAGGAGGGCCCGGCCCGCCTGGAGGTGACCGAGGTGGACGGACCGCCGCTGTACGTCGTGCAGGACGGCGGCACGCTCACCGTGTCCTACGAGGACCTGCCCTGGAACGGCTCCCAGGGCCTCAAGCAGTGGTTCGAGACCAAGCCCTGGAAGGCCTGGGCCGGGTCCGCCTCCGGCCGCAAGGCTTGGGAGCGCAGCGTCGCGATCACCCTCACCGTGCCCGCCACCACCCAGGTCCACGTGGCCGCGGTCGGCGCAGCCGTCTTCGTCTCCGGCATCTCCGGCGGCACCGATGTCAACGGGGTCTCCGGTGACGCCACGCTGGTCGGGCTGTCCGGCCGGGTCAAGGCGCACACCGTCTCCGGCAGCGTCGAGGCCCAGTCCGTCTCCGGCGAGTTCGGCTTCCACTCGGTCTCCGGCGGCCTGACGGTGGTCGACGGCTCCGGCGGCAACGTGCGGGCGGACTCGGTCAGCGGCGACATGCTCATCGACCTGGCCGCGGACCCCGCCGACCCGAAGCCGGTGGACATCTTCCTCAACTCCGTCTCCGGGCAGGTCGCGATCCGCCTCCCGCACCCCGCGGACGCCAAGGTCGAGGCCAACACCGCCACCGGTCGCGTCTCCAACGCCTTCGAGGACCTGCGGGTCTCCGGCCAGATGGGCGCCAAGCGAATCACCGGAACCCTCGGCTCCGGCGCCGGCACCCTGCGGGCGACCACGGTCTCCGGCTCGATCGCGCTGCTGCGCCGCCCGCAGGGCGACGCGGACCGTCCCGCCGCCCCCCTCGCGCTCGACAAGAAGGTGCTCTGACATGCCGCCCGTCTTCGCCCACGGCCGACTCCGCCTGTACCTCCTCAAGCTGCTGGACGAGGCCCCGCGCCACGGGTACGAGGTGATCCGCCTGCTGGAGGAGCGCTTCCAGGGCCTGTACGCGCCCTCCGCGGGCACCGTGTACCCGCGGCTGGCGAAGCTGGAGGCCGAGGGCCTGGTCACGCACGCCACCGAGGGCGGGCGCAAGGTGTACTCGATCACCGATGCCGGCCGGGCCGAACTGGCCGACCGCGGCGGCGAACTGGCCGACCTGGAGCTGGAGATCCGCGACTCGGTCACCGAGCTCGCCGCCGAGATCCGAGACGACGTCCGCGGCGCGGCGGGAGACCTGCGCCGCGAGATGCGGGCCGCGGCGTCGGCGTCGGCGACCCAGGTCGAGGACGAGTCCTGGAAGGCCGCCAAGGAGGACCTGCGCAAGGCGCGGCAGGAGTGGAAGGAACAGGCGCGCCGGGCGAAGGACGAGAGCCGCCGCGCCCGCGAGGAGGCGCAGCAGGCCCGCCGTCAGGCCAAGGAGGCCCAGGAGCGGGCCCGCGAGGAGGTCCAGCGCATCGCGGGCCAGCTCCAGGAGCAGTTCGCCAAGTCCGGCGGCGTCCTGGGCAGCCTGGCCGGAGCCTGGCTCGGCGGTACGCAGGCCGCGTCCTCGGCGGGGGACGCGGCGGCCCATGCGGCGGCGGACGGGGACTGGGCCGCCGACCTGGTGCCCACCGGCGACCCGGCCCGAGACCTGGACCGGCTGCTGGACCGGTTCCGCGACGAGGTCCGCGATGCTGCGCGGGACCGCGGGGTGACCGCGGCCCAGGTGGCCGAGGCCCGCGGGCACCTGAAGGCGGCCTGCGGCCGGCTGGGAACCACGTTCGGGGCCAGGTCGTAGCCCGCCCGCGGCACTGCTGCCGGGGCGCCGCCCCGGACCCCGCGCCTCCATCGCCGGCGGGGCTGAAAGTGCGGGGCTCCGCCCCTCGAACTCCCCCCAGCTACCGCCGGGGCGGTCAGGCTGCCAGGGTGGTTTCGGCCGTGCCGTAGGTGACGCCGTGGTCCGACAGGACCTCGGAGACGGTGCCCGGGCGGGAGATCAGGGCCAGCAGCAGGTGCAGGGTGCCGATGTGGTTGTCCTTGCGGCCCAGCGCGATGCGCAGCGACTGCTCCAGCACCTTCTTCGCGCCCTCGGTGAAGGGGACCCGGTAGCTGCCCGCGCGGTCGTCCGCGTCCTCGCGCCCCAGGGCGGAGCGGATCGAGGCGCCCAGGGTCCGCCTGCGGGGCGCGGGGGCCGCGAGGGCGCCCTGGCCGTGGGTCTCCTCGATGCGGGAGACGATCTCGGTGAGGTCGATGCCGAGTCCGGCCAGCGCCTCCTCGTCCGCCCTGGACATGCCGCCCCGGCGGCGGGCCGCCGCGAGGTCGGCGGCAACGGCCGCGCGGTCCACGCCGAGCGGGTCCAGGGCGCCCAGGGCCAGCAGGGAGAGCAGCAGGTGCTCCTCGGTGACGGTGGGGGCCCCGGTCTGCCGGGCCTCGGTCGCCGCCCCGGTCACGGTCGACCGGGCGTCGCGGGTGAAGCATTCGAACATCAGAGCCTCCCGTACTTCTTGTGCACGGCCTGCCGGCTGACGCCCAGCTCGGCCGCGATCTCCTGCCAGGACCACCCCTGCGCGCGGGCGCTGCGTACCTGTACGGCCTCCAGCTGCTCCAGCAGCCTCCGGAGGGCGGCCACGGCACGCAGGCCCACGCGCGGGTCACGGTCACCGGCCCGCTCGGCGAGATCAGTGGCTTCGGTCATGGATGTCAATGTAGGTTGACGCGGGAGGCTCGTCAACCCCAGTTGACGCCGAGTTGGTCAGGGGGTGAGGACGATCTTGCCGAAGAGGTCGCCCGCCGCGAGCTTCTCGAATCCCTCCCGCGCCCGGTCCAGCGGCAGCACCTCGTCGATGACCGGCCGCAGCCCGGTGGTCGCACAGAAGGCGAGGAGGTCCTCCAACTCGTCCTTCGAGCCCATCGTGGAGCCGACCACCTTCAGCTCCAAGAAGAAGATCCGGGTCAGCTCGGCGTGCGCGGGCCGGTCGCCGCTCGTTGCGCCGGAGATCACCAGGGTTCCGCCCGGACGCAGGGACTTCACCGAGTGCGACCAGGTGGCGGCGCCCACCGTCTCGATCACCGCGTCCACCCGTTGCGGCAGCCGTGCGCCCGGCTCGAACGCCTCGACCGCGCCCAGCTCCACGGCCCGCTTGCGCTTGGCCTCGTCCCGGCTCGTGGCGAACACCCGCAGGCCGGCCGCCTTGCCGAGGGCGATCGCGGCGGTCGCGACGCCGCCGCCGGCCCCCTGCACCAGGACGGAGTCCCCGGGGCGGACCCCGGCGTTGGTGAACAGCATCCGGTACGCCGTCAGCCAGGCCGTCGGAAGGCAGGCGGCCTCCTCGAAGGAGAGCTCGGCGGGCTTGCGCAGCACGTTCCAGGCGGGGACGGTCACCTGCTCGGCGAAGGTCCCCTGGTAGCGCTCGGTCAGGATCGAGCGGGGCTCGTCCGGGCCGACCCCGTGGCCGCTCTGGCCGATCACGGAGTGCAGGACGACCTCGTTGCCGTCCTGGTCGATCCCGGCGGCGTCGCAGCCGAGGATCATCGGGAGTCTTTCCTCGCCGAGGCCGACCCCGCGCAGCGACCACAGGTCGTGGTGGTTGAGGGAGGCGGCCTTGACGTTCACGGTCACCCAGCCGGGCTTGGCCTCGGGGGCCGGGCGGTCGCCCAGCACGAGGCCGTTCAGCGGCTGGTCACGGTCGATTCGGGCGGCGTAGGCAGCGAACATGCGGCGACGCTACCGCTCAGTAGGGCCTGGTTCCAGACCTCCCGCCACCGCACGGGTGAGGCCTTCGTCGCACCCGGCCCGGTCCCGGGCGGGCGCCGCGCGGAAAAGCAGAGGCCCGGCCGGAGGTGATCCGGTCGGGCCTCTTGGCGTACTGCTCAGGTCCGGTCAGGTCCGGTCTCAGACGAGACGGGCCACACCGTCGGCCTTGGCCGCGGCGGCCACGGCCGTGGCGACCGCCTCGGCCACGCGCTCGTCGAACGGCGACGGGATCACGTAGTCGGCGGCGAGCTCGTCACCCACGACACCGGCGATGGCATCGGCGGCGGCGATCTTCATGCCCTCGGTGATCCGCGTGGCGCGCACCTTGAAGGCACCCGCGAAGATGCCCGGGAACGCCAGCACGTTGTTGATCTGGTTCGGGAAGTCCGAACGGCCCGTGGCCACGACCGCCGCGTACTTGTGCGCGACGTCCGGGTGGACCTCCGGGTTCGGGTTGGCCATGGCGAAGACGAACGCGTCCTTCGCCATGGTGGCCACCGCCTCCTCGGCGACGGAGCCGCCGGAGACGCCGATGAAGACGTCCGCGCCGTTCAGCGCGGTCTCCAGGGAGCCCGTCTGGCCGGTCTTGTTGGTCAGGCCCGCGATCTCCGCCTTGACGTCCGTCAGGTCCGAGCGGTCCGCGGACACGACGCCCTTGCGGTCGGTGACGCAGACGTCGCCGATGCCCGCGTCCACCAGGATCTTGGCGATGGCGATGCCCGCCGCGCCCGCGCCCGAGATCACGGCGCGCAGGTCGCCGAGGGTGCGACCCGTGAGCTTGGCGGCGTTGCGCAGCGCGGCCAGCGTCACGATGGCCGTGCCGTGCTGGTCGTCGTGGAAGATCGGGATGTCCAGCGCCTCCTGGAGGCGGCGCTCGATCTCGAAGCAGCGGGGCGCCGAGATGTCCTCCAGGTTGACCCCGCCGAAGGACGGGGCCAGACGGATGACCGTCTCGACGATCTCGTCCGTGTCCTTGGTGGCGAGCGCGATCGGAACCGCGTCCACACCACCGAACTGCTTGAAGAGGATGGCCTTGCCCTCCATCACGGGGAGGGAGGCTTCCGGGCCGATGTCACCGAGGCCGAGCACGGCCGTACCGTCGGTGACGACGGCGACCACGTTGGACTTCCAGGTGTACTCGTTCACCAGCTCCGGCTGCTCGGCGATGGCGGTGCACACCTTCGCCACGCCCGGCGTGTACGCCAGGGACAGGTCGTCCTTGTCGTTCACCGGAACCGTGGCCTGGATGGCCATCTTGCCGCCCCGGTGCAGCGCGAACACCGCATCGGGGTTGTTGTCCGTCGCGCTGTCGCTGCGAGGGTTGACGATCTCCGCTGCCACTTCGTGTGACCCCTTAATTCCTTTTGTTCGTTGAGGGTGGCCACTCCTGGTTAAGGGGTGGGCGGGCACCGCGTCCGTACTCCGCGTCAACGGTTGGCCCGTCTCCGCGAAGGGGAGGTTCGTACGCGCGGGCGCGCCGCACGCGCGCCCTGAGCCCCGGATGAGGGGTGTAAGGATCTGTTCTACCCGAAGAACGCTCGCCCAGACGAGTCGATTCCCGCTCAACTGTAGGTCCCCTGCCCGGCTTTTGGCGAAAAGTCCAAACCTTGCCGTCCAGTGGGCGAGACGCCCCGTAGAAACTGCGGCAAAAACAGCAGGTCACAGCAGTATCTGCGGCCTCGAACCCCGTTCTCCGCAGTCCTGTTGGGCTACCCGGGGCGCCCGTTATGCGATTTTGACCTGACGGGCACCCTGAATGTCTCAGTCCGAATGGCAAGATGCCGTAATCACACAAGGTCGCGACACTCGATGGTGCGTGTCCGACCGTTTTTCGTTGCTTTTCCACCAGCGCCGGAGGAACCAAGCCATGACCGCTAGCACCACCCGTCGTACGACCGCTGCACGGTCCCGGATCGCCGCGGTCGGCGCGATCGCGGTCGCGGGAACCCTGATCCTCACCGGCTGTGGTGACCAGACCGACAAGGCCTCCAGCACCCCGTCGGGCGCGACGAACAACAGCAGCGCCCCGCTCTTCTCCAAGCTCCCGAAGAAGATTCAGGACGCCGGTGTCATCAAGGTCGGCACGGACGCCACCTACGCGCCGATGGAGTTCACCGAGGGCGGCAAGATCGTCGGCGTCGACCCCGATGTCGCAGCGGCCATGGCGAAGCAGCTCGGCGTGCAGTTCAAGTTCGAGTCCGGCACCTTCGACACGCTGATCGGCAGCATGCAGACGGGCCGCAGCGACCTGGTCATGTCTTCGCTCACCGACACCAAGGCCCGTCAGGAGGGCCTGGACGACAAGGGCGCCAAGACCGGTGCCGGTGTCGACTTCGTCGACTACTTCTCCTCCTCGACCGGCATCCTGGTCAAGAAGGGCAACCCCCAGGGCATCAAGACCCTCGACGACCTGTGCGGCAAGACGGTCGCCGTGCAGCGCGGCACCACGTACGAGGAGTCGGCCAAGACCCAGGCCGAGAAGTGCAAGACGGACGGCAAGGGCGAGCTCAAGATCGAGTCCTTCCCGACCGACGCCGAGGCCCAGACCCGCGTGAAGGCCGGCGGCGCCGCCGCCGACCTGAACGACTCCCCGGTCGCCGCGTACATCGCGCAGACCGCGGGCGGCGGCAACGACTTCGAGGCCATCGCCAACCCGACCGACGCCGGTCTCTTCGGCATCGCGGTGGACAAGAAGAACACCCAGCTGCGCGACGCGCTCAAGGAAGCCCTTGACGCGGTCATCAAGGACGGCACCTACAAGGCCGCCCTGGACAAGTGGAACGCGGGCTCCGGCGCCGTGACCGAGGCCAAGATCAACGCCGGTTCCTGATCTCCGCGTACCACCGCAGCACACTGAAGGGCAGTCACTGTGACTGACAAGCTCGACAAGGTCCCGGGCCCGGCGGACAACCCGCCGGCCGGGGCCGTCCCCCCCGAGGCCATCAAGGCCATCCCGGTGCGCCACTACGGCCGCTGGATCAGCGCCGTGGTCGTCATCGGCCTGGTCGTAGCGCTCGCCGTCGCCTTCTCGCAGGGCAACGTGCGCTGGGCGACCGTGCCGGAGAAGCTGTTCGACCCGACGATCCTGCGCGGTGTCGTCAACACGGTCTGGATCAGCATCACCTCGATGGCCCTGGGCCTGGTCCTCGGCATCCTCTTCGCCGTCATGCGGCTCTCGAAGAACCCGGTGACCAGCACCATCGCCTGGTTCTACATCTGGCTGTTCCGCGGCACCCCGGTGTACGTGCAGCTGCTGATCTGGTTCAACCTCGCCCTGATCTTCCCGATCCTGAACCTCGGGTTCTACAAGGACGAGATGACCCAGGTCATGACCCCCTTCCTGGCCGCCCTGCTGGGCCTCGGCCTGAACGAGGGCGCGTACATGGCGGAGATCGTCCGGGCCGGCATCCAGTCGGTCGACGAGGGCCAGACCGAGGCCTCGCACGCGCTCGGCATGACCCGCACCCAGACGATGCGCCGCGTCGTGCTGCCGCAGGCCATGCGCGTGATCGTGCCGCCGTCGGGCAACGAGTTCATCAACATGCTCAAGACGTCCTCGCTCGTGGTCGCCGTGCAGTACTTCGACCTGCTGCGCGCCGCCCAGGACATCGCCTCGACCTCGTTCGCGGTGATGGAGATGTTCTTCGTCGCCTCGATCTGGTACCTCGCTCTGACCAGCGTGTTCAGCGTCGGCCAGTACTACCTGGAGCGCCGCTACGCCCGTGGTGCGCTCCGCTCGCTGCCGCCGACACCGCTGCAGAAGATCAAGGCGAAACTGTCCAGCTTCTCGAACCGCAAGGCGGTGGCCTGATGACGACTGCCATGGTGAAGGCCGAGGGCGTCCACAAGTCCTACGGTGCGGCGCACATCCTCAAGGGCATCGACCTGGAGGTCGCCCCGCGTGAGGTCTTCTGTCTGGTCGGCCCGTCCGGCTCGGGCAAGTCGACCTTCCTGCGGTGCATCAACCACCTGGAGCAGATCAACGCGGGACGGCTGTACGTCGACGGGGACCTCGTCGGCTACCGCCAGAAGGGCGACAAGCTCTACGAGCTGAAGGACAGCGAGGTCGCGGCGCAGCGCCGGGACATCGGCATGGTCTTCCAGCGCTTCAACCTCTTCCCGCACATGACGGCCATCGAGAACGTGATGGAAGCCCCGGTCATGGTCAAGGGCGAGTCCAAGGCGGTGGCGCGCGAGCGCGCCATCAAGCTCCTGGACCGCGTCGGTCTCGGTGACAAGGGCGGGAACTACCCCACCCAGCTCTCCGGCGGCCAGCAGCAGCGCGTGGCGATCGCCCGCGCGCTGGCCATGGAGCCGAAGCTGATGCTCTTCGACGAGCCCACCTCGGCGCTCGACCCGGAGCTGGTCGGTGACGTCCTCGACGTCATGCGGGACCTGGCCGAATCGGGCATGACCATGATCGTGGTCACGCACGAGATGGGCTTCGCCCGCGAGGTCGGCGACAACCTCGTCTTCATGGACGGTGGCGTGGTCGTCGAGTCGGGCCACCCCCGCGAGGTCCTGGGCAACCCCCAGCACGACCGCACGAAGGCGTTCCTCTCCAAGGTGCTGTAGCTCCGAGGTGCGATTACTCCGAGATGCTGTGACTTTGAGGTGCAGCGGCCTGCACCCGAGGACGGACGAGGGGCGGTACGGGATCCCGTACCGCCCCTCAGCCATTTCGGGTCCCTACTTCAGACCTAGGACCAGCGCGTCCGAGGGGGAGCGCCAGACCGTACGGGCCTCCGCGAAGCCCGCGGCGCGCAGGGTCTCGGCGTGCCAGGCCTCGGAGGGGGTGTCGCCGTCCGCGTGCTCCCCGTAGATCTCGAAGCGCTGCTTGACCTGCTCGGCCAGTGCCGGTTCGGCACCCGCCAGTGCCCACCACTCGCGCCAGTCCACCGCCCCGGCCGTCTTGGCCCGGTCCATGCCGGCGTGCCGGTGGGCGTGCTCGGCGGCGTCGATGCGCGGGGTGGTCGGGTCGGGCATGTGGTCGGCGTTCATGAACACCCCGCCCGGGGCCAGGAGCGGTGCGAGCTGCCCGTACAGGACGGCCAGATCCGCGCTCGGCAGCCAGTGCAGGGCGGTGGCCGTCAGGAGATCCCGCAAAACGCACATGCGTGCGGGAGGAGAGATCAAGCAAGATGAACCGCATGATCACGAGTGAGTACGACGGGTGCGGAAAGTGCCTGGTGGGGGTACGTCGCCTCTCTCGCCTGAAGGACTCTACGAACAGCCCTGAGAAGCAGTTGGACCAGGTGCTCAGCGCCGTTGCGTCAGTGGGCGGACACGTCATCGCATGGGCCGACGACTGGGAGGTCTCGGGCGCCACTGACCCGATGGCGCGCCCGCAGCTCGGCCCCTGGCTCCGGGACGAGATGGGTCCGTACGACGGGATCGCCGGCTCGGCCGTGGACCGGATCGGTCGCAACCAGCGGGACGTACTGAACACCGCCTACGCGGTGCACGAGGCGGGGCGGCTGCTGATCACGCACGGCCACGCGGGCCCGTGGAACTTGGACGACCCCAACGACGAGATGCGTCTCTCCATGGAGTCTTTCGGAGCTCAGATGGAGCTGCGGGCCATCCAGAAGCGGAACCGGGACGAGACCAAGCGCGCCCGCGCGGCGGGGCAGCCCAAGCAGAAGCACCGGTACGGGTACCAATTCGTCCGGCTGCACCCCATGGCCAAAGTCGATCACGTCGAGCTTGACCCCGTGGCCGCGCTGATCATCCGAGACGTGGCGCAGCGCATCCTTGCCGACGAGACAGGCATGGTGACCGTCCACACGGAGGCTGTCCGGCTCAACCGCGCGGGGGTGCTGTCTCCGGCCGATCACCGATCGGTCATGTACGGGCGGCAGCCCAAGGGGACGCTGTGGAATCCGAAGGCGATCAAGCGGATGCTGACCAGCGAGGCGTCGTTGGGGTACCTGATGCACGACGAGCGTCCGGTGGTCGGCGCGGATGGTCACGCCGTGCGCATCGCTCCGCCGCTGTGGGACCACGCGACCCGAGACGCCCTGATCGCGAAGACCGCTCCGAAGTGGACGGGTACACGTGCCCCGAAGGGTGAGCACCTGCTGTCCGGGCTGACGTTCTGCGGCACCTGTGGTCATCGCCTCTGGGTGGCGTCCCGCCACAAGCAGAACAACGCCTACGGCTGCTCGGCACGTGTGCGGGGCATCCCGGCCTCGGCACACTGCAAGCCCGCACCGACCATGTCCATCCCGATCCTGGATGAGCTGGTCACGGAGTGGTTCCTCGTCCGGTACGGATCTCACGATGTCCGGCGCAAGGAGTTCGACCCCGGTACCGGGTACGCCGCACGAATCGCCGAGATCGAGGCCGACCGCATGCGGCTCCGAGGGGACCGTCAGGCGGGCCTGTACGAGTCGGAAGCGGACACGGAGTGGTTCCGGACCGAGTACGCCCGGATGACGCGGGAGATCGCCGAACTGAAGCAGCTTCCAGAGCGCCCTGCTGGCATGCGCTGGATGTCGGTCGGCCGCACGGTGGAACAGGACTGGCTGTCCGCTCCTGACGATGCGACACGGCGCGAGATTCTCGCGGAGTTCGACGTGCGCATAGAGCTTCACCCCGGCCACTCCAAGCGCCGATTTCGTGCAACGGCGCTGGACCCGGAGGAGCAGGCAGCCAATCGCAAGGCGGCACAAGAGCATGCAGAACAGACTGCGTTGGCCGAGCTGGAGGACGATAACGCCAGCGCCTGACGGCCTGTAAGCGTCAAGACAGCCCCGGTAGTCCCTCGGACCGCCGGGGCTTTTTCGTGCCCGCAGGCAGACATACAGGGCCCCGCTCGCCCTGCCCCCGGCTGCCCCTCGGGCTTGGGGGCGACTGCCCTACAGCGGAGCGGTTGGTGTTGGGGTGTTGAGTTCAACCATTTTTTTAGAACACATAGAAAAAATAAGAAGGAAGAGAACCGGCGCCTCCCTCAGCACCTCATCACCCTTCTTGAGCGCAGGAAACCTTCGCCCTCCACTGTGGGGAGAGAGCGAACGGTCCGCCTGCCCGCGAGGCACAGCGGGCTGTACGCGTGACGATGTGACGCACAAGGGCTCTTCCCTATGTTCTCTCTATTTTTATAAGCGATATCTAGGAACACCCTCTGTGCGTCACATCGTCACACCCTCGGTCCGGCGGGAATCCCTCCCTCCCCACAACTAGTAGGGAGACGGTGAGCCCGGTAGCGCTGATGCACCGCGAGACCACGGGAATCCGCCCGTCCCCACGACAAGTAGGGAGAGCGGGACTACTGCGCACCCCACCGCAGAGGGTGGCGCAGGAGTCGTGAGGCAGTGCGTGCGGGACATTTGAGCCGGCGGTCACAGCGGGCGGCCCCAGGGTGACGCAGGTGACGTTCAGACCCCCTTTTCTCTTTTTCCTCTTACATGTCTAGGGAAAACAGAAACAGCCTCTTGAACGTCACCTGCGTCACCCGGGCGAACGTCCCTCCCTACTAATCCCGGAGAGCGCGGGCCTACCGCTGCTCCACCGCAGACCGCATGACGGACCGAGCGTCCAACGACGCCGCTCCCTCCCAGCGCCGTTGCCCCCTGATCAGTCACGGGGCCCTGTGATATCCGAAAGAAGCGGAGTGATCGTGTACGAAAACAGCAACTGGTACAACTCAGTTGATCGAAAGACCCTCAAGGAGCAGCGCCGCGCCGATGCGTGGAAGTGGAATGAAGCGATGGAGCAGGCCGTGTCCCTCCGCTCCTCAAATCCGGAAGCGTACGACCGCATGGGGCCGCTGATCCGCATCAGCCTTGGCCACTACGAGAACGACAAGAAGATTGCCGCGCAGTACGGGCGCGACGTGAACAAGGGTGGTAACTAACCATGTCTGCTGAGATCGAGAAGGCCGCTGCACAGGTCGCCAAGCTGCGCGCCCAGGCAGAAAAGGTATCGGGGCCGCTCGCCGACGCTGAAACCCTGTTGCAGGCGGCAGAGAAGGCCGAGATCGCGCGACGTGCCGAGCGTGCGATGGACTACAGCCGCGAGGTGGTTGCCACCTGGCGGGGCCGGGCTGATACTGCTGCCAACTCAGGCGATGCCGCCCGGGAACGGTTCTTCGATGCGTTGAGTGATGAGCCCTGGTTCGCCGCCTATGTGGAATACCGGTCGGCCCGGCACAAGCGTGGCCACGTTCTGACCGAAGCGCAGCGCGCGCAGTCGGCATTGGGTGAAGTGTCCACTATTCCGGATCAGCGCTGGTATGAAGCAGGCCTGCTGGAAGACATCGTGTCGCATGCTGACAGGAAGGCCCTGGCACTGGCTGCCGAGTTCGACAGTGAGTTGAGCGCCAAGCGCGAGGCTTACATTTCAGGCCAGGGCTGACCGTGGTCGTTGACGCTCTCGATCCGGGGCCGGAGGGGAACTATCCCTATTTCCCTCGCGATGCGATGGGACGGCCAGTCTGGTCCGATTCTCCAACGGGTCTTCCCGTAGTGAACGGTGGGGCGCCCATGCCGCGTGGAATTCAGCATATGAAGGACCCTGGGCATCCCAGCCGGCTGGTGACTGTTGATGTGACTCCCCGGCATTCAAACGGGGAGCCGATCAACCCGCCCGTGATATCTCGATTGGCAGGCGGTGTGACGTAAGTCGGACAGTGCTGCCGCTCGGCTGCGCCGGATCATCCGCAAGGCAGGCCGTTGGAAGTGTGTGCGCTGTGGTCGGCATGTGCTTGCGTCGGCCATCGACGTGGACCACATAGAGCCGCTCGCGCTCGGAGGGACGGACACGGACGGGAACGTTCAACCGCTCTGCCGTCCGTGCCATCGGCTCAAGACGCGCGAGGACTTCGGGGCTGTGGGTCCGCCGTTCTAGTGCCGTGAGGCGTACTCGTGTCCGCAGCACCACGGCACGAGCAGTGATCAGGCTGAACCGTGGTGCTGCCGCCGTCGTTTCGAGGACTACTACCCGTCGAGGCTGAGTCCGTCGAGGTTCCCTACGCTGAGGCTGAGTCCCTCGATCTCTTCGACGTACACACCCGGAGTTGCGAGGCCCCTTGTCCCCATCTGCGGTGGGGCGCTCGTGACATAGGTAGTGACCGTATTACCAGCGCCGTCTACGACCGTCAGGCCAGCAGGAACCGCAGTCCCTCCGTTGACGACCAGCATAGGTACGCCATCCACGTAGCGCAGGCTCAGCGTGCCGAGATCCTCGGGCTTGGTCTCTCCGGCCGGGATGATCGTCAGTCCACCTTCTTGCGGCGGGATGATCGTCAGTCCGCTGTCTTCCGGCGGGGTCTGCTGAGTGTCGGACATGGGTGTTCCCCTCTGTAGTCGGGCCCTCACGGGTCGCGCGTGATCTTGGCACGTCAACCACGCCTAAGGCCAGTCCCCTTGACTGGAGGTGATCCCCCATGCCCAGACGACCCCGCCCCCCTTGCTCGGTACCCGGGTGCCCCGAGCTGACCGCCGGTGGTGGCCGCTGTGTTGAGCATGAGCGCGAGGCCAATGCGGACCGTGCTTCACGTGGTGGCGCTGTCTATGACACGCGTTGGCAGCGCATGCGCAGGGCCTACCTGTACAAGCATCCGTGGTGCGTGCTGTGTGGCCGTCTGGCCAACGTGGCGGACCACTTCCCCTTGTCCCGACGCGAGTTGATCGCACGGGGCGACGCGAACCCTGACGCTGCGGGTCATCTTCGTCCGCTGTGCGTCTCGTGCCACAACCGAGAGACAGCACGCAATCAACCGGGTGGGTTCGCTGCTGAGGCTCGTTCACGGCGCGAATCGCGCGAGGCTCCGCCCTTCTGACCAGGGGGAGGGGGTCAACCCCTCTCCTTCCCGAGCGGCAGGGAGGCAAAAAACTCGCATGGCTGATTAGACCGCTTTCGCGGAGGTGACTTAGCGTGGCAATTCCCGAGCGCAAACCAAATTCTGACCCGAGTGTCTAGCACAAAGACCAGCCACACCACGGAGCCCCCGTGCTCGTCTCCCTTCGCAGGGTGACGGGTGCGGGGGCTTTCTTCGTCTCCTCGGTGATGCGAATAATCGAGAATCACCCCGGACAGGGGCCCCTTCGGATCATCATGCTTGCGCTGTTGTGTCCGACGACGAGGGGAACAGCCATGGCCAGGCGACTGCGGGTCCTCGGGAGCACATCCGGAGTGGGCGACTGCCCGACGCTGTACGAGGACCTGGAGACTGGGGAGGTGCTCGTACAAGGGGACGCGGTGACCGACCCTACGGACGTGGCGCAGCTCAAGTACGTCAAAGAGGGAGAAGCGTTCGTCGTCGTCCCCCGGGCGCTGCTGGCGAACTTCGCCCCGAGGGAGGTCACGCACGTGCCGGAATTCGTTCCGCAGCAGAAGATCAGCGAGTTCATCAACGACGGCTTCGAGCACACCGCATGGCGGCTGGAGACCCGCAGCGGGTACGCATCCGACCAAGCGATGCCGTCCTACCAGGAGTTTCTGCGGACCGGTGACACCGCTGGAGAGACCGGGCACCCGTGGTTCGCCAACGTGCGGCGCATGGTGGACAGCGGCAAGCGGTTCGAGCGGGTACGGATCGTGGACAACCCGCCGACCGTCGGGCAGCAGTACCTCCTCGCGTGTGCCCGGACGAACGTCGCAGCCGGCGAGGACATCCGGCATCTGTGGCGTGACGATGCCGAGCGCCACGGCGTGAACCTCTCCGACTTCTGGCTGTTCGACTCCCGGACCGTGGCGCGGTTCCATTTCGAGGGTGAGCGCACCATCGGCATGGAGCTGATCACTGACCCGGCGGAAGTCCTGCTGGCCTGCCAGACGCGGGACGCAGCATGGCACCACGCAGTCCCGTACCGGGAGTTCACGGCTCAGGTACCGTCCGCTGAGTGAGTACGGACTTTCAGCAAGCCCGCGTCTCCCTCGGTGCGCGCCTACGGGAACTGCGCACCGAGGGTGGGATCACGGGCCGCGAACTGGCAGACCGCCTTGAGTGGGGACAGTCCAAGGTGAGCAAGCTGGAAAACGGCAAGCAGACACCAACCGTCGCCGATCTCACTGCGTGGGCTGAGGGGACCGGGAATCCGGGAGCAGCAGGTGAGCTGGTCGGGCGCCTGCGTGGGTTGGAGACGCAATACCGATCCTGGCGTCGGCAACTGGCCGGCGGATACCGCGCCGTGCAGGAAGCACACTGGGCACAAGCGCAGAAGACGCACTCCCGCCGCAGCTTCGACCCGTCTCTGATACCGGGCCTCTTGCAGACCGCCGACTACGCACGTTCCGTGCTCACCCGGTACTCCGCGATCCATACCGCCCCCAGGGACATAGAAGCTGCCGTGCAGGCACGCATGGGGCGGCAGGACATCCTCACGGATCCGAGCCGGACGTTTCACTTCCTCGTATGGGAGGGGGCGCTACGTGCCCGCCCCTGTCCGCCCGACGTGCTCGCCGCCCAGCTTGACCGGATCGTGGGGCGGCTCGGTCCGGGGAACGTCAGGGTCGGGATCGTGCCGTTCGAAGCGGACATGAACGTACCTGCTGGAGTCGGGTTCTCCGTACATGACGACAGCCTCGTGATCACCGAGACGTGGCACGCCGAAATGTGGCTAGACGATCCGGAGGACGTTGCGCTGCACGTTCGTGCGTGGGAAGCACTGGAGAGGAATGCTCTCTACGGGGCCGAAGCGCATCGGGCGCTCGTGCGGTCAAAGCAGTTCCTGAGCCCGCGAGAATAACCGCGAATAAGACCCCTCGGGCTTTCCCCGCCTTGCCTAGCGTTCTGGCACAAGAGCCAGATACGAAGGGCGGGACGGTGAGCCGAGACAGTACGAACAGCACCAGGCGCAGCGCAATGACGCTGCGTGTCTCTCGGGACAGCGGAAGGACATACGGTCCCGAAATCATTGTGCCGCGCGATCCGCAGAGTCCTCTGCCTACCAGCTCCGCCGAGCCTCGCTGCACTTGCACGCGGTGCGAGGGCACGTGACGAGCGGGCGTTCGGTACTCCGATTCGCTCACTTCCGCATGCGCCGTCACCCTTCGGCCGAGACCACGGCGACCGCGCGTTGTCTCCATCCCGATTGTGAGTGGACGACCGCCCCGACCGGAAATGCGGACGAGTGCAGCGACTCGTGCATCGCGCACACAGGCCTCACGGGGCACTTGACGTTCCTGAGGGAGTTCTCGGAAGTAGCCGTGGTGGAGCGCGTCCAGTGATCGACGACAGCCAAGAAGGGGTGCCCATGGAAACAACCGATCGTGCACGGCTCGATACGTACTTCGGCAAGGTCGCCGGAGCGTTCACGCCGCACGAACGTCCGTCCTCACTGCTGATCACACATCTGCTGCCCGAGCGCCCCGCGTTCGTCGGGGCCGTGGGCAAGGTGTCGCACCTGCGGGCCGTACTGCCCAAGCCCAAGTCCATCCACGCGAGTGCCCGCCGAGAGATCGAACGCACCGTGGCGTGCGACGAGCTCTCCCGCGACATGTTCAGCGATCCCGATACCGCCGTGACGTACCTGGAGACCAGGGCAGCCGGCGAGCATGTCGTGTTGCTCGATGTGGGCGGGTACTTCGCTCCCTCGCTGGACGCGCTGTGTGAACGCTTCTCGGGAACCATCCTCGGTGTGGTCGAGGACACCGAGAACGGCCACAAGCGTTACGCCGAGCGGGACAAGCTGCCGTGCCCGGTCGTCTCGGTGGCCCGGAGCCCGCTCAAGGCCCCGGAAGACTTCCTGGTCGGACAGTCCGTCGTGTTCTCGGCGGAAGCACTCCTACGGCAGCGCGGAGACATCCTGCACGGGCGCCCGGCCCTGGTCCTCGGATTCGGCAAGCTCGGGTCCAGCATCGCCCGTCTGCTGCACGTCAAGGGTGTGCGGGTCATCGTCTACGACATCGACCCCGTACGGCGCGCACAGGCCATGTCACAGGGTTTCGAAGTGGCCCGGGAGCGGGACCAGGCCATAGCCAAGGCTGGACTCGTGTTGTGCGCGACGGGGGCCTTGTCGCTGCGCGGCGAGGACTTCCCGCAGCTCAAGAACGGGGCCTACGTGGCGACCGTGACCAGCTCGGAAGACGAGTTGGAGTTGAGCGGCTTGCCCTCTGGCTACATCCGGGACAGTGCCGGCGAGCACGTGAGCCGCTACAGCACGACCGGGCACTACTTCTATCTGCTGAATGGCGGCGAGGCGGTCAACTTCATCCACGGCGCGAGCGTTGGACCGTTCATCTTCCTCGTTCAGGCCGAGATCCTCGCGGGCGCGGCCATGCTCGCTCGCGGCGGTCTGGATGCAGGCATGTACGAGGTGCCCACGACCGACCGGGAAGCCATCGCCGCTACCTGGCTCCACTACTACAACAGGTGATCGAATGCCCATCACGGCAGACCACATCCGTACGACCCTCGCCGAGTACACCGACGCGTACCCCGAGGACAAGCACGCCCTCGCCCCGCTGGCTGAGCTTCTGGACCAGGGTGCAGACGTGACCAGCCGCAAGGAGCTTCCGGGACACGTCACCGTGGGTGCCGTGCTCGTCAACGAACGGGGCGAGGCGCTGTTCATCCATCACAACGTGCTCGACAAGTGGCTGACCCCGGGCGGGCACCTTGAGCCGGAGGACACGAACCTGTTGGGGGCAGCGCTCCGCGAGCTGGTCGAGGAGACGGGCGTGACGCTCAGCCTCGCCCCCGTTCAGCCGACCCCCGTACACATCGACCTACACCCGATTCCGGCGAACGATGCCAAGGGCGAGGGCGACCACTGGCACGCGGACGTTCGGTACCTCCTCCGGGCTTCCGGCGACCAGGCCGTGACGCTCCAAGAGGAAGAGGTCAGCGGGTACGCCTGGCGCAGCGTGGACACGATCACGGATGAGACGCTGCGGACCAGGGTTGCCGCAGCACTCCGATAGTCCCGCCTCACGAGCACACGCGCCCGTCCGTGGCGCAGCGCCCCTGAACAGCAAAAATGCCCCGTTCGCCTGCCGTCTCGTCTGGCAGGTGGGCGGGGCTTACGTGTCTTCGGACGTTCGTCTTACTAGATCAACAACGGCGCAGTAGAGTGTGTGTTTAGAGGGATTTCCTGGTCAGGATCGCGTCGAAGGAGCCGTGGGGGAGGGCGGCGCGCCAGTCGGGGTCCTTGAGGTCGGCGGTCACGAAGGTGACGCGTGCATCGCCCGCGAAGTGCCCCTCGGCGATGGTCAACAGCGCGGGGTCGAGGTCGACGCCCGTACTGGTGGCTTCCGGGAACCGCTTGAGGACGCGGTCCGTAATACTTCCCGTACCGCATGCGAGATCCAGCACCCGGGGGGCGGGTCCCACCAGTGCCTCGACCATGTCCAGCATCACGCGGAACCGCTCCTCGCGGTCGGGCATGTACCACTCCTGCTGCCGGTCCCAGCTGTCCTGCCAGGACTGCCAGTCGGTCGTGCCCGCCGCCCCGGTCGTATCCGCCGCTTCCGCCGTATCCGTCATCCCGAACCCCTCCATACGTAATACCCTCGAAGACGTCTCAGCCGTTACCGGAGACACTAATCCGCAGCCGTAAGGACTACAAGTGGAACTGGCCCATTACTCGGACTTCGCCGTGCGCCTGGTCAACACCGAGGAGCCGGCCCGCAACAAGGACGCGCTCACCTCGGTGGACGCCGTCCGCGCCCTGTTCGGCGCGAGTCAGCAGATGGCGCGCCGCGTCACCGACGGTGACGTCACCCGCTTCCGCAACGTCCGCGGCCGCCTGCGCTCCGTCTTCGAGGCCGCCGACGGCGGCGACGAGGTCCTCGCGGTCGACCTGCTGAACTCGCTGCTCATGGAGTTCCCCGTCAGCCCCCAGGTGTCCGGCCACGAGACCCTCGCCGACGACGGCCGCCCCGACTGGCACATCCACCTCGCCGAGCACCCCTCGAACGCCTCCGCCGGCTACGCCGCCATGGCGGCCATGGGCCTGGCCTTCGCCCTCACCGAGCACGGCCCCGACCGCCTCGGCCTGTGCCAGGCCGCGCCCTGCCGCAACGCCTACCTGGACACCTCCACCAACCGCTCCCGGCGCTACTGCTCCGACCGCTGCGCCACCCGGGCGAACGTGGCCGCCTACCGGGCCCGCAAGCGGCTGGAGGCCGAGGAGTCCGCCCGCAGCGGGCGCAGCGCCGAGGCCGCCCAGGACAGCCGGGCCCTCAGCGAACGCTGATCCTCCTCGCGCGGCCTGAAGCGCAGCACCGCCGTCGCCAGCACCAGCTCCGCGGGCACCGGGCCGTAGACGGTGCTGTCGCCGGTCTCGTTGTACGGGTTGTCGCCGAGCACCCACCAGGCGCCGCCCGGCCGCCGCTCCACCGCGCGCTTGACCACCAGCAGGTCCTGCTGGAGCGGATGCCGCAGCACGACCACGTTGCCCGGCCGCACCGCGGCCCCGTACCGGACCACCAGCTGGTCCCCGTTCAGCAGCGTGGGCACCATCGAGGCCCCCGTCACGTCGACCACCCCGAACCGCTTGCGCGGGCGCCCGATCTCCACCATGCGTGTCCTCCTCGTCACCCCCGCATGCTGCCGCACGGGTCCGTACATTCGCTCACCGGTCCGGCCGCGCCCCTGGACTTTTGTCCTAAGCCCATGGGGGCGCCCGCGAAATCCGGTTGTTCAGCGAGTAATCTCCCCCTTGAGAAGACGATCACGAGGAGGACAAACTCCATGCTTTCCCGCCTCTTCGCCCCCAAGGCGAAGGTCTCCGCCCACTGCGATCTTCCGTGCGGCGTGTACGACCCTGCCCAGGCCCGCATCGAGGCCGAGTCCGTCAAGGCCGTGCAGGAGAAGTACCAGGCCAACGAAGACGCCGACTTCCGTGCGCGCGCCATCACCATCAAGGAGCAGCGCGCCGAGCTCGCCAAGCACCACGTTTCGGTGCTGTGGAGCGACTACTTCAAGCCCCCGCACTTCGAGAAGTACCCGCAGCTGCACACCCTGGTCAACGACACCCTGAAGGCCCTCTCGGCCGCCAAGGCGTCGAACGACCCGGCGACCGGCGCGAAGGCTCTTGAGCTCATCGCCGAGATCGACCGCATCTTCTGGGAGACCAAGGCCGCCTGAGCCGGGGCGCCCGAAGGATCTCCCCGCGCTGCTGTTCAGAGCGCACACGACACCGGCCCGACCGCCCCGAAGCGGCCGGGCCGGTGTCGTGCGCACCCTCTGCGGGACGCCCTCAGGGCGTCTCACCGAGGACGGTCCGCAGCCAGTCGAGGGGGTCCTGGCCCAGCAGCTCGTCGGCCAGCCGCTGCCCGGTCTCCGTCGTCAGACGGGCCCTGCTGTTGTCGATCCACCGCTGGGCGTGGGCGTGTCCCTGGGCCTTGTACTCGATGCCCTGGAGCATGCACTCCAACTTGTCCGCGTCGCGGGCGCAGACGGCCTCCGGCGAGTCCTTGGCCTCGTACTCGGCGACAAGCTCTTGAATCGTCGAGGCGAGCCGCTCCGGCATGCCGAGGGTCTGATCGGCAGTCACCGTGCCCGGGTCGGCGTTGGTCGCGTACTTCTTCCCGAGGTGGTTCACGTCCCCGGTACGGGTCTCCTGGGTGTCGTGCCACACGGCGAGGAAGGCCGCCCGCGCGGGGTCGGCGCCTTCCAGCTTCGCGATGATGGACGCGATGAGCGACGTGCGCCAGGAGTGCTCGGCGACGCTCTCCGGGTCGTTGACGCCGGCCATCCACCAGCCCGTGCGGCGCGTGTGCTTGAGCGTTCCCGCCTCGTAGAGGAAACCGGCCACCGCGGACAGGTCGTCAGCCACTGTGTCTCTCCTTCATGCCTCGGCGAGGCGGATCGCGTACCGAATGCCTTCCAGCTCCCGACGCGCGTGCGGCGAGGGCCCGGTGCCATCCAACAACACGGGCAGCCGGTCCCGGAGGGTCCGCCCGGCGGCGGAGCCCAGGAGGGTGGGGCGCGCGGCGAGTAGGGCCCACAGGGTGTGAATGTTCAGATCGAGGAAGCCCTGCTCGGGCGCGAGGCCTTTCACGAGGTGCTGGAACACTCTGTGGCCGTGCCAGGTCCCGCGTCCGGGTGCGGCTATGAAGTCGTCGGAGAGCTGGAGGTGAGGGCTCTCGCCGAGCCAGTAGGCCCAGTAGTTCAGATTGGCCGCCTCGCCCGCCTCGTCGTCCAGCGTGGTGGAGATGAAGTGCCGCATGGGGTCTCGGTCGCCCTGGCGGGCGGCGACGGCGGCCACGGAGCGCGCCGCCAGCCAGCGGGTGAGCCAGTCCTGCGGACGCTCCGCTCGCTGCTGCTGCGCGAGCCAGGCAGCGGTGTCCGGTGCATCGTCGTAACCGGCCAGGTAGAGAGCCTGACGGCGGAGCAGGAACTCGCCCGAGCGGGCTTCTTCCGCAGTTCGGCGGATGCGCCGGAAGAACCGTCGCCGGTCGTCCGCCGATAGCGCGGGTCCGTCGGGGCTGGGGCCGCGGCGTGGCCTGCCGAGGGCCACGTGGGCGCGCATCGGCTCGGGGGCCACCCCGTTCAAGGGCCAGACCAGTACCTCGACGAGGTCGCGTTGCAGGACCCAGGTACCCAGGGGGCTGTGACCTATGGGCACGTCGTCGGTGAGTACGTTCGCCAGGAGGAGATCCGCCTCCAGTGCCTTCTCCAGGGCGAGGAGCAACGCCGTACTCGCACCCATGCGCATGAGCCGGTGGCGATGCGCCAGCATCTGCCCCACCGCCAACGAGGTCAGCGGCCGCCTCCCCGACTCCCAACCCGCCACCGTGTCCACGGAGACCCCGAAGGCTTCGGACAGAGAATCCTGCGTGTGACCCAGATGCTCCCGGACCAACCGAAAAACGTAGCCGGACACCACGCCGCCGCGACCCCGTTGCCGGGTTCCCTGACCGGGGGTCGGGGTGGGATCCACCGGTGCGCCCACGACACTCTCCCGCCTGCGAAATGTCACCAAAGTACCCGTACTGGGGGTCACTTCGTGGGGCGAGCTCTGATTCCTACGCTCGTGTCATCACCCGCTGACGACCGTAGGGAGCCTCCGTGTCCTGGAAGAAGACGGCCGACTGGTACGCCAGCAGCCTCGCCGATCCCGCGGCGGCGCATGCCGCGTGGTGGGAGCACGGTGTCGCCGTGCTGCCGCTCGGGGCCCGCTTCGAGGCCGTACGGATCCCGGACCCGCTGGCCCACGCGGTCGCCGAGAGCAGTGACGACCGTGTCGTGGACCTCGCGCTGACCCTGGCCCTGGAAGGGCCCTTGATCCACGACTCGCGCGGCCGGAACCGCTACGCGCTCGTCGAGCCGGGTACGGCGAAGTGCTGGAGGACCCGGAGTGCGGTCGAGTGCCTCGGCCACGGCACCCACCTCGGGGTGCCCGAACTAGGCCGGGACCGGCCCGTTCCCGGCCGGCCCCTCTACTGGGCCTCGCTCCCGGGCCCGGGGGCGTACTTCTGCCGGGTCGCCGCCGTTCAGCTGCTCGTCCGGGTGGGCGGGGCACGGCTTGCCGAGGGGGCGGCGAGGTGACGGGCTGCCCGGATCGCCCGTCGGCCGAGGTGTCCGACGCGCACCCCGACGGGGAGTGCACGCGGGCGCAGGCGCGCTGCACCGGGTGCGGCCTGCCGGCTCCGATCGCGATCAAGTACGGCGGTCTCATGGCCGACTGCAGCCTCTGCCGCTACGGGTGGGGCGTCCACCACGACCCGGTGAGCTGCTGGCAGCACACCCGCACGGAGGAGGGCCTGATCGCCCGGATCAGCGAGGTGGCGCCACTCCTCGTCGCTGCTCGCCGTGCTCGACGAGATCGTCGACACCCTCTGACCTCCCGCCCCACCGGGGAGCGGGCATCCTGCACACCGAACCGATTGGAGACCCTGATGGGCAAGCACGCCGGACCACCGCAAGACAAGCCGTGGACGCCGCCGTCCCAGCCGTCGAGCCCGGACGGGAGCCGGCCGACACCCCAGCCTTCCACCCCGCCCCCGCCGCCGCCGGGTAAGAAGTGAACCGGGACATCTGCCGCGAGGCCCTGGTGACAGCAGGGTTACTGCGCGAGCCATGGCTGGCCGAGGCCTTCGACGAGGTCGACCGCGAAGCGTTCGTCCCGGGAGCCGTCTGGCTCCCGGTCCGGGACGCCGAAGGCCTCTGGACCTTCGTGGACCGCGACGAGGAGCCGGACGTCTGGCGCCACGCCGTCTGGAACCCTCACCAGTCGGTCGTCACCCAGCTGGACGACGGCGACATGACACCCGGCCCCAGCGCGGGTGACTTCACGTCCTCCGTGTCAGCCCTGGACATCGTCATGCGGAAGCTCCAGCACTTGGACCTCACACCCCGGTCCCGCGTCCTGGAGATCGGCTACGCATCCGGCTACCACACGGCCCTGCTGTGTGAGCGCGTCGGCTCGGATCGGGTGGTTGCCATCGAGGTGGATGACGAGCTTGCACGTGCGGGCGCCGCGAACCTCAAGGCGGCCGGCTACGACCCGGAGCTCATCGTCGGGGACGGGCTCGAAGGCGTCCCCGGCGGGGAGCCGTTCAGCCGGATCATCAACACGGCGTCCCTGCGGCGCGTTCCGTACGCCTGGATCGAGCAGTCCAGGCGGAGCGGGGTGATCCTCACCCCGTTCGGGACGGCCTACAGCAACTCGGGGCTCCTGCGGCTCCGCGTCGACACCTCGGGAACGAAGGCGCAGGGAGCCTTCATCGGCGAGTCCTCGTACATGTGGATCCGCTCCGAGCGGCCGACTGTCGACCTCCAGGTTCCGGACGATTCGACCAGCCGGAAGTCGCCGATCGATCCCGCTCAGGTTCTGGGGGCCGGCTACCTCCAGGATTTCGCCATCGGCCTCCAGGTCCCGGACGTCTCCTACTCACACCGCGGGGAGGGCGACGACCGGCAGGTCCAGTTCGTGGACGAGGCTGGCACCTCGGCAACGATCGTCCGCTACGGCGACTGGTGGGAGGAGGACGCCGTCCGCTCGTGGGGACCGCGCGATCTCTGGGCGGAGGTGACTGCGGCGTACACGTGGTACGAGTTGCGAGGACGGCCGCACATCACCCGCTTCGGCGTCACGGTCGACGGGTCCGGCCAGTACGCATGGCTGGACGACCCCCGACAGCTCGTCGGCTCCTGAGCAGTAGCCCCGGCCGGGCCCGTCCCGGCCGGGGCACCCGGTCTGATCCTGTCTCGGCGGCCCTGGCGCCGCCTGCGCCGAGCGCACCTTGAACGGCCGCCCGCCCGCCGAGTACCTCCGGTAGGTGGGCGGCTCCTTTTGTGCGCTGGGGAGCCGGTCCCATGCGCGTTCGGCCTCCGGCGTCTGCCGGCGCGTGCGTGCGTAGCCCTGCGCCGCGGCGATCGCTTCGTCCTAGAGGCCGCGATCCGCGGGGAGGCCGGCCGAGCGCTCGCGTCGCAACCGTGCGATCAGCCACGGCACGTCCCGGACCAGTGGGGGTTCGCCAAGGAGCGCACGCGCAGGTATCCCAACGGATCCCGCCATCGGCGGCTGTGCCATGTGCGGGAGTCCGCCGGCGGCAGGCCGGGAGGTAGCTCCTTCACCGGACCCATGGTGCCGGGTAGCGGCGCCCGAGCCGATGGGATTGCCCGTGCACCGGTCCGGGCCGCTGCGGCGGCGGCGGACGGAACCGGCCAGTACGGGGCGGGTCCGGGCAGGGCCGTCAGGCCGTCGCCCGGACCCGGAGGATCACTCCTCGTCCTCGTCCTCGTCGTCCAGCCGGGCCAGCCAGGTGGCCAGGCGTTCCACCGGGACCTCGAAGTCCGGGTTCAGGTCGACGAAGGTGCGCAGCTGCTCGGCGAGCCACTCGAAGGTGACCTCCTCCTCTCCGCGCCGCTTCTCCAGCTCCTCGATGCCGCGATCGGTGAAGTACAAGTCGGGCTCCGTGCCGTGATGGGGGTGTGCAGGGGGTGTTTCCCGCCAGGATAATCCGCCTATCGGCGACACCTCCCGTACGCGTCGTCCCCGGGTCTAGCCTGGATGCCCAACGAGCGGGGGGTGCGGATGACGGACGGGCGCACGACCGGGTCCGCGCGCGCCTTCGAGCTTCTGGAGCCCCTCGTCCAGGCGGCGACCGTACGCGTTCACGCCCCGCCGGGCGGGTATGACAACCCTCGCAGTCATCGGACCGGTCCCACGTGGGGGAGCGGCTTCTTCATCGCCCCCGGCTGGGTCCTGACGTGCGCGCACGTGGTCGGCGAAGGGGGTGCTGCGGTGCGTCTGACGGGACGCGAGGTCGGCATCACCTTTTCCGCCGGGAGCATCACCGGCACGGTCACCGGGCGCGTGGAGTGCGTACTGCCCGAGCGGCTGGAGGAGCGGAGGCCCGGCCGGCACGCGCTGTGGGACCTGCCAGACCTGGCGCTGATCAGGGTGCTGGCCCCCGTCTCGCACGCCTGCGTGTGGCTGACCGACCGCTCCAGGCCGCGCTTCGACGAGGTCGCCTACTTCGGCTGCACCGAGGACCTCGGCACCCCCGAGATCACCGGCCGCACCACCCGGCTGCGCGGGACCGCCGGGAACGGCGCGGCCATCCGGCTCGGCGACGACGACGAGATCGAGGCCGGCATGTCCGGCGGGCCCGTGGTGGACCTCGTCCGCGGCGAGGTCGTCGGCGTGCTCAAGGCCCGGCGGCAGGCGGGGGGCGGCGGGCTCGCCGTCTCCGTCGTACAGCTGCGCACCCTGCCGATGGCCGCGCGGGGCCAGGTCGGGCTCTACCGCCGGATCATGCAGGCCCACGACCTGTACCACTACGACCAGCACCTCAGCGATCTCGACAACCGGCGGACCTGGACGGACGTGCACGGCGAGCTCCCGCCGGAGGAGGGCGACCCGTACGCCGGCCGGGGCCGGCTCACTCCCGGCGAGCGCACCACCCTGTTCGGGCTGCTGGCGGAGCTGCCCCCGCCGGGCTCCTCCGAGGTCGTACGCGCCCTGGTCGAGGAGGCGCGCGGCGAGGAGCCGGACCCGCTGCCGCCGGCCCCGCTGAGCTGGCGCGACGGGCTGGGGCTGCTGCACGACCCGCCGGGCGGGACCGCGGAGGCCGCGGCGATGCTCCGGTACGCGACCGACGTGAGCGTGGCCGAGTACCGGGAGCCGGTCACCCCGGGCGCGGACGAGGAACTGTGGGACTGGGTACGGGCCACGGCCGAGCGGCTGTGGCGGCCGCTGCGGCGCGAGTTGGGCGAGCGCCACGAGCGGGGCCTCGCCGAGCGCGAGCGGCGCCGCCGGGCTTCGGCGGGGCGGGCGGTGCACGGCCCGGCGCGGCGGTCCGGCGGGCTGCCGCCCGGGGCCTCGGTGCTGCTGGAGGTGTGGGCGCACGGCTGGGAGGACCTCTACGACTGGCGGGTCTCGGTGCTGGCCGGTCCCGCACACGCCGGTCGGGTGACGCCCGTGGACTCGGGCGTACGGGCCACCCTGGCCGGCCTGCCGGAGGCCCTGCGGGCCCCGCTCGCCGAGGGCTTCCGGCGCTGCGACACCCACGAGGCCGCGGCCCTGCTCGAAGTGGCCGTGGCGCCCGCGCTGTTCGGGCTCGCGGTGGACGAATGGGTGGTGGTGGGCGGCGTACCGCTCGGCGTGCAGCGGCCGGTGGTCCTGCGCCACCCCGCCGGGGCGAACCCCGCCGTCGCGAACCCCGCCGTCGCGAACCCGGGCGGGGCGAACCCGGGCGGGGCCAGGGAGCACCCCGCCGACCGCGAAGGTACCGACGCGTCCGCCCGCTGGGCGCGGGTCCAGGCGGGACCCCTGCAGGACGAACGCGCCGACTGCATACGGGGGCGCCCGCGCAGCCCCGCCACCGAGTGGCTGACGGGACTCCCCGACAACACCGTGCCGGTGCACTGCCGGGCGGCCGACCAGGAGCCCACGCTCGGCTCGCTGCACGCCGTACGGGACGCCGGGTACGGGGTGGTGGTGACCCGGCGGCCGCCGCCGGACCCCGGGGCCTCCTGCGCCCCCTTCCACCGCGGGCTGCGGGAGGAACTGGCCGACGCCGGGCGGGCGGAGGTGCTCCCGGTCCGCCTGCAGAACCTGCGGGGGCGGGCGTACGGGGCGGACCCCGACGCCTACTGGGCGGCCGGGACGGGGCTGGTGTGGGAGGACCCGGCGCGGCCGCTGCCGGAAGAGGAGCCGCTCCAGGGCGACCTGTGACGGGGGCCGCCGCGGACGACGCGAGGGAGGGAGCAGGAGCACCATGAATGACGAGTGGCTCATATACCGCGGGGTGGGCGAGCCCCACGACGGGATCGACGCCCTGCCCGACCCGCCGCCCTGGCGGGACTTCGACGGCGGTCCCGTGGCGGAACCGGGCGGTCCGGCCCAGGTCGCCGACGGCAACGTGGCCCGGCGGCTCGGGGCGCACCGGCAGGCCGCCGAGCTGCACCGGCCGGAACCGGAGGAGCTGGAGGCCATCAACGCGGCCCTCTACTTACGGCGGCCGCTGCTCGTGACCGGCTTCCCCGGCACCGGGAAGTCCACCCTCGCGCACGCCGTCGCCCACGAGCTGAAGCTGGGGCGGGTGCTCCGGTGGCCGGTGGTGTCCCGGACCGTGCTCCAGGACGGCCTCTACCGGTACGACGCCCTGGCCCGGCTGCAGGACGTCCAGATCGCCGCGAGCGGCGGGGGCGCCCCGGCCGCCGCCGCGGTCGCAGTCCCGGCCGCCGCCGCGGCTTCCGGGGTGCCCGGCATCGGGAAGTACATTCGGCTCGGGCCGCTCGGCACCGCCCTGCTGCCCACGGCCCGGCCCCGCGTCCTGCTCATCGACGAGCTCGACAAGAGCGACATAGACCTCCCCAACGACCTGCTGAACGTGCTGGAGGAAGGGGAGTTCGCCCTCCCCGAGCTGGAACGGGTCGCCGACAGCGAGCCCGAGGTCCAAGTGCTCACCGACGACGGGACCAAGGTCACCGTCCGCGGCGGCCGCGTGCGCTGCCGGGCCTTCCCGTTCATCATCCTGACCAGCAACGGGGAACGGGACTTCCCGGCCGCCCTGCTGCGCCGCTGCATCCAGCTGAAGCTCGGTCAACCCGGCGAGAAGCGGCTCGCCACCTTGGTCCGCGCCCACCTCGGCGAGGAGGCGGCCCGCCTCGGAGCCGACCTGATCAGGGAGTTCCTCAGCCGCTCCCAGTCCGAGCTGGTCGCCGCCGACCAGCTGCTCAACGCCTTGTACCTGACCCACTACGCCGCCCCGCCCACCCGGGAGGACCTCGCGGACCTGCTCATCCAGCGCCTCGACCGCCCGAGGTGATGGGCCGTGGCATCCGCCGGCGCACCCGGCGTCCGTGAACTGGCCGCGCTGCTGCTCGCGGCCGGGCTCGATCCGTCCGCCGGGGAACTCGCCGACGCCCTGTGGTTGGCCGGGCACATCGGCGGGCCCGGGCAGCCCGCCCCGGGCGGGCCGGACCCGGGCGGCCCGCGGAGCGCGCCCGAGGATCCGGGCGGGGAGCCCGCCGGGCCCGTCCGCGCAGAGGCGGAGGCCGACGCCCCGGTCGGGCTGTACGCGCCCGGGGCGGCCCGGGCCGACGGAGCCGACGGGCAACGGCCGGGGGAGTCGCCCGAAGAGTACGGAGTGCCCGTACGGGTGCCCGGGGCCGCCGCGCTGCCCCGCATCCTGGACATCCAGCGGGCCCTGCGCGCCCTCCAGCGCCACCGCCCGCCCGGCCCGCCGACCCGGCTCGTGATCGACGAGGGAGCCACCGCCGAGGCCAGCGCCCGCGCCCTCGGACTGGTCATCCCGGTGCTCCGGCCCGAAAGCCGGCGCGAGGCGACCGTACGGCTCGTGATGGACGCCTCCCCGTCGATGGCCGTCTGGCAGGACATGTTCGAGGAACTGCGGTCCGTGTGCGAGCGGTTGGGTGCCTTCCGGGACGTCCAGGTGCACTACCTGCACCGCCTCGCCGACGGCACGGCCGCGTTCGGCCGCAGCCCCGCACCCGGCTGCGTACGCGCCTCCGGCCTGCGCTCCGGTGACCAGTTGCGGGACCCGACCGGCCGGGCCCTGACCATGGTGGTCTCCGACTGCGCCGGCCCGCTGTGGCGCGAGGGCACGGCGCAGCGGCTGCTGCACCGGTGGGCCGAGTGCACCCCGTGCATGGTCGTCCAGCCGCTGCCGCAGCGGCTGTGGGGGCGCAGCTGGCTGCCCACCGAGCGGGGCACGCTCACCCGGCCGGAGGGCGGCGGGCAGAAGCTCACGTTCCGGCCGGACCGGCCGCCGCTGCCCGGGCGGCCCACGGGCGGGCTGACGGTGCCCGTGCTGCCGCCGAGCGCCACCGCCCTCGGTGCGTGGGCCCGGCTGCTGGCCGGGCTCACGGCCGGGCCCGTACCGGCCGAGGTGGGCCGGGTGCTGGCCGACCACCCGGCCGCGCCCCTGCCGCCGCCGCGTGCGGTGCGCCCGCCGCGCGAGCTCGTGGCACGGTTCCGGTCCTCGGCCGCGCCCCGGGCCGTACAGCTCGCGGTGTACCTGTCGGCGGCGCCGCTGACGCTGCCCGTGATGCGGCTGGTGCAACGCACGATGTTGCCGGACTCCGAGCCCTCCGACCTGGCGGAGGTGCTGCTGAGCGGGCTGCTGCGGCGCAGCGGCGCGGGGCCGGAGCACTGGTACGAGTTCGCCCCCGGGGTGCAGGACGTACTGCTGGGGCCGCTGGGGCGGGACGAAGCCGCGCTGGTGCTCAAGCACTGCTCGGAGTACGTGCTGGCGCACTTCGGCCGGGGCGTACGGAACTTCCCCGCGCTCGCGGTCTCCCAGCTGACCGGGACCCCGCCGGCGGTCGCCGACCCCGGACCCGAGGAGGACGAGCGGGCGCCGGAGGGGCGGCTGCCGCAGGCCTTCGCGCAGGTTTCGGCCAAAGTCGTACGGCGCTACCTGCCCGGAATGCCGCAGGAGGGCCCCGCGGTACGCCGGCCCCCCGCGGCCCCGGTGCCCACCCGGGCCGGGGCGGTGCGCGCCGCCCGGGACCGGCTGGCGGACGCCGACGCCGACGGGGACGGCGGCGCGCGGGCGCTGTACGAGGCCGTGGCGGTGCTCCGGCGGGCGGTGACGGCCCCGCCGGGGCCCGGCGATCCGCCGGAGGAGGCGGAGACCGAGCTGGCGGGGGCGCTGCTGCGGCTGTGGGCGTCCCAGCGGGACCCGGAACTGCTGGCCGAGGCGGAACGGGCCGTGACCGGGCTGCGGACGGCGCGGGCGGGGGCGGTGCTCGGCCGGGTGCTGTACGAGCGGGCGCTGGCCGCCGGACCGGACGCGGAGCTGCTGGCGGCGGCGGACATGGAGTTCGCGGCGGCCGGCGCCGCGGCCGACCCGGAACTGCGGCGGGACTGCGCGGTGCGGCGGGCGGAGACCCTGATCCGGCTGAGCGGGCTGCGGGACGAGGCGGGCGCGCTCCGCGAGGCCCGGGCGGCCCTGGAACCCCTGGCGGGCCGGGCGCCGGGCGCGGACCCGGCCGCCGGTACGGAGGGCGGCGGGCAGGACGGCGGCGGGCAGGGCGGCGGCGGGCAGGGCGGCGGGGGGCAGGGCGGGGGGGAGGGCGGCGGCCCGGCGCCGTACCCCGAGCTGCACCTGGCCCTGGGCCGCGTCCTGCTGGCCCTGCTGCCCCGCACCCCGGACCCGGCCGAGCGCACGGCCCTGGCCGAACAGGCCGCCGCCCGCTTGGCCGCGGCCCTGACCTCCCTGACCGCCCTGCCCGCCGCCCCCGGCCACACCGGCCGCACCGGCCCGGGCACCGCACAGGTACGGGTGGAGCTCGCCGAGACGCTGCGCCACCTCCCCGGCCGGCTGGAGGAGGCCGCGGGGCAGCTGGACGCAGCCCTGGCGGAAGCGGGCGGGGACCCGGAACTGCGGGTGGCAGCCCTGGTGTGCCTGGCGCGCGTGCACCGCGAGCGGTACGCGCGGGACGCCGACCCGACGGCACTGGAGGACGCGGCCGAGGCGTACGGCCGGGCCCGGCGGCTGATCCCCCGCGACGCGGAGGCCTTCGGGGAACTCCTGCCCGAGTGGGGCGACGTACTCCTGGACCGGGCCCGGGCCACCGACGGGCGGGGGTTCACCGGGGCCGCCGTACGCGTCCTGCGCGAGAGCCGGGCCGCCGTCCCTCAGTCCGACCCCGGTGCGGCCCACCGGCTGCTGCGGCTGGCCACAGGGCTCCGGCTGCGGCACGCGTACGAGGGCGACCCGGTGGACCTGCGGGAGGCCGAGTACCTGCTGGAGCTGGCCGTCCGGCACAGCCGCAACCCGCTGGAGCAGGCCCGCATCTGGCGGGACCACGGCGACGTCCAGCAGGAGATCCACGGCCACACCCGGGCACTGGAGCGCCTCGACCGGGCCGCGGACTCCTACCGGCGGGCCTGGCGGGCCGCCCTGGAGGCCGACGTGGAGGACCGCGCGGACACCGCGGTCCAGCTGGCCGCCCGCGTCCAGCAGTTGCGCGGGGACGTGCTGGAACGCCTGGCCCGGCCCCGCGCGGCCCTGGACGCGTACCGCTCGGCACTGGAGCTGTGGACGCGGACCCACGAGGGCGCCGCGGGGCGCTCGGAGGCGGTCCGCGTGCGGATCCTGGCCCTGGAGGCCGGGCTCTGACGCCCGCGCCGAGGGCGGGGGCCGGCCGGGGACGGGGTTCGGGACGGGGGCCGCTGTTTCCACGGACCGGCCGACGGGAAAAGGAAGCCGATGGGAAAAGGAAGTGGACCATCCGGTGTGCGACGCGACAGGGGGCCCGGCGGCACATGGTGACGAAGCAGCAGGAAGTGGCGGCGGCGACCCCGGAATGTCCGGGGCGGCTGCCGGATCTCTCCGGGCTGGACCTGGCGGCGCTGCGCGGGATCGACCATCCCGTGCTGGCCGGGGTGATCGAGGGCATGGTCGAGCGGGTGACCCATCCCGCGGAGATCCTCAACGCCTTCGACTCCAGCGTGGCCTGATCGCACCATGCCTGATCCGTCCCACCTTGAAACCGAGTTGACCACTTTCCGCCGTTAGCCGGGACCGTCCCCAGGGCAGGGATGGACCGTCCGCCGGGGTGTCCCCGGGCGGTTCGTGCCGGGGGAGGGAGGTGCGGCGATGCGGCGAGCGGTCACGAGCGGAACCCCGCTGCCCGCACCCGGCGCCCCCGACCCCACCCCGCACGCCGACCCCACCGGGCCCCCCGCCCCTGCCGCACGCGGCGACGCGGGTACTGCCGGGCACGCCGACGCGCGTCCCGCCGGGCACGCCGGTGCACGTCCCGCCCCGCACGCCGACGCGGTGGTCGCCCAACGGCTGGTCCACGCCCGGTACGCGCCCTGGCCCTACACCCGGCTCGACGTGGCCGCCGCGCGGGCCGCCGGCCACCGACCCCACCCGATCCGCCAGTTCGTCCTCAAGACCCGCAGCCGCTGCAACCTCGCCTGCACCTACTGCTACGTCTACGAGATGGCCGACCAGGGCTGGCGCGACCAGCCGACCGCCATGACCCCCGCCACCACCGCCCGCGCCGCGCAGCGGATCGCCGAGCACGCCGCCGCCCACGACCTGCCCCGGATCGACCTCGTCCTGCACGGCGGCGAACCGCTGCTCACCGCCCCCGCCCGGCTGGCCGCGCCGGTCGACGCCGTCCGGGCCGCCGTGGCCGGGGCCGCCCCGCGCACCCGCGTCACCGCCACCGTCCAGACCAACGGCACCCTGCTCACCCGCGGCCGCCTCGCCGCCCTGGCCGCCGCCGGGATCCGCGTCGGCGTCAGCCTCGACGGCGGCCTGCCCGTGCACAACACCCGTCGGGTGGACCACGCCGGACGGCCCGGTTTCGCGTCCGCCGCCCGCGGCCTGCGACTGCTGGCCCGCCATCCGCAGAGCTACGCCGGGGTGCTCTGCGTCGTCGATCTCGACCACGACCCGGTGGAGACCTACGAGTCCCTGCTCGCCTTCGCCCCGCCCAGCATCGGGCTGCTCCTGCCGCTCGCGAACTGGAGCGCCCCGCCCCCCGGCCACCACCCGGACCGGACCCCGTACGCGGACTGGCTCCTCGCCGTCTTCGAACGCTGGTGGCACGACGGCGTACGGCGCACCCGGATCCGGCTCTTCGAGGAGATCATCGCCCTGTTGCTCGGCCTGCCCACCACCACCGAGACCCTCGGGCTCACGCCCGCCGCCACCGCCGTGATCGAGACCGACGGCTCCATCGAACAGGCCGACTCACTGAAATCCGCGTACGAGGGGGCCGCCGCGACCGGGATGACCCTCGACACCCACAGCTTCGACCAGCTCCTCGACCACCCCGGACTCGCCGCCCGCCAGCTCGGCCGGGACGCGCTCGCCGCCCGGTGCCGTGCCTGCGAGCTGGTCGAGGTGTGCGGCGGAGGGCACTACCCGCACCGCTACCGTGCCGGTGAGGGCTTCCGCCAGCCGTCCGTGTACTGCACCGACCTCCAGCCGCTGATCCGGCACATCGCCGCCGCCGTCCAACGGGCCGCGCAGACCGCCGGGACCGCCGTCCAAGCCCCCGCGACCCAAGCCCCCGCCGTCCACCCCCCGGCGGTCGCCTCATGACCGACGCCCTCACCGCCTTCACCGTCTCCTCGCCCACCCTGCGCGCCCTCGCCTCCACCGAACCCTCCATGGAGGGCACCCGCCTGGTCCGCGACGTACGCCGCTCCAAACGCCTGCTCCTGCTGCGCGCGGTCCTCGACGCCGCCCCCGGCGGCCGGTCCGGGGAGACCGCCGACCACTGGGCCCTGCTGGAAGAGGCCGAGCGCCGTGACGCGGGCGCCGTGCGCGACGTACTGCACTACCCGGCCACCGGGGTGTGGGCCGAGGAGACCCTGCGCCGGCTGCACGCCCCGTGCGGCCCCCCGCCCGACCTCGGACACCTCGGGGCCCTCGCCGTCGCCGCCGCCCTGCGCGCCGGGATCCCCTTCAGCCACACCCTGCGGCCCCTGCACGGCCGGCTCGTGCTCCCCACCCTCGGGCTGCTGCGCCCGGACCGCCCCGGCCCGCTCGCCCTCTCCGAACGCTCCTGGGACCCCGACGATCCGGCCACCGTGCCCCTGCACGCCCTGCCCGGCGGCCGGACCGCCCTCGACGACCTCGACCCCTACCGGGCACCCGGCCCCGCGCAGCCGGCCCCGGTCCGCCCCGCCCGCCGGCTCACCCCCAAGGGCCACAAGCGGTGGGACACCCAGTGGTCCGGCGCGCTCACCCTGCTCCAGCGCTACGACACCATCCGCGCCGAGGAGACCGTCCAACTGCTGCGCTCCGTCGTGCCGCTGGCCGGCGGCTCCCGCTCCAGCGGTGCCACCCTCCCCGCGGCCGCAGGCTCCGTACTCGCCCGCGCCCAGGCCCCGCCCGCGCTGGCCGCGACCCTCGTCCACGAGGTCCAGCACGGCAAACTGACCGCCCTCACCGACGTCCTGATCCTGCACACCGCCGACCACACGCCCCGCCACTGGGCCCCCTGGCGCAGCGACCCCCGCCCACTGGAGGGCCTGCTGCACGGCGCCTACGCCCACCTGGCCCTCGCCGGGTACTGGCAGCGCGCCGCCCTCTACGGGGCCCGCGGCGCCTGGGCCCAGCACGCCCGGATCCGCGCGCAGGTGGCCGCCGTCCTGCCCGCCCTGCGGGCGCACGAGCGACTGACCACTGCGGGAAGGGAGTTCACCGATGCGATGGGGGCCGCCGAACGCGCCATGGACGACCTGCCGCCGCCCGGCGACCAGCACGCCGCGGCCCGCCGGGCCGTCGACCGCGAACGCCGCGCCTGGTGCGAGGCACATCCCGAACTCGCGCCGTTCGCACACGGCTGACGGACCGTCCGCTGCGGTACCTTTCAAGCCCGTCCACCGCCCGGATTCCAGGGAGACGGCCCGATGACCACCGGTAGTCGCCAGGACCGTGAACCGGCGGCGCAGCAGCCGCCCCAGCCGCCCCAGCCGCAGCGATTCGTCATCAGCTTCGCGGGATTCAACCGCCCCTGGGCGGTGTGGATCGCGCACCGCCTGGAGGAGCACGGCCACCGCGTCGCCCTCCAGCGCTGGGACCCGCAGAACAGCCCCGGCATCGACCAGGCCCTCGATGACCTGGCCCGGTCCGGCAGCCGGGTCCTCCTCGTCCTCAGCGAGCGCTACTTCTCCGCCGGCACCCACACCGACGAGCAGTGGAACACCGCCCTGCGCGCCGTCACCGATCGGCATCCCGACCGGTTCGCGGCGGTCTGCCTCACCGACGCCCCGCTGCCCAGCGCCGTCGCCGTGCTGGAGAAGACCGACCTGTGGGGCCTGGACGCGTACGAGGCCGAGTACCGCGTGCTGCGGCGCCTGGAGCTGCCCACCGACCGGATCGGCACCGAGACCGGCCGCCGCGGGCCGCGCTTCCCCAACGACCCGCCGGAGATCTGGGGCCGCGTCCCGCGCCGCAACCCGCGCTTCACCGGCCGCAACGACGTCATCGGCACCCTGCGCGAGGCGCTGACCGAGGCCCCGCCCGGCGCGTCCACCGTCACCCTCCTCGGGCTCTCCGGCGTCGGCAAGACCCAGGTCGCCACCGAGTACGCCTACCGCTTCGCCTCCGAGTACGACGTGGTGTGGTGGGTCCCCGCCGAGGACCGGCCCACCCTGCGCGAACGCCTCGCCGACCTGGCCCCCGCGCTCGGGCTGCCGCGCGGGGCGGGCAGCTACGGCGAACAGATCCGGGCCGTCCTCGAAGCGCTGCGGCGCGGGAACCCGTACGGCCGCTGGCTGATGGTCTTCGACGGCTGCGACAACCCCGACGACCTGATCGACCTGCTGCCCTCCGGCGGGGGCGACGTCATCATCACCTCGCGCAACCGGGAGTGGGCCGCCCGGCACACCAGCCTCGTCGAAGTCCCCCTGTACGCCCGCCCCGAGTCGATCACCTTCATCCGCCGCCGGGCCCTGCGCCTGACCGCCGACGAGGCCGACCAGCTCGCCGAGGCCCTGGAGGACTACCCGCTCGCCCTCGACCAGACCGCCGGCTGGCTCGCCGACTCCCCGCTGCCGGTCGGCGACTACCTCGTCCTGCTCCAGCACCGGATGGACTCCCGCGAGGCCGTCACGGTCTCCGAGGACTACCCCCTGCCCTTCCCCACCGCCCTCGCCATACTGCTCAACAACGTCCGGGAGAACTTCCCCGACGCCCTCGCCCTGCTCCGGCTGTTCGTCTTCTTCGCCCCCGGCCCGGTGCCGCTGCGCCTGCTGCGCGAGTTCCCCGCCGACGACGTGCCCGAACAGCTCGCCGGGCTGATCAACGACCAGATCCGGTGGAACGCCGCCCTCAACAAACTCGTGCAGTTCTCCGTCGTCCGGCTGGAGTACTCCGACCTGGCCGTGGAGGAGGGCGGCGGCGGGCTGGAGACCGTACAGCTGCACCGCATGGTCCACGGCATCGTCCGCGACGACCTTTCCGAGGACGAGGCCGAACCGCTGGCACGCGCCGTGCGCCAGGTCCTCGCCGCCGCCGACCCGGGCCGGCCCTCCGACTCCCGCCTGTGGCCCCGGTACGCCGAACTCATCCCGCACCTGGCCACCTCCGGGGTGCTCACCAGCAGCAACCCGCGCATCCAGAACTTCCTGCTGCACTGCCTGCGCTACCTGATCCTCGCCGGGGAGTACCGCACGTGCCTGCGGCTCTCCGAGGAGACCGACCTGATCTGGCGCGCCCTGCTCGGCGAGGACCACCCCAAGGTCCGCGAACTCAGCTACCACTACGGCGGAGCCCTGCGCAACCTCGGCCTGTTCCGGCGCGCCGAGACCCTCACGCGCGCCCGTGCCGCCGAGCTCACCGAGGAACGCGGCGACCGCGACCTGGAAACCCTGCGCGCGACCAGCTCGTACGGCGGGGTCCTGCTGTGCATCGCCCGCTTCGAGCCGGCCCGCGAGATCTTCGAGCACTGCCTGGCCACCTACCGCGAACTGCTCGGCGAGGACGACTCCACCACCCTCGCCGCCCAGAACAACCTCGCCGCCACCTACCGCCTCCTCGGCCGCTACCAGGACGCCTACGACCTGGACCTGGACACCCTGCGCCGCCGCGAACGGGTCCTCAGAACCCACCACATCTCCACCCTGTCCTCCGGGATCGCCTGCGCCATGGGACTGCGGCTGATGGGCCGCTACCACGAGGCCCAGACCCGGCAGGAACAGGGCGTGAAGATCAACACGCAGGTGCTGGGCCTAGAACACCCCCAGACCCTGCGCGCCGAGCACAACCTCGGGATGTGCCTGCGCCGCTCCGGGGACATCCCCGGCGCGGGCCTGCGGCTGCGGACCGTGTGGGAGCGGGCCACCCGCGTCTTCGGCGTCGACTACCCGTGGACCCTGATGGTCGCCTCCGACTACGCCACCTACCTCAGGGAGTACGGGGACATCGGCGAGGCCCGCCGGATCTCCGAGGACGTGGTCCGCGGCTACCAGTCCCAGCTCGGCCTCGCCCACCCGTACAGCATCGGCACGGTCGGCAACCTCGGCCTCGTGCTGCGCGCCCAGGGGGAGCGCGCGGCGGCCCTCTCGCTGGCGGAGCAGGCGCTGGTGGGCATGCGGGGCGCGCTCGGCGACCGGCACCCCTGGACGCTGGGCTGCGCGCTGAACGCCACCGGGCACCGCAACATCACGGGGCGGCTGGAGGACGCGCTGGACCTGAGCCGGGACACGCTGCGCACGGCCGAGCGGGTCCTGGGCCCGGACCACCCGATGGCCCTGAGCGCCCAGATCGCCCTGGCCGCGGACCTCCGGTCGGTACGGGAGTACGAGGAGGCGGCGAAACACGAGGACGCGGGCATCAAGGGCCTGACCCGCACCCTGGGCCCGCAACACGTCCACACGATCTCGGCGAAGCAACAGACCAGGCCGTACTGGGACTTCGAGCCGCAGCCGTAGGGGTGGGTGGTGGAGCGGGGGCTTCGGTGTGCGGGAGCCACGTGTTCGGCATCGGGGATGGGTACGGGGGTTTCCCGTCAGTCCCATCGTCCTTCCGTGTCGGGCCGGTCCCTCAAGGGCGCTCCTCCTTCGTCGTCGCGTCGCTTCGCGATGGCCTGCGGCCACCCTTGACCGACCGTCCCGCCCCGGAGATACGAAGACTGCCGGGAAGCCCCCGAAGGAACGGGCCGGGGGATGCCTTCAGGCGCGGGGCGGTCGGAGGCACCCGGCCGGGTGCGCGAAGGGACGGATCCGGAGGCGGGTCCCGTCTGCATCGGACCCCGGGTCGGGGCGGCCGAAGCCCCGTCACACGGTGGCCGGACGGGCCTGTCGGTCTGTCAGGCGGCCTGGAGGCGTCAGATCGCTACGCGCTTCGGCGGACACGGCGTCCGGCGCCCGTCCGTGGCCGGTCGTAGGTCGCACAGAGCGCTACGTGCTCCTCGTGGGGGTGGTCATTCGGCCGGCTCGACGTTGGCGACTGCTGTGGTGAACTCACGGCCCGAGGTGGCTCGGATGTAGGCCAGCTCCATCCAGTGCGGGTGGTCGGAGTCCGACACGTTCTCGTTGATCACGGCCATCAGCATTCCTTCGGCGCCGGAGGCGACATCTCGTACACGGCGGCGCAGCAGGCGATGGGGGACGTATTCGTACCGTTCAGTCATCGGACGGCTCCTGGAGGGAGGAGACGAAACGCTCCCAACCGACGCGAGCGCGGTCGAGGAGCTCCTGGCTGGGCTCCGGCCACTGGGTTTGCCATGGGCCGGCCGGGGCTTCGTGGCTGCCGAGAGTCGACGTGTCTGCTCGACATGGCGTCATGGGCTCCATGGCCGGGTCCTTCCAGAAGGTCTGTTGGCTGGTCACCGTTCAGCCTGGACGTCTTCCGGAGATGCGGAAATGTCCGCCCGTTGTACTTCCGTTGCACTTGTGCCCCCGTGGACGTTCGGGCCGTGCTTCGATTGCGGCAGGAAGGGAGCGGCGCGTGGCGGCAGTGCAACGTTGGACGGGGCTGGAGGCGCGCGCCCTGCGACTTGCCCTGCGGATGAGCGTTCGATCGTTTGCGTGTCATCTGGGTGTCGGCATCCGGACGATCTCCAAGTGGGAAAAGCTCCTTGCTGCGACCGAGCCCCGCCAAGACACCCAGGCGATCTTGGACACCGCGCTGGCCCGCGCGGACGCGGCCACCCATCTCCGCTTCGAGACCTTTCTGTCCGAAGCCGATCGGGTCCCGTCCGCTGTCAGAGTCGGTCGGGGCGCCTCCCGTGGGTCGTTGGCCTGGGAATACGAGTCGTGGACCGACGATCTCGACCGCGCCGCCGTAGCCCTCTCCCGGCAAGACTTCGGGTTCGTGGACAGCCTGATCCGCCGATGGCTCGGACGTTTCCAGCCGACTGCTCTGGACGAACGGGGCCTGTATCTCTTCGCGCGCTCAACCGCCCTGCTCGGGGATCTGCGGCGGGACCAGGGTTCTGTGCTCGGCCCGTTGTCGGCCCAGCCGGCCTATGCGTCGGCGAGGTCCCTCTTCGGACAGTTGGACATCCCTCGCCGCGTCGCCCAGATCGATCTGTCCCTCGCGGTGGTCGCGGAGATGTCGGGCAGGTTGGAGAGTGCAGCCCGGCGGTACGAGTCGTTAGCGGTCGATGACCGGTTGTCCCACCGTGACCGGGCCCGGGCCCGGCTGTGGGTGGGGACGGCATTGAGCAAGGACGGAAACCACAGCTATGCCTCCCGCGTCATGCTCGCCGCGACCCGGGAGTTCGAGGAACTTGCCGAACCCGAGGACTGGTCGGTCGCCCACCAGAAACTCGCACTGGCTCACCGCGGGGCCGGCGATCTCACCAATGCCCTGCACTTCATCGGCGTTGCGCGAAGGACCGCGACCACCGACTCGCCCATGCAACGGGTCCGCCTGGAAACCGCCTACGGTCACATCCTGCTGTCCGATCCCGCCACCCGCGATGATGGGTTGGCCATCCTCGACAAGGCCGCCGGCTTGGCCGGACAGTTCGGGCTCAGCCATCAGCTGGCCAGCATCGAGGGCATCAAGGCCATGAGGGAGAAGGTCGTATGACGGACATCCAGCAGAGGATCACCGAGGACCAGTGGCGGCGGGCCGAGCTGATCTGGGACTACCACCAGATGCGCCACGACCTGGTGCCTGTGGATGTCGCGATCGGACTGGGTAGCCACGACCTCGGAGTTGCCGTGGCCTCTGCCGATCTCTACCGGGCCGGGCTGTTCCCGGTAGTCGTGTTCACCGGAGGCAACAGCCCCACCACCCGGGCTCGTTTCCCACGAGGGGAGGCCGTCCACTTTCGCGAGCACGCCCTCGAACTGGGGGTGCCTGATTCCGCGATCTTCGTCGAGCCGAACGCCGCCAACACCGGTCAGAACATCGCCCTCACGCGCGACCTCCTGGCCGCGAACGGCATCACGCCGAAGACCGTGCTGCTCGTCTCCAAGCCCTATATGGAGAGGCGGTCCTTCGCCACTGCGCGCAAGCTTTGGCCCGAGGTAGAGGTCCTCTGTGCCTCGGAGCCGCTTGAGTTGGACGACTACCTCAAGAGCATTGGTGACGAGAAGCTCGTCCTGGACATGCTCGTGGGTGACCTCCAGCGGGTGATCGAGTATCCGAAGCTCGGGTTCGCCATTGCCCAGGACGTTCCGGAGGACGTGTACGACGCGTACGAGTCCCTCATGCGCGACGGGTTCACCAGCCGAGTCATCCGATCCTGATCCCTTGCACCAAGCGTCCGCAGCGGCGAACGGGCACCCGTTCCTACTGGCGGACGATGTACGGCAGTTCGGTGAGGGAGTCGATCGACCAGTCTGCGGCGGCCCGGACCTCTGGGGCGTCTGCCCACCAGTGACCCCAGGGGCCACGTCGGATGTGGGCCGTGCGCAGGCCTGCGGCTCTCGCCGGGTGGATGTCGTTGGCCGGGTGGTCGCCCACGTACAGGGTTTCGTCGGCGGAGCTGCCGGACACCGCCAGCACCTGGTCGAAGAAGGCGCGCGCAGGCTTGGAAACGCCCCACTCGCCCGATGTGACGACGAGGTCCGCGGGTAGGTCCAGCGCGCGCAGCAGGTCACCGGCCCGTGGGCTCTGGTTGCCCGCGACGACCACCCGTACCCCGGTGGCCCGGAGTGCTGTCAGGGCCGGACGGACGTCCTCGTAGAGGTCGTTCTCTTCGAGCCGTTCGCCGCGTCCCGCGGCCTCGCGGGCGGCGTACTCGGCGGCGATGTCGATGCCCGGGCGCAGGAGGCGGATCGCGTCCGCATTGTCCCGGCCGTCCACGACCACGGCTCCCACCAGCGCGGAAAGGGTGTGCCGGGGCACGCCGAGCCAGTCCGCCCATGCCGCCCAGTAGCGATCGTCTCGGGTGAGGGTCTCACCGATGTCCAGAACGACGGTCCGAATCATTCCGCCAGCGTACGGGTGGCGGGGTTGTTCCCGTCCGGTGGACGGGAACAACCCTCAGGGGTTGGAGGCCCGGGATCCCGTTACTTGAGCTGGATGCTGGCTCCGAATATGTTGCCGACCTCCGCGCATTCCTTGACGTCATCGCGGCTGAAGTAAGGGGTGCTGGCGGTGCCGGTCAGTCCCTTTGCGGTCGAAGTGCAGTACCACTTGCGCGGCCCCTTGTAGGCCACCTTCCACACCTCGCTCTTTCCTGCCGCCATGTTTCCGGAGCATTGTGTTGCGATGTCCGTGTGGACGCAGATGTTCGCGATGGTCGCCGAGAAATTGCTGAGGCGGAAGGCTGCGACCGGTGCCGCCTGGCTCGCAGGTGCGGTCACGAACAACCCCGCACTGATGGCCGTCACCATCCCGGCTACCGTGGCCAACTTGGTGCTCCGCTTGATGGTTCGAGACATGTTTCCTCCAGTTGTCGTAATTCTGTGCTGCAACATCTTTGGTGAATCGCCGCATCGATCCGTCAATGGTCCAGAAGGGTGCGCGCGATTTCGGACGAGGCCTTATGGCGTCGCAATCCCCGACCGTCCGGCCGGAGTTGTCGGGCGATGCCCCCGCCCGCAGAATTGAGATCGCCATACGTGGAACTGCGTACGGTGAGATCGGATCCCGGCGTTCACGGCTGCCGTGCGAGTTCGCCGCGTTCCCGGCGGGCCGCGTCCGCCTCCTCGCGCATCGTGTCGAGCCGCTCCTCCAGCTGGGCGACCCGCTCGCGGTAGCGTTCCAACTCGGCCCGCACGAACTGAACGTCGGCCACTTGCCGTGCGGACTCCTTGCGGATCTCGTCCGTCTCAGCCTCGAACCGGTGCCTGGCCACGTCCAGTTGGGCGATGGCCATGTCCGCGGCCTCCTCCGCCAGTGCGGTGCGCCGTTCGGCGTCCAGGGCCCGCTGGGCCGCGGCCTCGGTCACCGTCCGGATGCGCTCCTCGGCCGCGGTCGAGTCCGTGATGATCGCGAGCTCCTCGATGTAGCCCGGCAGGTCCGTGGACAGCTGGGAGATGAGCGCCACGAGGTCCGCGCGGGCGCCGGATCCGCCCTTGCCCGCCTTCTTGGCCTCGGCCGTCCGGCGCTTCTCGTCCTTGCGCTGCTGCCGCTTGGCCCGGAACCTGCGGAACGCCCCCAGCGCGTTGTGGTCCGGGTGGGCGCAGTACGCGGGCTCGGGGTTGCCGGGCGTCGGCGCCTCGGGGTGGTTGGCGCACTCCGGGTAGGCGCAGAGGGGAAGCGTCTCGACCGTCATCGTCCTGCTTTCTCATGATATTTCGGGTTCGTCGGAGACCACCGGTAATCGGGTGCGGCTCGCGCCGTCCGGTTGCACTCGGTGATGTACGAACACGCTAGAGGCAGCAGGGGAGTTGTGGGCGTCCCACGAGGGGGGCGTCATGAATCGGTAAGATCATCGGCCGTCCGGGGCCACGACAGCCGGAAGGCCCGGCCCCCGTGAGGGGCCGGGCCTTCGGTACTGCTGGGATCGGGGCGGGTTACGCCTCGAAGACCTCGTTCAGCAGCAGCTGCTGCTCCGCCTGGTGGCGCTTCGCGGAGCCCACCGCCGGGGACGAGCCGTGCGGGCGCGAGATGCGCCGCAGGCGCTCGCCCGCCGGGACGTCCGCGCCGACCGCCAGGTCGAGGTGGTCGATCAGGTTCAGCGCGATGAACGGCCACGCACCCTGGTTCGCCGGCTCCTCCTGCGCCCAGATGTACTTGGCCGCGTTCGGGAACTTCGCGATCTCCGCCTGGAGCTCCGCACCGGCGAGCGGGTACAGCCGCTCGATGCGGATGATCGCGGTGTCCGTGATGCCGCGCTTCTCGCGCTCGGCCTCCAGGTCGTAGTAGACCTTGCCGGCGCAGAAGACGACCTTGCGGACCGCGTTCGGGTCGACGGTGCTGTCACCGATGACCGGACGGAACGAACCGTTCGTGAACTCCTCCGCCTTCGACGCCGCAGCCTTCAGACGCAGCATCGACTTCGGGGTGAAGACGATGAGCGGCTTGTGGTGCGGGTTGTGGACCTGCCAGCGCAGCAGGTGGAAGTAGTTGGAGGGGAGGGTGGGCATGGCCACCGTCATGTTGTCCTGGGCGCACATCTGGAGGAAGCGCTCGGGACGCGCGGACGAGTGGTCCGGGCCCTGGCCCTCGTAGCCGTGCGGGAGGAGCAGCGTGACGCCGGAGGTCTGGCCCCACTTCTGCTCGGCCGAGGAGATGAACTCGTCGACGACGGTCTGCGCGCCGTTGACGAAGTCACCGAACTGGGCCTCCCACAGGACCAGCGCGTCCGGACGGGCCAGCGAGTAGCCGTACTCGAAGCCCATGGCCGCGTACTCGGAGAGCAGCGAGTCGTAGACGTTGTAGCGGGCCTGGTCCTCCGACAGGTAGAGGAGCGGGGTGTAGTCCTCGCCCGTCTCCCGGTCGATGAGGACCGCGTGGCGCTGGCCGAAGGTGCCGCGGCGGGAGTCCTGGCCGGACAGCCGGACCGGGGTGCCCTCCATCAGCAGCGAGCCGAAGGCGAGGGTCTCGCCCATGCCCCAGTCGATGGTGCCCTCGTCGATCATCGCCGCGCGGCGCTGCAGCTGCGGCAGCAGGCGCGGGTGGACGGTGACGCCCTCGGGGATGGTGACCTGGGACTCGGCGATCCGCTTGACGACGTCCTGGGAGATCGCGGTGTTCACGGCGACCGGGAAGTCGGCGGCCGGCGCCGGGGCGGCCGGCGCGGCGACCGCGGGCTGCGTGGCGGCCTCGCGGACCTCCGCGAAGACCTTCTCCAGCTGGCCCTGGAAGTCCTGGAGCGCCTGCTCGGCCTCTTCCAGCGTGATGTCGCCGCGACCGATGAGGGACTCGGTGTAGAGCTTGCGCACCGAGCGCTTCTTGTCGATCAGGTCGTACATCAGCGGCTGCGTGAAGGCCGGGTTGTCGGACTCGTTGTGGCCGCGGCGGCGGTAGCAGATGAGGTCGATGACCACGTCCTTGTTGAACGCCTGGCGGAACTCGAAGGCCAGCCGGGCCACGCGGACGACCGCTTCCGGGTCGTCACCGTTCACGTGGAAGATCGGCGCCTCGATCATGCGGGCCACGTCGGTCGCGTACATCGAGGAACGCGAGGACTCCGGGGCGGCGGTGAAGCCGACCTGGTTGTTGATGACCACGTGCACGGTGCCGCCGGTGCGGTAGCCGCGCAGCTGCGACATGTTCAGGGTCTCGGCGACGACGCCCTGGCCGGCGAAGGCCGCGTCGCCGTGGAGCGCGAGGGGCAGGACCGTGAAGTCCGTGCCGCCCTTGTTGATGACGTCCTGCTTGGCGCGGGCGACACCCTCCAGGACCGGGTCCACCGCCTCCAGGTGCGAGGGGTTCGCGACGAGCGAGACCTTGATCTGCTCGCCGTCCAGGCCGGTGAAGGTGCCCTCGGCGCCCAGGTGGTACTTGACGTCGCCGGAGCCGTGCATGGACTTCGGGTCGAGGTTGCCCTCGAACTCGCGGAAGATCTGCGCGTACGACTTGCCGACGATGTTCGCCAGGACGTTCAGGCGGCCGCGGTGGGCCATGCCGATGACGACCTCTTCGAGGCGGGCCTCGGCGGCCGAGTCGATGACGGCGTCGAGCAGCGGGATGACGGACTCGCCGCCCTCCAGGGAGAAGCGCTTCTGGCCGACGTACTTCGTCTGCAGGAAGGTCTCGAAGGCCTCCGCAGCGTTCAGGCGGCGCAGGATGCGCAGCTGCTCCTCGCGCTCCGGCTTGGTGTGCGGGCGCTCGATGCGGTCCTGGATCCAGCGGCGCTGCTTGGGGTCCTGGATGTGCATGAACTCGACGCCGGTGGTGCGGCAGTACGAGTCGCGCAGGACGCCGAGGATGTCGCGCAGCTTCATCATCGACTTGCCGGAGAAGCCGCCGACCGCGAACTCGCGCTCCAGGTCCCACAGGGTGAGGCCGTGCTCGGTGATGTCGAGGTCGGGGTGCTTGCGCTGCTTGTACTCCAGCGGGTCGGTGTCGGCCATGACGTGGCCGCGGACCCGGTAGGAGTGGATCAGCTCGAAGACGCGGGCGGCCTTCGTGACGTCGTCGTCGTGCGAGGCGTCGATGTCCCGGTTCCAGCGGACGGGCTCGTACGGGATGCGCAGCGACTCGAAGACGGCGTCGTAGAAGCCGTCCTCGCCGAGCAGCAGGTTCGCGACGATGCGCAGGAACTCGCCGGAGGCCGCACCCTGGATGACCCGGTGGTCGTAGGTCGAGGTCAGGGTCATGACCTTGGAGATGCCCAGCTTGTTCAGGGTGTCCTGCGAGGTGCCCTGGAACTCGGCGGGGTAGTCCATGGAGCCGACGCCCATGATGACCGACTGTCCGGGCATCAGGCGGGGCACGGAGTGCACGGTGCCCAGGCCGCCGGGGTTGGTCAGCGAGACGGTGACGCCGGTGAAGTCGTCCATCGTCAGCTTGCCGACACGGGCGCGGCGGACGATGTCCTCGTAGGCCTGCCAGAACTCGAAGAAGTTGAGGGTCTCGGCCTTCTTGATGCCGGCGACGACGAGCTGGCGGTCGCCGTTGGGCTTCACCAGGTCGATCGCGAGGCCGAAGTTGATGTGCTCGGGCTTGACCAGGGTCGGCTTGCCGTCCTTCTCCGCGAAGGAGTAGTTCATGGCCGGCATGGCCTTGATCGCCTGCACCATCGCGTAGCCGATCAGGTGCGTGAAGGAGATCTTCCCGCCCCGGGCGCGCTTGAGGTGGTTGTTGATGACGATGCGGTTGTCGAACAGCAGCTTCACCGGGACGGCGCGGACGGAGGTGGCCGTCGGCACGTCGAGGGAGGCGTTCATGTTCTTGGCGACGGCAGCCGCCGGGCCGCGGAGCGTCACCAGCTCGGGGCCCTCGGGGGCCTCGGTGGCGGGCGCGGCCTTCTGGGGGGCTACGGAGGAGGGGGCGGGCGCGGCCGGTGCGGCGGCCGGGGCCTGGGAGGTGACAGTCACAGCAGGGGCACCAGAGGGGGTGGCAGGAGCAGGGGCAGGAGCTGACACGGGCGCAGAAGCTGGCGCGGCGGCAGCCGCTCCAGCGGAGCCGGTGCTCGCACCAGGAGTCGGGGCAGGGGCTGCGGCGCGCGCCGCCCCCGTGGCGGCGGCGTCGGTGACCTGCGGCGCCGCGGTGACGGTGGTGGCGGCCTGTGCGGAGGCGCCGTCCGTCGTCGCGGGCTTCTGGGGACCATCCGACTTCACCGGAGCGACGGCGCCCCCCGGCTTGTAGTCGGCGAAGAAGTCCCACCAGGCCCGGTCGACCGAATTCGGGTCCTGGAGGTACTGCTGATAGATCTCGTCGACGAGCCACTCATTGGCGCCGAAGCCTGAGGCAGGGTTCTTCCCGCCCTCTGCTGCTTCGGTCGTGGTGCTCGAGTTACTGGGGGACTGTGGCGACACGGCGGCAACCGCCCTCTTCCGCTTCACAAGGTATGGACAGCGGGAATAAAGGCTACGCCTCCTCGGGCGCTGCATGCAGGCCGGGCGGGACTTACGTCGCGCAGGTCACATCGAACGGCGGGTTTCGGTACGTGGAATGGCGGGAAACCAGCCTGGTTCGGGTAGGGGGCACCGAGGTTGCGGCCCCCTGGCTTCGCACCCCTGACGGACCCCGGGTACGTGTGGCCGAGATCATGTCCTTCCCACTCGAACCCTACGTCAACACGGCGCCTATGAGCTGCCCGGAAGCGTGACGAGGATGCGGCAGCCGCGTGACGATTCGGCCACTCCGATCCGGCCTCCGTGCAGCTCCACGGCCCAGCGGGCGATCGCCAGGCCCAGTCCGGTGCCGCCGTCGCCACCGCGCGCGCTGCCCCGGTTGAACCGCTCGAAGACGCGGTGGCGCTCCGCCTCGGGGATGCCCGGGCCCTCGTCCCGCACCTCCAGCACCAGGCTCCCGGGCGCGTCGCCGGTCCGGGCGCGGACCGTGACCCGGCCGTGCGGAGGGCTGTGCTTGACCGCGTTGTCGATCAGATTTGCGACCACCTGGTGAAGCCGTTCGGCGTCCGCGTGCGCCCACAGCTCGGGCGGGAAGACGTCCAGGTGCAGGTGCACGTCGTTGCGGCTGTGCCCGCCCGAACCGGAGAGGAGCCCCGGTCGGCCGGCGGCCGCCAGCCGCGATTCCTTCAGCACGCCCGACAGGTACGGCCACACCTCGAAGCGGCGGGCGCGCAGCGGGACCACGCCGTTGTCCACCCGGGACAGGTCCAGCAGGGTCTCCACGAGCCCGCCGAGCCGCTCGGTCTGCTTCAGCATCGTGCGCATGGTCTCCGGATCGGCGGCCGAGACCCCGTCCACCACGTTCTCCAGCACGGCCCGCAGCGCCGCGATGGGCGTGCGCAGCTCGTGGGAGACATTGGCGACGAGCTCCTTGCGGTGCCGGTCCACGGCCTCCAGGTCGTCCGCCATCAGATTGATGGTGGAGGCCAGGTCGCCCAGCTCGTCGCGGCGCCCCGCCCCGCGTACGCGCCGGGTGAAGTCGCCGTGGGATATCGCCCGGGCCACCGTCGTCATGTCGTCCAGCGGCGCCGTCAGGCTGTGCGCCACGAACTGGGTGATCAGCATCGAGGCGATCACCGAGAAGACCGTGATGAACCGCAGCTCGGTGTCGGTCCGCAGGGCCACCAGCAGCAGGCCCGTCGTGATGAAGACCGAGACCACGACGAGCGTGCCCAGCTTGGTCTTGATCGAGAAGGGCGAGAAGGGCCGCAGCCCCACCGGAGGCCGTTGCCGTTGCCGCAGCCGGTTCGGCGGGCCGCTCATGCCTGGGCCGGGGTCTCCAGGGCGTACCCGACGCCGTGGACCGTGCGGATCCGCTCCGCGCCGATCTTGCGGCGCAGGGCCTTGATGTGGCTGTCGACGGTACGGGTCCCGGACGCGTCGGCCCAGTCCCAGACCTCGGCCAGCAGCTGCTCCCGGGAGAGCACCGCCCGCGGGGTCCCGGCCAGGCACACCAGCAGGTCGAACTCGGTGGGGGTCAGGTGCACGTCCTCGGCGTGCACCCGGACCCGGCGCTGCGCGTGGTCGATCTCCAGGTCTCCCAGGCGCAGGGTGGCCCCGCGCGGGGTGTGCGCGGCCATGGTGGCCCGCTCCACGCGCCGCAGCAGGACGTGGACCCGGGCGGCCAGCTCGCGCATCGAGAACGGCTTGGTCATGTAGTCGTCCGCCCCGACCCCGAGCCCGACCAGCAGGTCGGTCTCGTCGTCGCGCGCGGTGAGCATGAGGACCGGCACGGGCCGCTGGGCCTGGACCCGGCGGCAGACCTCCAGGCCGTCGAAGCCGGGCAGCATGATGTCGAGGACCAGTAGCTCGGGCAGCCAGCTCTCGGCCGCCGCGACCGCCGAGGGGCCGTCGCCCGCGGTCTGCACCTGGAAGCCCTCCGCGCGCAGACGGGCCGCGATGGCCTCGGCGATGGTGTGGTCGTCCTCGACGACCAGCACACGCCGTTGGGCGCCTGGTGTCGCCGCGGCGCTCTGATGGGTGGTGTGTGTCTGTTCCATGTCCGCCCCTGAAGATCCCGCGTGAATGGGGTGCAGCGTAGAGGAGGCGTCGGCCTGCGGCTACGTGGGGTTCGGACATGGCATATGTGCTGGACCGCAGTAAGCGGAATGTGTGGTACCGGGTGCCGGTCCCCCCACGGGACCGGCACCCGGCGGGCGAGACCGGTCAGGTGCCTCGCCGTTCTCGGCCTCCGCGGGGTACCTGGGCGGGTGTGCGCAGGACGCTCGGAGGATGCTCGCAAGGTGGCCGGGGGCCGGCCGGGGTCCCTAGAGGGTCAGCCCGTGGCCGTGCGGGAAGACCGGGTCGAGAGTGTCGTTCGGCACATCGGGACGGGAGGCCTCGACGGCCTTCATCGAGCGCGGGAGCTCGAAGGGCAGGCGGCCCTCGGGGGTGGCCCGGCCGAAGGCCACGTCCAGCAGGGCCGCGTCGCAGGCCCCGTAGTCGGCGATCAGGGCCGCCGCGCGCTCGGCGATCTCCGGGATGACGGCGGCCCGCTCCAGGTTGATGCAGACCAGGGTCGGGACCTGGTCAAGGAGGGCCAGGATCTGGGTCAGCTCGAGCTCGGGGAAGGCCAGCGAACCCGAGTGGAAGTAGGACTCGAAGACGTTCTCGCGGGGCTCGTACGGGGTCCGCAGCCGCAGCACGGCGAGATCCGCCCCGGCCGGGTCGTCGACGACCTCGCCGTATCCGGCGGCGACGGCCGCGTCCACGTTCCGCACGTACAGCTTCGGCCCGGTGGCGAGCGGGAGCAGGCCGTCCCGGTTGGTCAGGACGGTGAGGGAGCGGCGCTGGGCCGCGGCCCCCAGGGCCGTGAAGTCGGACCGGCCGACGATCTCGGCCGCCGCGTCCGGATCCACGTACGGGTCCTCGAACAGGCCGAGCGTGAACTTCTCCCGCAGCAGGCGGCGCACCGAGTCGTCGATCCGGGACTCCGCGATGCGGCCCGAGCGGACCAGCTCCACGATCACCTCGGGGCACTGCTCGCCGCCGAACTGGTCGCAGCCGGCCTCCAGGCCGCGCGCCGCCCGCTCGGCCACGCTCAGGTGCTCCAGGCCCCAGGCGCGCGCCGGGTGCACCTGCCCGAAGATCGTCGCGTCGTTGAGCAGCCCCCAGTCGGCGCAGACGATGCCCTCGAAGCCGAGCTCCTCGCGGAGCAGACCGGTGACCACGCCCTTGTTGAAGCCGAAGCCGACCTCCTCCCAGTCCGTGCCGATCGGCTGGCCGTAGTACGGCATCATCTGCGCGCACCCGGCGGCGATCGCCGCCCGGAACGGCTCCAGGTGGTGCTCGCGCATGCCGCCCGGATAGACCTGCTCCTTGCCGTGCGCGAAGTGCGGGTCCTCGCCGTCCTTCTGGGGGCCGCCGCCGGGGAAGTGCTTGACCATCGCGGACACCGACCCGGGCCCGAGGGCCGGGCCCTGCAGGCCGCGTACGTACGCCGCCACGAGCTCGCCCGTCAGTCGGGCGTCGGAGCCGAACGTGCCGGACTGGCGGGCCCAGCGGGGCTCGCTGGCCAGGTCGATCTGCGGGTGCAGGGCGACGCGGAAGCCGACGGCGAGGTACTCGCGGCGGACGGTGTCGGCGAACCGGTGGACGAGCTCGGGGTCGCCGATGGCGGCCAGGCCCAGGGCCTCCGGCCAGGCCGAGAAGGCGCCGGAGTTGAAGGACGCGCCGATGTTGTCGGTGAAGGTGTGGCGCGGGTCGGTGGAGAGGGTGACCGGGATGCCGAGGCGGGTGGCCGCGGCCATCTCCTGGACGGCGTTCTGCCACCGGGCCATCTCGCGGGGCCCGTAGGTGCCGAGCAGGTTGAAGTGGGTGAGGAAGCGGTCCTCGACCAGCTCGGGCGTGGTGAAGGGGAGCATCGAGCCGTCGGTCTCGGTGACCGGGGTGCCGTCCGCGTTCATCATCAGCATCGAGTGGAAGAGCTGACCGGCCTTCTCCTCCAGGGTCATCCGGGAGAGCAGGTCCTCCACGCGGCGGCCCACGGGCAGCGCAGCGTCTTGGTAATCGGGCGTCGCGTTCATGGCGGGGCTCCTGGAGCACGTGACCGGGCGGATCGGCACGGCCACGGTAGAGCCGAAAACCGCGCACCTGCTAGGTTTTGGAAAAGTGAGCTGGGTCACAGGGGTCGGACGGCCGGAAACGGCCGCGGCTTAGGCTGTCCGCATGGCACAGGACACGGGGCGGACGGGGCGCGCGGAGCGGACGGCCCCGAAGGGGCCGAAGGCCTCGAAGGGCTCGGCCCGGGGGACCTACGCGGTGGGCGACGCCCGGCGGCAGAAGATCCTCGACACCGCCGTCGAGCACTTCGCGCAGTGGGGCTTCAACGCCTCCTCGCTGGCCCGGATCGCCGCCGACTGCGGGATCACCCAGGGCGGACTGCTGCACCACTTCCGCGGCAAGGAGGACCTGCTGCTCTCGGTCCTGGCCCAGAGCGAGCAGCACGACGTCGAGCGGCTGTTCAGCGCGCCCGCCGAGTCGGTCGCCGCCCACTTCGCCACCGTCGTGGAGCTCGCCGCCGACAACGAGCGGCGGCCCGGCATCGTCCGGATGTTCAACACCCTGGTCGGCGAATCCGGCAACCCGGAGCACCCGGCACACGCGTACTTCACCCAGCGCTACGCCCGGGTGCTCGGCTACACCGTCGAACTGCTGGAGGCGGGCGTCGCACGCGGCGAACTGCGCCCGGACACCGACTGCGAGGCCGTCGGCCGCGAGACCCTCGCGGTCATGGACGGCCTGCAGATCCAGTGGGTGCTGGCGCCCGGGAGCGTGGACATGCCGGCCCGGCTGCGCGGATTCCTGGACCGGCTGCTGCGGGACATCTCGGCCGCGCCCCGGGTCGACCCGGCGTAGGTCGACGTCCCGTCGGGGCCGACGGGACGTCGACGACAGGACCTAGGAGGCGTCCGTGCCGCCGGTGAACGGGGGCAGCGCGTCCAGCACCTTCGTCAGGGCATCCGGCAGGGACCCCTGGTCGCTCGCCACCTCGTGGCCGTCGTGGACGAAGGCGTAGTAGTACCCGTCGTAGATCGTGGGGCCGCCGGTCGCGATCCGGGGCAGCCGGGCGAAGTCGGCCTCCCGGAGGGCGGTGCGCAGGCGCGCGAGCTCCGCCCCGGACAGCTTGCCGGTGCCCGTCGGCTTCGCCCCGGCGTCCAGCCGGGTGAAGGAGCCGTCGCCCTTGATGACGAGGGTGTGGGTCTGCCCGGCGAAGCCGCCGGTCCGGGTGACCCGGACCAGGGTCTCGCCGGGGGCGGGGACCTGGCCGGCCGTGGGGCTCGTGGTCGGGTCGGCCGGCGCGCCCGTGGTTGCGCCCGGGGTCGCGCCCGGGCTCGTACGCGCGCCCGCGCTCGGGTCCACGGACGCGCCCGCGCTCGTGCCCGGCTCCGTGGAGGGCTTCGGGGCCCGGTCGTCGCCGCCCGCGGTGCCCGAGGGCCCGCAGCCCGCCAGGACCACCGCGCTCAGCACTGCCACCGCACCTGCTCTCAACGCGTGCACACCCACCTCCGCAGGGACTCGGGTCCACCCCCGAGTATGGAGTCCGCACACCCGTTGCGACACCCGTCCCGACCGCACGCGGAGGCCGACATCAGCCGGATCGCCCCCTGGCGCCTGCTCCCGCCGCTGCTGGCCGTGCTCCTCGGCCTGTGGGGCCTGGAGCGGGGCGGCAGCATGTGGCGCGACGAGTCCGTGACCTGGCAGGTGGCCCACCGGCCGCTCGGCGGGATCGTGGAGCTGCTGGGCCGGGTCGACGCCGTCCACGGCCTGCACTACGCACTCGTGCACGGGGTGTTCCAGGTGTGGGAGGGCGGCCTGTGGGCGCTGCGGCTGCCCTCCGTCGCCGCCACCGCCCTCGCGGCCGCCGGGGCGGCCGCCGTCGCCCACCGGCTCGCGGGGGAGCGGGCCGCGCTGCTCGCGGGCTGCGCGTACGCCGTACTGCCCCCCGTACAGATGTACGCCCAGGAGGGGCGCTCGTACGCCCTGGTCGCGGCCGCCGTGGTGTGGGCGACGTACCTGATGCTGCGCGAGCGGTGGCCGGCGTACACGGTGGTGCTGCTGATCGGCTGCTGGCTGCACGAGTTCGCCGCGCTCGCCCTGCTCGCCCACGCCTTCACCGCGTGGCGCTCGCGCGGCTGGCGCCGGAGCGCCGCAGTCCTGGTGGTCCTGCTGCTGCCGCTGGCCGTGGTGAGCGCCCGGCAGGCCGAACAGCAGCTCGGCTGGCTCGGGCGGCCGAGCTGGCAGGACTGGGTGGCGTACGGGGTGGTGGGCGCCGCGGCCCTGCTGCTCGCCCGGGGCGCTCCGCCCGACCTCGTACGGGTGGCGCTTCCGCTCGTCCTGTTGCCGCCCGGGGTGCTGATGGTGATCTCCCTGTTCAACCCCTGGTACGTCGACCGGTACGTGATCTACGCGCTGGCCGGGCTCGCCCTGCTGGCCGGGGTCCGGCTCGCGCGGGCCCGTGGGTGGTGGCCGTGGGTGCTGGCGGGCGCGCTCCTGGTGCCGTTCGGCATCTGGTCGGTGTGGCTGCGCACGCCGGAGAGCCGCAAGGACGACGTGCTCGCGGTGGCCGCCGCGGTCCGGGAGCGGGCCCGGCCGGGGGACGCGGTGCTGTTCACGCCCTCGCGCAGGCGCGAATGGCTGCTGTCCTCGCCCGAGCTCTACGGAGAACTGCGCGACGTGGCCCTGGACCGCACCCCGGCGGCCTCGCACAGCCTCCAGGGCACCGAGCTGCCCCCGGACCGGATCCGTGCGGCGCTGCTGGCCTCGCCCCGGGTGATCGTGCTGCTGGACCCGGCCGGTCAGCCGCTGGACCCGTACCCGCGGGAGGCGGTCAAGCGGCAGGAGCTGGCCGCCCGCTTCGACCTGTGCTCGATGACCGGGGTGCGCGGCGCCCGGGTGGCGGTCTACGCCCGGCCGGGCGGCTGCGGCTGACCCCGGACGGGGAGCCGGTGCGGGCCGCGGCGGAGGATGGGGCGACCCGTGTCGTACAGCCGGAGGTGCCGCATGACCCAGCCCCAGGACGCCGCGTCCGAAGCACGGCCCGCAATACGGCCCGAAGAAGGGCCCGAAGAAGAGTCCGAGGCGCGGCCCGAAGTGCCCATCGGGCCCCTTCCCGGACCGCTCGTCGGGGTCGACTGGCTCGCCGGGCGGCTGGGTGCGCCCGGCCTGGTCCTCTTCGACGCCTCGGTCGGCGCCCACCGCGCCGCGCCCCACCGGATCCCGGGCGCCCGCCCCTTCGACCTCGACGGGCCCCTGTCCGACCACACCGCCCCCGCCCCGCACACCATGCCCGGGGCCCCGGAGTTCACCGAGGCGATGCGCGCCCTCGGCGTCGAGGACTCCGACACCGTCGTCGTCTACGACGGCGCCGGCGTCTACTCCAGCGCCCGCGCCTGGTGGATGCTGCGCGCCATGGGCTTCGACCGGGCCGCCGTCCTCGACGGGGGACTGCCCGCCTGGACCGCCGCCGGCCTGCCGACCTCGGCCACCGGCCCGGCGTACCAGGGCCCGCGCGGCTCCTTCACCGCCCGGCCCCGGGCCGGGCTCCTGGTCGACGGCGCCACCGTCGCGCGGGCCCTGTCCGACCCGGCCGCGGTCGTCCTCGACGCCCGCACGCGGGAACGCTTCGCCGGCACCGCCCCCGAACCCCGCCCGGGCCTGCGCGCCGGCCACATGCCGGGCGCGGTCAACCTGCCGTTCGCCGAACTCCAGGACCCGAGCGGGCTGATGCGACCGGTCGGGGAACTGCGCGCGGTCTTCCGGGCGCTGACGGGGGATCGGGACCGGCTCCACCTCAGTTGCGGCTCCGGGGTGACCGCCTGCGTACTGGCCCTCGGCGCCGACCTCGCCGGGTACGAGGAGATCGCGGTGTACGACGGCTCCTGGAGCGAGTGGGGCATGCCCGGCACGCCCGGTACGCCCTCGGAATTCCCGGTGACCACCGGCCCGTAGCGGACGGGGAACGGGGGTTAGCCCCACCAGTGGTTCGGGTACGTGCCCCATCGGCCCGGGACGCGCTCCCGACCCAGAATCGGGTCCATGACCTCTTACACCACGTCCGCCCGTACGGCCCGCACCGCGATCGCCGCCCTCGGCGCCGGCCTCCTCCTGGCCGGCTGCTCCTTCTCGGGCGGCGCCTTCGCGGACGACGCCTACAAGACGGCGACCGCCGATGCCACGGTCACCGAGGCGGTCAAGGCGGTGAAGGTGACGGGGGCCCGGTCCGGCTCGATCGACGTCACCCCCGGGACCGGCCCCGGAGTCACGGTCCACCGCACCGTCCACTACCGGGGGGACACCGTTCCGCCGACCGGCCAGAAGGTCACCGGAGGCGTCCTGACGTTCAGCAACGGCTGCTCCGGGAACTGCTACATCGACTACCGGCTGGAGGTACCGGCCACGGCCACGGTCGAGCTGGAGAGCTCCAGCGGCGCCATCGCGGTGACGGGGGTCGCGGGGGCCGAGGTGGAGGCCGACTCCGGGACGGTCACGGCCGACCGGATCGGCGGCCCCCTGAAGGTCCGAACCTCCTCGGGCGAGATCACCGCCACCGGCCTGACCGGCCCGAGCGCCGAGATCCGCTCGTCCTCGGGCAACGCCCGCCTGGACTTCACGAAGGCCCCGTCGTCGGTGCTCGTCGAGACCACCTCGGGCGAAGTCACCCTGAAGGTCCCGCAGGCCCCGTACCGGATCAAGGTCTCCACCGACTCCGGCGACCGCGACGTCACCCTCCCTGACGACGCCTCCGCCTCCTCCCGCATCTCGGTGGAGACCTCCTCGGGCGACATCCACATCTCCGCGGTCTGAGGATCGGGGACAGATGCGTTCGCCCCGGGCGAACGGGACTTGGGGAACATCGGGAGGCGCACATGCATTGAGTCGGCAGAGCTCAACTTCACTGCCGGAGGGAAGATCATGGCTTCGACGTCCGTCACACTCACCCTGCCCGTGCTGCCGCTCGACGACGAGGTCGTGCTGCCCGGAATGGTCGTACCGCTGGACCTGTCCGACGCCGAGGTGCGCGCTGCCGTGGAGGCGGCGCAGGCCGCCGCCGGGAAGAGCGGCAGCGGGAAACCCCGGGTCCTGCTCGTGCCGCGCATCGACGGGACGTACGCGGGGACCGGTGTGCTCGGCACCGTCGAGCAGGTCGGCCGGCTCTCCGGCGGGGACCCCGGCGCGCTCATCCGCGGCCTCGGCCGGGTCCGCATCGGGGCCGGGACCACCGGCCCCGGGGCCGCGCTCTGGGTCGAGGGCGAGACCGTCGACGAAACGGTGCCCGATCCGCTGCCCGGGGCGGTCACCGAGCTCGTCAAGGAGTACAAGGCGCTCGCCACCAGCTGGCTCAAGAAGCGCGGCGCCTGGCAGGTCGTGGACCGGGTCCAGCAGATCGAAGGCGTCTCCGCGCTCGCGGACAACTCGGGGTACTCGCCCTTCCTGACGGTCGAGCAGAAGGTCGAACTGCTGGAGACCGCCGACCCGGTCGTCCGCCTCAGGCTCGCCGTCAAGGCGCTCAGCGACCACCTCGCCGAGCAGGACGTGGCCGAATCCATCGCCAAGGACGTCCAGGACGGCGTCGACAAGCAGCAGCGCGAGTTCCTGCTCCGGCGGCAGCTGGAGGCCGTGCGCAAGGAACTGCGCGAGCTGAACGGCGAGAAGGACGGCGAGGAGTCCGACGACTACCGCGCCCGCGTCGAGGCCGCCGACCTCCCCGAGAAGGTCCGGGAGGCCGCGCTCAAGGAGGTCGAGAAGCTGGAGCGGGCCAGCGACCAGAGCCCGGAGGGGTCCTGGATCCGGACCTGGCTGGACACCGTGCTGGAACTGCCCTGGAACGAGCGCACCGAGGATGCGTACGACATCCGGGGGGCCAGGGCCGTGCTCGACGCCGAGCACGCGGGCCTCGGCGACGTGAAGGACCGCATCACCGAGTACCTCGCCGTCCGCAAGCGGCGCGGCGAGCGCGGCATGGGCGTCATCGGGGGCCGGCGAGGGGGCGCCGTGCTCGCGCTCGTGGGCCCGCCCGGTGTCGGAAAGACCTCGCTCGGTGAGAGCGTGGCCCACGCCATGGGCCGCAAGTTCGTCCGCGTCGCCCTCGGCGGCGTCCGCGACGAGGCCGAGATCCGCGGCCACCGCCGGACCTACGTGGGCGCCCTGCCCGGCCGGATCGTCCGGGCGATCAAGGAGGCCGGCTCGATGAACCCGGTGGTCCTCCTCGACGAGATCGACAAGGTGGGCTCCGACTTCCGCGGCGACCCGGCGGCCGCCCTGCTCGAGGTCCTCGACCCGGCACAGAACCACACCTTCCGCGACCACTACCTGGAAGTGGAACTGGACCTCAGCGACGTCGTCTTCCTGGCCACCGCCAACGTCCTGGAGGCCATCCCCGAGGCCCTGGCCGACCGGATGGAGCTCGTCCGACTCGACGGGTACACCGAGGACGAGAAGGTCGTCATCGCCCGCGACCACCTGCTGCCGCGCCAGCTGGAACGGGCCGGGCTCGGCTCCGACGAGGTGGTCCTGGAGGAGGACGCCCTGCGCAAGCTGGCCGGGGAGTACACCCGCGAGGCGGGCGTACGCACCCTGGAGCGGTCCCTCGCCCGCCTGCTGCGCAAGGTCGCCTCGCAGCACGAACTGGGGGAGCGGGAGCTGCCCCTGAGCATCGGCGCCGACGACCTGCGGGCCCTGATCGGGCGCCCGCACCACGTACCGGAGTCCGCCCAGGACCCGGCCGAGCGGCGCACCGCCGTCCCCGGCGTGGCCACCGGCCTCGCAGTGACCGGAGCGGGCGGCGACGTGCTGTTCGTGGAGGCCTCGCTGGCCGACCCGGAGACGGGCGCGGCCGGCCTGACCCTCACCGGCCAGCTCGGCGACGTCATGAAGGAATCGGCGCAGATCGCCCTGAGCTTCCTGCGCTCCCACGGCGCCGAACTGGAGCTCCCGGTCGCCGACCTGAAGGACCGGGGCGTGCACATCCACTTCCCGGCGGGCGCCGTGCCCAAGGACGGACCGAGCGCGGGCATCACCATGACCACCGCCCTCGCCTCGCTGCTCTCCGGGCGGCAGGTGCGCACGGACGTGGCCATGACCGGCGAGGTCTCGCTGACCGGGCGCGTCCTGCCCATCGGCGGGGTGAAGCAGAAGCTGCTGGCCGCGCACCGGGCCGGACTGACCACCGTCATCATCCCCAAGCGCAACGAGGCCGACCTGGACGACGTCCCGGCCGAGGTGCTGGAGAAGCTGGAGGTGCACCCGGTGACGGACGTGCGTCAGGTCCTGGAGCTCGCCCTGGCCCGGGCGGAGGCTGCGGTCATCGCAGCGGCCTGACCCGTGAACACGGCCCGGTGTCCCGCTCCGGCGGGGTACCGGGCCGTCGACACACCCGCTGCGAAATACTGGCCCCGCATCCACGTGGGTGCCACACATCATCGAAGGAGCGGGACGTGCACGGGAGCGAAGACCAGGAGTTCCTTGCCCTGGAGCGGGAGCTGTCCGTCTTCCTCCGACGGGCCCGCGCCTCCTCGGGCGAGATGGCCCGCGAGCTCCACCCCGAGCTGGAGCCCGCCGCGTACGGGCTCCTCGTACGCCTGGAGGCGGCCGGCCGGCAGCGGGCCACCGAGCTCGCCGCCTACTTCGGGGTTGGCAAGGCCACCATGAGCCGACAGCTGCGGGCCCTGGAGGTGCTCGGCCTGGTGGCCCGCGAGCCGGACCCCGCCGACGGCCGGGCCTCCCTGGTCGGCCTCACGGAGGAGGGCCGGGAGCGGTTCTTGCGGGTCCGCGGGGCGCGCCGCGAGCAGTACATGCGCAAGCTCGCCGACTGGGACCGCGGCGAGGTGGCGGAACTGGCCCGGCTGCTGAACCAGTTGAACGCGGGCGCGGAGTAGGGCGGCACGGGGACGGCGCGGGGTCGGGGCCGCGCGGGGTCGGCGTCGCGCGGGGTCGGCGTCGCTCGGGGTCGCGCCGTTCGGACCCGGGAGCGCTCAGAGCTCCGCGTAGACCGCCGACGCGTCGTCGTGCCGTTTGGACCGGGCCGCCGACGGGCGGGCCGCGTCGGACTCGAGGGCGCGCACCCGGCCGATCAGGCCCTGCGCGCCCTCCTTCCGCAGCACCGCCAAGCAGTCCGCCCAGTCGCCCTGCCCGAAGGTGTCGGTCCACCGGCTCGCCCCGTCCGTGAGCGCGGCCAGCGCCCGCACCCGCCCGCGCGGGGTGCGCCCCGTCACCGCCCGGGCCGCCACCGCCGGGTCCGCGGCCGCCGTGAAGAAGCCGCCCTCCGCGTTGCGCAGGGCGTCCGTCGCGGCCACCGAATGCAGCACCTCCCGCGGGATCCGGTCCAGTCGGTCGTCGAGCACCGCCGTCACCTCGCCATCGGGCGCCTGTAGGAGCAGGACGGAGTCCGAGAGGACGAGGTGTTCCACGTACTCCGCGTCCCAGCGGACCACGACGACCGTCGCCTGCGGGGTGCGTACGTGAGAAAGGTCACAGGTGTCACGGTGGGCGTCGGCCGTGGCGCGGACGGACTCGGCCAGAACCTGATCGAGCGGCATGTCCCGCCGCGAACCGGACAGTTCGGTCAATCGGCCGCCGAGGCGGGTCGTGAACCAGGGCACTCCGTGCACGCATCCGTCGGCGCCCCGCGGCGGGGTGACCCCGTCCAGGAGCACTACGACGCCGCCGCCCGAAGCGGGGATCGCCGCCGACACCCAGTCCTCATTGGGGCGTTCCTGGTGGCCGGGGGCCGAGGCGAGGTCGATGCGCATGCCCGCATTCTGCCGCGCGGGAGGCGGCGGGCGCGGGTAGGTCCGTACCAAATCGGTCGCGCCGGGGCGGCTCCGCACACCGGCCGCCAGGGGCGGGCCGCGACGGTCGGGACGGCGGGTCGGTCGTGTGGGCGGGCATCCTGCCAAAGCCCGTATCGATCTTTCAACCACCTGTCCACGGAGGCGCTCCGGCACAGGGTGCCCGAGTTGGTCGGCAACTCATCCGTGATGTTCACTCGTTCGGGTGGCCGGTTGGGTGATGTGCGGCTCTCTCCCCAGCACGCTGCAAAGGTCTGAGGCGGTACGAGGGAGCAGGGGGCGTTTACTTGTTGACCGGCCGTTACCTCGGCCACACGAGTAGACGATCAAGAGCACACGTACAGGATTGCGAGCACCGGTGCAGAAGAAGCGGTCTCGGAAGAACGGCACCGCCGCCGACGGCCCGGCCCCCGCAGGACGCCGCGTCCGCGTGCGCCGCAGGCTGGTCATCGGCGTGGCCGTCGCCGGCCTCACCGTCCTCGCGGCAGGCGCGCCCGCCGTCGTCTCCGCCTCGAGGGAACTGAACGACTCCCAGCACCTGGTCACCCTCGCGGAACAGACCCGGCAGACCCTCACCCTCACGCACCTCCTCGGTGACGAGCGTGACGCGGTCGTCGAGTACGCCGCCAAGGGCCGGCCCGGCGCGGCCAAGGGGCCCGTCCAGGAACGCATCGCCGGGACCGACCGGCAGCTCGCCGAGGTCCAGGCCGAGGCCGACGAGGCGACCGCCCGGGCCCTCGCCCGCGTACGGACCGTCCGTGCCGAGGCCGTCGACGGCAAGGGCAGCGCCCTCGCCGTCCACCAGGCCTACGCCGGGGTCATCGCGGAACTCCTCGCCCCGAACGACCGGCTCGCCGAGCTGACCCCGCCGCGCGCCGAGGCCGCCCTCACCACCACCCGTCCGCTGGCCCCGCTGGACCAGGCCGTGGAACAGGCCTCGGCCACCCGCGGACTGCTGCTCGCCGCCCTGGCCGTCCCCCGCGGCGACCAGCCCCCCAACGCGGCCGTGGTCGACGAACTCACCACCGCCGCCCAGCGGACGCGCGTACGCGAGCAGGCCGCCCTCGACGACTTCGCGCGGGCCGCGCGGCCCGACGTACGCCAGACCCTGGCCGCCACCGTCACCGGCCCCGAGGTCAAGACGGCCGACGACTTCCTCAAGCGGCTCACCGACCGGCCCACGCTGACGCCCGCCGACCGCAAGACCGACGGGCCCACCGTCGGCACCGCGCTGACCGCCCGCATCGACCGCATGCGCACCGTGGAGGCCACCCTCGCGAGTGAACGGGCCTCCGCCCTGGCCGCGCTGCGCGACGACGACGTGACCCGGCTCGAACTCGTGATCGCGTTCATGGGCGTGCTGTTCCTGCTCGTCGTCGGCGTCTCGACCGCCGTGGCGCGGTCGCTGACCCGGCCGCTGTCGGTCCTGCGCCGCGGCGCGGAGCGGCTGGCCACGCCGGAGGGCTCGGTGGAACCGGTGCGGTTCACCGGCCGCAACGACGAGTTCGCCGAGGTCGTGCGCCACCTGAACGCGGTGCGCGACCAGACGGTCTCCCTGCACACCCGGATCGCCGGGCTCAACGCCGACCGGCGCCGGATCATCGGCCGCAGCGAGGCGCTGGCCGCCGGCCGGGACGTGCTGGAAGAAGAGCTGACGAAGCTGCGGGCGGGGCTGGAGGAGCACCGGCGCATCATGTCGACGACCTCCGTCTCGCTGTCGCTGCGGACCCTGGGCCTGGTGGAGCGCCAGCTCGCGGTCATCGAGGAACTGGAGTCCAAGGAACAGGACCCCGACCGGCTGGCGACCCTCTTCAAGCTGGACCACCTCGCGACCGTGATGCGCCGCCACAACGAGAACCTGCTGGTCCTAGCCGGGCAGGAACACGGACACGGGCAGGGCCTGCCGGTGCCGCTGGTCGACGTGATGCGGGCCGCCGTCAGCGAGATCGAGCGCTACGAGCGCGTCGACCTCGCCGCGCTGCCCTCGTACACCCAGGTCGCGGGGCACGCCGCCGACGACATCTCGCACGTACTGGCCGAGCTGCTGGAGAACGCGACCACCTTCTCCCCGCCGGACGTCAAGGTGAAGGTGTCCTGCTGGCTGGAGGGCGCCGGCGACGTGGTGCTGTCCGTCGTGGACGAGGGCATCGGCGTCACCGAGGACCGCCTGGAGTCGCTGAACACCCGGCTGTCCACGCCCGAGGCCTACGACGAGGAACCCGAGGCGGAGCACGGGCTCGGCCTGGGTCTGTACGTGGCCGGACGGCTCGCGGCCCGGCACGGGGTCACCGCCGAGCTGCGCACCCCGCGGCACGGCGGGACCGAGGCCCTGGTGGTCATCCCGGTGGCGCTGCTGCCCACCACCCCGGTGGTCTCCCCGGTGCACGCCCTGGCCATGCCGGGCGGGCCCGCGCTGCGGCTGCCGGGAGTGATAGCGGAGGCGAACGAGAACACGCTGCCGGCGCGGCGGCGGGGGACCCATGCCGCTCCGGACCCGGACGCGGACGCGGACCCGTACGCGGATGCGGACGTCGCCACGGAGTCGGCCGCGGAAGCAGGGCACGAGGTCGAGGCCGCGGCTGCTGCCGAGAGCCTCGCCGAGGAGCCGGCCGTCCCGGTCGCCCCTGTCGCCGTCGAGCCTGTCGCCGTCGAGCCTGAGCCGGTTCCGGAACCTGAGCCGGCCCCGGAGCCCGCCGTCGCGGCGGTCCCGATCACCCTGGCCGAAGCCCTGGCGGGCCCCGCCGCCGTCGCCGTCGCCGAGACCCCGGTGCCCGCCGAGGCGGAGCCGGTCCCCGCCGACCAGGTGTTCGTGGCCGAGCCCCCGGCAGAGGACGGGCCCACCCCCGAGGAACAGCTGCTCGCGCGGGTCGTCCCCGACGTCGAGCCGGCCGCCCCCGGTGTGGCGGACCCCGCCGAGGAGATCCCGACCGCGGCGCACACCGCCGCACCCGTGGCCGACGTACGAGAAGACGAACCGGAGACGGAGCCGCACACCCACGCCCCGGCCGAGGGCAACTGGCTCCCCCGTCAGGGCAGCCACCCGGCCGACCGGGCGGAGGGCGAAGGCGCCGTCACCGACAAGGGCCTGCCCAAGCGGACCCCGCGCACCGTCCCCGCCAAGCGTGCGGCCCGTGACGACGGACCGTCCGAGCCGCCGCGCCGGGTCGACGCCGAGGAGTTGCGGCGCCGGCTCGGAGGCTTCTACCAGGGAGCCCAGGACGGACGGCGCGTCGTCGCCGCCGAACTCGCCCAGGACCAGGGGCCCGACCACGCCCCCGACCGGGCGCTCGACCAAGCCCTGGACCAGGGGCCGACGGGGCGGCAGGGCCAGAGCAAGACCGACCGGGGGGACACCGCACAGGAGGCACGCACATGACCGCGCCCAGTACGTACGGACTGAGCACTCAGGCCCGCAACCTGCAGTGGCTGCTGACCGACCTGGTCGAGGAGGTCCCCGGCGTCAACTCCGTCGCCGTCGTCTCCTCGGACGGGCTGCTGCTCCTGTCCTCCGACCCGGGAGCGGGCGCGGCCGAACCGGCCGACCGACCGCGACCCAGGGGCCCGCGCGGCGCGTCCGCCGACCTCGCCACCATCGTCTCCGGCCTCGGCAGCCTCACCACCGGCGCCGCCGCCCTCATGGAGACCGGCTCGGTCAAGCAGACCATGGTGGCGATGGAGCACGGCTCCGTCTTCGTCATGGCCATCAGCGACGGCTCACTGCTGGGCGTGCACGCCACCCCCGACTGCGACATGAGCGTCGTCGCCTACCACATGGCCCTGTTCGTCGGCCGCGCCGGCCACGTCCTGACCCCCGAAGTCCGCAGCGAGCTGCGCCAGTCGATGGAGAACACCCCGTGAGGAGTACGGCCTCCGAGCGGCTGCCCATACGCGGCGCCGACCGCCGCCCCGCCCGCGTCCGCCCGTACTCCCTCACGGGCGGCCGCACCCGCTTCACGCAGGTCCTGCACGTCGAGACGTTCGTCGCCACCCTGGACACGAAGGTCTCCGAGCCGCAGAAGCCCGACCGCACGCCCGAGATGCCGGCCATCGTCGAGGTCTGCCGCCGCATGCGGACGATCGCCGAGATAGCCGCGCTGCTGAAGCTCCCGCTCGGCGTGGTCCGGGTCCTGGTCAGCGACCTCGCCGACCAGGGACGGGTCCGCGTCTACGCAACGGGCCACGGCAGTGGCCGTCCCGAACGCGCGCTGCTGGAAAGGGTGCTCAGTGGTCTTCGCCGTCTCTGACAATCCGGTGTCCCTGCCGCAGTCGGACGACGAGCCGGCCCAGCCCTGGCAGTACGACCGCTCCCGCGCACCCGTCGCCGTCAAGGTGCTGGTCGCGGGCGGGTTCGGCGTAGGGAAGACCACCTTCGTCTCCTCCGTCTCCGAGATCACCCCGCTGCGCACCGAGGCGGTGATGACGCAGGCGAGCGCCCCGACCGACGACCTGTCCGGCACCCCCGACAAGAACACCACCACCGTCGCCATGGACTTCGGTCGCGTCACCCTCGACGACGACCTCGTCCTGTACGTGTACGGGACCCCCGGCCAGCAGCGGTTCTGGTTCATGTGGGACGACCTGGTGCGCGGTGCCATCGGCGGTCTCGTCCTCGCCGACACCCGCCGCCTGCGCGACTGCTTCCCGGCCCTCGACTACTTCGAGACGTGCGGGCTCCCGTACGCCGTCGCCGTCAACCACTTCGACGGCTCGCAGTCGTACGAGCCCGACGACGTGCGCGAGGCGCTCAGCGTCCCGCCCCACGTACCCGTCGTGATCATGGACGCGCGGCGCCGCGACACGGTGGTCGAATCCCTCCTCGCCCTGGTGGGCCACGCCCTCGACACCACCCCCGAATAGAGCACCCCGAACGGAGAGCGTGAGAGATGCGCAAGATACTTGTCGTGGGAGCCGGTCAGTCCGGTCTCCAGCTCGCCCTCGGACTCCAGTCGAAGGGGTACGAGGTCACCCTCATGTCCAACCGGACCGCGGACGAGATCCGCACCGGGCGGGTGATGTCCACGCAGTGCATGTTCGACACGGCCCTGCAGCACGAGCGCGACCTCCAGATCAACTTCTGGGAGCAGCAGGCCCCGAAGATCGAGGGCCTCGGGGTCTCCGTCGCCACCCCCGACGCCGGCCGCGCCATCGACTGGCTCGGCACGCTCAAGGGGTACGCGCAGTCCGTCGACCAGCGCGTGAAGATGGCCGGCTGGCTCGACACCTTCGTGCAGCGGGGCGGGCAGCTCGTCATCCACGGCGCCTCGGTCGCCGACCTCGACTTCTTCTCCCGTACGTACGACCTGGTGCTGGTCGCCGCCGGCAAGGGCGAGCTCGTCTCGATGTTCGGGCGGGACGCGGCGCGTTCCCCGTACGACGCCCCGCAGCGCGCGCTCGCCGTCGCCTACGTGCACGGCCTGGGCCCGCGCCCGGAGCACCCGGAGACCGAAGCGGTCCGCTGCAACCTGGTCCCGGGCGTCGGCGAGCTGTTCGTCATGCCCACCCTGACCACCTCGGGCCGGGCGGACATCCTGTTCTGGGAGGGCATCCCGGGCGGTCCGCTGGACGTCTTCAACGGCGTCAAGGACCCGGCGGAGCACCTGGCGCTCACGCTGGAGCTGATGGAGAAGTTCGTGCCGTGGGAGTACTCCCGGGCGACGAAGGTGGAGCTGACGGACGCGGGCGCCACGCTCGCCGGGCGCTACGCGCCGATCGTCCGCAACCCGATCGGGCGTCTTCCCGGCGGCGGCCTGGTGCTGGGCGTCGCGGACGTGGTCGTCGCGAACGACCCGATCACCGGGCAGGGCTCGAACTCGGCCGCGAAGTGCGCCGCCTCGTACCTGTCGTCGATCCTGATGCACGGGGACGATCCGTTCGACGAGGCCTGGATGAAGGCCACCTTCGACAAGTACTGGTTCACCACGGGCAAGCCGGTGACCCAGTGGACGAACGCGATGCTGGGCGTCCCGCCGGAGCACGTACTGAACCTGATCGGCGCGGCCGGGCAGCTCCAGCCGGTGGCGAATCGATTCGCCAATGGCTTCGACAACCCGGCCGACTTCGATTCGTACTTCTACGACCCCGAGGACACCGCCGACTACCTGGCGGAGGTCGCGGCGTCGTCGGCGTCGGCAGCCGGGGCGTCCGCGGTCGCCGGGGCCTCTTCGGGGGAGTAGCCGGCGTCGTCCCCCGCCCCGTCCGTCGCCGCCTCGGGCAGCACGGGCGGGGTGAACTCCGCGAGCGGTGCGCGGTCCGGGTCCGGCCGGACGGCCCCCAGCAGCGGGTTCGCGGCGATCGGCGACACCTTGACCAGGGCCCCCGGCCGCGGCGCCTGGATCACCTTGCCGTCGCCGACGTACAGGCCCACATGGGTGGCCTTGGGGAAGTAGACCACCAGGTCCCCGGGGCGCAGCCGGTTCAGCGGCACCTTCGGCAGCTGGGCCCACTGCTCCTGACTCGTCCGCGGGATGGTGCGCCCCGCGTGCGCCCAGGCCTGCGAGGTCAGCCCGGAGCAGTCGAAGGCCCCCGGCCCCTCGGCGCCCCAGACGTACGGCTTGCCGATCTGGGCCGCCGCGTAGGTGAGGGCGGCGCCACCGGCCGCCGTGGGGGTGCCCGTACGGGCGGGGAGCCGGCCCGAACCGACCAGGTCCCGCTGTGCGGCGGCGGTGTTCTCGGCCTCCTTTGCGTCGAGCCGGTCGAGCTGGTCCGGGGTCAGGGCGGCGAGCAGCCGCTCGACCTCCTTGAGCTGGGTCGCGACCTCGTCCTTGTGGAGCTTCTGCTGCGCGGCCAGGGCCTGCCGGGTGTCCAGGGCCTCGCGGGCCCGGACGGCGAGCGCGTCGGCCTTCTTCTCGCCCCGGGCGAGCCGGGCCAGTAGGCCCGCCCGCCGGGCGCCCTCGCGGGCGGCGAGCCGGTGCTGGTCCAGGGCGGCCTGCGGGTTCCCGGCGAGCAGCATCCGCGCGTACGGGGACAGCCCCTGGCCGCCCTGGTACTGCTCGCGGGCGAGCCGCCCGGCGAGGGCCCGCTCGGAGTCGAGCGCCGTACGGGCCCGGCCGAGTTCGGCGGCGCGCCGCCGCTCCTCGGCCTGGCCGGCCCGGAGGGCCACGTCGGTGGCGTTGTAGGCCTCGGTGGCCTCCTCCGCCTTCTGGTACAGGCCCTGCAGGCGGGTGAGCAGCACCCCGACGGACTCCCTCTCGGGAACCCCCGGCTCGGCACCGGCCCCAGGAACCGGCCCGGCGACGACGAGCAGTGCGGCGATGCAGGCGGCGTGAAGCGGTCGACGTGACGGTCGACGTGACGGTCGACGTGACGGCCGATGTGACATGGGATCACCTCCGAGGCGGCCGATGCTGCCACGCCCGGTATGACAAATCCCCCAGCGGAGTCGGCCGGTCGCGGGGTCTCACCCGGTTGGGGGCGGGTTGGCGTCAGGGCGGCTTCGGTGGGCGGGAGCCGGTTGGGCGGTATCAGAGTCGCTATGGGGGTTTCCCGTCAGTCCGATCGTCTCCGGGTCGGGCCGGTCCCTCAAGGGCGCTCCTTCGTCGCGTCGCTTCGCGATGTCGCTGCGCTCCACCCTTGACCGCCCGTCCCGCCCCGGAGAACCGAAGACTGCCGAGAAACCCCCAAAAGAACGGGCCGGGGATGCCTTCCAGGGACGGGGTGGTCGGAGACACCCATCCCTGTCGGGCGCGAAGGGCCACGACCGAGAGACGGGCCCATCCCGACCCGGGCCGGGTCGGTGGGCGCACCCCATCGCTACGCGCTCCTCATCCCTCAGCGTCCGACGACCGCCCTGGGCTGGACACAAGCCGCCACAGATCGCTACGCGCTCCTCCATGACCGCGACCGACGGCTGTCCGTGGCTGACAAGAGGAGCGGACGGCCCGCATAGGGACACGTGAGGCAAGTGGTCGACCTTTCGAGCCGTTCACCTCTCCTGACCTGCATTCACGACGAAATGGCCGCTGTTTCAGGACCTTTCGCCGCCGTGAGGGACAGGCCGATGGCGCAATTACCTCAGGGGTAATCGCACTGCCCAAGGGCCCCCGCTACGTTCGCGGTCATCACTCACCCCAGGAACGAAGGAGCCCCGTGGTGCCTGCTTACGGCTTCGCTCATCTCCGCAGCCGCCGGAACCACTCCGACGTCATCGAGTACCTGGAGAGGATCCAGGCGACCCTCGACCCCTTCGCCGGCCGCTTCGTCATCCACGGTCCGCCGGCCGAAGTCGTAGAGGGCAATTGGCCTGGCAGCATGGTGTTGATCGAGTTCCCCGGTCTGGCCGAAGCCCGTGCCTGGTACGACTCGCCGGACTACCGGGCCATCCTGCACCTGCGTACCGACCACATCGAAGGCGACCTACTGCTGATCGAAGGCGTCGGGCCGAACTACCACCCGGCCGAACGAGCTCGCAAGCTGCAAGAAGAAGCCGGCCGTTGACGCCCCCGAGAATTTGCCTACTCCGAGGGAACGTTTCGCTGCGACGGCTCCTCACCAGGGCGACGGAATCCTCTCGCCGACGTAGGAGAACCCATGCCGTACCGGCCCGCCGCCCCGACCCGCGCCGCCGCGCTCGTCGCCTCGGTGCTCACCCTGGACGCCGTGCTCCACCTGTACTGGACGACGGGAGCCACATGGCCCGCGGCCGACGACAAGAGCCTGTCCCACGCGGTTCTCGGGACGGACGTGCCGTTCACACCACCGGTCCTGCTTCCTCTTGTCGCCCTGCTCCTCACCGCTGCCGCCTTCGTCCTCGCCCGCTCGCGCCGGCCCCGCCCCCTGATACTCCGCGTCGGCACCCTGGCCGTAGCCGCGGGCCTCTCGCTGCGGGCCGCGGCGGGCATCTACTGGCTGTTCGCCAAGGAGACCGGCACCGCCTTCTACTGGCTCAACCTCGTCCTCTTCACCCCCCTGTGCGCGGTCCTGGCCATCGCCGCTCTCCGCGTGGCGCGGTGGAAGGAAACGGCAAGTGCCTGATGAACGGTCCAATGACCGCACGGTCCGGCTCGTGCGAGCCGCCCAGCGTGGCGACACCCTCGCCATGGCCGAACTCCTGGACGTCCTCGCCCCGTACGTGAGCCGCGTCTGCGCGCCCATAGCCCTGGGCCAGGGCGCGGACGCTGCGCAGGAAGCCCTGGTGGCGGTCTTCAAGTCGCTGCGCACGCTGAAGGAGCCGGCCGCACTGCACGGTTGGGTCCGTGCCATCGCCGTACGGGAGGCCATTCGCACCGCGCACCGCGCCGCCCGCACCGTACCGGCCGATCTCAGCGCACTCCCCGCCCGCGGCGACCCACAGCTCTCCGCCGACATCAGGGACGTACTGGGCCGGCTCTCCCCCGAGCACCGCGCGGTGCTGATGCTGCGTGACGTCGAAGGCCTGGACGAGCGCACCGCCGCCGCCCTGCTCGGCGTGCGCACAGGAACCCTCAAGTCGCGGCTGCACCGGGCCCGCAACACCTTCCGGAAGGCGTGGACGTCATGAACGAGCCCTGGCTCATCACCGACCTCGACCCCGTACGCCGCCTGCACGCCTTGGCCGGCGGCATTCGCGGCGCCTACGTGACCGAGGCGTACATCGAGGCCCCATTCGAACGGGTCTGGTCCCTGCTGGGTGACCTGGAAGGCGCCTTCGGGCAGGTCGTGCCCGACATGGAGCGGCTGCGCGTCGTCCGTCGGCAGGGCAAGCACGTCGAGGCGCTGGCGCGCAGCAGGTACGGAATGCGGGCACGGCTGCGCGGGGTGCAGCAGCCCGGCTGGTGCTGGCTGCAGAGCCGGTTCCTGCTGCTCGGCGCGGCGGCGGCGCCAGAAGGCCCGGGCACTCGGGTGGCGTTTACCGGCGGCGTGCGCCTGCCGACCCGCGCCGCCCTGATCCCCCTGGGCGTACGCCGCGAGGGCAGCCGCAGCGTTCAGCGCCTGACGGCCTTGCTGTGACGCCCCGTCTCCAAGAGTCGCCGCCGTACGGCACGCAAGACGGCCACTGAGCGAATGGGCCCGGGCCACGGGCGGCCCATGTCCAGCCCCGGCCGGTCGTCGGGCGCCCCTGGTGGGAACGCTCGAGGTCGTGGGCGGCCTGTGGCCAGCCGCAGACGGTCGTCAGACGCCACCCGAGGGAAGCACCTGCGGTCGTGGGCGGCTTATGTCCAGCCCAAGACGGTGTGGATACGCTGAGGGATGAGGAGCGCGTAGCGATTGGATGCGCCCACCGACCCAGACCCCGGCTCTGGATGGGCCCGTCTCTCGGTCGTGGCTCTTCGCGCCCGACAGGGATGGGTGTCTCCGACCGCCCCGTCCCTGGAAAGCATCCCCCGGCCCGTTCTTTTGGGGGTTTCTCGGCAGTCTTCGTTCCTCCGGGGCGGGACGGTCGGTCAAGGGTGGCCGCAGGCCATCGCGAAGCGACGCGACGAAGGAGCGCCCTTGAGGGACCGGCCCGACCCGGAGACGATCGGACTGACGGGAAACCCCCATGCGCATCCCTGATGCCGCCCGCCCGGCTCCCGCCCCCCCGAAGCCCCCGCCCGACTCCCCGCGACACGGGCGCGTGGGCCTTAGAAGCCCTCGCCCTCGCCCTCGCCCTCGCCCTCGCCCTCGCTCCCGCTCCCGCTCCCGCCCCCGCCCCCGCTCCCGTCCCCGTTCGCGGGCTGCGTGAGGATGCGCCGGAGCCAGCGGGTGCGGGCCTTGCGTGCGTCCTGGCTGAGGGCCGCCTCGGGGGCGAGGCCGTCGAAGCCGTGGAAGGCGCCCGGCCACACGTGCAGTTCGGCCCGGCCGCCGGCGCGCCAGATCGCGTCGGCGTAGGCCACGTCCTCGTCCCGGAAGGTCTCGGCCGACCCGACGTCGATGAAGGCCGGCGGGAGCCCGGACAGATCCGTGGCGCGGGCGGGGGCGGCGTACGGCGGCAGGTCCGTGGCGCCGAACCGGTCGCCGAGGAGCGCCTGCCACGCGGTGGCGTTGGAGGTGCGGTCCCAGATGTCGACGCCGGCCATCTGGTGGCTGGAGAAGGTGGTGTTGCGGTCGTCGAGCATCGGGCACAGGAGCAGCTGGCCGATCGGCGCGGGGCCGCCCCGGTCACGGGTGAGCAGCGCGAGCGCCGCGGCGAGGCCGCCGCCCGCGCTCTTGCCGCCGATGACGATGCGGTCGGCGTCGACGCCGAGTTCGGCCGCGTGCTCGGCCGCCCAGACGAGGCCGGCGTAGCAGTCCTCCAGCGGTTCGGGGTACTGCGACCGGGGCGCCAGGCCGTACTCGACGGAGATGACGGCCAGACCGAGGGGGACGGCCCATTCCCGCAGCAACTGCGGGAGTACGGACGGGGCGTTGCCCATGACCATTCCGCCGCCGTGCATGTAGTACAGCAGGGGGAGCGGTCCGGTGACCCCGGCGGGCCGGGCGCTCAGGAGCGTGACGTCCCGTCCCGGTACGCGCAGCTCCTCCACCTCGAAGAGTCCGTCGGCCCGGAGCTCCCGGACCGTGGGCCGGGGCCGGGTCGCGACGTCCCGTTCTTGCTGCGCCGCGAGGTTCTCCGGGGTGAGGGGGTCGCGTACCGCGTCCCCCAAAGCCGCCAGTACGACACTCAGTTCGGGGTCAAGAGGGGGCGTGTCCCCCGGTGCGAGGTCCATGCGGGGCAGTCAACCATAGGCGGATACCTGTTCGACTTGGGGTTGTGCGTATGGGACGCTGCTCGGCGATGAGCACCTTCTCCGTACCCCGCACCGCCTTCGTCGCCGTCGCCGCCGTAGCGGTCGCCCTCACCGCACTGGCGGGCTGCAAGGACACCCCGAGCGCCAAGGGCGCCGGCCCGGCCACCGCGCCCGCTTCCGCGGCGCCCGCTTCCACCGCGCCGGCTTCCACGGCGCCCGTCGCGGGTGCGTTCGAGCCGGAGGCGGCCCTCGCGGAGGCCCAGAAGACGCCCTACGCGGCGACCATGAAGGCCACCACCGAGGTCGCCGGGCGGGAGGCGGCCACGATGTCGGGCCGGGCCAACCTCGAGACCGTGTTCACCGGGCGGATGGAGGTCCGGACCGCGGGCGACCCGGCCATATGGGTGGAGACCGTGACGACGGCCGACGGCAACTACGTCCGCGATCGCTCCAAGGCGGGCGACGGGTGGGTGAAGGTGCCGCGTTCCGCGGACAACCAGGCGAGCTACACGGGCTACGCCAAGCTCCTGCTCGCCACCGGTCCCTCCGCGAAGAAGGGCATGGAGAACCAGGGCGGGGTTCCCGTCTACCACCTGTCCGGACGCCTCGACATCGACCAGGTGGCGTCCGTGGATCCGCGCACGCACCGTTCGATGAAGGCGAAGGGCGTCACCGGCTTCGACTGCGACCAGTGGATCGACGGTCAGGGCCGGACCGTCCGCTTCGACCAGCGCATGGATATTCACGGGACGTCGGGCGCCAACAAGGTCCTCTTCAGTGAGTTCGGGCCGGTGGAGACCTTCGCCCGGCCCGCCGAGGGCTGACCGCCCCCCGGCCGAGGGCTGATCCCCCGGCCGAGGGCGGTGAGCCCCGGCCGGGGAACGGGACCGGCCCGCGCCCTACTCAGCCGCGCAGCAGGCGGGCCTTGGCCGTCGTGAACTCCTGGGGGGTCAGCAGGCCCTCGCGGGCCAGGCCGGCCAGCTGGGTGAGCTCCGCCGCCAAGCCGGCCGAGGGGGCCGGCCCGGCCGCTGCGGTCTGGTCCGGTGGGATCGCTGCCATGGGCTCCGGCCCCGGCTCCGGCTCCGGTTCGGCCGGCTGCGGGAACTCCGGCAGTGCACCCGGCAGTGCACCGGGCGGCGGTTCGGCCGGGCCCGGCGGGCCCGCAGCCGCCGGCCCCACGGCACCCACCGAGCCGGCCGTCGGCTCCGCCGCTCCCGCCGCCCGCGCCAGCAGGCCCCGCAGCAGCGGGCGCCCCGGCGGGCGGTTCGCCGCGCGCACCGTCACTCCCATAGGGCGGATGAACATCAGGCCACCCCCGCCCGCGGGTCCGCCGGTACCCGGTCCGGCGGGATGCGGACCGAGCCGACGATCCGGCCGCCCGCGGCCCGTACGGCGATCGCCGCGTCCTCGGCCCACAGGTGTTCGACCACGAGCAGCAGCGCGCAGCTCCCGCGTTCCAGCAACCCCGCCGCCTCCTGGATGTCCTCCGGCCCGATCAGCCGCGCCACGTCCCGGCCCGTCAGCAGGCCGTGCAGTTCCACGAACTCGTCGAACTCGGCCGCCAGCACTTCGCCCGACGCCGTCCTCGTCGCCACGATCCCGTCGATCAGCCGGACCACCCCGGTCTTGCGCAGCCCCATCACGGCCTCGACCGCCGGGGCCCGCAGCTGTTCCTCCGGGAAGGCGAGGACGATGAATTCCACAGGTCCCATGCGCCTCGGCTCCTCACGTGCGACGTGCGATGTTTCCGACCGTTTATGACGACTCTTCGGCACACTATGGCATAAGCGGACATATCATCCGCCTGCTTGCTACGTTTCGGTGTATGACCGCTCTGACGGCAAAGGTGACGGAGCCCGCCCCGCCCCCGCCCCCGGGCGCCGGCGCCCCCAAGCGGCGCGGCGTCGAGCTGACCCTCCTCGCCGGAGCCGTCCTGATCTCCGTCCTCGGTCACCTCTACGTCGGCCTCGCGACCACCGGCCACGTCCCCGGCCCCGCGACCCGCTACGCCACCGGTCTGTGCGTCGCCGCCCTGCTCGCGCACCTCGCCGTCCGCCTGCGGGCCCCGTACGCCGATCCCCTCCTGCTCCCCATCGCCGTCCTCCTCAACGGCCTCGGCCTCGTCCTCATCCAGCGCCTCGACGTGACCACCCCCGGTCACCTCACCGCCGGGGACCAGCTCCTGTGGTCCGCGCTGGGCGTGGCGCTCTTCGTACTGGTCGTCGCGCTGCTCGGCGACCACCGGGTGCTCCAGCGCTACGCCTACCTCTCCGTCGCGGTGGCCCTCGCCCTGATGCTGGTCCCCGTCTTCTTCCCGGCGGTCAACGGCGCGCACATCTGGATCCGGTTCGCCGGGCTCTCCTTCCAGCCGGGGGAGTTCGCCAAGATCCTGCTCGCGGTGTTCTTCGCCGCCTACCTCGCCGCGAACCGCACCGCGCTCGCCCTCACCGGTCGCCGGCTCTTCTGGAAGCTCCGGCTCCTCCCCGGTCGCGTCCTCGGCCCGATCCTCGCGATCTGGCTGCTCAGCGTCGGCGTGCTGGTCCTGGAGCGGGACCTGGGCACCTCGCTGCTGTTCTTCGGGCTGTTCGTGATCATGCTGTTCACCGCCACCGGGCGGATCGGCTGGATCGCGATCGGACTGCTGCTCGCCGCCCTCGGCGCGTACGCCGTCGGGACCTTCGAACCGCACGTGCACGGCCGGGTGGAGGACTGGCTGAACCCCTTCGCCTCCATCGAACGCGGCGAGGGCCCGGGTCAGCTCGCCCAGTCCCTCTTCGCCTTCGGCGCCGGCGGCCTCCTCGGCGCCGGCCTCGGCCACGGCCAGTCCTTCCTCATCGGCTTCGCCGCCAAGTCGGACTTCGTCCTCGCCACCGCCGGCGAGGAGCTCGGATTCGTCGGCCTCGCCGCGATCCTGCTCCTCTACGGGCTGCTCGTCGCCCGCGGCTTCCGCGCCGGGCTCGCCCTGCGCGACCCCTTCGGGCGGCTGCTCGCCACCGGGCTCGCCTCGATCGTCGCGCTCCAGGTGTTCGTCATCGCGGGCGGCGTCACCGGCCTGATCCCGCTCACCGGCATGGCCATGCCCTTCCTCGCGCAGGGCGGCTCCTCCGTCGTCACCAACTGGATCATCGTCGCCCTGCTGGTCCGGCTCAGCGACAGCGCCCGCAGCCCCCGCCCCGCGAAGGAGCCGGACCAGTGATCCGCTACATCCGCTGGTGCGCGTACTTCTGCGCCCTCCTGCTGGTCGCCCTGCTGGTCAACATCGCCCGCGTGCAGGTCTGGGAGTCCGACGCCTACGGCGCGAACCCGGCCAACAAGCGCCCCGCCATCGAGCGCTACGCCGAACCCCGGGGGGACATCCTGGTCGACGGGCGCCCCGTCACCGGCTCCCGCGACAGCGGCCAACTGCTGCGCTACGAAAGGACGTACGCGAACGGTCCGCTCTACGCGCCGGTCACCGGCTTCTCCTCGCAGACCTACGGGACCAGCTTCGTCGAGCGCGCCGAGGACGCGGTCCTGTCGGGCACCGACCCCGGGCTCTCCGCCTTCCCGCTCTGGTACGAACTGGCCCGCGGTCGCCCCGCCGGCGGGAACGCCGCCACCACCGTCCGTTCCGGCATGCAGCGCGCCGCGTACGCCGGGCTCGCGGGCAAGCGCGGCGCGGTGGCCGCCGTCGAGCCGGCCACCGGGAAGATCCTCGCGCTGGTCAGCAGCCCCTCGTACGATCCCTCCGCGCTCTCCGGTACGGGTACGAAGGCCAAGGAGGCGTGGTCCGCCCTGAACGCGGACCCCGCCCGGCCGATGCTCAACCGGGCGCTGCGCGAGACGTACCCGCCCGGCTCCACCTTCAAGATCGTGACGGCTGCGGCCGCCCTCGACGCGGGCGTGGTCACCGACGTGGACGCGCCGACCCGGACCCCCGACCCCTACCCGCTCCCCGGGACCAGCACCCTGCTGCCGAACGCGGGCACCGGCTGCGAGGACGCCTCGATGGCGGACGCGGTGCAGTGGTCCTGCAACACGGTGATGGCGAAGATCGGGGTACAGGTCGGGCTGCGCGGGATGGTGGAGGCGGCGCGCCGCTTCGGCTTCAACGACGGGGGGCTGCGCGTGCCCTCGTGGGTGTCCCGGTCGAACTTCGACACCGACATGAGCCGGGACCAGCTGGCCCTTTCCTCGATCGGACAGTTCAACACCACGGCGACACCACTGCAGATGGCGATGGTGGCGGCGGCCGTCGCGAACGGCGGCGAGCTCAAGTACCCCTACCTGGTGGAACGGACGACCCAGGACGACGGTTCCCAGGTCCGGCGCGGCGACCAGCGCAGCCTGGGCCGGGCGATGAACCCGGCCACCGCGCTGCGGATGCAGGAACTGATGGTCAAGGTGGTGGAGAACGGGACGGGCCGCAACGCCGCGATCCCGGGCGCGGTGGTCGGCGGCAAGACGGGCACCGCGCAGCACGGGGTCGGCAACGCGGGCACCCCGTACGCCTGGTTCATCTCCTGGGCCAGGGCCGAGGGTGCGGCGCTGCCCCAGGTGGCGGTCGCGGTGGTGGTCGAGGACGCGTCGGCGGACCGGGGTGACATCAGCGGCAACGGCGCGGCGGCGCCGATCGCGCGGGCGGTGATGGAGGCGGCGCTGGCCACCGGCTGACACCCGGACCGCCGCCCGCGTGCGTCGGGGGCGGCGCCGTGGCACGACTCAGGAGGCTGCCGACCCGTCGGCGATGGCGGCCTCGACCTCCGCCACCCGCGCCGACTCCTCGGCCGCGAACCGCTCGCGGTCGAGGGCCTCGGCGATCTCCTCGTCCTGGCTCATCAGCAGGTCCAGGTTCGAGTCGCCCATGTCGAAGACGCCGAGGTCGAGATAGGCCCGCTGCAACCGCTCGCCCCACAGTCCGATGTCCTTGACGCACGGCACGATCCTGCTGAACAGCAGCTTGCGGAACAGGTGCAGGAACTCCGACTGCCCACTGATCAGCGTCGCCTCCTTGGCCGCGATCCCGAAGTTCTCCAGCACCTCCACCCCGAGCAGCCGGTCCCGCATCAGGTAGCAGCCCTCGATCACGAACTCCTCGCGCTCGCGCAGTTCCGCGTCGGTGAGCTGTTTGTAGTAGTCGCGCAGCGCCATCCGCCCGAAGGCCACGTGCCGGGCCTCGTCCTGCATCACGTACGCCAGGAGCTGCTTGGGCAGCGGCTTGGTGGTCGTGTCGCGGATCAGGCCGAAGGCGGCCAGCGCCAGCCCCTCGATGAGCACCTGCATGCCCAGGTACGGCATGTCCCAGCGGGAGTCGCGCAGCGTGTCGCCCAGCAGCCCTTGGAGGTTGTCGTTGATCGGGTACAGCATCCCGACCTTGTCGTGCAGGAAGCGCCCGAAGATCTCGGCGTGCCGGGCCTCGTCCATGGTCTGCGTGGCGGAGTAGAACTTCGCGTCCAGGTCCGGCACCGACTCCACGATGCGCGCCGCGCACACCATCGCGCCCTGTTCGCCGTGCAGGAACTGGCTGAAGTTCCAGGAGGCGTAGTGCCGGCGCAGCTCGCCCTTGTCCTTCGCGGTGAGCTTGGCCCAGTGCCGCGTCCCGTACAGCGGCAGGGCCTCCTCGGGAGTGCCCAGCGGATCGTACGGGTCCACCTCGATGTCCCAGTCGATGCGCTTGCCGCCGTCCCACTGCTTGTCCTTGCCCTTCTGGTAGAGCGCCAGGAGCCGCTCGCGGCCGTCGGCGTACTCCCAGCTGAAGCGGGCGGAGCCGGCGGCGGGAACCTGCCAGACCGGCTCGCCCGGGTTCTCGGTGTAGAGCTCGTGCGTCGACACTGACGCCCCCTCGTCTCACGTACTGCCGTGTGGGACCGGACAGTTGGCAGCGTCACACGTTGGTAGACACGGGGTCAACAAGTCGTGCGCGAGGGATTGACGACCTTGCTGACAAGCAGTCTCATAAGTAGCGACCGCCGGTAACTCGACGACGAGGTGTCCGAACCCATGACGACCGTGACCGAACGAGCCGCGCTCAAGGACGCCCTCGGCCTGCTCAAGGACCGCGAGCAGATAGCCGAGCGACTGCTCGAATCCTCGGCCAAGCACTCCTTCGACCCCGACAAGGAACTCGACTGGGACGCCCCGGCGATCGAGGGCAAGTACTACTGGCCGCCGGAACTCCTCTCCCTCTACGACACCCCGCTGTGGAAGAAGATGGGGGAGGAGCAGCGCATCGACCTCTCCCGCCACGAGGCTGCGGCGCTCGGCTCGCTCGGCATCTGGTTCGAGATCATCCTCATGCAGCTCATGGTCCGGCACATCTACGACAAGTCCCTGACCAGCAAGCACGTCCGCTACGCGCTCACCGAGATCGCCGACGAGTGCCGCCACTCGATGATGTTCGCCCGCATGATCCAGAAGGCCGGCGCCCCCGAGTACCCGGTCTCCCGCCTCAACCACAACCTCGCGCGGATCCTGAAGACCGTCTCCACCACCCCCGGCTCCTTCGCCTGCACCCTCCTCGGCGAGGAGATCCTCGACTGGATGCAGCGCCTGACCTTCCCCGACGAGCGCGTCCAGCCGCTGGTCCGCGGCGTCACGCGGATCCACGTCATCGAGGAGGCCCGGCACGTCCGGTACGCCCGCGAGGAACTGCGCCGCCAGATGCTGACGGCCCCGCGCTGGGAACAGGAACTCACCCGGATCAGCTGCGGCGAGGCCGCCCGCGTCTTCTCGCTGGCCTTCGTGAACCCGGCCGTCTACGACAACGTCGGCCTCGACCGCCGCGAGGCCGTCGCCCAGGTGAAGGCGAGCGGCCACCGCCGCGAGGTAATGCAGAGCGGAGCGAAGCGCCTCACCGACTTCCTCGACGACATCGGTGTGCTGCGTGGGGTCGGCCGCAGGCTCTGGCAGAGCTCGGGGCTGCTGGCGTAGCGCGAGGGCGCGCCGCCGGCCCGCGGTCCGGGTCCGGCCGGTGCTGATCAGGCCCGATCGAGCCTGATCCACAGGACGCCCACTCGTCCGGCGCCCGCGGGGCTACCCTGCGGACATGACCGTACGCGCGTACCGCAGGCTGAGCGTCGAGGAGCGGCGGGCCCAACTCCTCGACGCGGCCCTCTCGCTGTTCGCGCACCGGGCGCCGGAGGAGGTATCGCTCGACGACGTCGCCGAGGCCGCCGGGGTGTCCCGCCCGCTCGTCTACCGCTACTTCCCGGGCGGCAAGCAACAGCTCTACGAGGCCGCCCTCCGCTCGGCCGCCGACGTCCTCGAACTGTGCTTCGCCGAACCCCAGCAAGGGCCCCTGACCCGGCGGCTGTCCCGGGCCCTGGACCGCTACCTCGCCTTCGTCGACGAACACGACGCCGGTTTCGCCGCCCTCCTCCAGGGCGGCAGCGTCGTGGAGACCTCCCGCACCACGGCGACGGTCGACGGCATCCGGCGGGCCGCCGCCGAGCAGATCCTCTTCCACCTGGGCGTCCCCGCCCCCGGCCCCCGGCTGAGCATGATGGTCCGTACGTGGATCACGGCCGTCGAGGCGGCCTCCCTCATCTGGATCGACGAGGGCAAGCAGCCCGAGGTCGAACACCTCCGGGACTGGTTGCTGGACCAGTTCATCGCCCTGCTGACGGCCACCGCCGCCACGGACCCGGAGACGGCCGCGGCCGCCCGGGCCGCCCTCGCCCTGGAATCGGCGGACGGCCCGGTCGGGGTCCTGGCCCGTCGCGTGATCCCGGTGGTGTCCGAGGCCGCCCACCTGCTGTGACACTGGTGGGGTGAGAAGCGAACCGACCCCGTTCGAGGGCGGCCCGATGGACGGCCGGGTCCTCCCCGTCCTCCTCGGCCCGACCGGACACCCCCCGAAGTGGTACGAGATCCCCGTCCCGGCACCGGACGGCGGCCCGCCCACGGTCCTGCTGTACGAACGCGTCCCGGCGGGGCACTCCAAGCGGCTCGGCCTGCAGAAGGGATGGAAGTACGACTTCCGCCCCGCGGGCACCAAGCCCAAGATCCGCTGGCCCTGGACGAAGGTGCCGCCTCCCTGAGGTCCCCGGCACCCACCGGATCCTGCCGGCGGTGCTTCGGGCGGAGGGGGCTACGGCGCCTGCGTCGGTACGTCGTGGGGGAGGGTCAGGACCGCCAGCCCGCCGCCCCCCTCCGCGTCCCGGAACTCCAGCCGCGCCCCGATCACCCCCGCCTGCCCCACGGCGATGGTCAGCCCCAGCCCGTGGCCCTTGCCCCCGCTGCGGAAGCGCTGCGGGCCGTGCGCCGCCAGGTACTCCGGGAACCCGTCCCCGTAGTCCCGTACGGTCACCACCGGCCCGTCCACCGTCAGCACCACCGGCGGCCGCCCGTGCTTGTGGGCGTTGGCCACCAGGTTCCCGAGCACCCGCTCCAGCCTCCGTCGGTCCGTCTCCACGTGCGCGTCGCGGACGACCACGACATCCGAGTCCGTCCCGGACGCCCGCACCACCCGGCGTACCAGCCGTCCCAGCTGGTGCAGATCGCCCTCCACCACCTCGCTGCCCGAGTCCAGCCGGGAGATCTCCAGCAGGTCCTCCGTCAGCTGCCGCATCGTCCGCACCCGCTCGCGCACCAGCTCCGTCGGCCGCCCCTCGGGCAACAGCTCCGACGCCGCCTGCAGGCCCGTCAGCGGTGTGCGCAGCTCGTGCGCCACGTCCGCCGTGAACCGCCGCTCGCTCTCCAGCTTCGACTGCAGGCTCCCGGCCATGGTGTCCAGCGCCGCGGCCACCGTCGCCACCTCGTCCTGGTGCCGCGAGGGGGTCCTGGTCCGCGGATCGTCCACCCGCGCGTCGAGGTCGCCCTGGGTGATCCGCCGGGCCACGGCCGCCGTCAGGTGCAGGCGCCGGGTCACCCGGGTCACCGCGAAGGCGCCCACCAGCAGCGTGCCGCCGATCGCCAGCAGCGAGGAGCCGATGATCGCGTTGTCCAGCCCGCTGATCGTGCGCGCGCTCTGCCCGTAGTCGACGGTGGTCGCCAGGGCGCGGCCGTCCGCCGGGCCCGCCGCCCACATGGTCGGGCGGCCCCGGTGGTCCGCCACCAGAGTGCCCCGGCGCCCGCTGACGGCGAGCGTCCGCAGCTCGGGCGGCAGGCCGACGGGGTCCAGCCAGGAACCGCGCGGAAGGGGCTCGCCCGCCTCGTACGCGCGCGAGACCTCCAGCAGTCTGGCGAGCGCCTTCTCCCGCGCCGTGGCCACCGTCTGCCGGGTCACCTCCACGTGCACGAGGGCGCCCAGCACGGCCGCCAGCGAGCAGCACATCACCACGATGAAGCACGCCGACTTCCAGGTCAGCGTGGCCGTCCAGGCGGGCAGCCGCACGGGCTTCACGGCCGGCCCGGCGCGGGAGCGGGCTCCCGGCTGCCCGGGGCCCCCTGGTTGCCGGGCACCCGTACGATCTGCTCTCGCGTCGGCAGCATGGTGAGCTGCCGCTCGTCCCAGGACCAGGCGGTGATCAGCTCGTAGCCGCGGTTGCCGCTGGGCACCCGAAGGATCACGTCGCGCCCGGCCAGCTCCACCGTGATGACGGTCTCCGTGGTCGCCATGATCCGGTTGAGCCGCCCGTCCGGGTCGGCCGTGTACACCCGTACGGACATCATCTTGTCCGGGAACTCGATGCCGACGATCAGCTCGTCCTTGCCGTTGCCCGTGAGGTCCCGGTAGTACGGCTTCAGTACCGGGCACGCCTCCGGCTCCTTCACGTCCTCGTCCTTCGGGCACTCCTGGATCGCGGCCGCCGTGCGGGGCGGCATCCCGTCCGCGCCGACCTCCGTGTCCGGATGGGCGCGCAGCTCGGCCTGGACGAGGGCCACCGGGTCGACGGCGTGCACGTCCTGGTCGCGGACCGGCGGGATCCCCTTGACGTACTCGGGCGGGGCCCCGCCCGGATCGGCGGGCGGTACGGACGCCCCGCGGCGGTCGGGCCACAGATGTACGGGTCCGCTCACGGTCGGCGTGGAGCCGGCGCTCACCAGCCCGCCGGTGTCCCCGCAGCCCGCCAGCAGCGGAACCAACCCGATGAGGGGGAGCAGCGGGCGCGCGGACACACGCAAGCGCAACCTGTTCACAGCCCCTGTGCCCTTCTGCGCGCGATAGTCCGACGGTCGATCTCGTCAACCATATGCGGAGGCGCAGCCGTTTTACCCGGTGGTCTCAGCTGTCCGTGCGCCCTCGGCGCAGCATCGCGAAGCCCAGCCCCGCGGCGCCGACGGCTGCGATCCCGCCGGCGGCGCCGAGCAGCAGCACACCGTCGCCCGGCCCGTCCGCCAGCGTACGCAGCCGCCGCCCACTGCCGGAGCCGTCGGCGAGGAGGTGGGTGTCCCCGCTGGCCGCCTTCCGCGGAACGGAGGCCGGGACGACCTGCCCGCCGCGGGCCTCGCCGCGGGCGTCGTTGCGGGCCTCGTCGCGGGTCCCGGTCTTGTGACCGTCGCCCGCCACGGTGTGGTCGCCGCCCCGGGCCGGGACGTCACCCACCCAGGAGGTCAGCCGCCCCGAGGAGTCCAGCGCCGCGTGCAGGTCCCCGGAACCGCCGAAGGCGGTGACCCCGTCACGGCTGGTCAAGGTGGCCGCCTTGGTGCCGTCAGCCGCCAGGATCTCGGCCTGGTAGACCCCGTTCGCCGTGCGGTAGACCTTCGCCGTGGAGACCCCGTCCGCGAGCGAGAGGCTCTTGACGAGGACCGACTGCGGGGCCGCGGCGTGCGCGGACGAGGCCGCGGGGACCCCCTCGGCCAGGGCGGCGGCGGTGGGCAGCGCCAGCAGACTTCCGGCGCATGCGGTCACGGCGGCGGCGCGAACGAGAGTGCGGCGGCTGACGGTGCTCACGGAGAAGTCCTTCGGTGCCGGTCAGGGCCTGGGCCATCCAGGTGGACCAAACCTAGGGCCCGGCCGTTGCGGCAACGCCCCGTTCGTGTAACAGCGGAGTCGCAACGTTCCGTCGGAGTCGTTACACATCCGAGGGATTGCCCTGCGGCGCCCCGGCTGCTCCCATGGACGGCGGGGGTGAGGGCGATGCGCGGACTCAAGGTACTGCCGAGCGGCCGGCCCGGCCGCGGCCGGCTGTACGTCAATCTGCCCGACGGGCAGGCGGTGGCCTGGTACGACCGGCAGGCCAACCGGATCAGCGTCCTCGCGGACGACCACCGCGAGGCGATCCTGGCGGCGCTCCGCCCCTACCTGAGCGGGACGGTCTCGATCGGCCCGCCTCCGGTGCCCACCGCCTCCGACCTGCGCCGCCTCGCGCTGCCGCCGGACGCGGACCTGGCCCCGAACCGCCCGGGGGAGACCCTGCTGGGCGAACTGGAACACGGCCCGGCGGGCACCAGGGCCCGGCACCGGCTGCGCCAGGACCTGACCGCGCAGCAGCGGATGGGCGACGCCTTCGACGCCCTGGAACCCGAAGGCTGGCGGACCCTGCACTGCGTCCCGCTCCCGGGCTTGGGCCGCATCGACCACCTGCTCATCGGCCCCGCGGGGATCTTCTGCGTGCGTACGGTCCCGGGCCGCCGGCAACGCGCGGTGATCGGCGACCTCCTGCTCACGGTGGGCCGCACGGAACCCCGCCCGGACCCCCGCTGGATCCGCCGCGCGGCGGCCTTCGCCACGGCAGCCCTGTCCGCCGACGTCACCCCGGCGCTGGCGCTGGTCGACGCCTCGCGGGTCGAGACGGCCCCCACCGTGCGCGACATCCGCATCCTCCAGCCCCCGACGGCGACCCCGAGCCTCGCGGCGTCCCCCACCACGCTCAAACCCCCGGAGATCGAAACCCTCTTCGCCCGCGCCCGCGACACCACCACCTGGCTCACCCCCACCACACCCTGAACCCCACCCCTGTCCTTCCGCCGCGTGCTCCAGGCGTATCCCAGCCTCGCCGGCGTTTGAGGCGCGGGGTCTGGGGCGGAGCCCCAGTTTCGGGAAGGGGCGGGTAGGGGAAAGCGCCGCAGGCCCCGACCCGCCCCAACTCCGGCTCAGGCTCAGGCGGAGGTCCGCTTCCGCGGCGTCGCAGCCTTCTTCGCGGCCGCCGCACCGGTCTTCTTCGCGGCCGCCGTCCTGGCCGTGCTCTTCGCCGCGCTCTTGGTCGCCGCCGCACCCGAAGTGGACTTGCCGGCAGCCGACTTGCCCGCGGTCGTCGCCTTCTTCTTCGTCGCAGCCGAAGCCGCCGTCTTCTTGGCCGAAGACGCCGTCGACTTCTTCCCGCCGACCGCCTTCGGCGCAGCCGTACCCGTACCTGCACTCGCACCGGCACCCGCACCGGCCTTCCGCCGAATCGGCGTGACCTCCGCCTGCGCCTGCGCTTCCGCCCCGCCAGCCGCCCCCGCCTCCCCCCGGGAAGCCTTCGCCGCCCGCACGCTCTTCTCCAACGCCGCCATCAGGTCGATCACTTGCCCGCCGGCCGGCTCCACCACGGCCTCCGTCGGCTCGAACGCCCCGCCCGACTTCGCCACGATCAGCGCCTCCACGGCCTCCCGGTAGTCGTCGTGCAGCGAGGCCATCTCCACCTCCCCCAGCGTCGCCATCAGCGCGTCCGCCAGGTCGAGTTCGGCGTCCCGTACGGATACCGTGACCTCCGGCGCCACCCCCTCCGGCGCCCTGATCTCGTCCGGCCAGAGCAGCCCGTGCATCGCGATCACGTCGTCCACGACCCGCAGCATGCCCAGCCGCTCCCGCCCCCGCAGCGCGTACTTGGCGATCGCGACCTTCCGGCTCCGCTTGAGCGCCTCCCGGAGCAGCGTGTACGGCTTCGCCGCCGTCGCACCGTTCGCCGCGAGGTAGTACGCCGCGTCCATCTGCAGCGGATCGATCTCCTCCGCCGGTACGAACGACATGATCTCGATCGTCTTCGCGGTCGCCAGCGGTAGCTGCGCCAGGTCCTCGTCCGTGATCGGGACGATCGACCCGTCGGCCTCCTCGTACCCCTTGCCGATCTCGGCGCTCGGCACCTCCTCGCCGTCCAGCTCGCACACCTTGCGGTACCGGACGCGCCCGCCGTCACTCACATGGATCTGGCGGAAGGAGATCGAGTGGCTCTCGGTGGCGTTCACGAGCTTGATCGGGATGCTGACCAGGCCGAAGGAGATCGCCCCGTTCCATATGGATCGCACGGTTCCTCCTGTTTCGTGGCAGTCTCATCGTATGACGCCGATCACATTGGTGGAGGGCCGTCGCATCGCGCTCAGCAATCTCGACAAGGTCCTGTACCCGGAGACCGGCTTCACCAAGGGCGAGGTGTTGCACTACTACGCCACCGTCGCGGGCCCGCTGCTCGCCCACGTCCACGACCGACCGGTGTCCTTCCTGCGCTATCCCGACGGGCCGGACGGGCAGCTCTTCTTCACCAAGAACCCGCCGCCCGGCACGCCCGACTGGGTGAGGACCACCCCCGTGCCGCGCTCCGAGGACCTCTCCGCCGCCCAGGTGGTCGTCGCCGACATGGCCACCCTCATGTGGTCCGCCAACCTCGTCGTGGAGTTCCACACCCCCCAGTGGACCGCCGGCCACCCCGCCCTCGCCGACCGGATGGTCCTCGACCTCGACCCCGGCCCGCCCGCCACCGTCGTCGAGTGCTGCACCGCCGCGCTCTGGCTGCGCGAGCGGCTCGCCGCCGACGGCCTGCACGCCTACGCCAAGACCTCCGGCTCCAAGGGCATGCACCTGGCCGTGCCGCTGGAGCCGACCCCGTCCGATCGGGTGTCCGCGTACGCGAAGCAGCTCGCCCAGGAGGCCGAGCGCGAGCTCCCCGACCTGGTCGTCCACCGCATGGCCAAGGCCCTGCGCCCCGGCAAGGTGTTCGTCGACCACAGCCAGAACGCCGCCGCCAAGACCACCGCCGCCCCCTACACCCTGCGCGCGCGGGCCCGGCCGACCGTGTCCGCGCCGGTGTCCTGGGAAGAGGTCGAGGCCTGCCGGACCGCCGCCGGGCTCGTCTTCCTCGCCGACGACATCGCCCCGAGGCTCGCCCGCGACGGGGACCTCTTCGGCCCGCTGACCGACCCCGCGCGGGCCCGCCCGCTCCCCGGGACCCCGCCGTGATCCGCGTTGCGCTGGCCGCCGCCGTGCGCACCCTGCCGCGCGGGGCGGGACTGGCGTACGAGCCGAAGTTCGACGGCCACCGGCTCGTCGTGCTGCGCTCGGCGACCGACGTGACCCTCCAGGCGCGCTCCGGCCGGATCGTGACCAGCGCCTTTCCCGACCTGGCCGCGGCCGCGCTGCTGCTGCCCGCCGACACGGTCCTGGACGGCGAGGTGGTGGTCTGGCACGCGGGCCGTACGGACTTCGCCCTGGTGCAGCGGCGGGCGGCGGCCACCGCCGCCCGGGCCGCCGTACTCGCGCAGCGCCTGCCCGCCTCGTACGCCGCCTTCGACGTGCTGGAACTGGCCGGACTCGACCTGCGCGGCCGCCCGTACGAGCGCCGCCGGGCCCTCCTCGTCGACCTGCTGCTGCCGCTGGGGCCGCCGCTGCAACCGGTGCCGATGACGACCGATCCGGAACTGGCCGCCACCTGGTACGAGACCCTGCCGGCCAGCGGGATCGAGGGCCTCGTCGTGAAACGGTTGGACCAGGCCTACCCGGCCGGGCGGCGCGGCTGGCAGAAGCTGCGGCACACCGACGTCCGGGACGCGGCGGTGGTCGGCTACACCGGCACCCCGCGCCGCCCGCTCGCGCTGGTGCTCGTCCTGCCGGTCGGGGACGAGAGCCCGCTGGTGTCGAGCCCGCTGAGCGCGGCGCTGCGCGCGCAGGTGGCGGCCGAAGTGGCCGCCCGCGGGGCGGCCTCGCCGGCCCTGGCCACGGTCACGGCGATCGGGCTCGGGGAGGTCCCCTTCCGGGCGCTCGACCCACCGCTCACGGCGGAGGTCCGGCACGCCTCGACCCGGCACCCGCCGCCGGAGGTGCTGCGGCTGCGGGTGGACCTCTGACCCGCGACGGACCTCTGACCCCCTCGCCCTCTGACCCGGGCGCGGGAGGCGCGGGTCAGAGGGCGAGGGGGTCCTGGTGTCAGGAGTGTGCGCCACGTCCCGCGTTCGGCGGAGCCCCCGGCTGGGGGTGCGGTCCCGGCCCCTCGGGGAGTTCGTAGCCGGACTCCCGTTCGGCGCGGGCCTCTTCGGGATGGCTGGAGGTGGTGGAGCCGAAGTTCCCGTAGCCCTGCATCTCGTGCGGCCGTAGGCCGCCCTCCGGGATCTCCACCTGGTCCCGCTCCTCGCGGACCTCGTAGACCGCGCCCCCCTCGGGCAGGTGCGGCTGACTCTCGGGGGTGGGCGGGGGTGGCTCCTTGGCCCGTACCCTCTTGCCCAACAGGAAGCCGCCCAGCAGGAAGCCGGCGACGAGGATGCCGACGACCAGGAACCATGCGATGTCGGCGAGGGTCGCGTCCACGCTCAGAGTCGTGTCCATACCGACCATGCTCCCGCACTCAAGTCCGAAATGCTCTGCTATGCCCTGGATACCTTGGGCCATCCGGGGTACGCGCCCGGTGTGCGCACCCGCCGAACCAGAAGGAGGCCGGCCATGCCCCGCGGATCGTCCCCGAAGCGCGAACGACAGTACGAGCACATCAAGGAAGGCCTGGAGCGGCGCGGCGAGCCCGAGGAGAAGGCGAAGGAGATCGCGGCCCGGACGGTGAACAAGGAACGCGCCCGGGCCGGCGAATCCCGGACCGCGAGCAAGGAATCCGTCGAGGACATCTCCCCGTCGCGGCGCGGAGGCCTGCACTCCCACTCGGGCGCGCAGGGCCCCACGTACGAACAGCTCTACGCCGAGGCCCGGCGCCGCAACGTCCACGGCCGCTCGGACATGAACAAGACACAGCTCAAGCGGGCCCTGGGGAAGTGAAGGCCGCTGCCGTCGCCTAGGAGTTGATGGGGCCGTCGGCGTCCCGCAGGGTGCCGGCGGCCTTGCGCTCCCCGAGCGCCCCCAGGATCTCGGCGCAGATCGCCAGCGCGGTCTCCGCCGGAGTGCGGGCGCCGAGGTCCAGGCCGATCGGTCCGTGCACCCGCGCCAGTTGGGCCTCGGTGACCCCGGCCGCGAGCAGCCCCTCGCGCCGCCGGGCCGTGGTCTTGCGCGAGCCCAGCGCACCGACGTACGGCACCTCCCGGTTCAGGGCCACCCGCAGCGTCGGCACGTCGAACGACTCCTCATGGCTCAGCATGACCAGGCACGCGGCGTCCCGGCGCGCCTCCAGGACCTCGCCGGCCTCCTCCGGGCCGGTGACCAGAACGGCCTCCCAGCCCAGCAGCAACGCCTGCCGCTCGATGATCTCGGCGAGCTCACCGCCGCCACCGATGACCACGTACGGGGCCGACGGGAACGCCTCGACCAGCACCAGCCCCGACTCCGCGTACAGCGCGTCCCGCCCGGCCCGCCGCGTCGCCAACAGCTCGCCCGCCCGCCGCCCGGCATCGTCACCGGGCGCGTCCACGGCCCGTACGACCTCACTGGCGGCCCGGTCCGCAGCCTCGTTCAGTCGGGTCACCAATGCCACCCCGACCCCGTCGCCGAGCAGCTCCCACCACTGGGCCGGGATCGTCGAGAGCGGCTGCAGCAGCACTTCGGCCTGCCCGCCGCAGGTCAGCTTCGCGGCCACGGCCTCGGAAGCCCGTACGGACACCTCGCACACCCGCGCCGTGACCCCGGCCGGCAGGGCCGCGACCTCGGCGGCGAGCTCGGCGTCGAAGACCCCGCGGTAGAGCGTGCCGACACACTCCCCCCGCGCATCGATGAGCAAGGCCCCGGCCGGATCCCGCGGCCCGAACCCCTGCTCGGTCACGGGCCGGGCCAGATACCCGGCCCGCCCCTCGGCCAACCACCGCCGCGCCGTCTCCACCAGCTCACGCATCCGCGCCGCCCCTTCTCGATCGTCAGAGCCCGCCACGGGGCACCTGGCCAGCGGCGCCATGCGGCCTCACCCCCAACGTACGCACGCACCCCGCCCCTACCCACCCCCCAGATCCCACAGACCCCGCCCCATCTCCCTCGTACGGACCACCGGAAACGGCCGCCCCGACGCGCATCCCGGACCGGGGCCGCCGAGCTGGATCCGTCGCGGAACGACCGCTCGCATGCGCGCTGTTAGAGCCGGGGAACGGGAGCGGTTCCGGCGGCGAAGGCTCGCCGCCGGCGCCCGGATGTTCCCGGGCCCGTGCGTCCTCGGCGTCCTCGACGTCTTTGGTGGGGTCGTGATGGTCACGTACGGCTTGCGGGAGCCGGCCGAGCGCGCCGAGACGTGTTGCTGACCTCTGGGCCGGCAGCGACGCGGCGATCGCAAGCCGACGGCCTGACGGCCTGACGGCGGGAACCGTGGTGCGCGGGCTCCAGCAGCACGCCGCCCGAGTGATAACACTGTGTCACCGCTCCTGGTTCCGTGCTGACGGTGAGTTGCCGTGCAACGTTGGGAGCCGACCAGAGCCGGAGCGGAGGGACCGACACCGTGATGCCGGACATCAGACGCGGCTTCGCCACGGCGGCACTGCTGACGGCCCTGACCATGACGGCGTCGGCGTGCTCCGACCCCGACCCCGACCCCGTCCCGACCCCACCCGCCACGACCACCGACACGCACACCGGAACGTCCTCCACGGCGACGGGGGACGAGGACCTGGGCAAGGTCTTCCCCGGCACCCGCGGAGGCTCCGGGAGCGGCTCGACGGTCGCCGTGCCGAGGGCGCAGCTGGACGAGCCGGCCGGAGGGACCATGGAGTTCGCCAACGACCAGCAGGTGCCCCTGACCGTCCAGCCGCTGACGGCCACCGCGGAAAGCGGAGAACTCTCGATCGTCAAGGACGGCTGCACCGGCGTCACCCTTCAGCCCCAGGAGACGTGCAGCGTCCAGGTCAGCCACGTCGCCCACGTACCGGGCACGTGGACGGGTACGGTCACCGCCCCGACCGCCGAGGGGCCCGTCTTCTCGGTGACCCTGACCGGTGAGGCCGTCGAGGCCACATCGGAGACGCCCTCCGAAACCCCGACGCCGGAGCCCGACGGGACCCCGGAAACCCCCGACGAGACGGGGACACCGGAGGCCCCCGACGAGACCGGCACCCCCGAAACCCCTGACCAGACCGGGATCCCCACGCCCGAGCCCGCGCTCACCTGACAGAGCCCTTCATCTGCACCCGGACCGTGCCGTCGTCGTCCGGGAGCACCACGGTCACGGTGTTCTCGTACCCCCCGTAGTAGGGGACGAGGTAGAAGCGGGTCGGGGTCTTCACCAAGAGGCGAAAGCCCCGGTACTGGTAACGGTAGGGCCCGGCCCCGGCGCCCAGGTCCTTGAACGCGATGTCCTTGGCGTGGTGGACCAGCGGCAGGCGCGAAAGGACCTCCACGGCAGGGTTCCGCTGCATGCCGCCGTTCGCGTCTGCCATCGCCTGCGCCTCGCCCGCCATCGCCGCGTACCGGGACACGCCGTAGAAGAGGCTCAACGTCAGCATCCCCAGGAGCAACGCCCCGGCCACGAGCCACAACCGGTCGGCGTCGCGGACCCGAGGGCTCCGCCGCCCGGGGTCATGCTGCCCGAGGCGCACCTGGATGGCGAAGAAGGCCAGGCTGGCTCCCAGGGCCACCACGAGGCTGGGCAGCAGCCCGCGGAGCAAACCCGCGGGGAGGAAGGTGAGTAGATCGTCCCGGAAGAAGACGGGATAGCCCCCGGCCACCCCCAGGAGCAGGCCCACCGCCAGCAGCGAGCGGTACGCCGTACGACGCAGCCCCTCGTTCTCCGGGCGGGCCAGGGCGTGCCCGAGCCGGCCGAGCACGAGCAGGACGACGAGCCCGCAGACGAGCAGTATCCACACCGGGAAGAAGAGGGCCTCGGGGCTGCGCGCGAGGACGGCCTGGATGGAGAAGGGCAAGTCGCTGAGCGGGACGCCGAACGCGCGGTAGTAGGCCTCGTTGTACTGGTTGCCGAAGTAGTAGAGCAGTCCGAGGACGACGGTCCCGGGCGCCGCGATGTACGCCAACTTGTCCAGGAACGACCTCTCGGGAGGGTCCGCTGGCGGCTGCTGCGCCTTTTCGGGCATGCGCCCAGTCTGTCCGCCCGCCCCCGGGCCCGCACGTAATGGCCGCCCGCCCGGCTGACACCCCGCGCCGTGCCGCGCCGCCCCGGGGTGCCGGGCCCTGACCCCGATCGTCGGTCTCGGTCTGCTCAGCACCCTCGTCGGCCAACGGTCTCAACCCCCGACACGGCTGTTAATGATGCTGCATCACTTGGTGATGCAGCATCGGCTGACGGGTCGGCGACGGGTCGGCGACGGGTCGGCGACGGGTCAGCCAGCGGCGATGCGCTACGGCAGTACGTCCGAGCTGCTGCTTTCGAACGACTTGCCGGCCGGCCACAGGGTCACGCACTCCTGGCTCGCGGCGAGGTCGATCAGGTCCTTGCGCGGCTGGGACGGGAGAAGGATCGCGCGCGTGACGGGATTTACGAAGCGGCTGTAGTCGGCCAGCTGCCCGATGGCCATGCGCACGTTCTCGCGGGTGACGCTCCCCTTCGCTTCCACGAGCAAGCCGAGCCCCGGCGCGTAGAGGTCCGTCAGCAGGGGGCGGGTCTCGCCGTCGGGGAGGATCCGGTGCCGGTGGACCTGCTGCCCCTTCGACCTGAGGTAGTCGCTGAACTGGAGCACGAGCTTCGCTTCACGCCGCTCCGCTTCGTACGGCTCGCGGCTCGGATTGACGAAGGCCTTCTCGGTCTCCTGCTGCTCGATGTCGACGCGCACGACGGGCTCGGGCTGACTGCCCAGCACCCGGCCCAGCTTCGTCTCCGGCTCCTGCACGGGGGTGTCCACCGGCCGCAGCTTGAAGACGATCACCTTGCGGAGAGGTCCGTCACCGGTCTCCGGGGCGTCCGCCTCGTACCAGCTGTCCACTTCGAACTCGCCGAGGTAGGTGACGACCCCGCGGGCGCCCTGGAAGACGCGCAGCGCGCGGCCCTCGGTCCGGTGGTTCAGGATGCTGGCGTTGCCGGACAGCATCCGCTGGTCGCCGTACTGCCCTTCCCCGCTGTAGTGGAACAGCCCGTCCGGCATCCACCCGTCGTAATAGCCGTGCTTCTCGCCGGCGATCGGGTCCGTGAAGACCATGACGTTCGGCGTCTTCGCCGACGGGCCGATGCCCCCCTGGGTGCGGCCGCCGTACTCGGCGTGCAGTTGCTTGCGCTCGATCGGGTCGCCGGGCGCCAGACCCCACTTCACGCCCGCTGGATCCGAGACGTTCGCCTCCGTCACGTGCAGCCCTCCCTGTGGTCCGTGTCGATCTACTACCGCTAGTCGTAGTGTACCCTGCTGATGCAATGCAGGAATTAGATGCTGAAATCCGACCCATGAAAATCGCATCCAAATCGGACATGCGGCAGGTCGGGAGGGCGGCGCAGGGGGGAGGAGGGGCTTGATCGGGGCGAGCTGAGGAAGAAGCGGTCCGTTGGATGCCGGACAGGGCCTCGCGGGGCGCTTGACGGCCTAGAGATGCGGCTCGGCCCCTGCACATGGAGCAGGCGGCCACCCGTTGCAGCGGGGGCCGCCCTTGAAACACCTCGTTCATCACTCCAGGAGGCGTCCACATGAAAGTACGACGAACCCGGTCGGATGGCGAGCGCCGCCGCCGGCCCACCCGCAAGACGGTGGCGCTCGTCGCGGCCGGGGCCGTCGCGTTCGGCCTCGCCATGATCGCGCCGGCCGCCGGCTCGGCCTTGGGAGTCGCCGCCGCGGTCGTCGCGGTCCTCCCCCCTGACCGTAGGGGAGGCGAGGGGGACGACGGGGAGGAGTAGTGCCCCCGGCCAGCCCTCCTGACCGACTCGCCGGTCAGGAGGGCTGGCGCCGGCGGCCTTCAGGTCCGTGGCTCCGCCCGGATCGATGGACGACGGCCGTGCCGGCTGCTTCACGGACCGCCGACCCGCTGGCGGTTGCGGAACGGCACTGCTCTACCCGCCCCTCCCGGCCCCCCACGCCGTGACGCGGAGGCCGGACGTGACGGAGTCGGTGCGTGCCTGAAGCTCCGGAACGGAGGGGCAGCATCCGACTTAGGCGAGAACCAGCCTATTGGCTGGCCTATGCCCCTATCTGGGATGGCAAGTTCTCGTCACACTCTGATGGGAGTGAGCGAGACATCCATTGGCTTGGTGCCGAGTGCGCTGGGGGAAGCCGTTGGCCTACGTTCCGATACTCAAGGGCAAGGTGGGGGAGTTCTCGGCCCTCGAACACGTCACGCCGGCGGTTCGCTCGTGCATCCGCCCCGTCATGGAGCTGATCCCTGACCCAGACGTGCGGGATGTGCTGGAGACCTTCTGCAACCGCGCGATGGACGCAGTGCCGCACGGCACGGTCCTGACGGTCGATACCGGCGCCTTACCGACAGCACGAGTCCTCGAGGGCGATGTTGGTGGTCCGATCGCCCGACTCAGTGAGTCGCTCGGGCTTCGCGGCGTGCTGATGTGCCCGGTCGTGCGTTGCGCAGATCCGCGAGACGTCCTGGCCGAGGCATCACAAGCGGTGGCTGTGCACCAGAGTGGCGTTTGCCTCCGTGTGTCCGTTGCGGACGACATCCTTGAACCCCTGCCGAATCACGGACATATCCGCAGGCTGCTCAAGGTGCTCCACCTCGAACCGGAAGAGGTGGACCTGCTCATTGACGCCGGGCCGGTGCACTCCAGTGTCACGAGAGACCGATTGGCCGACCGCGCATTGGCCGTCCTTAAGGTGCTCTCGCCGTGGCGATGGCGGCGCGAGTGTGTTGCCGCTGGCGCCTTCCCGGTCAACTTGACAGGGTTCCCCAGAGGGCAAGCCACGCCCGTAGCTAGGCGCGACGCGCAGCTCTGGCGGCGCGTCGTGAGCGGGTGCCATGGGAAGGCGCCAGACTTCGGTGACTTCGGTGTGACGCATCCTCGGATACCTGTGAAGTCACGTGGAACTCCGCACCCCAACATGCGTTACACGACTCCGGAAGAATGGCAGGTCTTCGTCTATCCGCGGGTCCGCTCCGGTAACGATGACTTCTTCGCCCTGAGCGCGGATCTGGTCGCATCCCCGTACTGGCCCGCAACAGGGGCCCGAACTTCATGGGGTGACGCACGGCTCAAGGAGTGCGCGATGCGGCAGAGGGGGAAGGCCGGCACCGGCGCGGAGTGGCGTGCATGGGCAACCTCCCATCACCTGGCAGTGGTGACAGCCAACCTCAACACGCGGGGGCACCCGTGAGGCCTACGAAGAAGGCGGTCCCCTCGTGGGGGGACCGCTTCACCCCGAAAGCAATTCGGGCATGCGGTTCGGAAGTTCGGGTCAAATCCAACCCTATTTCCACCTCCATGGACAGGAGCATGCCCTTCTCCAGAGAGGCATGAACTTCCGCACGGTCTCGGATTGTCCTTGCCGCAGGTCTACCACGAGGTGGGCAAGGGACTGAAAAGCCGCCACGCAGAACGCCCTTGCGTTCAACTGTCCAACTCGGTCCCCAGTCAGACGCGCCGAGTTGTCGCATCGCGTTTCGCAAGGCAACGACAGTCTCTGCCCGCTCAGTCAGCCTCGCTGCCACCCGGGTGCTTCAGAGTCCGCCGAGGCTCACAACGGTGACGCTTGCGCGGCGAGGTGGTCTGCGGTGCCGGGCCATGCAGAGCCGGTCCGGCTAGGCCCTCGGCAGGGGCGGGGTTATCTGCGGCGCCCGGGGCTGCACGTCACTTAGTCATTGATTGCTGACTGGCGCTTCGGTCACGCCCGGTCCCGGGGGGCCGATGGGGCCGGCGGCAACGGCGGTAAGTAGCGCCAACACCGCAGCCATCCCGGCGGTGCCAAGTGCAGCTGGCCAAGGCACCGAAAGCAGGCTTGTGCCCCCGGCGATGAGTGTGGCCGCCAGAGCCTGTGCGAAGGTTCGGATGACGCGCTCCGTAGTGGCCTTCCAGAAGGTCACATCAAAGATTGAAGACACGGCGTGGTCCTTTCGGAGTTTCAGCCTCTGCGTCCGATGCGAGCGTCTCCTTCTAGTGAACTGGCGCTATTCGTTTTGCCGCTGGCGACATGCCAGGTCGCGCTCGCCGAAACGATCCTGTTGGAAAGTATTTGCTGTTCGACCTAAGCTTCGTCGGAGCCATCTCCTGCCACGCTGCTGAGCGGGTTGTGGTCGGCACCCTGCCCGGGTTGGGGACCGTACGCTGTCGGCGACTCGGGCGGGTCTTTGCGACGACGCGCCCATCGGCCACGACGAGACCTGTACCGGCGCGGAGCGACCACACCGGCCGCCGCCACATTGCGGCAGCAGCTGCTCCTCGGCCGCCCATTTCCGGTGGTGCGTTCGCCTGACGGCGGGGGTACGGCGCCCAGCCCGAGTCGGGCCCGGCAGGCAGTCGGCCGACCGCGCGCAAGAGGTCCTCTCCCTCGCCGCTGGCCTCCTCGGCACGCCGTTCCGGCCGCAGTCGGCCTCGCTCCCGGCCGCGCATGCCATGTGACGGTTGCCGTTCCGCCCGCCCCGCCGGCGCCTGCCCAGAGAGCGCCGCCCAATACTCCTCCAGCGCCGATGAGGGCAACGGCCAGCGTGGCCACATCCACGAGACCCCAGGTCGTCCGACGCATCTTCCACGAGCAGGACGCGAGAATGAAGAGCAGCGGTGCTCGCCCATGAGGAGCATCGCCACCTGCGGAAACACCCCAGGAGCCTGTCCACGAATAGTCCAGAGGGTCTGACATACGGGTGCGCAGGGCGGCAGTTGGCTGCGCATACGCGAAGACCCCGGCTTCAGCGTTACCGCTGATGGCGGGGTCTTGGACACACTTGCACAGTGTGCCCCCGGCAGGATTCGAACCTGCGCACACGGCTCCGGAGGCCCCGTGCGTCTCACGCGTTTCACATGTGCAGGGGCCCAGGAGCTGCGTCCTTCGCTCCTTCAGTCCACGAATAGGCCGCGCAGCTGGCGCCGAAGCGGGGGACGGCTACGCCGTCGGTGGAAGTGCCCTTTGAGCGCAACCGGCTGCATCTGATCCGTTGCTCTAGGTGGGGCGGCCGCTGTCCGGTCCGGCATTCAGGCTACGCCTGGGCCCCGCTAGAGATCTCAGTTCGGCTGTGGCTGCTCGCACTTCGCTGCTGTACTGCTACCGGGAGCGGGACCTGAGGGGGGCACATGCAGTGGTCGACGATCGCGGCGACAGGTGTGGGCGCAGTGCTTGGAGTGCTAGCCACCCTCGTCGCCGATCACGTGCGATGGCGGCGCGACTCGACGGAGAGGGATCGTGAGACGCTGCGGACCGCGTTCACGGAGTACCTAACTGCCCTATCTGAGGCGAGAGACGCATTCACCCGAGCGGAAGCATCTCCCGAACGTGTGGGCACCGGGCACATTGCAATTGGTGAGCATGGCGTCTACACGGCACAGCATCGACTGGAGCTGGTGGCTGAAAGGCCGCTTGTCGACAAGGCTGGTCTCGCGACCCTTAGCGTGCTCGATTTCCATGACGTGGTGGTGGCCGGCCACGCCTCGGACTCGGGCGAGTACGTGCATGCTTGGCGGGCTGTCCGCCAGGCTCGCTCCGCATTGATCGAGGAGATGCGCAAGGTTCTGAAGCGGCGGTGAAGGCGAGACCCTGCTGCCTGGTGCTCGCCCGAGACCGACTCCTCTTGGGCATGCCAGCGACTAGCGGCTGACGGGGATCTCGTAGACGACCTCGCACAGCGCGGCGGGGATGACGATGTCCGCAGTCTCCACGGGCTGCCCCTGGTCGCTGTAGTACGTCCGCCGGATGTGGGTGACCAGAGCGGCCTTCTGGATCCCGAGGAGCGACGCCTCCTCGGCGCTCGCCTGCCGCGGCTCCGGCTGCTCGACGGTATGGCTGACGGTGATCCCGATCGCGGCCATCCGATTCACGACGCCAACCCCCGCATGCGGCCCGCCCTCCGGCAGCACAACGAGCGTGCCCGCGGTGAGCTCGTACGGCTCCCAACTCGTCGACAACTGCACAGGCCGACCGTCAGCGAGGAACTCGTAAACGGTCCGGACGCACAGCTCGCCCTCGGCAATACCGAGCCGCGCCGCAATCTCGCCCGGGGCCGGCACCTTCGCTTCGGTCCGGCTCTCCCAATTGCCCTGCTTGCCCAAGGCCTGCATGTCCGCCCGGAACGGCGAACCGCCGGGCTGCTCACGCGCCGAGGACCGCACGACCCGCACGCGCCGATGAGGCTCGGCAACGTACGTGCCCGATCCCGCGCGCCCCTCCAGCACTCCCTGGGAGATCAGCAACTCCTGCGCCCGGCGGACCACGTTCTCGCCGACGCCACACTCCTCGGCGATCTGAGCACGCGAAGGGAGCCGATCGCCGACCGTCCACACATGCTCCGCGATCCGCTGCCGCAGGACATCGGCGATGCGGAGATAAGGCGGCTGCTCAGGCATGTGGAAAATCTAGTCCACTAGCTCTAATCTAGTTAACTAGCTTCACTCAACGTGTTCGAACGGCGACGGAGGCTCTGTGCCCGCATCGGAATCAAGGGCCGAGGACCTCGCCGCCCGGCTGTCGGCCCTCGGGCTGGCCACGCGTGTGGAGCCGCACACCACGTACACGTCGATCGAAGCGGAGGTACCGGAAGCGCTGCCCGCCGAATCGTGGCGGGAGGTCCTGGAAGTCGTGGCGAAGGCCGACCGATTCGGGCTCCTCGCCAGCAGCTTGACCGGCCGCACCCTCTGGGCCGCCGTAAACGAAGCGGTCCCCGCGACAGGCGACGTCCGGGGACCTGGCCATCAGCGATAGGAGCTGATCAGCGTGCACAACCGTATGGGTCCCACCACCGCCCGCACCAGTGGGCGACACCACCCCACACCCCCACCTGCGACGCCCACGGCGACGACCTTCCGTTCGAGCTCGTGCGTGATCGGCGCACACCCCGAGTGCGCCCAGTCGTCCCCCGAATCCGCACCCGTCGGCGTCCCCGTGATCTACGAGGCCTGCGACTGTTCCTGCCACGCCCCGGGCGCTGCGCCGACACTGCGGCAGGTGAACCAGTGAGGGGCTGGGCTCCCAGCGGCGCCCTCGCCGCCAACATCGAGATCACTTCGATCAGTGTGCAGCGCGGCGACGTCATCCAGATCGGCGGCCAGCCGTGCCGCGTGACCAACCTCGTCCAGCTTCCCGTCGGCGCCAAGCGGCTGTTCTTCGAGTCGGGCGAGGTGCTGACGCTGCACGCTCGAAGCCGCCTCATCGCCCTTCGCATGATGAGGAAGTGGTGATCCGGCCCGTGCCCTCCCGCCGTCAAGCCATCGCCGACGACCTCCGTCACCAGATCTCATCGGGCCACTTCAAAGCTGGCGAACGCCTCCCCTCGGAGGCCCAACTCTCTACCTGTTACGCGGTTAGCACGGCCACCCTGCGAAGCGCCCTCGCGCTCCTCCAGGGCGAAGGCTTGGTCGAGAAGATCCACGGCAGCGGCAACTTCGTACGCCGCCCCCTTCACAAGATCACGTACACCGGCGGGGGAGGCGCACAGGCCACCTGGACCGCCTTCTCCGCCGCCTTACGCATGACTGCACGCACCACGAACATCGAGGCGCCCAGTCACCTGACCACCCTGCTGAACGTGCCACCCCACAGCCCCCTGACCGAAGTCCTCTTCACCACTCACGAAGGGAAGACGCCCCACGGCCTGGCCCACATCTACGTCCCCCACGACCTCGCGCCTGCCACCCCACCCTTGGCCGAGCAGATAGCCGTGAGCCTGGCAGATTTCCGCCCACCACTGTCTGAAGTCCAAGAGCGTGTCAGCGCCCGCCTCCCGACCCAGGAGGAGGCGACGACCCTCCGAATCAGCCCCTCGTTGGCGGTCCTCTCGGTCACCCGCGTGTTGACCGACGCCGCCGGCCGCATGGTCGAGGCAGCCCTCCTCGTCCTCCCCGGTGACAGAGCAGACGCACTCTTCACCGCCCGCTTCGTGACCGATGAGAGGAGCTCGAAGGAATGACCGAGAGCAACGAACTGCGCCTCCTCCCATGGGCGGGCCCCGACGACAAGCCCTGCTACCTGAGCGCCGACACCCCCGCTGGCTACCTGTCCCGCCTGGCCGACAACACCGAGAAGATCCAGCTCGGCTTGGCATCCGAACTCTTGGCCCACGCCCTCGAAGTGCTCGCCGACGAGGAGTCGGATCCTGAGGAACTCCGCCTCCTGGCAACGGATCTGACCGGGGATCTCCGGAACGCAGTGCGCGTAGCAACCAGCCGAGGCGACCGCCTTGGGTGATCCGCCTACCAAGCTCACGAAGGATGCGATGCCGTCCCCCGGCTAGCTGAACTCTTTACAGCAGGACAGAGCAGCCCCGAAATTCTCTGGGGGCTGCTCTGCTAGTGATGCGCAGGCCTCCGAAGGGCGCGTGCGGCTCACGTATTTCAGCAGGTCAGAGGGTCTAGAGGTGCCATCCGCACCAGTCCACGCATAGGCCGCAGTGGGCTGGGCCACCCACCTCGTGTTGCCGCTCTGCCTCAAGGATGCCTAGTCGGGCGCACTCGGCCATGGATACCGTCGGCTCATGCAGTGGGTCACCCTGATCAGCACCATAGTTGGCGCTGCGATCGCTACCGGATCCGCCATGCTGCTCGACAGGCGCCGATGGCAGCGAGAGCGACTGGACCGTGAAACCCAGACGCGTCGTACCTTGTATGGGGAGTACCTGGCATGCCTCTCTGAGGCCCGTCACACTTCTGGCAACGTGGCTCGGGATCCGGACATGCTTCTTCCTGTGCGGCGCACCACCGCCCGTGCAGCGTTCGGACCATGTATCGGGTTGCGCTACCAGATGACCATCACAGCACCTACCCGGGTCGTAGAGGCCTCTGAAAGTGCGTTCCGTCAGCTACGTGGCCTCCGCGACCTCGTGATGGAGGGTGTACTGGTCACCGAGCCGGCCTACTTGGAGGGGCGCCGCGGCTACGATGACGCCCTTGCTGCACTGCGCCTCCGCATGCGAGAAGACCTACGTGAGGGCGGCAGTGCGCTCTGAGCTTGGGAATCACCGATCTTGTACCCGCTATCAGGGCTCTGATCAGCACGAACATCGCCTAATCCAGGCCTGGAAGCCTTCTGGCGACGCCCGCCGTTTATCGCCGTTGTCCGCCCCATCTGGCACGCTTCTGGCACGGTCGTGACGGTGTCAGTGGGGAGGCTGCGGTGCAGATCGCAGGTGTTGATGTGTACGTGAACCACCCGGTGCTGCATCTCGGGTCCACGGATTGGGTTCCCACTGGTCTCGAACTAGGCGATGCGCCTGCGGCGAGTTGTGACACCCACGTAGCCGTCCGAGTGCGCCCTCAGCTTGGCCTGGTCGCAGTGCGGATCTTCCGGGACTCCGACGAAGCCCCGGGCGCCGATGCCACCTTCACGACCGTCTTCGATGGGGAACTTTTGCTGTCGGACGGACGCATGGCCGTTGGGGATGTCGAAGGGCTCACGCGCTTCGTGCGCCTTCTTGGAGATCGTGGCCCTTGGAACGTACGAGTGGCAGTTGATGTCCCAGGGTGGGAGGCCCGAGCCATCGATGTCACGGTCGGCCGGCCCGACTGCTGAAGCTCGGGCCGGAGCTGTTCTGTAGCAGTGGGCAGATCGCCCGGAGGTCGTTCCCCATCAGTGCCGACAGGGAAGGGCCTGCATCAGATCTCCCCTGGACGACACGCTCATCAGCCACGACGAGACCGGTACCGACGCGGAGCGACCACACCGGCCTACGCCACATCGCGGCAGCAGCTGCTCCCCGCCCGCCCATTCCCGGTGGTGCGTTCGCCTCACGCTCCCGCCATGCGTGACGGCGGGGGTACGGCGCCCGGCCCGACTCAGGCCTGGTAGTCGGCCGGCCGTGCGCAAGAGGCCACCCCTCCCTCGCCGCTGGCTGTCTTTTAAGTACCCCGTCCCGGCCGCAGTCGGCAGCGCTCCTGGCCACGCATGCCATGTGACGGTTGCCGCGTCTGAAGGCTCGCCTGAGCCGTACTGCTGCCCCAGGAGCGTTGGCGGTACGTCGTTGCTGTACCGCCAACCCTGCGGGCCCCGACTCGCGCCGGGGCCCGGTGGCGAGATCAGCCGGCGTAGTCGTGGTGGTCGCGGGGGTCGTAGCCGCGGTTGCAGCTGGGGCAGAGGGTGAGGTCCTCGGGGTCGTGGGAGTACGGGTTGGGAATGACGCCGCTGTCGCATTGAGGGTCGGTGCAGGCCATGGTGTGCTCCTTCGAGGTCGGTGCCGTTGTCCTGATGGGCACCGCCCTCCCAGACCGTGCTGCCCTCGGGATCAGGACAGCGGTGCCGACCGGCTGCCACCACACCGGTATACCGACCCACGGCTTGGACCTGGCCCCAGCCTGGATCCTATGGTGAGCCCAGATCTTCTTCGGAGGGCCTCTGCTGTTCATGGGTCTGCCTAGGGATCGCGGGGTGGTTAAGTCTGGGGCGCCCGCTTGAGACCTCTCTTATGGCTTCGTCGATCTGGCGTTGAGCCTCACCTATCCAGGCAGGATCGATCGAAAATGCCTCACCGATATTTGGATGCCATCGATAGAGTCGCTGATGGCCGCCTATCGTTGCTGGCCGCGCGTGGAGTACCGAATTTCGAAGGATGGCACTACTGGCAAGCAACTCGCCAGACCGCTGGAGCCACTGGCGGGTTGAGCTCTCAGCCACCTGCTCTAGCACGCTGGGATTCTGAAGGATCTTGCCAAGCGCTCCTGTGGTCTTACCGACCAGACCACGGAGTTCCAGTTCGATCGGCAAGTCGATAACGTACGAGAACTCACCCAGTACGACCCATTCCAGGTAGGCAACGGAATAGGCGAGACGGCCGACCTGAATCAGGTACTCATCATCTACAGGCACCATCGCCACATGATGCCTTGTCACGATCGCTTCTGTGTAGGCTTTTAACGCTTCCCGATCCGCACCGCTGCATTCAACCGTCCCACTTCCATCCCGCCTGCCGTCGGCCCACACGTATGTGGAGCGGGCGTGGTGCTGGGTGTCCAGGTGGAGCGCGCCGCTGTACGAACGACCTGGACACCCCGGTGCCGTGTCCGCTCGGTTTGTCCTGGGGCGATGGCGGACGGGATGGGAGTTCCCCGCCTCACCCCCCCCATGGGCCGGCACCCGCCAACGGTGCCCCCGCCATCCAGGAGCCGGAGGCCCCCCGCCGGAGGCATGTCGGTGAGTGATGGCACCGCCGGCCGTATGGGACTGCCTCATGCCCTTGGGCCTATCCCGCCTTGCAGGGGCGGCCGGCGGCGAAGCGCGCGCGGAGCGGGCCGAAGGCAGGAGCGTCGCGCGGAGCGGCGCCGGGAAAGGCCGCCCGGCGGAGCGGAGCGCAGCCGGGTGCTTGATGAAGTAGGGAAAGTCTTACCGCGTCGTCTCGGCCCGGAACTTGTCGAGCAGTTCGAAGAACAGATCCATGGCCGGCATGCCTCGGTCTCCAGCTTCAAGCTCGATGGCGTAGCCCCAGATCAGGCTGCCGTACTGGCCGTTGATCTGACCGCGAAGCCACTCAATGAAGCCTCCCCGTGGGCCGAACGGAGTGCTGTCGGGGTTGCCGCTCATCTCCATGGCGAGTTCGAAGCCGTCCAGGAGCGAATGCAGGTGCATGACTGAAGACTGGAATGCGTACATGCCTGGCCGCAGGCGCACGTCCTCCAGAAAGTCGTACACGTCGCGCATCTCGCTGACAGGCCGGGGCGGACGTCGCTTTCCGTGGGGTGCGGTCACGCCGGTGTCGAGATCGCCAACGTGCTGCACTGGGTTTCCAAGGCTTCTCGTCCCCTCGCAGATCTTGCGGATCCTGTGGTGCGGTGGTCCGTGCTCGACTCCCTCAAGATCAAGCTTGATGGTACTGCTGCCGCAGCGGAAACCGTTCACCGCGGTGAGTTCCAGGGGAATCCCCTCGGTGCTGTTCGCTGGCAGAAGTCGAAGGTCGCCAACGACGTGGACCCCCGCGTCGTAGCGAATCCGGAGCAGGCGCGATCACTGCTGTGTGCGGTGTCCTACATCGGCGGCTTCAAGCGGGCCCGCGGCCGGCGCCTGGTGGGGCTCTTCGCCGGGATGTACTTCGGGGGCTTCCGGCCCGCCGAGGCGGTCGGGCTCTCCCTGCCTGATCTCACCCTCCCGGCCAGCGGTTGGGGAGAGGCCCTGCTGAACCGGTCCCGGCCGAGCGTCGGGCGACAGTGGACGGACTCCGGCCTGAGCCATGACGATCGCGGACTCAAGAACCGGCCCGCCGAGGAGGTGCGGCGCGTGCCGATCCCGCCCCAGCTCGTCGCCGTCCTGCAGGAGCACATCGACACCTTCGGGACCGCCGAGGACGGGCGGCTCTTCTTCAGTGAGGGCGGGGGAGTGGTGTCGTCCTCGACGTACTACCGGGCCTGGCAGGAGGCGCGGCTCCTGGCCCTGCCGCCGGCCGTGGTCGCTTCACCGCTCGCACGGCGGCCGTACGACCTGAGGCACTCGGCGCTCTCCACCTGGCTCAACGCTGGTGTCGACCCGACCGAGGTCGCGGCGCGAGCGGGTAACAGCGTGGAGGTTCTGCTCGGCCGGTACGCCAAGTGCCTCGACGGCCGGCAGGAAGTCGGCAACCGGCGGATCGAGGAGCTGCTCCGCGAGTACGAGTGAGAGGTGAGCCGTTGCGGCCCGAGGCCCCTGGGGAAACCCGGGGCCTTCGTGTTTCCCTGGCTGACCTGGGCAGTTGTGGAGAGTTCCAGGCCACGAATAGGCCGCAGGGGCTGTCATGGGGCTGCATTGCCTGGCATACGGCTGCACATACGCGAAGACCCCGGCTTCAGCGTTGCTGCTGATGGCGGGGTCTTGGACACACTTGCACAGTGTGCCCCCGGCAGGATTCGAACCTGCGCACACGGCTCCGGAGGCCGTTGCTCTATCCCCTGAGCTACGGGGGCGCGTCGTTGGTGTTGCGGCGACGGGTTGAACACTACCAGCTTCCGTGGGGTGATCAGGAACTGGTTTGCGGGGGAGGAGGGAGTGGTTCGCCCGCAGGGGGTGGAAGTGGCGAAAACCCGGACGCGGGGGCCCGGGCGGACCTACTCTCGAGTTGTGCCAGGCGTCTCAGGTCGGGTGCTTGTTGTCGACGACAACAAGGTCATCCGGCAGCTGATCAAGGTCAATCTCGAGCTGGAGGGCTTCGAGGTCGTGACCGCGAACGATGGTGCCGAGTGTCTGGACGTCGTGCATCGGGTGTGTCCCGATGCGATCACCCTTGATGTGGTCATGCCGCGGCTGGACGGGTTCGGGGCGGCCGCGCAGCTGCGGGCCGATCCGCGGACCAGGGACGTGCCCGTCGCCATCGTCAGCGCCTGCACGCAGCAAGAGGTGGAGGCCGGGATCGCGGCCGGGGTGGACGCCTTCCTCGCGAAGCCGTTCGAGCCCACCGAGCTGGTACGGGTCGTGCGCCGCCTGATCGAGCGCAAGGACCGTAGCGACCGCGGTGACCGCAGCGACCACAGCGACGGCAGGAAAGGGACACCCGCCGGGAGGGGGAGGGGCGGTCCCCTCCAGTAGATAGACGCCCTTCTCGTCGGCTCCGCTCGTCCAGGGCGCTGTTCACATGGCGAAACCCTTCGACTGATGACGGTGCGTCTCCCCTAGGCTGGGTCCCGTGACCCCCGCAGACCTCTCCCGTTGCGTCGTGAGCGCCGTGCGCTGCGCCGTCGAGGACGGTGAGCTGGGCGGGGCGGTGCCCGTGCGGGTGGTGGTCGAGCGGACCAGGCCCGGTGGAGTGGGGGAGTACGCCACTCCCGTCGCCTTCCAGATCGCGAAGGGCGCCGGAGTGCGGCCGGCCGAAGTCGCCGAGGTACTCGCCCGCCGGCTGGGCGCTGTGGCCGGGATCGAGCGCGTCGAGGTCACCGGGGCCGGGTTCCTGAATTTTTCGCTGAGTTCCGTTTCCGCCGCCCAGCTGGTGCGCGACCTGCGCCCGGTGGCGGTGGTCGAGGTCCCGTATCCGCCGTCCGGCGAGCTGCGCGAGCACCTCGTACGGGCCGCCGTCGCGCGGATCGAGGCCGCGCAGGGGGTCCGGCCCGGTCCGGCCGTGAGCGTCGCGCCCGTCGCCCGCCGCGACGGGGACGTGCTCGCGCGGTACGGGGCCGACGCCGTCGCCTGGGCCGTGCTCACCACCCCCGCGCGCGAGACCCCCGAGTTCTGCGACGCGCTGCTCGTACAGGGAGAGGGCAACGAGCTCTTCCGGGTGCGGTACGCCCATGCCCGCGCCCACGCGCTCGTACGCAATGCCGAGCAGCTCGGGTTCCGCCCCGAGCCCGGCGAGGTCGACGCGCCCGACCTGCTGCGCGTCCTCGCCGACCACCCCCTCGTCCTCGAAGCCGCCGCGCACCACCGTGCGCCCGAGCGGCTCGCCCGGCACCTCGTCGAGCTGGCCGACGCGCTGCTCGACTTCCAGTACCGCGTCCTGCCCAAGGGTGACGAGAAACCCTCGGCCGCCCACCGTGCCCGGCTGGCTCTTGCCGAAGCCGCCGGGACGGTGCTGGCCGGCGGCCTGGCCCTGCTCGGTATAGACGCACCGACACGCTTGTGACCCGCGAAGAGAGATACCTATGAGCCGTTCCGCGCACCCCGCCGGGCCCCGCCACGCCGACGTCCTGCCCGAGGGGCACTACTCCCCGCCGCCCGCCGACCTGAACGCGCTCGACGAGAAGGTCTGGGCCCGGACCGTCGCGCGCGACAGCGACGGCGTCGTGAGCGTGGGCGGCATCGAAGTCACCAAGCTCGCCGAGGAGTTCGGCACCCCCGCCTACTTCCTCGACGAGGAGGACTTCCGGGCCCGGTGCCGGGCCTGGGCGCACGCCTTCGGTCCCGACGCCGACGTGTTCTACGCCGGCAAGGCGTTCCTCTCCAAAGCCGTCGTGAAGTGGCTGAAGGAAGAGGGGCTGAACGTCGACGTGTGCTCCGGCGGGGAGCTGACCACCGCGCTCGCCGCCGGGATGCCCGCCGCGCGGATCGCCTTCCACGGGAACAACAAGTCCGAGGGCGAGATCCGCCGGGCCGTCGAGGCCGGGGTCGGACGCATCGTGCTCGACTCCTTCCAGGAGATCGCCCGCGTCGCGCACATCGCCCGTGAGCTGGGCGTCCGCCAGCCCGTCCAGATCCGCGTGACGGTCGGCGTCGAGGCGCACACCCACGAGTTCATCGCCACCGCGCACGAGGACCAGAAGTTCGGCATCGCGGTCGCCGACGGCTCCGCCGCCGAGGCCGTGCGCCGGGCGCTCGGGCACGACTCTCTGGAGCTGCTCGGCGTCCACTCCCACATCGGTTCGCAGATCTTCGACATGGCCGGCTTCGAGGTCTCCGCCAAGCGCGTCGTGCGGCTGCTGGCCGCCGTACGGGACGAGCACGGGGTGGAGTTGCCCGAGATCGACCTCGGCGGCGGCCTCGGCATCGCGTACACCGCGAACGACGACCCGCGCGAGCCCCACGAGATCGCCAAGGCCCTGCACGAGATCGTGGCCCGGGAGTGCGAGAGCGCCGGACTGCGGGCCCCGCGGATCTCCGTGGAGCCCGGCCGCGCCATCGTCGGCCCGACCGCGTTCACCCTGTACGAGGTGGGGACGATCAAGCCGCTGGAAGGCCTGCGGACCTACGTGAGCGTCGACGGCGGGATGTCCGACAACATCCGCACCGCCCTCTACGACGCCGAGTACTCCATCGCGCTCGTCTCCCGCACCTCCACCGCCGAGCCCATGCTCGTACGCGTCGTCGGCAAGCACTGCGAGAGCGGCGACATCGTCGTGAAGGACGCGTTCCTCCCCGCCGACCTCGCGCCCGGCGACCTCCTGGCCGTCCCGGCCACCGGCGCCTACTGCCGCTCCATGGCCAGCAACTACAACCACGCGCTGCGCCCGCCCGTCGTCGCCGTGCGTGACGGACAGGCCCGAGTGATCGTCCGCCGCGAGACGGAGGAAGATCTCCTGCGTCTCGACCTCGGATGATGAAATAGGTGTCTCACTCAATGGACCGAGGATGGAAAGTGCTGTCCATTGAGTGAGACTTGTTCCACCCGGCGGGCAAACCGCCCGCACGGGGACTGATGGAAGATCGAAAGGCGTAGGTCGAATGATGCGTACGCGTCCGCTGAAGGTGGCGCTGCTGGGCTGTGGAGTGGTCGGCTCAGAGGTGGCTCGCATCATGACGACGCACGCCGACGACCTCACGCAGAGGATCGGCGCGCCCGTGGAGCTCGCCGGCGTGGCCGTGCGCCGCCCTTCCAAGGTCCGTGAGGGCATCGACCCGGCGCTGATCACCACCGATGCGACCGCCCTGCTCAAACGCGGTGACATCGACATCGCCATCGAGGTCATCGGCGGCATCGAGCCGGCCCGCACCCTCATCACCACCGCCTTCGAGCACGGCATCTCCGTGGTCTCCGCGAACAAGGCGCTGCTCGCCCAGGACGGCGCCGCGCTGCACGCCGCCGCGGAGCAGCACGGGCTGGACCTCTACTACGAGGCCGCCGTCGCCGGCGCCATCCCGCTGGTCCGCCCGATGCGCGAGTCGCTCGCGGGCGACAAGATCAACCGTGTGATGGGCATCGTCAACGGCACGACGAACTTCATCCTCGACAAGATGGACTCCACCGGCGCCGGGTACCAGGAGGCGCTCGACGAGGCCACGGCCCTCGGGTACGCCGAGGCCGACCCGACCGCCGACGTCGAGGGCTACGACGCCGCCGCCAAGGCCGCGATCCTGGCCGGCATCGCCTTCCACACCCGCGTCCGCCTCGACGACGTGTACCGCGAGGGGATGACGGAGGTCAGCGCCGCCGACTTCGCCTCCGCCAAGCGCATGGGCTGCACCATCAAGCTCCTCGCCATCTTGGAGCGCGCCGCCGACGGCGAGTCCGTCACCGCCCGCGTCCACCCGGCGATGATCCCGCTCAGCCACCCGCTCGCCTCCGTCCGCGAGGCGTACAACGCCGTCTTCGTCGAGGCGGAGGCCGCCGGGCAGCTCATGTTCTACGGGCCCGGCGCGGGCGGCGCGCCGACCGCGTCCGCGGTCCTCGGCGACCTCGTCGCCGTCGCCCGCAACAAGCTCGCCGAGGCAACGGGGCCCGGCGAGTCGGCGTACACCCAGCTGCCGGTCAGCCCCATGGGGGACGTCGTCACCCGCTACCACATCAGCCTCGATGTGGCGGACAAGCCGGGCGTCCTCGCCCAGGTGGCGACCACCTTCGCGGAGCACGGTGTCTCGATCGACACCGTCCGCCAGCAAGGTCGTCAGGACGGGGGCGGCACCGAGGCCTCCCTCGTCGTCGTCACTCACCGCGCACCCGACGCCGCCCTCTCCGGGACCGTCGAGGCGCTGCGGAAGCTGGACACCGTCCGCGGTGTCGCCAGCATCATGCGTGTTGAAGGGGAGTAAGGACCCATGAGCAGCAATCGCACCCACCAGTGGCGCGGCATCATCGAGGAGTACCGGGACCGCCTGCCGGTGACGGACACGACTCCCGTGGTGACGCTCCGCGAGGGTGGCACTCCCCTCGTTCCCGCCCAGGTGCTCTCCGAGCGCACCGGATGCGAGGTGCACCTGAAGGTCGAGGGGGCGAACCCCACCGGGTCCTTCAAGGACCGCGGCATGACCATGGCGATCACGAAGGCCAAGGAGGAGGGTGCGAAGGCGGTCATCTGCGCCTCCACCGGCAACACCTCGGCCTCCGCCGCCGCGTACGCGGTGCGCGCCGGGATGGTCTCCGCGGTGCTCGTGCCCCGCGGCAAGATCGCGCTCGGCAAGATGGGCCAGGCCCTGGTGCACGGGGCCAAGATCCTCCAGGTGGACGGCAACTTCGACGACTGCCTGAACCTGGCCCGCGCGCTCTCCGACAACTACCCGGTCGCGCTGGTCAATTCGGTCAACCCGGTGCGTATCGAGGGCCAGAAGACGGCCGCGTTCGAGATCGTCGACGCGCTCGGTGACGCGCCCGACATCCACGTGCTGCCGGTCGGCAACGCGGGCAACATCACCGCGTACTGGAGGGGCTTCAAGGAGTACAAGGCCGACGGCCTCTCCACCCGTACGCCCCGCGTGTGGGGTTTCCAGGCCTCCGGCTCCGCACCCATCGTGCGCGGCGAGATCGTCAAGGAGCCGCACACCATCGCCACGGCGATCCGGATCGGCAACCCGGCCTCCTGGGAGTACGCGCTGGCCGCACGTGACGAGTCGGGCGGCTTCATCGACGAGGTGACGGACCGCCAGATCCTCGCCGCCTACCGGCTGTTGGCCTCACAGGAGGGCGTCTTCGTCGAGCCGGCCTCGGCGGCCTCGGTGGCCGGCCTCCTCAAGGCCGCTGAGCTGGGCCTGGTCGACCCCGGCCAGAAGATCGTGTGCACGGTCACCGGCAACGGCCTGAAGGACCCCGACTGGGCGATCGCCGGCGCTCCGCAGCCGGTCACCGTTCCGGTGGACGCCGAAGCCGCCGCCGTGCGCCTCGGTCTGGTCTGACGGCAGCGTCGTAGCCGCACCGTCGTAGCCGCACCGCAGTAGTCGAGCAGCACCCGCAGCACGCAGTGCCCGGCAGTACCGCACCACCACCGTGTGAGCCGGGTTCCGGAGGACTCGCGAGGTCCCGCAGGGGCCTTCCCGAGAACCTTCGGAACCCGGCAACTCACCCGTACGGCAACAAAAATACGGCTGAAGTCGGTCGAAGTCGGTCGAAGTCCGCGACACGCATCGTGCGCCTCCTGTGCGCCCTATGTCGCGAGAGAACCTTCCTTCGATACGCTGTACCTACATCCGCCACCGCGCATATGACTGCGGTGCTGCCCCGAGGGCCTTCGGGTGTCGTACGTTCTCCAGTACATTCGCAGCGAGCCAGCGAAGAGCGAAGATCTCGCACAGTCACAAGGAGTGTCATCGGACGATGGCCGGTCCAGCGTTCCGCGCCGCCGCCGTACGGGTGCGCGTCCCCGCCAGCAGTGCCAATCTCGGCCCGGGCTTCGACGCCCTGGGCCTGGCCCTGGGGCTCTACGACGACGTAGTCGTCCGGGTGGCCGACTCCGGTCTGAACATCGACATCGCGGGTGAGGGCGCCGACACCCTCCCGCGGGACGAGAGCCACCTGCTCGTACGCTCCATGCGCACCGCCTTCGACCTGCTGGGCGGCCAGCCGCGCGGCCTGGAGGTCGTCTGCGCCAACCGCATCCCGCACGGTCGCGGACTCGGCTCCTCCTCCGCCGCCATCTGCGCCGGCATCGTCGCCGCCCGCGCCGTGACCATAGGCGGCGAGACCAAGCTCGACGACGCGGCGCTGCTGGAGCTCGCCACCGAGATCGAGGGGCACCCCGACAACGTCGCCGCCTGTCTGCTCGGCGGCTTCACCCTCGCCTGGATGGACGGCGGCAGCGCCAAGGCGATCCGGATGGAGCCCGCCGAATCCATCGTTCCGGTGGTCTTCGTACCCTCCAAGCCGGTCCTCACGGAGACGGCGCGCGGCCTGCTGCCGCGCACCGTCCCGCACGTGGACGCGGCCGCCAACGCGGGCCGCGCGGGCCTGCTCGTGGAAGCCCTGACCAGGCGTCCCGAGCTCCTCCTGCCGGCCACCGAAGACCGGCTCCACCAGGAGTACCGGTCCCCGGCGATGCCAGAGAGCGTGGCACTCGTCAACAGGCTGCGGGCGGACGGGATCCCCGCGGTCATCTCCGGCGCGGGCCCCACGGTCCTCGCGCTGGTCGACAACGGCGCGGCCGACAAGGTCGCGCAGCTCGCGGGCGAGGGGTGGGCGGCCAACCGGCTCGCCCTCGACGCCGCGGGCGCGAGCGTACTTCCGCTGGGCACCCAGGGCGGCTAGAGCCGCTTTCCCGGAGTGCACAGCCGGTCAGGGGCGGGCGGCCGGGGCAGGCCGCCCGCACGGAAGGGCGCGATTGCCGGTGATTGAGAGGGGGAATATCTATTGGATCCGGTAGTGTTAGTCTCAAGTGCGCATCGGAAGCCGTCATGGCTCGGTGCTCAGTGTCCCCATTCGGGACCACATTTCTTCCGGGAGCCTCCCCGACTGCTTTGATCACCTCCAGCAGTTTCGAGCACGCTCCGGAATCGGCGTGACATTCCCACGCTTTCAGCTCGGGGGCTTCTCGCCGGAACCAGCCATGCACGTTTCTTCCGCCGTACTTCTACCGGCGGACCACCGCCCCGGCACGGTCCACACCTAGGACTGCTGTCGGACAGCACAACCGGTCGCCGAGCCAGACAGGCCGACGTCCGCTCCAGGGAAGGACCCTTCGTGAGCGACACCACCGATCTGATGGGCGCTGCCGACACCTCTGTCGACACCAGTGCCCCCGCCGCGGGCGCCGCACCCAAGCGTCGACGCACCGGCACCGGCCTTGACGGCATGGTCCTGGCCGAGCTGCAGCAGGTCGCGTCGGGCCTCGGGATCAGGGGCACCGCGCGGATGCGCAAGAGCCAGCTGATCGAGGTCATCAAGGAGGCGCAGGCGGGCAGCGGTGCCCCCAAGGCCGCCGCCTCCACCGCCGCAGCCACCGCCGAGGCCAAGCCGAAGCGCCGCGCCACCAGCAAGGCCCGCACGGGTGAGGCCGCCGCCGAGGCGCCCGCCGAGAAGCCCGCAGTGCAGGCGCAGATCGAGATCCCGGGTCAGCCTGCCAGCGAGGATGCCCCGGTCGGCGAGCGCCGCCGCCGCCGTGCCACGGCCCCCTCCGGCAGCCCGGAGGCCTCGGCCCCCGTCGCCGTACAGGTCGAGCAGAAGACCGAGACCGCGCCCGCCGCCACCGCCCCGTCCGAGGCCAAGGCCGAAGCCGCCACCGCGGTCTCCGCCGGCCAGGCGCAGGGCCAGGACGGCGAAGGCCGTGGCCGTCGCGACCGCCGTGACCGCGGTGACCGTGCCGAGCGCACCGACCGTCAGCGCGACCGCCGTGACCGCGGCGCCAAGGCCGACGACCAGGGCCAGGGCGGCCAGGGTCAGGGCCAGGGCGCGCAGGGCGGCCAGGGCGGCGGCCGTCAGGAGCGCGCCGACCGTCAGCAGCAGGGCGGCCGCGGCCAGGGCCAGCAGCAGGTCCGTCAGGACCGCCAGGACAACGGTCCCCAGGACGACTTCGACGGTGAGGACGGCCGTCGCGGCCGTCGCGGCCGCTACCGCGACCGTCGTGGCCGCCGTGGCCGTGACGAGTTCGCGCCGAGCGAGCCGCAGGTCGCCGACGACGACGTGCTGATCCCCGTCGCGGGCATCCTCGACATCCTCGACAACTACGCGTTCATCCGGACCTCGGGCTACCTGCCCGGCCCCAACGACGTGTACGTCTCCCTCGCTCAGGTCCGCAAGGCCGGTCTGCGCAAGGGTGACCACACCACCGGTGCCGTGCGCCAGCCCAAGGACGGCGAGCGCCGCGAGAAGTTCAACGCCCTCGTGCGTCTGGACTCGGTGAACGGCATGGCGCCCGAATCCGGCCGCGGCCGCCCGGAGTTCCAGAAGCTCACCCCGCTGTACCCGCAGGACCGGCTCCGTCTGGAGACCGACCCGGGCGTGCTGACCACCCGCATCATCGACCTCGTGTCGCCGATCGGTAAGGGTCAGCGAGGCCTGATCGTGGCCCCGCCGAAGACCGGTAAGACCATGATCATGCAGGCGATCGCCAACGCGATCACCGTCAACAACCCCGAGTGCCACCTGATGGTCGTCCTGGTCGACGAGCGTCCGGAAGAGGTCACCGACATGCAGCGGTCGGTCAAGGGCGAGGTCATCTCCTCGACCTTCGACCGCCCGGCCGAGGACCACACCACCGTCGCCGAGCTGGCCATCGAGCGCGCCAAGCGTCTCGTCGAGCTGGGTCACGACGTGGTCGTCCTGCTGGACTCCATCACCCGTCTGGGCCGTGCGTACAACCTCTCGGCGCCCGCCTCCGGCCGCATCCTGTCCGGTGGTGTCGACTCGACCGCGCTGTACCCGCCGAAGCGCTTCTTCGGTGCCGCGCGCAACATCGAGGACGGCGGCTCGCTGACCATCCTGGCCACCGCGCTCGTCGACACCGGCTCGCGCATGGACGAGGTGATCTTCGAGGAGTTCAAGGGCACCGGCAACATGGAGCTCAAGCTCGACCGGAAGCTCGCCGACAAGCGCATCTTCCCGGCCGTCGACGTCGACCCGTCGGGCACCCGCAAGGAGGAGATCCTCCTCAACGCGGAGGAGCTCGCCATCGTCTGGAAGCTGCGCCGGGTGCTGCACGCGCTCGACTCGCAGCAGGCGATCGAGCTGCTGCTCGACAAGATGAAGCAGACGAAGTCGAACGCCGAGTTCCTGATGCAGATCGCCAAGACGACCCCGTCGGGCAAGAACGACGACTGACGTCCGGCACACGCATCACCGCGACAGCCCCCGCCGCACCCGCGGCGGGGGCTGTCGCGCGTACGGACGGATTTTCTGGGTACGGGCGCCCCAGCGGGGCGGTTCCGCCCCCGCGGGGCGGTTCGGGCCGGAATGGAACCCTGCGCGGCGTACGCCCGTCTGTGTCAGAGGAACCGCGGGGTGGACGGCGGGCCGAACGACCAGGGGACCGGACACAGGACTGAGGAGAGCATGACCGAGGAGAGCAAGGACCACGGCGGCCGTGCCGCGGCCCGGCGCCGTCGCAAGCCGCCGAGGCGCCGCAGAGCCGTCGCCGTCGCCGCCTGGAGCGCCGCGGGGGTGGTCCTGCTGGGGGGAGCCGGGATCGGCTACTTCTACTTCAAGTTCAACGGCAACCTGAAGACCGTCGACATCGACCAGGCCCTCGGCACCGACCGCCCGCAGAACGTCGACAACGGCTCGATGGACATCCTCGTCCTCGGCTCCGACTCCCGCGGCGGCGCCAACGGCGAGTACGGCCAGGACGACGGCGGCTCCGCCCGCTCCGACACGGCGATGATCATCCATCTGTACGAGGGCCACGAGAAGGCCAGCGTCGTGTCGATACCGCGCGACACCATGATCTCCCGGCCCTCCTGCCCGACCTCGGGCGGGAAGACCGACCCCGGTGGCCAGCGCACCCAGTTCAACGAGGCGTTCACCGTCGGCGGGGCCGCGTGCGCGGTCAAGACCGTCGAGAAGATGTCGGGGATCCGCATGGATCACTACATAGAGGTCGACTTCACCGGCTTCAAGAAGATCATCGACAACCTCGGCGGCGTCGAGGTGACCACCACCAAGCCGATCAAGGACGGCGCCAGCCACCTCGACCTCGCGGCCGGCACCAACAAGCTCGACGGGGAGCAGGCCCTCGGCCTCGTACGCACCCGCAAGAGCGTCGGCGACGGCAGCGACCTGGGTCGAATACAGCTCCAGCAGGCCTTCATCAAGGCGCTCATCAAGCAGGTGAAGGGCGTCGGGGTCTTCGACAACCCCAAGAAGCTGCTCGGCATCGCCGACTCCGCGACCAAGGCGATCACCACCGACAAGGCGCTCGGTGACGTGAAGTCCCTCATGGGCTTCGCCCAGGGGCTCCAGGGCATCGACGCCCAGGACATGCAGATGATCACGCTGCCGGTGACCACGGACCCCCGCGACCCGAACCGCGTGGCCCCGCTCACCAAGGAGACGAAGATGGTCTGGGACGCCCTGCTGGCGGACCGGCCGATCCCGGCCGAGGCCACCGTGAACTCCTCCGGGGACAAGAGCGCCGCCGGGTCGATCGTCCAGTAGGACCCGTTCCCGCAGGGTCCCCGAACCGGTGCGGAATAGATGGCGACCCCCTGCCGTTGAGGGAGGCGTCCTCAGAATTTTGACAGGCGGCCCGGTCCTGGCAGACTGGTCTGTCGGCCCCGGTTCACGCAGTACGCAATTCGGCTCCTGCGACCCGGCGCCCTCCCGAATCTAGGAGACACCTTGAAGCGCGATGTTCACCCCGAGTACGTCGAGACCGCGGTCAGCTGCACCTGCGGCGCGTCGTTCACCACCCGTAGCACCCTGACCGAGGGCACCATCCGTGCCGAGGTCTGCTCCGAGTGCCACCCGTTCTACACGGGCAAGCAGAAGATCCTCGACACCGGTGGCCGCGTGGCCCGCTTCGAGGCGCGCTTCGGCAAGGGTGCGGCCAAGAAGTAGCGCGACCCAGGCGCCGGTCTCCGGCCGCCCCCTGTCCACTCGGGGGCGGCCGGACCGGCGCCTTTGTCGTCGTTCCGGCACGTCCCCCGCAGTCCTTCGCACCTTTCACCCCAGGAGTCCCCCGATGTTCGAAGCGGTCGAGGAATTGGTCGGCGAGCACGCCGATCTTGAGAAGAAGCTCGCCGACCCTTCGGTCCACTCGGATCAGGCCAACGCGCGCAAGCTGAACAAGCGCTACGCGGAACTGACCCCGATCGTCGCGACCTTCCGTGCCTGGAAGCAGTCCGCCGAGGACATCGAGACGGCCAAGGAGCTCGCGGCCGACGACCCCGACTTCGCTGCCGAGGCCAAGGAACTGACCGCACAGCGCGAAGAGCTCACCGAGAAGCTCCGCCTGCTGCTCGTTCCGCGCGACCCCAGCGACGACAAGGACGTGCTCCTCGAGGTCAAGGCGGGCGCGGGCGGCGACGAGTCGGCGCTGTTCGCCGGCGACCTGCTGCGCATGTACCTGCGCTACGCCGAGCGCGTGGGCTGGAAGACCGAGATCATCGACGCCACCGAGTCCGAGCTCGGCGGCTACAAGGACGTCCAGGTCTCCGTCCGCACCAAGGGCGGCAACGGCGCCACCGAGCCCGGCCAGGGCGTCTGGGCCCGCCTGAAGTACGAAGGCGGCGTGCACCGCGTCCAGCGGGTTCCGGCCACCGAGTCCCAGGGCCGCATCCACACCTCCGCCGCCGGCGTGCTCGTCACCCCGGAGGCCGAGGAGGTCGAGGTCGAGATCAACATGAACGACCTCCGCATCGACGTGTACCGCTCGTCCGGCCCCGGCGGCCAGTCCGTCAACACCACCGACTCGGCCGTGCGCATCACGCACATCCCCACCGGTGTGGTCGCCTCCTGCCAGAACGAGAAGAGCCAGCTCCAGAACAAGGAGCAGGCCATGCGCATCCTGCGCTCGCGGCTCCTGGCCGCGGCCCAGGAAGCCGCCGAGCAGGAGGCCTCGGACGTGCGCCGCAGCCAGGTGCGCTCCGTGGACCGTTCCGAGAAGATCCGTACGTACAACTACCCGGAAAACCGGATCTCGGACCACCGGACCGGTTTCAAGGCGTACAACTTGGACCAGGTGCTCGACGGTGACCTCGACTCGGTCATCCAGGCCTGTGTCGACACGGACTCCGCGGCCAAGCTCGCGGCCGCGCACTGACCCGACCCCCGCATCACCCCCGTACGACAGCAGCCCGGAGGACCAGCGTGAACTTGCTGCTTGCCGAGGTGGCCCAGGCCACCCAGCGGCTGGCCGCCGCCGGCGTGCCCTCACCGCGCTTCGACGCGGAGGAGCTCGCCGCCTTCGTGCACGGCGTCAAACGGGGGGAACTGCACCACGTCAAGGACGCGGACTTCGACGCCCGCTACTGGGAGGCCGTCGCCCGCCGCGAGGCGCGCGAGCCGCTCCAGCACATCACCGGCCGCGCCTTCTTCCGGTACCTGGAGCTCCAGGTCGGGCCCGGGGTCTTCGTGCCCCGGCCCGAGACCGAGTCGGTCGTGGACTGGGCCATACACGCCGTGCGCGCGATGGACGTCGTCGAACCGCTGATCGTGGACCTGTGCACCGGCTCCGGCGCCATCGCGCTGGCCATGGCCCAGGAGGTGCCGCGCTCGCGCGTGCACGCCGTCGAGCTGTCCGAGGACGCCCTGCGGTGGACCCGCAAGAACGCCGAGGGCTCCCGGGTCACCGTCCACCAGGGCGACGCCCTGAGCGCACTGCCCGAGCTCGACGGCCAGGTCGACCTCGTCATCTCCAACCCGCCGTACATCCCGCTGACCGAGTGGGAGTACGTCGCCCCCGAGGCCCGCGACCACGATCCGGAGATGGCGCTCTTCTCCGGCGAGGACGGCCTCGACACCATCCGCGGCATCGAGCGGACCGCCCACCGGCTGCTGCGGCCCGGCGGCATCGTCGTCATCGAGCACGCCGACACCCAGGGCGGCCAGGTGCCGTGGATCTTCGCCGAGGAGCGGGGCTGGGCCGACGCGGCCGACCACCCGGACCTCAACAACCGCCCGCGCTTCGCTACGGCCCGCAAGGCCCTGCCGTGACAGGCGCGACGATTCCCGCCACCCCCCTGCTGCACGAGGAGGCCCGCTGATGGCCCGGCGATACGATTGCAACGACGCGACGGACCGTAAGACCGGTCTGCGTGAAGCCGCATCCGCCGTGCGCCGCGGAGAGCTCGTCGTGCTGCCCACCGACACCCTGTACGGGATCGGCGCGGACGCCTTCAGCCCGGAGGCCGTCCACGACCTGCTCGCCGCCAAGGGCCGGGGGCGCGGCATGCCCACCCCGGTGCTCATCGGCTCCCCGAACACGCTCCACGGCCTCGTCACGGACTTCTCCGAGCAGGCCTGGGAGCTCGTCGACGCCTTCTGGCCCGGCGCGCTGACCCTGGTCGCCAAGCACCAGCCCTCGCTCGCGTGGGACCTGGGGGACACCCAGGGCACCGTCGCCGTGCGCATGCCCCTGCACCCCGTCGCGATCGAGCTGCTGACCGAGGTCGGCCCGATGGCGGTCTCCTCGGCCAATCTGTCCGGTCACCCGGCGCCCGAGGACTGCGACGCAGCGCGCGAGATGCTCGGGGACTCCGTGTCCGTGTACCTGGACGGCGGCCCGACGCCCGGCATCCAGCCGTCGTCGATCGTCGACGTCACCGGGAAGGTTCCCGTTCTGCTGCGCGAGGGGGCACTCACCGCAGACCAGCTGCGGGAGGTCGTACCCGACCTCGAGGTCGCCCCGTGAGCCCTGAGGGGCGTGGCATAGCAGGGGGGTACCGGCCGGCGGTAGCCGGAGGAACCACTTTCCGCATACTCCACGTCAGCACCGGGAACGTGTGTCGCTCGCCCATCACCGAGCGGCTGACGCGACATGCCCTCTCGCACCGCCTCGGCGGCCCCGTCACCGGCGACCTCATCGTGGAGAGCGCCGGCACCTGGGGCCACGAGGGCGCCCCGATGGAGGCGAACGCGGCCGCCGTGCTGGCGGACTTCGGGGCCGACGCGTCCGGGTTCACCGGGCGGGAACTGCTGGACGAGCACGTCATACGCGCCGACCTGGTGCTGACCGCCACCCGCGACCACCGGGCCCAGGTCATCTCGATGGGCCACTCGGCGGGGCTGCGCACCTTCACGCTGAAGGAGTTCACCCGACTGGTGCGGGCGATAGATCCGGCCACGCTGCCGCCGCTGGACGACGGCATGGCGGAGCGGGCGCGGGCGCTCGTACGGGCCGCCGCGGCCCTGCGCGGCTGGTTGCTGGCGCCGTCGCCCGACGCGGACGAGGTGTACGACCCGTACGGGGCCCCGATCACCTTCTTCCGCTCCATCGGCGACGAAATCAACCAGGCGTTGGATCCGGTGGTGACGGCCCTGACGGGCGTGACCGCGGCGCGCTGAGCGTTCGAGGAGGGGCCGCCGCGCGCTGACCGGGCACCGCGGGGTCCGCGGGCCTACAGTGGCTGGTACCCGGTACCCCTGGAGCGCCGCCATGAGCGTCATCACCCAGCCCACGGACCTGCTGCGCGCGCAGGACCCGCAGATGGCCGACGTACTGGCCGGGGAGCGGCAGCGGCAGTCCGAGACGTTGCAGATGATCGCCGCGGAGAACTTCACCTCGAGCGCCGTGCTCGCCGCGCTCGGGTCCGCGCTCGCCAACAAGTACGCCGAGGGGTACCCCGGCGCCCGGCACCACGGCGGGTGCGAGTACGCCGATCTGGCCGAGCGGACCGCCGTGGAGCGGGCCAAGGCGCTCTTCGGGGCCGAGCACGCCAACGTGCAGCCGCACTCCGGCTCCTCCGCGGTCCTGGCCGCGTACGCCGCCCTGCTGCGGCCGGGGGACACCGTGCTGGCGATGGGCCTCCCGTACGGCGGACACCTCACCCACGGGTCGCCCGCCAACTTCTCCGGGCGGTGGTTCGACTTCGTCGGCTACGGCGTCGACGCCGGGACGGGCCTCATCGACTACCGGCAGGTCCAGCGCCTGGCCCACGCGCACCGCCCCAAGGCGATCGTGTGCGGCTCCATCTCCTACCCCCGCCACCCCGAGTACTCGGCCTTCCGGGAGATCGCCGACGAGGTCGGGGCCTACCTGATCGTGGACGCCGCCCATCCGATCGGGCTGGTGGCCGGCGGGGCCGCGCCCAGCCCCGTCCCGTACGCCGACGTCGTCTGCGCGACCACGCACAAGGTGCTGCGCGGCCCGCGCGGGGGCATGGTGCTGTGCGGCGCCGAGTACGCGGAGCGCATCGACCGGGCGGTGTTCCCCTTCACCCAGGGCGGGGCCCAGATGCACACCATCGCCGCCAAGGCCGTGGCCTTCGGCGAGGCGGCCCGGCCGGCCTTCACCACGTACGCGCACCGGGTCGTCGCCAATGCCCGGGTCCTGGCGGGCGCGCTCCAGGAGCACGGGTTCACCCTCACCACCGGCGGCACCGACACCCATCTGATCACCGCCGATCCGGCGCCGCTCGGCGTGGACGGCCCGACCGCCCGCGGCCGGCTGGCCGCCGCCGGGATCGTGCTGGACACCTGCGCCCTCCCGTACGGGGACCAGCGCGGCATCCGGCTGGGAACGGCCGCCGTGACCACCCAGGGGATGGGTGAGGCGGAGATGGTCCGGATCGGGGCGTTGTTCGCCGCGGCGCTCGACGGAGATGGCGTGAAAACGCGTACGGAGGTCGGCGAGCTCACGGCGGGATTTCCCCCTTACAGAGAGTGAGCGGTGCAAACGGGGTGTACTGGAACCGGGATCCGGCCCCCTCGCGTCCTCGATGGAGGTGACATCGCAGCTAATGTGTGGGGCTGAGATGGCCGGCGATACATCTGGGGCAGCCCGTGCGTGAATATCTGCTGACGCTTTGCGTCACGGTCGCGGTGACCTACCTGCTGACCGGGCCCGTGCGGAAGTTCGCGATCGCGGCCGGGGCCATGCCGGAGATCCGCGCCCGCGACGTGCACCGCGAGCCCACACCGCGGCTGGGCGGCATCGCCATGTTCGGCGGTCTGTGCGCGGGCCTGCTGGTGGCCGACCACCTGCGGAACCTCAACGGCGTCTTCGAGCTGTCGAACGAGCCGCGCGCGCTGCTCTCCGGCGCGGCGCTGATCTGGCTGGTCGGCGTCCTCGACGACAAGTTCGAGCTCGACGCCCTGATCAAGCTCGGCGCGCAGATGATCTCTGCCGGTGTGATGGTCATGCAGGGTCTGACCATCCTGTGGATCCCCGTCCCGGGCATCGGGACGGTTCCGCTCACCCAGTGGCAGGGCAACCTGCTCACCGTCGCCCTCGTCGTGATCACCATCAACGCCGTGAACTTCGTCGACGGCCTGGACGGCCTGGCCGCCGGCATGGTCTGCATCGCCGCCGCCGCGCTCTTCCTCTACGCGTACCGGATCTGGTTCGGCTACGGCATCGAGTCGGCCGCGCCCGCGACCCTCTTCGCCGCGATCTTGATGGGCATGTGCCTGGGCTTCCTGCCGCACAACATGCACCCCGCCCGGATCTTCATGGGCGACTCCGGCTCGATGCTCATCGGCCTGGTGCTGGCCGCCTCCGCGATCTCCCTCACCGGGCAGGTGGACCCGGACGCGCTGGCCCTCTTCGCGGGTGGTGAGCGCAACGCGACGCACGCGATGCTCCCCGCCTACATCCCGCTGATCCTGCCGCTGACGGTCATCGCGATCCCGATGGCGGACCTGGTCCTGGCCATCGTCCGTCGTACGTGGAAGGGCCAGTCGCCCTTCGCCGCCGACCGCGGGCACCTCCACCACCGGCTGCTGGAACTCGGGCATTCGCACAGCCGCGCGGTCATGATCATGTACTTCTGGTCGGGACTGATCGCCTTCGGCACGGTGGCCTATTCCGTGCACTCCGCCACGATGTGGATCGTGCTGGCGATCGTCGTGCTGAGCGCGGTCGGCCTGATCCTGCTGCTCCTGCCGCGCTTCACCCCGCGCGCCCCGCGTTGGGCGGAGGGTCTGGTTCCGCCGCGTTACCGCCATGCCGAACGTGCGGCCGAAGCCGCTGCGGAGGCGGCGGCGCAGGACGCCTCGGGCGCGGAGCCGGAGCCCGCGCGGCCCGTCGCCGCGGGTGTCTCCGGCGTCAACGGAGCGACCGCCGTGGGCCCCCGTTCGCGCTTTCCCGACCGGCGTAAGGCTGAATCCACCCGCTGACGGTCGATTCGCATGTCGGACATGGATGTCCTTTACCAGACAAGCTGCCCCCCTGTCGCGCACACACGGGCAGGGTCACTCTCATGTGTGACAGTCGGCACACCCGACAGGTAAAGCTCTCATCAAATAGTTTGTGATACCGTTCACTAAACCCGGCGACAGAGCCGAAGGACCGTAGTGCGACGGTCCCTTGGCCCGAGGTCCTCTCTCGGACCGGGCTTACGCTCGTCCCGTACGAGTCCCGTTACCCCCACCATCACGCGGAGCCATGCGCCATGCTGTCCGATGACGCCCGAACACTTCTGCATACCGCCGTACCCACCGCTGCCGTCGGCGTCGTCGCCGCCATCATCAGTGGCGTGGTTGCGGGCGGTAAGGGAGCGATCGGGGCGCTCGCGGCCACGGTCGTCGTGATTCTGTTCATGGGTATCGGATTCGTCATCCTGCAGCGGACGGCGCGATCGCTGCCGCATCTGTTCCAGATGATGGGTCTGGCGCTCTACACGACCCAGATCCTGCTGCTCTTCGTCTTCGTCGCCGTGTTCAAGAACACGACGCTGTTCAATCCCAGGGCATTCGCGATCACCATCGTCGCGGCGACCCTTGCTTGGATCGCCGCGCAGACGCGCGCGCACATGAAGGCCAAGATCCTTTACGTCGAGCCCGAGTCCACCAAGCGTGGCAAGGGTGAGAAGCCTGAAAACACGGGGCCCTCGTCGTGAACGGTAGGGGTGGAATAAGTGCGCGTTCGAGATGCTGCTATCGTCCGGTGCCATATGCGGCATCGCGGGCGCAGGCAGCTGAGCTGACGCCTGCTCAATCGCGAGGCTCACTGCCTGCAAGCCGCCCCCACATCCGTAAGACCAGTCCCGTGCCGAACCGCGGCTGTGCGCCGCGCCGACACAACGAGGTTGCCGTACCTATGCGCCACGCTGAAGGAGCCCGCGGTGAGTGCTGACCCGACGCAGGTGCTCGCCTTCGAGACCGATTGCCACATCTTCGACGGCTGTGGTTTCCCGGCTCCTGGCCTGCACTCGTTCCTGTTCGAGCCGATCTTCGGCGACATGGACGGAGCCGTCTACTTCAACAAGACGATGCTCCTGGCCCTGCTCGGAACCGTCATCATCGTCGGATTCTTCTGGGCCGCCTTCGCCAAGCCGAAGCTGGTTCCGGGGAAGCTCCAGATGGTTGCCGAAGCCGGTTACGACTTCGTCCGCCGCGGGATCGTCTACGAAACGATGGGCAAGAAGGAGGGCGAGAAGTACGTCCCCTTCATGGTCACGACGTTCTTCTTCGTCTGGATCCTGAACCTCTGGTCGATCATTCCGCTTGCCCAGTTCCCGGTGACCTCGGTCATCGCGTACCCGGCCGGTCTGGCCCTGGTCATCTACGTCATGTGGATGTCGGTCACCTTCAAGCGCCACGGCTTCGTCGGCGGCCTGAAGAACGTCACGGGCTACGACAAGTCGCTCGGCGGGATCCTGCCGCTGGTCATGCTGATCGAGTTCTTCTCGAACGTGATCATCCGCCCGTTCACCCACGCGGTCCGTCTCTTCGCGAACATGTTCGCCGGTCACACGCTGCTGCTGCTCTTCACGATCGCCAGCTGGTACCTGCTGAACGACATCGGCATCGCCTACGCGGGCGTGTCCTTCGTGATGGTCATCGTGATGACCGCGTTCGAGCTCTTCATCCAGGCTGTCCAGGCCTACGTCTTCGTGCTGCTGGCCTGCAGCTTCCTCCAGGGCGCCGTCGCCGAGCACCACTGACCGCCCCACCCCCAAACCACCAGTCGTCCGGTGGCCAACCCCCACCGGTCCATGAAAGAGAAGGAAGAACCGGCATGTCCGCTCTCCAGACCCTCGCTGCTGGCGTCGAAATCAAGGGCAACCTCGGCTCCATCGGTTACGGCCTCGCGGCCATCGGCCCCGGCGTCGGCGTCGGCATCATCTTCGGTAACGGCACCCAGGCCCTGGCCCGCCAGCCCGAGGCCGCCGGCCTGATCCGCGCCAACCAGATCCTCGGCTTCGCCTTCTGTGAGGCGCTCGCCCTCATCGGTCTGGTCATGCCGTTCGTCTACCCGACCTCCTGATCCCGGTAGCGAACAGACCCTTTAGTCGGAAGGCACTGATGTGAACCCTCTGGTTCAGCTCGCGGCCGAAGAGGCGGAAAACCCCCTCATCCCGCCGATCCCCGAGCTCGTCATCGGTCTGATCGCCTTCGTCATCGTCTTCGGTTTCCTCGCGAAGAAGCTCCTCCCGAACATCAACAAGGTTCTGGACGAGCGTCGCGAGGCCATCGAGGGCGGTATCGAGAAGGCTGAGGCCGCTCAGACCGAGGCCCAGAGCGTGCTGGAGCAGTACAAGGCCCAGCTCGCCGAAGCCCGGCACGAGGCCGCGCGCCTGCGCCAGGAAGCGCTGGAGCAGGGCACTGCGCTCAAGGAAGAACTGCGCGCAGAGGGCCAGCGGCAGCGTGAGGAGATCATCGCTGCCGGCCACGCCCAGATCGCGGCGGACCGTAAGGCCGCCTCTCAGGCGCTGCGTCAGGACGTTGGCAAGCTCGCCACCGACCTGGCCGGAAAGCTCGTCGGCGAGTCCCTCGAGGACCACGCCCGGCAGAGCCGCACCATCGACCGCTTCCTCAGCGAGCTTGAGGAGAAGGCCGAGGCGGCCCGATGAACGGAGCGAGCCGCGAGGCACTGGCCTCCGCGCGTGAGCGTCTCGACGCGCTGACGGACAACACGTCCGTCGACGCGGCGAAGCTCGCCGGTGAGCTGGCTGCCGTCACCGCGCTGCTCGACCGTGAGGTCTCGCTGCGTCGGGTCGTCACGGACCCGGCGCAGTCCGGCGAGGCCAAGGCCGAGCTGGCCGGTCGGCTGCTCGGCGGCCAGGTCGGCGGGGAAACCCTCGACCTGGTGTCCGGCATGGTCCGGTCCCGCTGGTCGCAGTCCCGCGACCTCGTGGACGCGCTGGAGGAGCTGGCGGCCACCGCCGACCTCACGGCGGCCCAGCGGGCGGGCGCGCTCGACAACGTCGAGGACGAGATCTTCCGCTTCGGCCGGATCGTCTCCTCGAACACCGAGCTGCGTGCCGCGCTGACCGACCGTGCGGCCTCCGCCTCCGCCAAGAGCGAGCTGCTGCGCAGCCTGCTCGGCGGCAAGGCGAACGTCGTCACCGAGCGCCTGGTGATCCGTCTTGTCACGCAGCCGCGTGGACGTAGCCTGGAAGCGGGACTGGAGTCCCTTTCCACGCTCGCCGCCGAGCGCCGCAACCGCATGGTCGCCACCGTGACCAGCGCGGTTCCGCTCAGCGACGTGCAGCGGGCGCGTCTTGGCGCGGTGCTGGCCAAGCTGTACGGCCGACAGATGCACCTGAACCTCGACGTGGACCCCGAGGTCCTCGGCGGGATCTCGGTGCGAGTCGGCGACGAGGTCATCGACGGCACCATCGCGGACCGCCTCGCCGAGGCGTCGCGCCGCATGGCCGGCTGACCAGCCACCAATAGAACAAAAGCATTCCTAGCGGCCCGGTTGGGCCGTGCAGAACTTGCAGAAGATTCCTGGGGGTCGCCCCCAGACCCCTAAGAAGCTTCAGGCCCAACAAGGAGAGCAGGGAACCCAGATGGCGGAGCTCACGATCCGGCCGGAGGAGATCCGGGACGCACTGGAGAACTTTGTCCAGTCGTACCAGCCGGACGCGGCCTCGCGCGAGGAGGTCGGAACGGTCAGCGTTGCCGGCGACGGCATCGCGAAGGTGGAGGGTCTGCCCTCCGCCATGGCGAACGAGCTGCTGAAGTTCGAGGACGGCACCCTCGGTCTCGCCCTCAACCTCGAGGAGCGCGAGATCGGTGCCGTTGTCCTCGGCGAGTTCAGCGGTATCGAGGAGGGCCAGCCGGTGCAGCGCACCGGTGAGGTGCTCTCGGTCGGCGTCGGCGAGGGCTACCTCGGCCGCGTCGTCGACCCGCTCGGCAACCCGATCGACGGTCTCGGCGAGATCGCGACCGAAGGCCGTCGCGCCCTGGAGCTGCAGGCTCCGGGCGTCATGGTCCGTAAGTCGGTCCACGAGCCGATGCAGACCGGCTACAAGGCCATCGACGCCATGGTGCCCGTCGGCCGTGGCCAGCGTCAGCTGATCATCGGTGACCGTCAGACGGGTAAGACCGCTCTGGCCGTCGACACGATCATCAACCAGCGCGACAACTGGCGCTCGGGCGACGTGAACAAGCAGGTTCGCTGCATCTACGTCGCCATCGGCCAGAAGGGCTCGACCATCGCGTCCGTTCGCGGCGCCCTGGAAGACGCCGGTGCGCTCGAGTACACGACGATCGTCGCCGCCCCGGCGTCCGACCCGGCCGGCTTCAAGTACCTGGCGCCGTACACCGGTTCCGCCATCGGCCAGCACTGGATGTACGCCGGCAAGCACGTCCTGATCATCTTCGACGACCTGTCGAAGCAGGCCGACGCCTACCGCGCCGTGTCGCTGCTGCTGCGCCGCCCGCCGGGCCGCGAGGCCTACCCGGGTGACGTCTTCTACCTGCACTCCCGTCTGCTGGAGCGCTGCGCGAAGCTGTCCGACGACATGGGTGCCGGTTCGATGACCGGTCTGCCGATCGTCGAGACCAAGGCGAACGACGTGTCGGCGTTCATCCCGACCAACGTCATCTCCATCACCGACGGCCAGTGCTTCCTCGAGTCCGACCTGTTCAACGCGGGCCAGCGCCCGGCGCTGAACGTCGGTATCTCGGTCTCCCGCGTCGGTGGCTCCGCCCAGCACAAGGCCATGAAGCAGGTTTCCGGCCGTCTGCGCCTGGACCTGGCCCAGTACCGCGAGCTGGAGGCGTTCGCCGCCTTCGGTTCCGACCTGGACGCCGCGTCGAAGGCTTCGCTGGAGCGCGGCAAGCGTCTGGTCGAGCTGCTGAAGCAGGGCCAGTACCAGCCGATGCCCGTCGAGGAGCAGGTCATCTCCGTCTGGGCCGGCACCACCGGCAAGATGGACGACGTCCCGGTCAACGACATCCGTCGCTTCGAGTCGGAGCTGCTGGAGCACCTGCGCCGTGAGCGCAAGGACCTCCTCACCTCCATCGCCGAGGGCGGCAAGATGTCGGACGACACCCTGACGTCGATCGCGGACGCCATTGCTTCCTTCAAGCGCCAGTTCGAGACCTCGGACGGCAAGCTCCTGGGCGAGGACGCACCGGCCGTCAACGTCTCCAAGTGACGACGGAAGGGACCTGACTCATGGGAGCGCAGCTCCGGGTCTACAAGCGTCGCATCCGTGCCATCACGGCGACCAAGAAGATCACCAAGGCGATGGAGATGATCGCCGCCTCGCGCATCGTCAAGGCGCAGCGCAAGGTGGCGGCATCGATGCCGTACGCGACCGAGCTCACTCGTGCGGTGACCGCGGTGGCGACCGGCTCCAACACCAAGCACGCCCTGACGACCGAGGTCGAGGCGCCGACCCGTGCCGCGATCGTGCTCATCACGAGCGACCGCGGTCTGGCCGGCGGCTACTCCTCGAACGCCATCAAGCAGGCGGAGCGGCTCACCGAGCGGCTGCGCGGCGAGGGCAAGGAGGTCGACACCTACATCGTCGGCCGTAAGGGGCTGGCCTACTACGGCTTCCGCGAGCGCAAGGTCGCGGATTCGTGGACCGGCTTCACCGACAGCCCGGCCTACGCCGACGCCAAGCGCGTCGCGGGGCCGCTGATCGAGGCCATCCAGCTGGAAACGGCCGAGGGTGGCGTCGACGAGCTGCACATCGTCTACACGGAATTCGTGTCGATGATGACGCAGAACCCGGTCGACGGCCGGATGCTGCCGCTCAGCCTCGAGAAGGCTCCGGAGGAGACCGGTGCGAAGGGCGAGATCCTTCCGCTGTTCGACTTCGAGCCGTCGGCGGAGGACGTCCTCGACGCCCTGCTGCCGCGCTACGTCGAGAGCCGCATCTACAACGCACTGCTGCAGTCGGCCGCTTCCGAGCACGCCGCCCGCCGCCGTGCGATGAAGGCGGCGACCGACAACGCCGGAGACCTCATCAAGAGCCTCTCCCGGCTTGCCAACGCGGCCCGCCAGGCCGAAATCACCCAGGAAATCAGCGAGATCGTCGGTGGCGCGAGCGCCATGGCTGACGCGACCGCGGGGAGTGACAAGTAATGACGACCACTGTTGAGACGGCCGCCGCCACGGGCCGCGTCGCCCGGGTCATCGGCCCGGTCGTCGACGTGGAGTTCCCCGTCGACGCCATGCCCGAGATCTACAACGCCCTCAAGGTCCAGGTCTCCGACCCGGCCGAGGACGGCGCGCTGAAGACCCTGACCCTCGAGGTCGCGCAGCACCTGGGTGACGGCCTCGTCCGTACCATCTCGATGCAGCCGACCGACGGTCTGGTCCGCCAGGCCCCGGTGACCGACACGGGCGAGGGCATCACCGTCCCCGTCGGTGACTTCACCAAGGGCAAGGTGTTCAACACCCTCGGTGAGGTGCTGAACTACCCGGAGGAGAACGCCAACGTCACCGAGCGCTGGCCGATCCACCGCAAGGCGCCCCGCTTCGACGAGCTCGAGTCGAAGACCGAGATGTTCGAGACCGGCGTCAAGGTCATCGACCTTCTCACCCCGTACGTCAAGGGTGGAAAGATCGGTCTGTTCGGTGGTGCCGGTGTCGGCAAGACCGTTCTGATCCAGGAAATGATCTACCGCGTCGCCAACAACCACGACGGTGTGTCGGTGTTCGCGGGCGTCGGTGAGCGTACCCGTGAGGGCAACGACCTCATCGAGGAAATGGCCGACTCCGGCGTCATCGACAAGACGGCGCTCGTCTTCGGCCAGATGGACGAGCCGCCGGGCACGCGTCTTCGCGTCGCGCTCGCCGGTCTGACCATGGCGGAGTACTTCCGCGATGTGCAGAAGCAGGACGTGCTCTTCTTCATCGACAACATCTTCCGGTACACCCAGGCGGGTTCCGAGGTGTCGACCCTGCTCGGCCGCATGCCCTCCGCGGTGGGTTACCAGCCGAACCTGGCCGACGAGATGGGTCTCCTCCAGGAGCGCATCACCTCGACCCGTGGTCACTCGATCACCTCGATGCAGGCGATCTACGTCCCCGCGGACGACCTGACCGACCCGGCGCCGGCGACCACCTTCGCCCACCTCGACGCGACGACGGTTCTCTCCCGTCCGATCTCCGAGAAGGGCATCTACCCGGCCGTGGACCCGCTGGACTCGACGTCCCGCATCCTCGACCCGCGGTACATCGCGGCGGACCACTACGCCACGGCGATGCGCGTCAAGGGGATCCTCCAGAAGTACAAGGACCTCCAGGACATCATCGCGATCCTCGGTATCGACGAGCTGGGCGAGGAGGACAAGCTCGTTGTCCACCGTGCCCGTCGCGTCGAGCGCTTCCTGTCGCAGAACACCCACGTGGCGAAGCAGTTCACCGGCGTGGACGGTTCGGACGTTCCGCTCGACGAGTCGATCACCGCGTTCAACGCGATCTGCGACGGTGACTACGACCACTTCCCCGAGCAGGCGTTCTTCCTGTGCGGTGGCATCGAGGACCTGAAGGCCAACGCCAAGGAGCTGGGCGTCTCCTGATCCGGCGCGCTCCTCACGGAGCGCATCCGGTTCGCAGGCCCGCCGGCTCGCCGGCAGGTGTCTCGCAGGAGAGGGGCGGGTGTGTCCCGTCCCTCTCCCCACGCCCATTAGAATTTGACCCAACACCCGGCCGACCCGCCGGGTGGTGACCCGAGGAGCCACCTTGGCTGCTGAGCTGCACGTCGAGCTGGTCGCGGCGGACCGCAATGTCTGGTCCGGCGAGGCCACCCTTGTTGTCGCCCGCACCACGTCCGGCGACATCGGCGTCATGCCCGGTCACCAGCCGCTTCTCGGTGTGCTGGAATCGGGCCCGGTGACCATCCGCACCAGCGACGGCAACACCGTCGTCGCCGCGGTGCACGGCGGTTTCATCTCGTTCGCGGACAACAAGCTGTCCCTGCTGGCCGAGATCGCCGAGCTCGCGGACGAGATTGACGTCCAGCGTGCGGAGCGGGCACTGGAGCGCGCGAAGTCGGAGGCCGACGCGGCCGCCGAGCGTCGCGCTGATGTCCGGCTGCGCGCCGTAACGGGCTGAACGCCCGTCGGAGTTTGATCGTTCGAGTCCCAGGGGGCGACCTCCGGGACTCAGCAGACCTCAGCCGCGGTCCGTGCTGGAATTTTCCAGACCGGGTCGCGGCTGAGGCGATGCAGGTCCTCCCCCAGACTCCGTCTGGGAGGGGCCCCCGTTTCTCATGTGTATTCGATGAGCGAGGAGGTCGGTGAAGATGCTCCTCGCTCTGCTTGTGAGCGGCCTGGTCGTCATCCTGGTGGTGATCGGGCTGTTTGTCTTCGGGTTGCGCCGCAGACTCATCCAGCGGTCCGGCGGCACCTTCGACTGCAGCATGCGCTGGGGGGTGTCCGAGGAGCCGGACATCTCCGGCAAGGGCTGGGTGTACGGGGTCGCGCGCTACAGCGGTGACCGGATCGAGTGGTTCCGGGTGTTCTCGTACTCCCCGCGCCCGCGCCGGCTGCTGGAGCGGTCCTCCATCGAGGTCGTCGCCCGCCGTGCGCCGGAGGGCGAGGAGGAGCTGGCCCTGCTCTCCGACGCCGTCGTGCTCGGCTGTCTCCACCGGGGGACCCGCCTGGAGCTGGCGATGAGCGAGGACGCGCTGACCGGCTTCCTCGCATGGCTGGAGGCGGCGCCTCCCGGGCAACGGGTGAATGTGGCCTGAAGATCCTTGCCCGTTGTCCGGGGGTCCCCCCGGACGAAGTCTGGGGGCGGGTGAATGTGGCCTGAAGATCCTTGCCCGTTGTCCGGGGGTCCCCCCGGACGGAGTCTGGGGGCGGGTGAATGTGGCCCAGGCAGGACGTTGAGAAGCCGGGGAGACGGGGGCGGACCCGTCTCCCCGGCTTCGGTCCTTACTGCAGCCCGGTGTGGATCGCGTTCGCGAGTTCACCGTTCGCGGTGTCGCCGCTGAACTCCCAGAAGAAGGCTCCCTTGAGGCCCTGCTGCTTGGCCCAGGTCATCTTCCCGGCGATCGTGGCGGGGGTGTCGTAGCTCCACCAGTTGCTGCCGCACTTGGCGTAGGCCGTGCCGGCGACGGTGCCGGTGGCCGGGCAGCTGGTCTTGAGCACCTTGTAGTCCTCGATGCCCTGCTCGTACGTGCCCGGCGCGGGCCCGGTGGCGGTGCCGCCGGGGGCCGCCTGGGTCACTCCGGTCCAGCCGCGGCCGTAGAAGCCGATGCCGAGGTTGAGCTTGGCGCCGGCGACGCCCTTGGCCTTGAGCTTGGCGATGGCGTCGGCCGAGTTGAAGCCGGCCTGCGGGATGCCCGCGTAGGAGGTGAGCGGGGAGTGCGGGGCTGTCGGGCCCTGGGCGGCCCAGGCGCCGAAGAAGTCGTAGGTCATCACGTTGTAGAAGTCGACGTACTGGGCGGCGCCGCCGTAGTCGGCCGCGTCGATCTTGCCGCTGTCGGAGGCGTCGGCGGTGATGGCCGCGGTGACCAGGTTGTTCGCGCCGAACTTGGCCCGGGTCGCCTGCATCAGGTTCTTGAAGGCGGCCGCTCCGCTGGTGTCGCAGGATAGGCCGCAGGCGTTCGGGTACTCCCAGTCCAGGTCGATGCCGTCGAAGACGTCGGCCCAGCGGGGGTCCTCGACCAGGTTGTAGCAGGACTGGGCGAAGGCCGTCGGGTTGGCGGCGGCCTGCGGGAAGCCGCCGGACCAGGTCCAGCCGCCGAAGGACCACAGGATCTTGATGTTCGGGTAGGCCTTCTTCAGCTTGCGCAGCTGGTTGAAGTTGCCGCGCAGCGGCTGGTCCCAGGTGTCGGCGACGCCGTCGACGCTCTGGTCGGCGGTGTAGGCCTTGTCGTAGTCGGCGTAGGCGTCACCGATGGTGCACTGGCCGTTCTGGACGTTGCCGAAGGCGTAGTTGATGTGGGTGATCTTGCCCGCGGTGCCGGAGGTGACCAGGTTCTTCACGTGGTAGTTGCGGCCGTAGACGCCCCAGTTGGTGAAGTAGCCGAGCTTGACCTTGCCGCCCGGGTCCGGGGGGATGACCCCGCCGGTCGTGGTGACCGTGGTGGAGCCGGAGGAGGGGCCCGTCTGGTCGATGGTGTCGCGGGCGGTGACGCTGTACGTGTACGTCGTTCCCTTGGTCAGGCCGGAGTCGGCGTAGCTGGTCCCGGTGACCGTGGCGATCTTGGCGGAGCCCCGGTAGACGTCGTAGTTCTTGACGCCCTTGTCGTCGGTGGCCGGCGTCCAGGTCAAGGTGAGCGAGGTGTCGGCGACGTTGCTCGCGGTGGGGGTGCCGGGAGCGGTGGGGGGAGCGTCGCCGGGCTGGGTGCCGCCGTCGCAGGAGGCGCCGTTGATCTTGCACCCGCTCGGGGCGCCGCCGCCGGCGCCGTTGAAGCCGAAGCTGGCGCTCGCGCCGGGGGCGAGGCTGCCGTTCCAGCCGAGGTTCTTGGCGGTCCAGTGGGTGCCCGAGCCGGTGACGGTGGCGTCCCAGGCGGAGGTGACCGAGGTGCCCGCCGGGTAGTCCCACTCCACGGTCCAGCTGCTGAGGGTGGTGGTGCCGGTGTTCTTCACCACCCACTTGCCCTCGAAGCCGGAGCCCCAGTCGGAGACCTTGGTGTACGTCGCCGTCGCGGAGGCGGCTGCCTGGGCCGGTCCGGCCAGTGCGACGAGGCCGGTGACGGGCAGGGCGAGCGCGGCCACGATCGCCGCGACGCGGTGGAAGAGCCGGGTGCGCCTGGTGCGGGGTGGGGATGCTGTGCTCAAGGGTGATCCTCCGTAGGTCCGTCGCGGTCGTGGGGCCGACTACGACATGGGGGTGGGACCTGCGCCGCCCGTGAGCACGCTTTGTCATGGCACGCTCACCACAGTGTTGCGGCGAGCGTAGAAAGGTCTGGACCAACCGTCAAGAGGTCCAGACCGGTGCGCCGCTGCGCGCCTATATCCCCAACTCCTGTGCCAGTACTGCCGCTTGGAGTCTGCTGCGCAACTCCAGCTTGCCGAGCAGCCTGCTGACGTGCGTCTTGGCCGTCGCCTCCGCCATCTCCAGCCGCGCCGCGATCTCCGCGTTCGACAGGCCCTCGCCCAGCGCGCTCAGCACCTCCCGCTCCCGCCGGGTGAGGGAGGCGACCGCCGCGGCCCGCTCCGGCGCCGGGGCGGGCCGCGCCGGGCGGGGCGCCGCGAACTCCGCGATCAGCCGCCTGGTCACCGCCGGGGCGATCAGGCCCTCCCCGCGCGCGACGGTCCGTACCGCCTCGATCAGCTCCGCGGCGTCCGCGTTCTTCAGCAGGAAGCCCGCGGCCCCCGCCCGCAGCGCCCCGAAGACGTACTCGTCGAGGTCGAAGGTGGTCAGCACCAGGACGTCGGCCAGGCCCTCCGAGACCACCTGACGGGTCGCGGACACCCCGTCGAGCCGAGGCATCTGCACGTCCATGAGGACGAGATCCGGCCGTAGCTCCCGGGCCAGGCGCACCGCTTCCTCGCCGTCGCCCGCCTCGCCCACCACCTCCACGTCGCCCGCGCTGCGCAGGATGAGCACCAGCCCGGCCCGGACCGCGCCCTGATCTTCCGCCACCACCACCCGAACGGTCATTCCTCCACCGCCTTCTCCTCCGCGGGCAGTGTCGCCCGTACCTGCCACACCGCACCGGACCGCCCCGCCGTGAACTCCCCGCCCAGCAGCTCCGCCCGCTCCCGCATGCCGATCAGCCCTGCGCCCGAGCCGGGCGCGCGGGGCCCGGGGCGGTTCCCGTAGGGCGAGTCCACCACCACGGTCAGCAGTCCGTCGGCGTGCGCCACGCGGACCGTGACGGTGCCCGGGGCGGCGTGCTTGAGGGCATTGGTCAGCGACTCCTGGACGATCCGGTACGCCGCCAGCTCCACGGGCGCCGCCGCCGGCTCCCCGGAGGGCCGCTCGTCGTGCAGTACGAACGTCAGCCCGCTCGCCGAGCCGTTGGTTCCGGCCTGCTCGATCAGGGCGTCGAGGCCGTCCAGCGAGGGAACCGCGACGGGTTCCTTGTCGCCGCCGGCGTCCCGCAGCAGCCCGATCAGTCGGCGCATTTCGGCCAGCCCCTGCACGCTGTTCTCGCGGATCACCCCGAGCGCGTCCCGGCTGGTCGCGGCGGTGTCGATGGAGAGCGCGGCGGTGGAGTGGATGGCGATGGCGGAGAGGTGGTTGGCCACCATGTCGTGCAGTTCCCGGGCCATCCGGGCGCGCTCGGCGGCCACGGCCTGGCTGCGGTCCATCTCGGCCAACCGCGCGGTCTGCTCGGCACGCAGCCGGGCCGCTTCGGCGGCCTCGCGGTGGTTGCGCAGGGTGGCGCCGGTCAGGGCCGGGCCGAAGCTCACGATGCCGGTGATCGCGCCCAGCAGCAGGGCCTGCGGGGTGCGCAGCCAGGCCAGCGAAGCGAGGGTGACCACGATGGTGACCAGGCCGGTGCCGACCAGGAGTCGCCGGGCCGTGGCCGGCTTTCCGTACACGACGGCGGCGTACATCAGGTCGGTGAAGATCACGACGGTGGCGAGGCTACCGACCGTGAACTGGTCGGCGATCACCCCGACGGTGCCGACGGCCAGGGTCAGGTTCGGCCTGGTGCGGCGCAGCAGCTCCATCGCGCCGAGGGCCACGAGCGGCACCAGGGCCGCCCAGGCCGGCAGGAAGCCCCGGCCGGGGCTGCTGTAGACGCCGAGCGACCAGAAGGCCAGGCCCGCGGCCGTGCTGACCACTGCCAAGAGGACGTCGTCACGGTGGGGGCGAGGGCTCTTCTGGGTCACGGTCCCATCCAACAGGGTGCGCGGGCCTCCGTACCTCGGCGCAGAGGCCGAGGTACGGGTACATCGAACGATGCAGGCCCACATGGTCAGTGCAGACGACGTATCGGGTCCGGCCGGACGGGAGCCTAGAAGGGAACGGAGAACCCGAGCGGACGGAGAGTCCCATGATCGTCGCGCTGATCATCGCCTGCGAGGTCGGCTTCTGGGTACTGCTGGCCGCCGGCCTGGCCCTGCGCTACCTCGCGAAGATGCCCAGGCTGGGCGCGGCGGTCCTGCTGTGCGAGCCGCTGATGGAGCTGATCCTGCTGGTCGTCACCACGGTCGACCTCAAGAACGGCGCGGAACCGGACTGGAAGCACGGTCTCGCCGCGCTCTACATCGGCTACACCGTGGCCTACGGCCATTACACGATCAAGTGGCTCGACGGGCACGCCGCGTACCGCCTGGCCGGCGGGCCCAAGCCGGCCGGCGCCGGCTACGGAAGGGCGCGGGCCGTCCACGAGTGGAAGCTGTGGGCCCGCACCGTCCTCGGCGCAGCCGTTGCCCTCGGCCTGCTCCAGGCGGCGATCTGGTACGTGGGCGACGCGGGCGACGTCAGCTCGCTGCAGGGCTGGCAGTTCGGCGCCCTGCGGGCGGTCGGGATCCACGCCCTGGTCGCCGCGGCGTACACGATCTGGCCGAGCAAGGCACCGGCCGTCCCGGACGCCGCCGAAGAACGCGACCTCGCCCGGTCCGAGCACTAGGCCCTGTCGTCAAAGTCCCGTCGGGCCCGCGACGCCCGGCACCGCACCTGGCCGCGTTGTCGGGGCACCCGAGTACGTCCAGTACACGGGCGCCCCTCCGCCTTGCGATGCACGGCACCGGACGCCGCGGACTCGGCCGACGCCACTTTGACGACAGGACCTAGTAGTGCTTTGTTAGCTGGTCTTGTCACGTTGGGTGTCTGGTAGTTCGCTGGTTGGTATGAGGGCTGGGGAGCTTGCTGCGGTTCGGGTCCGGTTGGAGGAGTTCGTCTCCGAGGTGTTCGCGCCGCTGGTGCGGCGGGACCAGCGTGAGAAGGGCTTGCTGTATGTGCGGGGGCTGTTGCTGGACGGCCGGCGGAAGTCGATGCAGCCGATGGCCGAACGCCTCGGTATCGATCACCAGCGGTTGCAGCAGTTCATGACGTCCTCGAGCTGGCCGGTCGAGGACGTGAGAGCCCGGCTCGCATGGCGGGCCGTGGCCGCGGTGCAGCCCGAGGTCTGGGTCGTGGACGACACCGGGTTCCCCAAGGACGGCACCGCCTCGCCCGGGGTGGCCCGCCAGTACTCGGGCACCCTGGGCAAGGTCGGCAACTGTCAGATCGGCGTCAGTGTCCACGCCGCCACGGACATGGCCTCCTGCCCGCTGTCCTGGCGCCTGTTCCTACCTGCGAGCTGGGACAGCCCGGAAGCCGAGGCCCGCAGGCGAGCCTGCAAGATTCCCGATACCGAGCACCACCGCCCCAAGCGGCAGCTCGCGCTGGACATGCTCGATGAACTCGACGGCATCGGTCTGCGGCCCGCCGCACTGGTTGCGGACTCCGGCTACGGCGCGAACGCGGACTTCCGCCACGGCCTCGAAGACCGGGGACTGGCCTACGTCCTGCAGGTGAAAGCGGAGATGACCGCCCACGGCGAGGAGGCCGAACCACACCAGCCCGCATACGGCGGGCTGGGGCCCAGGCCGCTGCCCCGCTACCGCACCCGGCCCCTCTCCTTACGCGACCACGTGCTGGCCGCCGGCCGACGGGCGGGACGCACGCTGACCTGGCGCAAGGGATCGAAAGCGGCAATGAGCTCGCACTTCGTGCTCCTGCGAGTCCGCCTCGCGGGCCGTCGGCCCAAACCCGCCGCCGACGGAACGATCCCCCTCGCCTGGTTGATCGCCCAGTGGCCCGACGGCGAAGCGGAGCCGGTGAAGTACTGGATCTCGAACCTGCCCGCCGACATCCCGGCCAAGGACCTTGTCCGCCTGGCGAAGTCACGCTGGCGGATCGAGCACGACTACCGCGAGCTCAAGACCGCTCTGGGCCTGGACCACTTCGAGGGCCGCTCGTTCACCGGCTGGCACCACCACGTCACCCTCGTCACCGCCGCCCACCTGTTCCTCACCGAACAGCGGACCTGCCCAAAAGCCCCTGCCAGGGCCTGACCCTCTACCAGGCCCTGGACCTCCTCCAACACCTCATCGCCACCTGGACCGGCACATGCCCCACCTGCCGACAACCCACCCCATGGCAGCCCTACGACAGCACCTAACAAAGCCCTACTAGGCCCGGTCGGGCCGGTCACCCCGGGCCGTGAGCCCGGGGTGCCCGGCCGGACATCCGCTCAGCGCTCGCCGCCCGGCACCCACAGCACGTCCCCGACCTCCTTGTTGGCCACCCGGGCCAGGATGAACAGGAGGTCGGACAGTCGGTTCAGGTAGGTGGCGGTCAGCGGGTTCATCACCTCGCCGTGCACCTCCAGCGCCGCCCAGGTCGAACGCTCGGCGCGCCGGACCACGGTGCAAGCCTGGTGGAGCAGGGCCGCGCCGGGGGTGCCGCCGGGGAGGATGAAGCTGCGCAGCTTCTCCACCTGCTCGAGGAAGAGGTCGCAGTCCGCCTCCAGCTTGTCCACGTAGAACTGCTCCACGCGCAGCGGCGGGTACTCCGGGTTCTCGACCACCGGGGTGCACAGGTCCGCGCCGACGTCGAACAGGTCGTTCTGCACGCGGACCAGGACCTTCACCACGTCCGCCGACAGCCCGCCGAGCGCGATCGCCGTCCCGATGGCCGCGTTGGCCTCGTTGGCGTCGGCGTACGCGGAGATCCGCAGGTCGGTCTTGGCGGTGCGGCTCATGTCGCCCAGGGCGGTCGTGCCCTTGTCGCCGGTACGGGTGTAGATGCGCGTGAGGTTCACCATGCGGCCAGGGTAGACGGGCCCGCCGGGGAAATTCCGGGCGAGGTCGCCGCTGCCCGCGTACGGTCCGGTGGGGCCGCGGGAGCCCCGGGAACGGGGGAGTGGCCACATGGCCGACGCGTACTACATCTGGCGGCTCGCCGAGGCCGCACAGCAGATCGACCTCCTGGCGGGCTTCCTCGCGACCCGGCACGCACCGGGCCCGGACCACCTCGCGGAACCGGCCGAGTGTGCCGGGGCCGGGCGCGCGGCCGTGGCCGCCGGGCGCCTGGAGGAGGCCCTGGACCGGATCGACCAGCTGCGCGAGCACGCCGCTCCCTGGGCCGGGCACCCGCACCATCCGGGCGAACCGGGCGCCGCCGAACACGACGCGCGGGTCTGGGACTACGCGAAGGACATGCTGCGCGCGGAGCACGGGCCGGGGCACGCGCCCCCGGCCGCGACCCGCGACCTCCTCCAGCGGCTCCGCCTCCTGCAACGGAAGATCTGCGCGCTGCCGCAGGCGGACGCGCAGGCCAGGGCCGACGCGCACTACCTCGTGGGCCGCGGCGCCATGGCCGTCGAACTCGGCCGCCCGGGCGCCGCCCGCCGGGAGCTGCGGCGGCTGCGCGCACTGGCCGATCGGTACGCCGGGACCCACGTCACATGAACTGGACGGCGGGGCAGGGCTGCTGGGCCGTCCCGGTGTGATGTCCGTCATCTGAGACGTGACGCGTGTTACTTCACGGTCACACCGCACCGCCCGGGCGCTAGTCTCCGCCGGAGTGACTACGTGACTGTGCCGTAGGGAAACGAGGGGTGTGTAGTGGCTGGGAAGCTCGCCGTCATCGGTGCCGGACTCATGGGTTCCGGAATCGCGCAGGTCTCCGCTCAGGCGGGTTGGGACGTCGTGCTCCGTGACGTCACCGACGCCGCGCTGACCCGTGGCACGGACGGAATCAAGGCCTCCTACGACAAGTTCGTCTCCAAGGGGAAGCTGACGGCCGAGGACGCCGAGGCGGCGCTCGCGCGCATCACCACCACCACGGACCTCGACGCGGTCGCCGACGTCGACATCGTGGTGGAGGCGGCCTTCGAGAAGATCGAGATCAAGCACGAGATCTTCCGCGCCCTGGACAAGATCGTCCGCGAGGACGCCATCCTCGCCTCCAACACCTCCGCCATCCCGATCACGAAGATCGCGGCCGTGACGGAGCGTCCGGAGCGGGTCGTCGGCGCCCACTTCTTCTCGCCCGTCCCGATGATGCAGCTGTGCGAGCTCGTGCGCGGCTACAAGACGAGCGACGAGACCCTCGCCACCACCCGGGCGTTCGCCGAGTCCGTCGGCAAGACCTGCATCGTCGTCAACCGCGACGTCGCCGGCTTCGTGACGACCCGTCTGATCTCCGCGCTGGTCGTCGAGGCCGCCAAGCTGTACGAGTCGGGCGTGGCCTCCGCCGAGGACATCGACATCGCCTGCAAGCTCGGCTTCGGTCACGCGATGGGCCCCCTGGCCACCGCCGACCTCACGGGCGTCGACATCCTGCTGCACGCCACCAGCAACATCTACACCGAGTCCCAGGACGAGAAGTTCGCCCCGCCGGAGCTCATGCGCCGGATGGTGGACGCAGGGGACATCGGCCGCAAGAGCGGCCAGGGCTTCTACAAGCACTGAGGCCTGGCCCTGCCACGGAGCAACACCGTTCGAATGCCGTCACCCCTCAGGGTGAATTAGGTATCGGTTCGCTCACGGTCGGCAACTTCCCTGCCCGTGCGGCAGTCAGTTGCAGTGAGAGTTGCCGACCACGGACCAGTCGGACCATACGTACGCAGTACCGCCGGGAGTACACATGCACATCAGGGGCGACCACGCCGAACTCGCTGTCGGGGGTCGCCTCGACGTGCGCAGCGCGGCGGACGCCCGTACGGCCCTCCACTCCGCCCTCGACGACGGCCAGGGCGATCTCGTGCTCGACCTCACCGGGCTCGACTCCTGGGACGCGACCGGCCTCGGCGTGATCATGGGAGCGCACCGCCGGGCCGGCCGGACCGGCCGGCGCCTGGTCCTGCGCGGCGTGCCGCCGCAGATGCAGCGGCTGCTCGTCGCGACCCGGCTGCACCGGATCCTCGCGATCGAGGGCGGCCTGGAAGCCGAGTCCCTGCCCCGCGTCTGACCGGCGGGCCGCTGACCTCCGCATTCCCTGCGGAAACGTAACGGTCCGGTGGTGATCGCACCCCTGCGGTTTCCCGCACGACCGGCCACGGTCTAGGGTTCGGGCGGAAACCGGACCGGTGGCGACAGCGGGTGCGCGAAGGCCGGGCGGTACGACGGCGAGGCGCGCGGCCCGCGATCGGGGGACTGGGTCATGGACCGTACACACGGGCAGACCGAACAGCACGAGCAGCCCACGGGCGGCTCCGCGCCCGCGGCGCCCACCGCCGCCGCGACACCCGCGGCGGCCGGGCCCGCACGGGTCGTCAGCCTGACCGCGGGCGGGTTCGCGCTCACCGTCAACCCGGTCGACGGCAGCGAGATCGAACCGCTGCGCCCCGGCACCGAGCCGGCCCGCCCCGCCAAGCGCGCCGCGGCCGCCCGTGCAGCCCGTGCCGCCGCCGCACGGCCGCCCGCACTGCCGGGCCCCGCCGCCCCCGCCCGCCCCCTGCTGGCGCGCGAGGAAGAGCGCGAGCGACTGGTGCGACTGCTGGGCCGGGGCCGGTCCGTACGCCTGACCGGGCCCTCGGGATCCGGCCGCAGCGCACTGCTCGACGCGGTCGCCGACCGGTGCGAGGGCCTCGCGCCCGACGGCGTCGTACGGCTCAGCGGATACGGGCAGCAGCAGTCCGGGGAACTGCTCCACGCCCTCTACGCGACCGTGTACGAGGCCGACCAGCAGCGCCCCGGACGGGCCGAGCTCCTGGCCCGCGTGCGGGAGATAGGCGCCGTCGTCCTCCTGGACGACCTGGAGATGGGCGGGACCGCCCTCGACGAGCTCATGCGCGCCACCCCCGAATGCGCCTACCTGCTGGCCGCGACCCCCGACACCCGGGCCCCCTCCGACGACTCGCACGTCGAGGAGGTCTTCCTCGGCGGACTGGGCAAGGCCGACTGCTTGGAACTGCTGGAAGCGGGCGTCGGACGACCGCTGACGGACGAGGAGACCGCCTGGGCGGGGGACCTGCGCTTCGCCTCCGAGGGGCTGCCCCTGCGCTTCGTACAGGCCGCCGCGCTGCTGCGACAGCGCGACGAGCTCAACCACCACGCCGAGGACGACGAGGAGGAGGAGCCCGGCGTCTTCGAGGAGCGCCCCCGCGACGCCGTGCACGTACCGCTGCCGACCCTCGCCGAGGGCGCCGCCCCGGCGGAGCTGCTGGCCTCGCGGGTCAGCGAGTCGGCGCGCGCGGCCCTGCGGATCGCGTGCGCGCTCGGCGGCGAACTCCCGCACCACGCGCACCTGCCCGCGCTGGTGGGGGACACCCACGCCGACACGGCGGTGGCGGAGCTGCTGGCCTGCGGGCTGCTGACGCCCGTCGGGACGCGGTACCGGCTGGCGTCGGGCGTCGCGCGGCAGCTGGAGGAGGTCGGCTACGGGGACACCGCGCCGGAGGAGGCCCGCACGGCCGCCCGGCACTACGCCTGGTGGACCGGGCACGCCTCGGTGGTCCCGGAGCGGGTCGCCGCGGAGGCGGACGCGGTGCTGGCGGCGCTGGCCGGTGCGGACGTGGTCGCGGCGGTGCTGTTGGCGCGCACGGCGGCTCCGGCGTTCGCGGCCTCGCTGCACTGGGAGGCCTGGGAGCGGGTGCTGCGCTCGGGAGCAGAGGCCGCGCGCAAGGCCGGAGAGGTCGCCGAGCAGGCGTACTTCCACCACGAGCTCGGGGTGCTGGCCCTGTGCGAGGAACGCCTGGACCGGGCGCGGGCCGAGCTGGAGACCTCGATCGGGCTGCGGGGCGCCCTGGCCGACAAGCGGGGCACGGTCGCGGGGCGGCGGGCGCTGGCGCTCGTCGTCGACGGGGAGACGGCAAGGGCGGCCGCGTCACCCCCGCTGCGACTGGAGGCGCCGGGAGCCGCCGCCGCGGCCGGGGAGGCCGTGACGGTGGCCACGCCGGCCGCGGCGGCGCCCAAGGCCGCCCCCGTGCCCAAGGCGGCCCCGGTCTCCAAGGCGGCCCCGGTGGCCTCCGAGGCGCCCACGACCAAGGTGGCCCCCGTGGCCCCCGGGGCCCGGGTCGCCCCCGTCGTTCCGGTGTCCGCCGAGGCGGTGACCCGGATGACCCCCGTCGTTCCGGTGACCGGCCGCTCGGACGCGCCCACGACGCTGTCCGAGGTCTTCGAGGACGCCTTCCCGCTGAACCCGAAGCCCGCCCCGCCCGCCGCGCCCCGGCCCGCCACCGCGCCGCCCCCGGCCCCCGGCCGTCGCCGGCTCGTGCTGCTGGCCGGCGCGGGCGCGCTGGCCGTGGTGACGCTGGGCACGGTCGTGAGCCTCGCGCTGAGCTCCTCGGACAGCGCGCCGCCGGAGCAGGGACCGGCGGTGTCCTCCACCCCCGCGGTCACGGAGTCCGCCACGACCATGGTCAACAGCGGGAACGATCCTGCACCGGAGCCGCCCGTATCGGCCCCGCCGGCGGAGACCTCCGCGCCCGGGCAGAGCACCGCCCCGACCCCGGGCCGCAGCCCCGCCCGGACCCCGTCGCGCCGCCCGTCCCCGACGCCGCCGAAGTCCCCGCCGACGACGCCCGTTTCGCCCGCGCCGACCACCGCGGACCCCTCGCCCACCCCGACGGAGACCGGCGAGCCCACGCCGACGGCGACCACCACCCAGACGGGTACGACCACGTCCGTCTCACCGGTCACGGACCGGTGAACGACGACGGCTCCGTCCCTCGGGACGGAGCCGTCGTGCGTGGAGCAGCACAGGATCAGAACAGGCGGAGCTTGTCGTCCTCGATGCCGCGCAGCGCGTCGTAGTCCAGGACCACGCAGTCCATGCCGCGGTCCGTCGCCAGGACCTTCGCCTGCGGCTTGATCTCCTGGGCCGCGAAGACGCCCCGGACCGGGGACAGGTGCGGGTCCCGGTTGAGGAGTTCGAGGTAGCGGGTCAGCTGCTCGACACCGTCGATCTCGCCGCGGCGCTTGATCTCCACGGCCACCGTTGCGCCCGAGGCGTCCCGGCACAGGATGTCCACCGGGCCGATCGCCGTCATGTACTCGCGCCGGATCAGCGTGTAGCCCTCGCCCAGCGTTTCGATGCGGTCCGCGAGGAGTTCCTGGAGGTGCGCCTCGACGCCGTCCTTGATGAGACCCGGGTCGGTGCCGAGCTCGTGGGAGGAGTCGTGGAGGACTTCCTCCATGGTGATGATGAGCTTCTCGCCCGCCTTGTTGATGACCGTCCAGATGTTGGCCTCATCGCCGCTCCCCTCCTTGAGGGTGCACGGCGGCGACATCCAGTTGAGCGGTTTGTACGCTCGGTCGTCCGCGTGGATCGAGACACTGCCGTCGGCCTTCACGAGGATCAGACGGGGTGCCGAGGGCAGATGGGCAGTGAGCCGGCCCGCGTAGTCGACGGAGCAGCGGGCAATGACGAGACGCATGGTCGGCAACGCTACTCGACGAGAAGGCCTTCACGCGATTCGCCCCTGAAAGCCCCCTTCGCCGATGGCGCGTTGTATGCGCATTCTCCTGGTGCGTCACCGATGGGACGCCTACCGTGGTGAGCGGGAGGTTGTCGAGCGTGCACTCTGCGTCGCGACCTCCTTCCCTGCCCGTAAGACTCCGGCAACCCAAACAGCCGGGGTCGCGAGAGGAGAACCCATGTCGCTCGACGTCTCACCGGCCCTACTCGAACAGGCCGAGCGAGGCGAGGTCGACGAAGCCGCTTTCGTCGACTGCGTCCGGACCTCCCTGCCCTTCGCCTGGGAGATGATCAGCTCGCTGGTGGCTCAGCTGAAGGTGGACGGCGGAGAGTTCGCCGACAACCAGACGCCGCCGCCGGACGAGCAGGCGCGGGGGCAGCTGCTGCGCGCCCTCGCGAGTGACGCGATACGCGGTGCGCTGCAGCGGCACTTCGGAGTGCGCCTGGCATTCCAGAACTGTCACCGGGTGGCGGTGTTCCCGCTGGATCCCTCGGTGGACGAGCGGCTGGCCAAGTTCACTTCGATCCGCGGTCAGCTGCTCAACCAGTCGCCCGAGCTGCGCGACTGCTAGGCCCTGCCGGCCGTGTCCAGGCCGCCTCTTTCGGATCATGCCGCCCGGGCGTGATCCGAAGGAAACGGCCCAGACGGGGCCGGTAGCTCTCAGCCGAGGCGGGGAAGGACCTCGACGCCGAGCCGGCGTACGTTCTCCTCCGTCGCGGCAAGATCGCCCGAGCCCTCCGTCAGGAGGGCGAAGCGCGTGATGCCCGTCCGTGCCGACGTGGCCGCCAGCCGGTCCGCCGCCACCTGCGGGGTACCCACCGGGTGCAGGTCGCACAACAGTTCCGTGTAGGCGACCGGATCCCGCATCGCGCGCGCCCGACCGTCCACCGTCACATGCGCGTCGAGGCCCTGCTTGAGCCAGCCCGGCATCGCCTTCAGCAGGGTCTCGCGCGCGTCCGCCGTACGGTCCGCGATCTGGCAGACCCCGGCGGAGACGTGCCCCGCGTCCGCCACGTGCGCGCGCGAGTGGCCCGCCGCCAGCGCCGTGCTGCGCCACAGCGCGACCATCTCGGCCTTGGTGTCGTCCCCGCAGTGCATTCCGAGGAGCATCGGCAGCCCCCGCTCCGCGGCCATCCGCACCGACGCCGGCGAGGTGCAGGCCACGATGACCTCGGGCCCCGCCGCGTCCCCGTCCAGAGCCTCCGAGGGCCGCGGTACGACGGCCACCTCGCGGAACCCGTACCGCTCGCCGGCAGCGCCCACCCGCGCCTCCGTCAGCCAGCGCCGCAGCAGGTCCAGGGCCTCCGGGAAGCCGTTCTCGTAACGGTCCAGGCCGCCCCCGAACACCTCCAGGTCGACCCACGGCCCGCCGCGGCCCACCCCGAGGGTGAACCGGCCGCCCGCGGTCATGTGCAGCAGGGCCGCCTGCTCCCCGAGCGCCACCGGGTGCGTGCTCGGCAGCACGCTCACCGCCGTGCCCACCCGCAGCCGCCGGGTCCGGCCCAGCAGCAGGGCCGCCAGGGTCACCGCCGAGGGGCAGACCCCGTACGGGACGAAGTGGTGCTCGGCGAGCCAGACCGAGTCGAGCCCGGCCTCCTCGGCCACCTCGGCGGTCCGCACCGCCCGGTGCAGTGCCTCTCCCTGCCCCTGGCCCGGGAACTGGGCCGCCAGTACAAACGCTCCTACGCGCATCGCCTTTATCCTCCTCGCGGCTGACGCGGCCTCCCCCAGGTGGACCGGTTCTTCCTATGGCAACAACGTCTGACACGTGCCAAAGGCACGGGCTGACACGAAAGTTATTGGGATTGTCGGGCCATTCCTCTTCGCGCCCCCGCCTTCCTCAGCAACCCTGCGGGTACCCGGCCTCGCTGCGCGTAGTCTGGGAGAAAGTCACTGCCGTCCGCCCATCCGTGAGGTATACGTGTCACCGCGCAACAACCGCCCCAGGGGCGGCGAGACCCCGGACGAACGCCCCAGCACCGGCCTCGACCGCTACGGGCTGGAGCGCACGGAGGAGTACCAGGGCGAGGACTGGAAGGTCCGGCACGTGGCCGGCGCGAGCGCGGCGGGCAAGCGCTACCGCTGCCCCGGCTGCGACCAGGAGATCCCCTCCGGCACCCCGCACCTGGTGGCCTGGCCCGAATACGGCGGCGTGGACGACCGCCGGCACTGGCACAAGGCCTGCTGGAACGCGAAGGACCGCCGCACCTCGAAGGTGCAGCGGTCCCGCAACGCACCGCGGTACTGACCCGGCAGGATCCGATCAGGGACGGCCTAGACGTCCCGGCGGCCGACGCACGCGTACGAGGCGGCCACCGCGCTGCCGGTGACCAGCACGATGAGCGTCACGTGCGAGAGGCTGCTCGGATCCGGGCCCAGGTCGCCGCCGCCCGGCAGGCCGAACAGCGTCATCAGCGCCACCGGCACGTTGTGCTGCAGGATCGTCCGGCCGGCGGGCGCGACGGCCTCCCAGACGGAGAGCATGGCCCCTATCACCGGCGGCAGCGTGACCAGGCCCAGCATGACGGCGATCCCCCCGGCGGAGTGCCGCACGAGCGAGCCGATGGCGAGCGCGAGCACGCCGAGCAGGGTGACGTAGCCGCAGCCGAGCAGCGCCCCGAACCACTCGCCGGCCGCGTGCGGGCCGGAGGCGGTGCCGCCGCGCACGACCGCCGCGGTGATCCCGACCACGAAGACCGACAACGCGGTGGTGGCGAAGGCCGCCATGCTGAAGACGAGGTACTTCGCGGTGAGCACCCGGTACCGGTCCGGGGCCGCCGTGAACGTGGTCCGCACCAGCCCGGTGCCGTGCTCCGAGCTGATGGTCAGCACCCCGAGGACGATCACCGCGAGCTGGCCGACCAGCAGGCCGAAGAGGGCGGGCGTGGTGAAGTTGATGTCCGTGTAGTCACCGTCCGCGGTCTGCGCGACGACGGTCAGGCCGACGCCGACCACGGTCAGCACGAGCGAGCCCAGCGTCCACAGGGTGGAGCGGAGGGAGATCAGCTTGGTCCACTCCGAGGCCATGGCGTGCCCCAGGTGCGGCCGCGGCGTGGCGAGGGGGGAGCTGTAGCTCCCGGGCTGCTCCGCCGTCGTGGTCGTCGGGGTCATCGGGTGTCCTCGGGGGTGTGCGCGGTCGTGTCCCGGGCGGCGCTCGCGAGCTCGCCCGGCTTGCTGGGCATCAGGAAGGGCTGCCCGCCGGCCCCGGGCGGCGGGGGCGCGAAGAAGCCGGTCTGCGGGACCTCGGGGGCCGCCGCCTCCGCCTCCTCCTCCCAGGCCGGGACGGAGAGCGGCTCGGGTTCCCACAGCTCGGCCCGCGGGTCATCGGTGGAGGTGTACTCGACGGTGGACTGGGTCATCCGCATGTACGCCTCCTCCAGCGAAGCCCGGTGCGGTGACAGCTCCCACAGCCGTACGCCGACCTCGTGCGCGAGGTCGGAGATGCGCGGTAGCTCCAGGCCGGTCACGCGCAGTGCTCCGTCGGGCTCCTGGAGGACCCGGCCGCCCGCCTTGACGAGGGCCGTACCCAGCGTGTCCCAGCCATCAGGATCAGTGTCGGCCGTGCGCACCCGAGCGAATCCGGCCGAGTTGTGCGCGATGAACTCCTGGGTACCCATGTCGGCCAGTAGCCGCCCCCGACCGATCACGATCAGGTGGTCGGCGGTCAGTGCCATCTCGCTCATCAGGTGCGACGAGACGAAGACGGTGCGGCCCTCGGAGGCGAGGCGGCGCATGAGGTTGCGGACCCAGAGGATGCCCTCGGGGTCGAGCCCGTTGACCGGCTCGTCGAACAGGAGCACCTGCGGGTCGCCGAGCAGGGCGGTGGCGATGCCGAGGCGCTGGCCCATGCCGAGCGAGAAGCCCTTCGTGCGCTGCCTGGCGGCGTCCTGGAGGCCGACCACGGCCAGCACCTCGTCCACCCGCTTCTCCGGGATCCCGGAGAGCTGGGCGATGGACAGCAGGTGGGTGCGGGCCCGGCGGCCGCCGTGCACGGCCTTGGCGTCGAGCAGGGCCCCGACGTGCCGCTGGGCGTTCGGCAGCTCCCGGAAGGGGCGGCCGTTGATCGTGACGTGACCGGACGTGGGCCGGTCCAGGCCGACGATCATGCGCATGGTGGTGGACTTCCCGGAGCCGTTGGGCCCCAGGAATCCGGTGACGTGACCCGGCTTGACCTGGAAGGACAGCTGGTCGACGGCGGTCTTGGCGCCGAAGCGCTTGGTCAGGCCGACTGCCTCGATCATCTTGCTGCCCCTTACCAGGCCGGGACGACTTTCGCCCGCGTAAGGATTAAGAGGATAACGAGGTTCCTGCGGTTCCGTCCCGGGCCGGATCCCTGAGCTGCCCCTGAGACCGACCCGGGCATCACCCGTAGTACTTCAGCAGGGGGCCGGCCGTCAGGCGTCCCTCTTCTTGAGGACGAGGTAGCCCCCGAATACCGCGGCGGCCACCCACAAGAGCATGATCCCGAGCCCGCCCCACGGCCCGTACGGGGCTTCCGCGCTGCCCATGGCGTCCGGGACGACCTGCATGATCTTCGATCCGGCCGCAGTGGGCAGGTACTGGCCGTACGTGCGGGTCGCCTCGAAGGCGTTGAGGGCGGTCGTGACGATCAGGAAGAACGGGATCAGGATGCTGATCGAGGCGACCGAGCTGCGCAACATGGCGGCGACACCCATGGAGAACAGGGCGAGGAGCGCCATGTACACGCCGGCGCCGGCGACCGCGCGCAGGACGTGCTCCCCGCCGAGACCGGTGCCGTGGTCGCCCAGGATCGCCTGGCTGAGGAAGAACGACACGAAGCTGGTCAGTAGCCCGACCAGCAGGGCCAGCGCCGTGGCCACGGTGAGCTTGCCGAACAGGAAGCTCCCGCGGGCGGGTACGGCGGCCAGTGAGGTGCGGATCATGCTCGTGCTGTATTCGGTGCTGACCACCAGCACGCCGAAGACGATCATCGCCAGCTGACCGAACTGCATGCCGGTGAAGCTCACCAGGGTGGGGTCGAAGGTGGCCCGTTCGATCTGGTTCATGTCGTCGAAGGCTGCTGCGACCGCGGTGGAGATCAGGGCGCCGAAGCCGGCGGTGACGATCAGGGCCAGCGCGAGCGTCCAGAGGGTGGAGGCGACCGTGCGGATCTTGGTCCACTCGGACTGGAGGACGGCGGTGAAGGCCATGCTCACTCACCGGCCTTGCGCGTCGCCTGGAAGCCGGCGCCCCAGGCGGGGACGTCGGCCGGCCGGGCCGGGTTGTCGGCAGCCATGCCCGGTGCGTGGGCGTGGTACTCGACGGAGTCCGCCGTCATGCGCATGAACGCTTCCTCCAGTGAAGCCCGTTGCGGGCTGAGTTCGTGGAGCACGATCTGGTGCTGGGCGGCCAGCTCGCCGAGCTGCTCCGCACTCGCGCCGTCGATCTCCAGGGTGCCGGTGGCGGGAACGCTGACGGCGTTGATCCCGGCCTCGTGCAGGACGTCCTTCAGCCGCTCCTGCTGCGGCGTGCGCAGCCGGACGTAGCTGCGCGAGTTCTGCTGGATGAAATCGGCCATCGGCAGGTCTGCCAGCAGCTTTCCCTGTCCGATGACGACCAAATGGTCTGCGGTCAGCGCCATTTCGCTCATCAGGTGGGAGGAGACGAAGATCGTCCTACCCTCTGCCGCCAGGCCCTTCATCAGATTGCGGATCCAGAGAATTCCCTCGGGGTCCAGGCCGTTGACCGGCTCGTCGAACATCAGGATTTCCGGGTCGCCCAGCAATGCAGAGGCGATTCCCAGCCGTTGGCGCATTCCGAGCGAAAATCCTTTGGACTTCTTCTTCGCCACGGCCGTCAGGCCGACCAGATCCAGTACTTCGTCGACCCGCTGTCGCGGGATGCGGTTCGACTGGGCCAGGCAGAGAAGGTTGTTGTATGCACTTCGGCCACCGTGCATGGCCTTCGCGTCCAGCAGCGCCCCGACGTGCTTCAAAGGTTCCGAAAGGTCGCGGTAGTGCTTCCCGTACACCCGGACCGTGCCGCTGGTCGGGTTGTCGAGGTCGAGCATCATGCGCATGGTCGTGGACTTGCCCGCGCCGTTGGGGCCGAGGAAGCCGGTCACCACCCCTGGTCGGATCTGGAAGCTGAGGTGGTCCACGGCGGTCGTCGTGCCGAATCGTTTCGTAAGGCCCTCAAGCTCGATCATGCGGCCACGCTAGAACGCCCGAGGGCCCTACGCCACCTCAAAAGGGTGACATAGGGCCCTCGATCGGGCGCACGAAGGGTGCCCGCGCTACCCGCCGGTAATCAGCGGCTCTGCTGCGCCGGCACGCCGCGGGTGACGGGCTCGTCGTCCACGATCGGGTTGGCCGCCGCGACGGCCGCGCCGGTGAGCGTCGCCAGCATCTCGCGGACGTTGGTCAGCTGAGCGTTGATCGAGTCGCGGCGGTTGGTGAGCGCCGCCAGCTCGCGCTCCGACTCGCTGCGGATGCGGTCCGCCTTGGCGTTGGCGTCGGCCACGATGTCCTCGGCCTGGCGCTGCGCGGTCTCCACGGTCTGGCGGGCCCGGCGCTCCGCGTCCGTACGCAGCTTCTCGGCCTCCAGGCGCAGCTGCTCGGCGCGGTGCTCGATCTCCGCGAGGCGCTTCTCCGCCTTGGCCTGACGGGAGGCCAGGTCGCGCTCGGACTGCTCGCGGCGCTTGGCCAGGTTGGTCTCGAAGTCCGCGGCGGCCTGGGCGGCCTTGGCGCGGGTCTCCTCGAAGAGGGCGTCGGCCTCCTCGCGCTTGGAGGCCGCGTCCTTCTGGGCCTCGGCACGCAGGGTGGCGGCGTCGCCCTTGGCCTTCTCGACGATGCGGACGCCCTCGTCCTCCGCCTTCGACTTGCGGTCGGCCGCGAACGACTCGGCGTCGTTGCGTACCTGCTGGGCGGCCGACTCGGCGAGCTCACGGTGCTGCTCGGCCGCACGACGGGCCTCCTCGCGCAGGTCCTTCGCCTCCTCCTCGGCCAGGCGCAGGATCTTCTCGACCCGGGCGCCGAGACCGGCGTACGACGGCTCCGCGTCGGTCACCTGGGCCTGGGCGTTCTGCGTTTCGAGGTGCAACTCCTCGATCCGCTTTTCCAGAGAGTTGATACGTCCAAGGGCGCTGTCGCGGTCGGAGACCAGCTTGGTAATGCGGTCGTCCACCTGACCACGGTCGTAACCACGCCGCACGAGCTCGAAGCCGAAGGGGGAGGAAGTGTCGCTCATGGGGTTCCTGTCGAATGAGACCGATGAGGTGCTACGTGAGGTGTTAGGGGAATCCTAGGCGCCCAGACGGCGTGTCATCGAGTCAATCCGCGTTTGATCTGGACAATGACACCCCTTTTGAGTGGCAAGGCGGCAGAATGCTTGTCACCCGTTCGCCTGAACCTTCATCAGGTGCACACACCCCGGAGCATTTGGCTACCCCTCCGACGACTTGCCACCCGAACGAGTGGATCCCACAGTCACTCCGGCCTTCACGCCCCCCGTGCCCTGGCTGCCGACCGCCGGCTTTCCGCCGCCCGAAGGCGCCTCGAATGATTCCAACGCCTCAAGAACGTCCTGGACACGGGAGATCTCCGCCTGAATGTCCTCGCGACGACGCACCAGGACCTCCAGCTCGCGACGGCCCTCCTCGACGAGCTGCTCCGCCTCCGCCTTGGCCTGCGCGAGCGCGCTCTCGGCCTCCCGGGCCAGCTCCGCCTTCTTCTGCTCGGCCTCCTTGAGGAGCGCCTCCGCCTTGCGGACCGCCGCGATGCGCACCTTGCTCGCCTCGCTGCTCGCGTCCGAGACCAGCTCCTTGGCCTTCGCCTCGGCCTCGACGCTCTGCTCCGTCGCCGCGCGCACCAGCTTGTCCACGCGCTCGCCGGCCGACTTCATCTGCTCCGCCGACTCCCGGCGGGCCCGCTCGTGCAGCTCCTCGACCTCGCCCTCGACGCGGCCGCGCAGCTCCTCCGCCCGTTCCCTTATGGCAGCCGCGTCCGTGCGCGCGCCGACCAGCAGCTCGTTCGCGTCCGTACGGGCCTTCTCCACCATGGAGTTGCCCTCGACGGTCGACTCGGAGGTGATCCGCACGGCCTCCTTGCGGGCCGCGTCGACCATCGCGTCGGCCTGCTCCTCGGCCGCCGTGGTGGCGGCGAGGGCCTGCTTCTGCGCATCGGCCGTGAGCTTGTCGGCTTCCGCCGCGGCCTCGGTGATGAGCCGGTCGACCTGCTCCGCGGCCTCGGTGCGGCGCTTGTTGGCCGCCTCGCGCGCCTCGTCGAGCAGCCGCTCGGACTCGGCACGGGCCTCGCTGCGGGTGCGCTCCGCCTCGGCCGCAGCCTGGGCCTTGACCCGCTCGGCCTCCGACCGGGTGCGGGTCGCGTGCTCCTGCGCCGAGGACAGCGCCTCCGACGCGTCCGCGCGCAGCCGCTCGGCCTCGCCGGCCGCCTCGCCGACCGTGCGCTCGTTGTCCTTGCGGGTCTGCTCGGTGAGCTTCTCCGTCTCGGAGATGGCCTCGGTGACGAGCCGGTCCGCCTGCTCGGCCGCCTCGGTGCGCAGCCGGTTCGCCTCGGCGCGCGCCTCGTCCAGCGTCTGCTCGGCATCGCGCTCGGCGCCCGCCAGGGTCTCGTTCGCCGCGGCCGTGACCCGATCCGCCTCCGCGGTGGCCTCGCCGATGATCCGGCCGCCCTCCGCACGGGCTTCGTCCAGCACCTGGGCCGCCTCGGCGCGCAGCCTGTCGGCCTCCGCCGTGGCCTCGCCGACGGTGGCCGCGTTGGCCACGCGGGTCTCGTCGATCAGCCGGTCGCCCTCGGCGCGCGAGTCGACCATGATCCGCGCGGCGTCGCGCTCGGCGCTCGCGAGGGTCTCGGCCGCCTGCGCCTTGAGCCGGGTCGCCGCGGTGGTGAGCCGCTCGGCCTCCAGCGTCGCCTCGCCGACGGTCGCCGCGTTCGCGGCGCGGGTCTCGTCGGTGAGCCGGTCGGCCTCCGCCGCGGCCTCGGTGATGAGCCGGTCCACCTGCTCCGCGGCCTCGGTACGCAGCCGGTTGCCCTCGGCCCGCGCCTCGTCCAGGGCGTTCGCGGCCTCGGTGCGGACGGCCTCGGCGGCCTCGGTCGCCTCGGCGGTGATCCGCTCGGCCTGCGCCTCGGCGTCGCCGACGGTGGCCGCGTTCGCGGCGCGGGTCTCCTCGGTGAGCCGCTCGGCCTCCGCCTTCGCCTCGGCCGTGATCCGCGCGCCCTCGGCGCGGGAGGCCTCCAGGGACTCCGCCGCCTCGCCTCGGATGCGGTTCGCGTCGGCCCGGGCGTCTGCCCGGGTCCGGGACGCGTCCCGCTCGCTGGCGGCCAGCGCGTCCGTGGCCTCCGTACGCACCCGCTGCGCGTACTCGGCGGTGTCGCTGCGCAGCTGCTCCGCCTCGGCGATCGCCTCGGCGACCGTACGCTCCGCCAGCGCCTTCGCCGCGTCCGTCTCGGCCCGCGCCTCGCTGCGGACCCGGTTGGCGTCCTCGGTGGCCCGCTCCCGCTCCGCGTAGGCGTCGCTGCGGACCCGGCCGGCCTCTTCCTCGGCCTCCGTCTTCGTACGCTCCGCCGCGTGCTCGGCGGCGTTGCGCAGCCCGGCGATCTCCTCCTCGGCCTGCTCGTGCAGCCCGGCCACGGAGTCCCGTACCTGCTGGGCGGTGGCTTCCGCCGCCGACACGACCTCCGACGCGCGCCGCTCGGCCTCCTCGGTCAGCCAGACCGCCTCGGCCTGCGCCTCCTCGGAGCGCTTGCGGGCCTGCGCCAGCAGTTCCTCGCTCTGCTCGCGGGCCTGCGCCCGCTCGCTGTCCGCATCGGTGCGCGCCGACGCCAGGGTCTCCTCGGACTCCCGGCGGCGCCGGGCGGCCTCCTCCTGCGCGGCGGCCAGCGCCTCCGCGGCCTCCTCGGCGACCCGCTCGGCGGCGGCCTTCGCCTCCGCGCGCAGCCGGTCCGCGGTCTCCTGGGCCTCGGAGCGCACCCGCTCCGCCTCGGCCTCGGCCTCGCCGCGCAGCCGCACGGCGGACTGCTCGGCCTCGGCGCGCACCCGACCGGCGTCCTGCGCCGCCTCGGTGCGCAGCTGGTCGGCCTCGACCTCCGCCTGCGTCTGCAGGGTGCGGATCCGCTCCGCCGACTCGGCGCGCAGCCGGTCGTTCTCCTCCGTGGTCTCCCGGCGGATGTTCTCCGCCGCACCGCGGGCGTCACGCAGCGTCTGCTCGGCCGTCGTCAGCCGGGTCCCGGCCTCCGTGTGCAGCCGTACGAGCTCCTCGTCGGCCTCCGCCCGCTTGGCGGCCAGTGCCTGCTCGGTCTCCTGGCGTCGGGCGGCGGCCGCCGCGTCCGCCTCGGCCCGTACGCCCTCGGCCTGCTCCTCGGCCTCGGCGCGCAGCCGCTCGGCCTCGGCGCGGGTCCGCTCCAGCGTCTCCTCGGCCTGCTTGCGCAGCATGCCGGCCCGCTCCACGGCCTCGGCGCGCACCCGCTCGCTCTCGGCGGTCGCGCCGCCGCGCAGCTCGTCCGCGTCCGCCTTGGCCTTGCCGAGCAGTTCCTCGGCGGTCCGGGCCGCCTCCTCGATCTGCTGGACGGCCTCGCGGCGGGCCTCGCCGCGGATCCGCTCGCCCTCGGCGACGGCCTCGGCGCGCAGCTGCTCGGCCTCGCCGCGCAGCCGCCGTGCCTCCGACTGGAGCTCGACCGTGCGGGCCCGGTACTCCTCGGTGTCGTCCTTCGCCGCGCCCTTGAGCTCGTCGGCCGTGGCCGCCGCCTGCAGGCGCAGCCGGTCGGCCTCGGTCTCGGCCTCGCGGCGGATCCGCTCGGCCTCCTCGGACGCGGCGCGGGTGGTGGCCCGGGCGTCCTCCGAGGCCTTGTTCAGTACGTCCTCGGCGGTGCGGGCGGCCTTCGCCAGCTGCGCCGCCATGTCTTCGGCCGCGGCCGTACGGGCCTGCTCGCCGGCCTCGGTGCGCTGCCGCTCGGCGTCCGCACGGGCGTCGGCCAGGACCTGCTCGGCCTCCGCCTTGAGGGCCTCGGCCTCCTTGGTGGCCTCGCCGACCAGCCGGGCGACCTGCTCCTTGGCGGTGCGGGTGCGCTGCTCGTTGACGGACTCCGCCGACGTCAGCTGCCGGGTCGCGCTCTCCTTCGCCTCCGCGAGGAGGTTCTCCGCCTCGGCACGCGCCACGCGCAGCGCGGAATCGGCTTCCTGCACGCGGGATTCGGCCAGCCGGCCCAGGTCCAGGGTCTGCTGGCGGGTGTGCTCGGCCTCGGCGGTGGTGGTGGAGCGCAGCCGCTCCGCGTGCTCGCTGGCCTCCTGGGCCTGCGCGGACGCGGCGGTCAGCAGCCGCTCGGCCTCCTTGCGGGCGCGCAGCAGCGTGGCCTCGGCCTCCGCACGGGCGGTCTCGGCGTCCGCGGCCATCCGGCGCCGGGTCTCCTCGGCGACCCGGGCGGCTTCGGCGCGGGCGGCGTTCAGCGACTGTTCGGCCTCGGCGCGGGACTCCTCCATGAGCCGGCGCGCCTGGGACTCCGTACGGGCGCGCAACTGCTCGGCCCAGGCCACGTTCTCGTTGACGTGGGCCTCGACGGTCTGGCGCCGCTCGCCCAGCTCCTGGTCCAGGCGCTGGCGGCGGTTGACGGCCTCGGCGTGCAGCTCGGCCTGTAGGCGCGCCTGGTGCTCGGCGTGCTCCTGGAGGATGCGCTGGGTCTGGGCCCGGGCGTCACGGAGCTCGCGCTCGGCGTCGGAACGCATCTGGTCGGCCTGGATCTGGGCATTGCGGAGCAGCTGCTCAGCTTGGTACCCCATGTCCGCGCCGTCGTAGGCGGGGCGGGACGCAAGAGAGCGTCGTACCTCGTGAAGCTTGGCGCGCAGCACCTCGACCTGGTATCCCAGGTCCTCGGCGTGCTGGACGGCCTTCCCGCGCTCCTTCTTCAGCCGCTCCATCTCGGCTTCGAAGCGCGAGAGATGGTCGGCTTCGGCCTGATGGCTCTCCTGGCTTTCGTAGCCCCGCACAGCGCGGTCCCATCCGTCCCCTGGTCGCAAGCTCACTCCCAATGAGCATCGCTCGCCCGCTGAACGACGCCCCCGGGGGAATGGTGTCAGATACGGGCAGGGGTCACAGGCCCCGACCCCGTTTCCGCACCGAACCCCGGCCGAGCCATGGCCACTCTACCGGCCGGGGAATCGGGCCATCAGTGGTCCGTCAGTGCTCGGGGTTCGAGGTGACCAGTTCGGTGAGAACGCCGTGGCAGTCCTTGGGGTGCAGGAAGGTGATGGAGGAGCCCATGGAGCCGGTGCGGGGCTGGTCGTAGAGGACGCGGACGCCCTTGCCGCGGATGGCCTCGGAGTCCCCCTGGACGTCCTCGGTGCCGAAGGCGATGTGGTGGACGCCCTCGCCGTTCTTGGCCAGCCATTTGCCGACGGCGGAGTCCTCGCGGGTGGGCTCCAGGAGCTGGAGGTACGAGGCGCCGCCGTCGGACGTCTCGTTGATCTTCAACATGGCCTCGCGGACACCCTGCTCCTCGTTGACCTCGGAGTGGAACACCTCGAAGCCGTACGTGGCACGGTAGAACTCGACAGTCTTGTCCAGGTCGAAGCAGGCGATCCCGATGTGGTCGATTCTTGTCAGCATGGTGACAGTGCACCGCCGAAGGGGGCCGTCACGCAACGTGCGCGCGATCACACCGGCAGCCCGGTGACCGCTGCGGTACCGCCCAGTACATTCACGTAAACCCTCGTTCACTCCTCATCCAAGGGGCTGTGCCTCATGTCCGGATCGAACAACACCACTTCTGTGATCGTCGCCGGGGCCCGCACGCCCATGGGGCGGCTGCTCGGCTCGCTGAAGTCCTTCTCGGGTGCCGACCTCGGCGGCTTCGCCATCAAGTCCGCGCTGGACCGGGCCGGGATCTCCGGCGACCAGGTGCAGTACGTGATCATGGGCCAGGTGCTGCAGGCCGGCGCGGGCCAGATCCCCGCCCGTCAGGCGGCGGTCAAGGCCGGCATCCCGATGAACGTGCCCGCGCTCACGATCAACAAGGTGTGCCTCTCGGGCCTGGACGCGATCGCGCTGGCCGACCAGCTGATCCGCGCCGGTGAGTTCGACATCGTGGTCGCGGGTGGTCAGGAGTCCATGACCAACGCCCCGCACCTGCTGCCCAAGTCCCGCGAGGGCTTCAAGTACGGCGCCATCGAGATGCTGGACGCGATGGCCTACGACGGCCTCACCGACGCCTTCGAGAACATCGCGATGGGCGAGTCCACCGAGAAGCACAACACCCGCCTGGGCATCGAGCGCGCGCCGCAGGACGAGTTCGCCGCCGGCTCGCACCAGCGGGCCGCGGCCGCGCAGATGAACGGCGTCTTCGAGGCCGAGATCGTGCCCGTGGAGATCCCGCAGCGCAAGGGCGACCCGGTGATCTTCTCGGCGGACGAGGGCATCCGCCCCGAGACCACCGTGGAGTCCCTCGGCAAGCTGCGTCCGGCCTTCGCCAAGGACGGCACGATCACCGCCGGCACCTCCTCCCAGATCAGCGACGGCGCCGCCGCCGTGGTCGTGATGAGCAAGGCGAAGGCCGAGGAGCTCGGCCTGGAGTGGATCGCCGAGATCGGCGCCCACGGCAACGTGGCCGGTCCCGACAACTCGCTCCAGTCGCAGCCGTCGAACGCGATCCTGCACGCGCTGAAGAAGGAGGGCCTCGAGGTCTCCGACCTGGACCTCATCGAGATCAACGAGGCCTTCGCGGCGGTCGCCGTGCAGTCAATGAAGGACCTCGGCGTGACCCCGGAAAAGGTGAACGTCAACGGTGGCGCCATTGCCCTGGGGCACCCGATCGGCATGTCCGGTGCCCGTGTGGTGCTGCACCTGGCGCTGGAGCTGAAGCGCCGTGGCGGCGGCGTCGGCGCGGCCGCCCTGTGCGGCGGCGGCGGTCAGGGCGACGCGCTGATCGTCCGCGTCGCCAAGTAGGCAGCGCCAGGCCGCCGGGCCCCGATGCGGGGGCCGGCGGACCTCTTCCCCGGGCCTGGAGGCCCTCAGGCATACCGTACGAGAACCGAGGAGCGCAGCACGTATGACGGCGGTGGACGTCCCCCAGCTGGTGGCCCAGGCCCGTGAGGGCCGGCCGAGAGCGGTGGCCCGGCTGATCTCGCTGGTCGAGGGAGCGTCCCCGCAGCTGCGCGAGGTGATGGCGGCGCTGGCCCCGCTGACGGGCGGGGCGTACGTGGTGGGGCTGACGGGGTCGCCGGGCGTCGGCAAGTCGACCTCGACCTCGGCGCTCGTGTCCGCGTACCGCAAGGCCGGCAAGCGGGTCGGCGTCCTCGCCGTCGACCCGTCCTCGCCCTTCTCGGGCGGGGCGCTGCTCGGCGACCGGGTGCGGATGTCGGACCACGCCTCGGACCCGGGTGTCTACATCCGCTCCATGGCCACCCGCGGCCACCTGGGCGGGCTCGCCTGGGCCGCCCCGCAGGCGATCCGGGTGCTGGACGCGGCCGGCTGCGAGGTGATCCTGGTCGAGACGGTCGGGGTCGGGCAGTCGGAGGTGGAGATCGCCTCGCAGGCCGACACCTCGGTGGTGCTGCTGGCCCCCGGGATGGGGGACGGGATCCAGGCCGCCAAGGCGGGCATCCTGGAGATCGGCGACGTTTACGTGGTCAACAAGGCGGACCGGGACGGCGCGGACGCCACCGCCCGGGAGCTGAACCACATGCTGGGCCTGGGCGAGGCCCGGGGCCGGGACGACTGGCGGCCGCCGATCGTGAAGACGGTCGCGGCCCGTGGTCAGGGCATCGACGAGCTGGTCGAGGCGCTGGAGAAGCACCGGGCGTGGATGGACGAGCGCGGCGTGCTGGCCCAGCGCCGGGCGGCCCGGGCGGCCCGGGAGGTCGAGACGATCGCCGTGACGGCGCTGCGGGCGCGGATGGCGGACGTGCACGGGGACGCGCACCTCGACGCCCTGGCCGCCAGGGTGGCCGTGGGCGAGCTGGACCCGTACGCGGCGGCGGACGCGCTGCTGACGACGCTGACGGAGGCGTAGGGCCTCGAACCGGGCCGGGCCCCGGCAGGGCGCGTGCGGCGCCGCTGCCGGGGCCCGGCCCGGTTTCGTCAGGAGTTCTCGTCCGAGTCCGAATCGGAGTCCGAGTCCGAGTCCGACTGTGCGGTGACCTTGCCGGTCGTGGGGTCCACGGAGCCGTTCCACGTCTTGCCGTCGGAGCCCTTGACCTCGACGTGCCAGTACGGGGCCGAGCCGTTGTCACCGGAGTCCCATTCGACGGTCCACGTCGTGCCCGGGTGGGCGGCCACGGCGGCCTTGGCGGCCTGCGCCGCGGTGATCTTGGCCGCGAGCAGCCCCTTGTGCTCGGCGGGGTTCTCGTCGGTGTCCACGTTCTGTCGGGAGACCTTGCCCGTGGCGGCGTCGACCTCCAGCTCGGCGTGGCCCTTGCCGTCCTTGGTGATCACGTCCACGTGCCAGACGTTGCCGTCGCGGTCGAGGGACTCGACCACGCCCGGGTAGTCCTTCAGAGCGGCGGCGAGGGCCTGCTCGGCCGTGACGTCGGCCTTGGCGGCGGTGGCCGCGGGGGCGGTTCCCGCCAGGTCGGCGGAGACCGCGGCGGCGGTCGCCACGGGGCCTGCGACCAGCAGGGCCACGGACGCGGCCGCTGAGACGAACACGTTGCGCTTCATAGGCTGGACCTCCTCAGGCCGGCCCACGGACACAGGGCCGGCAGCGAGCGTTCCCAGCCATTGTCGGGCCGATGGCCGTCCGGGGCGCGGCGAGCCCGTGGGGCCCGCGCTGCCCGGACGGCCCCGGCCTCAGACCTTGCCGCGGTTGTCGCGCAGGTGCTCCGCGACCGGGGTCAGCGAGGCGCGCAGCGCCGCCAGGGCCTCCGGCGGCAGCAGGTCGATGAAGTGCCGACGGACGGACGCCACGTGGTGCGGGGCGACGCGTCGCATCGTTTCCATGCCCTCGTCCGTGAGCACCGCGTACAGGCCGCGGCGGTCGGACTCGCAGTTCACCCGGCGGACCAGGCCGGCCGTCTCCATGCGCGTGATCTGGTGCGACAGCCGGCTCTTGGACTGCAGCGTGGCGGTCGCGAGATCGCTCATCCGCATCCGGTGGTCCTGCGACTCCGAGAGGTTCACGAGGATCTCGTAGTCGTTGTTGGTGAGTCCGAAGGGCTGGAGATCCTTTTCCAGCTGGTGCATCAGCAGCCTGCTGACGTCCAGGTGGGTGCGCCAGGCGCACTGTTCGGCGTCGGTCAGCCAGTGGGTCCCCCCGGACGGAGTCTGGGGGAGGGGGGCCGTATCGGTCTCCATGGTCTCCATGAATGAACTCTACCTAAAAAGTTGAATTGCGTACAAAAATCTCAGGTCAGGGGGATCACAGTCCGAGGCGGCGCTGGAGATCACCCAGCTGTCCCGGCATCCGCGGCACGCCCAGCTGCCCCATCGGACCCTGACCGGCCCCCGGAACGCCCTGTGCGTTGCCCGTGGCCGCCCCGGCGCCGACCGCGCCGATCGCCTGCTCCGCCATCAGCATCTCCGACGACTGGAGCAGCACCGTCCCCGCACCGACGAACTCGAACTGGTGCTCCTCGCCCGAGCTGCCGCCTATGCCGGTCAGCGAGCGCAGTCCGCCCATCACGCCCGTCATGTAGCCGTGGTCGTAGTGGTGGCACGGTGAGGGGCAGTCCGCCCAGCCCACCAGCGCCTGCGGGTCCACGCGCAGCGGCGGTTCCATGAACACCACCGGTCCGTTGGACGCCGCCACGAACTTCCCGGTTCCGATCAGCGTCAGGAAGCCCGGGACGATCGACTGCTTCAGGGCGAGCGAGGGCTGGTACGCGAGGAGGTTGCCCGACCGGATCGTCAGGTTGCCCTTGTCCAGGTCGTACGAGTTCACGTCGAAGGCCCGGTCGGCCAGCAGCATCTTGCCCGAGCCCTCGGCGACCACCCAGTCACTGGCGTGCAGCGGCGAGTGGAAACTGGTGCGCAGCAGGCGGTCGAAGCGTCCGTTGCCGATTCCGTTGAACTCGATGTGCCCGTAGTACGAGATCATCTTGCCCTTCTGCAGGAACCACTGGCTCCCCTTGAGCTCCACGCAGAAGGTGTACGCGTTCACGTTGTCGTCGGAGGGCAGCGTGTACGGGTCGAAGACTGTCGGGCCGCCCGGTCCGCCGGTCACAGGGCCAAAGTTCACAGCTTCTCCTCGGAGGCCTGTACGTACACCGCGCCCTGGCCGGACAGCTCCAGCTGGAACGCCTCGCCCGAGCCGCGCCCCACCATGTCCCGCCAGCCGAGCGCGGTGGAGAGCTTGTTGCGCACGTCACCGTGGTGGGCGACGTACGCCTGCGGGTCCACGTGGATCGGGCGCTGCGGGGTGATCGGCAGTTCTATGACCCCGCCGTGGGCCATCACGGCGACGGAGCCGTGGCCCTTGAGGGTGGTGGTGAAGAGGCCCTGGCCGGTCACCTGGCCGCGGACCATGCCCATGACCCCGCCCTGGGAGCCCATGAACATCGTGCCCTGCTGGAGGGTGCCGTCGAAGGCGAGCAGCCGGTCGGCCTCGACGTAGAGGGTCTCGCCGGTCAGGTTGATCACTTGGATGTGGTGGCCGCCGTGGCCGAACATCACGGTGCCGCTGCCCTCGACCGCCATCAGCGGGGTCTGCTCGTTCGCCACCCGGCGCCCGATCATGCTCATGACCCCGCCCTGACCGCCCGTCAGGCTCGGGGTGAAGGAGACCTCGCCGCGGTACGCGAGCATGGCGCCGCGCTGGCTGTACATCTTCTGACCCGGGATCACCTGGGCCTCGACCATCTTCGAGTTGATCTCGCGGAACGGCATCAGATGTCGCCCCCGACGGTGTTGCGCTCGCTGGGCTGCACGTAGACCAGGCCCTCGCCCTCGAAGCGGATCTGGAACGCCTCGCCGGAGCCCTCGCCGATGAGTGTGCGGAAGTTCACACCGGACTGGAAGGACTGCTGGAGGTTGCCGGTGTGCGCGATGTACGCGCCGGGGTCGACGGACAGCGGGTACTGGGCGCTCACGCGCAGCACGACGGCCGGCCCGTCGGACATGATCGCGGCCTGGCCCGAGCCCTCGACGGTGGTGGTGAACAGGCCGTTGCCGGTCGTCGCGCCACGCAGGCCGGTGAAGGTGGTGCCGGTACGCAGACCGGCGTCGGTGCACAGCAGGTTGCTGGACTCGACGTAGAGCTTCTCGCCGCGCAGGTTGACCAGGTTGATCTCGCTCGCGCGGTCGGCGAAGAAGCAGGTGCCGTGCCCCTGCACTTCCATCACTGTCATCTGTTCGCCGGTCAACCGGCGGGTCACCATGCCGCGGAGGCCTTCGCCGCCGCCGGTCATCTTCTTGAAGGCCATCTGCCCGTCGTACGCGACCATGGAGCCGTTCTTCGCTTTCACGGCATCCCCGGTCAGATCGACGGCCAGCACCTTGCTGCCTTGGAGTCGGAACTGAGCCACGGGGAGACGTTATCGGCAGCGGGCGAACCCGAACAGGGCCTCGTGGCTGATATATGCCACACCCAGGAGATATCGGTGCGGCCGTACGGGGGTCCCGGACCTCCCGCGCAGGCCGCGGCGGGGGGAGGGGCCGGGTCAAGATCCCGTAAAGCGGCTGAGACACTGGGAAGGACCCTGGCCTCCACCCCGAAGGTTCCACGTGGACATCAAGACCGCCTCCGCCCTGCACCGACTGCGCCTCGTCTCCGTTCCGGAGGCGCTGTCGTTCCCGGCCCTGCTGATCTTCGGCTCGCTGCTGAGCCGGGTCTCGGACATCGACTACCTGATGATGCCGCTCGGCGCCATCCACGGGATCCTGTTCGTCCTGTACGCGGTCTTCCTGCTGGACGTCTGGAACAAGGCGAAGTGGCCCTTCAAGAAGGTCCTCCTCTTCTTCGTGCTCGCACTGGTGCCCTTCGGCGGGCTGTACGGCGACAAGCTCCTCAAGCGCGACGAGGCCGACAGCGTCGTCGCGGCCCGTGCGCGCGAGGCGGCCGGCGCATGATCGTCGCGTTCTCGGTGACCCCGCTGGGGGTCGGCGAAGAGGTCGGGGAGTACGTCGCCGACGCGGTCCGGGTGGTCCGCGAGTCCGGGCTGCCGAACCGCACCGATGCGATGTTCACCACCGTGGAAGGCGAGTGGGACGAGGTCATGGACGTGGTCCGGCGCGCGGTGGCGGTCGTCGAGGAGCGGGCGCCGCGCGTCTCCTTCATCCTGAAGGCCGACATCCGCCCCGGGGTCCACGACGGGATCACCTCCAAGGTCGAGACGGTGGAGCGGCACCTGGCCGAGGGCTGAGCCGCCCTCACCGGTCCTCGTTCCACCGGTACTTCCGAAAGCGCCCCCGGCCTGCAGCAGGCCGGGGGCGCTTTCGCATGCCCCGGACGGCCGCGCGCACGCAGTTTTGAGCGATCGCTCAAGTTCCCCTAAGGTGTCGGTTGAGCGATCGCTCAATTGTCGGAACGGGGGGTGGCGATGGGCCTGTACGTCGAGACGCGGATCCGGGTCGGCATGGACGAGCTGTGGGAGCGCAGTCAGGACCCGGCGCAGCACCAGCGGTGGGACCTGCGCTTCACCTCCATCGGCTACCTCCCGTGCGCCGAGGGCGAACCCCAACGGTTCCGGTACGCGACCCGCGTGCTGCCGTTCCTCTCCGTCGACGGGACCGGGATCTCCGCCGGGGAGCGCCACCGGTCCGACGGCACCCGGGTCTCCGCCCTGCGGTTCGCCTCGGAGCACCCGCTGTCGTTGCTCGCCGAGGGCAGCGGGTACTGGCGCTACGTCCCGGGCCCCGACGGGATCCGCTTCCTCACCGGCTACGACTACCGCCCGCGCTGGGGCCGCTTCGGCACCCTCGCCGACCGGCTGGTGTTCCGCCCGCTCATGGGCTGGGCCACCGCCTGGTCCTTCGACCGGCTGCGGCTGTGGTGCGAGCGCGGGACCACCCCGGGCCTCGCCCTCGCCCGCGCGATCGGCGAGTGCGCCCTGCGCGTCCTGCTGTCCGTGGCCGCCCTGCTGTACGCGCCGCTGCCGGCCGCCCCGTTCGTCCTGGCCGCCGCCCTGCTGCTGCCGCCGCTGCCCGGCACCCCGGCCGCGCGCCGCTGCCTGCGCACCCCGCCCGGCCGCACCCCCGCCCGCGCACCCCGCCTGCTCAGCACCCTGGAGCCGTCGTGACCTCCATCTTCCGGGCCCACATGGGCGCCGCGTTCGACCGGCTGCACCCGCAGATCCAGCGCCGCTTCTCGGTGGGGCTCGCGAGCGGCGAGGGCTGCATCGGCCGCGGCACCATGGAGCGGATATGGCACGGCCCCGCTTACGTGAAGCCCTTCCTCCGGCTCGGCGGCGTACGGAACATCCTGGTGCCCCACGAGGGACGGAACGTCCCCTTCGTCATCGAGAACCTCCCCTACCTCGACTCCTTCGGGCGCGAGACCGTCACCTTCGTACGGACCTTCCAGCTGCCCGGCGGAGCCCACCGCTTCGACGCCACGATGGTCCACAGCCCCGAACGCGACTGCGTCCTCGACTACCTGGGCACCCACCAGCACCTCGCCAGCGACCTCCACATGAGCGCCGAGCCCGACGGCTCGCTGCTCATCCGCTCCGGCGAACACCGCTTCCGCGAGGGCCCCCTCGACGTCCGCGTCCCCGACCTCATCGGCGGCGAGGCCGAGGTCCGCGAGTCCTTCGACGAGACCACCGGCCGGTTCCGGATCCGGGTACGGGTGGTCAACCGCCGCTTCGGACCGCTCTTCGGCTACGAGGGCACCTTCACCGCGAGTTACGTCGACGCCCGCGACCGGTGGGCGAGCGGGCTCTGCGGCGACCTGCGCCCGGTCCGCGAGGAGGCCCGGGCATGAGCGCCGCCACCAAGGAGAAGCTGCTCGAGGGCGCCCTGCGCACCGTGGCCGAGCAGGGCATCGCCAAAGCCTCCGCCCGCACCGTCGCGGCCACCGCCGGGGTGGGACAGGGCCTGATCTTCTACCACTTCGGCTCCGTGGACGAGCTGCTCGCCGCGGCCTGCCGGTACGGCGCCGAGCAGCGGGTGGCCCGCTACCGCGACCGGCTCGCCGCCCTGGGCAGCCTCGCCGAACTGCTGGAGTTCGCCCGCGCCATGCACGAGGAGGAGCGGTCCGCCGGGAACGTCGCCCTGCTCGGGCAGCTGCTGGCCGCCGGGCAGACCTCGCCCGTCCTGGCCGCCGCCACCGCCGACGGTCTCGGTCTGTGGATCGAGGAGCTGGAGAAGGTCCTCGCCCGGCTGCTGTCGGCGACCCCGCTGGAGGGGTACGCCGACCCGGCCGGGCTGGCCCGGGCCACGGCCGCCTCCTTCATCGGCATCGAGCTGTACGAAGGGGTGGACCCGGGGGGCGCCGGCAGCGCGTTCGCCGCGCTGGAACAGCTCGCCGGGCTGGCCGCCGTGCTGGAAGGTCTCGGCTCGCTGAGCCAGCGCGTGGTGCGGCACGGCCTGCGGCGCGGCACCCGCTGACCGGGGGTGCCCTGCCGATCGGGTCGGGCTCGCGGTGGCCGGCCCGACCGGCCACCGCTCCCTGATCCGGCCTCACCGACAAGGCACCCCGTCGGCCGCGCCGACCCCGCCGGCCGCACGCGTCACCCGTACGGCCCCGTGGCCCCGGACCTGAGGAAGGACCGCCCGGTCGGCCGATCCCCGTTCGACACGACCGGGTCCGTCACCTTTCGTGGGGGTACAGGCCTCGGGATCGAGCACCGGGAGGGACCGTGGCGCCGGAAGGCTTCGACTACGAGACGCACAGCCGCCTCGCCGGTCCGTTCGCGCAGCCGGCTCCCGGCCCCGACGGCGTCCACCGGGTGCAGTACCGCTCCCTCCTCTCGCGCGAGGAGGTCCGCACCCGAATACGGGCGATCGCCCTCATGACGCTCGCCCCGGTCGCCGCGGCCGGACTGCTGCTCTACCTGGTCTGGCCCACCCACTGGACCGTCCGGGAGGGCGCCGCCCGCTGGCTGATCGTCTGCGATGCCATGATGCTCTGCTCCATCGCGTTGATCATGCTGTTCACGCTGGTCAACGTGGTGTCGATCGCCCACGCCACGATGGCCGCCTGCGACCCCGTCCCCGTACCGCCCGAGCCCGGCACCCGCGTCGCGTTCCTGACGACCTACGTCCCCGGCAAGGAGCCCCTCGCCATGGTGCGGGCCACCCTCCGGGGCGCGCGGCGCGTCCGCCACGGCGGGCCGCTGGACGTATGGCTGCTGGACGAGGGCGACGACCCCGAGGCCCGGGCGCTGTGCGCGAAGCTCGGCGTACGGCACTTCACCCGCAAGGGGGTGCCCGAGTGGAACACGACGAAGGGCTCCCACCGGGCGAAGACCAAGCACGGCAACTACAACGCCTGGCTGGAGCGGCACGGCGACGACTACGAGTTCTTCGCCTCCGTCGACACCGACCACGTCCCCCTCCCGAACTACCTGGAGCGGATGCTCGGGTTCTTCCGCGACCCCGACGTCGCCTTCGTCGTCGGCCCGCAGGTCTACGGCAACTACACCGAGGCCGTCACCAAGGCCGCCGAGTCCCAGCAGTACCTCTTCCACGCCCTGATCCAGCGCGCCGGCAACCGGTACGGCGCCCCCATGTTCGTCGGCACCAACAACACCGTACGGATCAGCGCCCTGCGGCAGATCGGCGGACTCTACGACTCCATCACCGAGGACATGGCCACCGGCTTCGAACTCCACCGCCGCAGGAACCCGGCCACGGGGCGGTTCTGGCGGTCCGTCTACACCCCCGACGTGCTGGCCGTCGGCGAGGGCCCCGCCTCCTGGACCGACCTCTTCACCCAGCAGCTGCGCTGGTCCAGGGGCACCTACGAGACCCTGTTCAAGCAGTACCGCAAGGGCCTCTTCACGATGCCCGCCGGGCGCCGGCTCAACTACACGCTCATGCTCGTCTACTACCCGATGACCGCCGTGAACTGGCTGCTCGGCGTCCTCAGCTGCGCCCTCTTCCTGTGGTTCGGCGCCTCCGGCACCCAGGTCTCCTCCAAGGTCTGGCTGATGCTCTACGCCGACGCGGCCGCCCTCCAGGTGGGCCTCTACCTGTGGAACCGCCGCCACAACGTCTCGCCCCACGAACCGGCCGGCTCCGGCGGTGTCGCGGGCATGGCCCTGTCCGCGGTCTGCGCGCCCGTCTACCTCAGGTCGCTCGGCTCGGCGGTGCTGCGCACCGAGGGCCGTTTCGTCGTCACCCCCAAGGGCGGTGACGCCAGCCCCGACCGGCTGATGACCTTCCGCATCCACCTCTTCTGGGCCGCCGTCCTCATCGTCTCGCTGCTGGCGTCCGTCCGCTTCGACCACACGCACGTCGCCATGCGCGTCTGGGCGGTGCTGGCCCTGGCCATCGCGCTCGCCCCGGTCGCCGTGTGGTGCGTGACGCGCGGCAGGACGGGATCCGGGGGCGGGGCGGACGGGGGCTCCGAGCCGGGTGAGGAGCCGGCGTACGTGCGGGCGACAGGAGGGAACTGAGCATGGACTACCGGCCGTCGAAGAAGTTCAAGAAGACCGCCCTGGGCGCCGCCGCCGTGCTGGTGCTGGTCGCGCTCAACGCACCCGCCGCGATCTCCTTCGCCGAGGACAAGTACCACGCGTACAAGATCGGACAGACCAGTTACCGGATCCAGTACGGGTCGTGGGGCCTCATCGGGCTCCCCGAGGAGTACCGGATCAACGCCATGCACGCGGCCCTGCTGCACACGGGCAAGGTGCTGCTCATCGCCGGCAGCGGCAACAACCAGAAGAACTTCGACAAGGGCACCTTCGACACCGTCCTGTGGGACCCGAAGGACGACAGCTTCAAGAAGATACCGACACCGGAGGACTTCTTCTGCGCCGGGCACAGCCAGCTGCCCGACGGGCGGCTGCTGGTGGCCGGCGGCACCGCACGGTACGAGGTCCTCCACGGGAAGGTCACCCGGGCGGGCGGGCGGATGCGGGTCAAGAACGAGAACCCCGACAAGGTCGTCAAGCTGCGCAAGGGCACCCGGTTCCGCTCTCCGTCCGGCGTGGAGTACGAGGCGAAGTTCGACGTGGTCGTGCCGAAGGCCAGGAAGAAGTTCGAGATCACCTACGGGCGCGGCGGGCAGGTCATGCCGTGGCGGACCACCGTGGTCGCCGCCGAGTCGCGGGTCTTCGTGGAGGCGGTGAAGCCCGGTGCCGAGGGGCTGACGACGGAGGCCGCGCAGTACGAGGTGGTCGGGCTGACCGGCAAGGACGCCGACAACGTCTACGGGCTCGCGGAACGGCTGAGCGCCGACAAGCAGGACTTCCAGGGCATCAAGTCGGCGTACGAGTTCGACCCGGTGGCGGAGAGGTACCTGCGCGTCGACCCGATGAGCGACGCCCGCTGGTACCCGACGCTCGTGACCCTGGAGGACGGGCGGGTGCTCGCGGTCTCCGGGCTCAACGACGTGGGCGACGTGGTGCCCGGCGACAACGAGTACTACGACCCGCGGACGAAGAAGTGGTCCAAGGCCCCCTTCCACTACTTCCCGACCTATCCCGCGCTCTTCCTCATGCAGGGCGGCAAGCTCCTCTACACCGGCTCCAACGCGGGCTACGGCCCGAAGACCAAGGGGCGCGAGCCGGGCGTGTGGGACCTCGCGACCAACGAGTTCAAGAAGGTGGGCGGGCTCGCGGAGCCGGACCGGCTGGAGACCTCCTCCTCGCTCCTGCTGGCGCCCGCCCAGGACCAGAAGGTGATGGTCCTCGGCGGTGGCGGGGTCGGCGAGTCCAAGCTCTCGTCCAGCCGGACCGCGATCGTGGACCTGAAGGAGGAGAACCCGGTCTTCAGGTCCTCGGCGCGGCTGCCGCGCGCCACCCGCTACCTGAGCAGCGTGCTGTTGCCGGACGACTCGGTCTTCACCACGGGCGGCTCCGCCGACTACCGCGGCCGCAGCGCCAGCGACATCCACAAGGCGCAGTTCTACTACCCGCGCACCGACTCCTTCGTGGCCGCCGCCGATCCGACCGTGGGCCGCAACTACCACTCCGAGGCGCTGCTGCTGCCCGACGGGAGGGTGGCGACCTTCGGCTCGGACCCGCTCTTCGCCGACAAGGACAACACCAGGCTCGGCAAGTTCGAGCACCGGCTGGAGGTGTACTCGCCCCCGTACCTCTACCGCGGCGAGGACCGGCGGCCCGTCCTGGGCGAGGGGCCCGAGGAGCTCGACGCGGACGGGCGGGCCACCTTCGCCGCCGCGCACCCGGAGCGGATCGAGCGGGCCCGACTGATGCGGCCGAGCGCGGTCACGCACACCACGGACGTGGAACAGCGCTCGATCGAACTCGGGCTGACCAGGACGGACGACTCGGTCACGGTCGAGGCGCCGCAGGACCCGACACTGGTGCCGCCCGGCTGGTACATGCTGTTCGTGACCGATGCCGGCGGGACGCCCTCGGTGGCGAAGTGGCTCCAGGTCAAGGCCCCGCAGCCGGCGGCCCCGTAGGAGGTGTCCGGCCGGTCGGGCCGGGCTCGACGGGCCGGACACCGCCCGGTCATTGCCTGGCGCGGCGGGCCAGCCCCAGGGCGTAGTCCGGCCACCAGGTGCCGGCCGACGGGCCGCCGCGGCAGGTCCCGTCGGACTCGCCGGGCCGCTTGACCCAGAGGTACGCGTCGACGAGCGGGTCGCCCGTCCGGTCGGTCGGCGGTGCCCCGAGGGCGCGGCCCGGCGGATTGCACCAGGCCTGGGTGCGGTTGCCGGGCAGCGGTCCGTCGCCGTTGCGGCTGGTGTCGATGACGAAGTGCTTGCCGCTGGTGCCCTTGGAGATCTTGGCGCCGTAGGCCCGGGCGGCCGCGTCGGGCTGGAAGTTGGAGACGTTGAGGGCGAAGCCGTCGGCGCGGTCGAGGCCCGCCTTGAAGAGGGGGTCGACCAGGTCCATGGGGTTGGGGATCCAGGCCGGGTTGCCGGCGTCCAGGTAGACCTTGGTGTTGGGGTTCTTCTTCAGCCGGTCGACGGCCTCGGAGAGCAGCTGGTAGCGCTCGGCGTGGTGCTCGGGCCGGGTGCAGCCGTCGATGATGTGCGCGATGGCGTCCGGCTCCAGGACGACGACGGCCTTGGTGTCCTCGATGTTGTCGGCGAAGGCGCCGATCCAACTGCGGTAGGCCTGGGCGTCGGGGGCGCCGCCGGCCGAGTGCTGGCCGCAGTCCCGGTAGGGGATGTTGTACGCGGCGAGCAGCAGGGTCCGCCCGGTGGCCCGGGCTCCCGCCCTGGCCCGGCGGATCTCGGGGCCGGGGTCGTCGCCGGGTCCCCACAGGGTGAGCGGGCGGTCCGCGATCCTGCGCAGCACTTGGGCGTCGCTGTTGCGGCCCGCCGCCTCCCAGGCCGCGACCTGCCGGGCGGCGTCGCTGTGCGGGTCCACCCAGAACGGGGACTCCTCGGCCGCGACGATGGGGGAGGGCGCCGCGGGCGTGGCCGCGGGGGTCCCCGGCTCGGGTGCGGGCTCGCCGCCGCAGGCGGGGGCCGCGGCGAGGAGCGCGAGGAGGCCGAGGACGGGGGCGGTGGTGCGAAAACGCGGCCTGCGAGCGGCGGGGGGCATCCGGCTTCCTCGGGACGAAGGGTCGGGCAGCGGAGCGAGATACCGGCATATGTTGACATGTCGGACAGTGGGCGTGGCTGTGCGACACCGGGCGGCAGGGCCGCGGGGGCCGGCCGACCTCAGGGGGCGGGGTCGCCCGTGGTGAGCGCGATCGCCAGCGGGGTGCGCTCGTAGCGGACCTGGCGGCCGTGGCGCGAGGAGATGAGCAGCCCCGCCGCCCGCAGGACCCCCAGGTGGGCCGAGACCGTGGACGGGGCCAGGGCGAGCCGGTGGGCCAGCGCCGTGGTGGAGGCCGGTTCTTCCAGCGCGCACAGCACCTCGGCCCGGGCCCGGCCCAGCAGCTGGGCGAGCACGTCCGGGGTGTTCTCCCGGGCCGGGGTCCACAGGGCGCCGATGCCGCGGGCCGGGTAGACGATGGTGGGCTGCCAAGGTGCGTCGAAGCCGCCCGCGATCCCCGGCCAGATGAAGGCGCTCGGCATCAGGAGCAGTCCCCGGCCGCCCAGGACGCGCTCGTGGTGACTGGTGGGCCGGTCGATGGTCAGGGTGAGGGAGGCGGCGTCCCAGGCGAGGCTCGGGTGCAACCCGTCGAAGAGGGACTGGAGACCGCCGGCGGCGAGGCGGCGCGAGTGGAAGAGGATGTCCGCCTCCAGCAGGGCCCGCAGCCGCGGCCAGTGCGGCTCGATCAGCACGCTCCAGGCCCGTTCCAGCAGATCGGCCAGGTCCCGCACGGCCCGGGCCGGATCGGCCAGCAGGGACCGGCCCAGGTCGCTGTCGAGGGCGCCGGGCGTACTGGCCAGCGACTTGCGGATGTCCTCGCGCGCCACGGCCGGATCCGCCGCGCGGATCAGCGCGATCTCCTCCCCGAAGGAGACCCCGGGGCCGCTGGGCGGCGGGCCGATGAAGTCCGCACTGTGTCCGCGGTGCGGCATCAACAGCCACAGCGGCCGCAGGTCCAGCCCGTCGGCGGCGGCGCGGATCTGCCGCAGCCAGGGCAGGTGGTAGCCCTGCCGTTCCGCGAGCTTCAGGGTGCGGACCGCCTCCTGCGTCTCCCACGCGGGCGAGAGCGCGAAGCGGCACCGCAGCAGGTCCTCGTGCCCGAAGTAGTGGTGCAACCCCATCCTGGCGCTCCCTCCCCTTCCTCATCCCGCGCGATGCCGGTGCCGACGACGGCGACGCCGGTGCCGACGATGTTGCCGACGACGTGAAGACTCTGCCCCACCATTCGGCCCCAGCCGAATCTCTGGGGCGCCGGCCCCGGGCCCGGGAGGCTGGGCCCATGCCAGCCGACACCCAGGCGCCCGGGCGGTCCGCACCGCCACCGGGCTACCGCTCCGTGTTCCGGGTCCGTGAGTTCCGGACCGTCTTCGCCGCCCACCTACTGTCCGTGTTCGGCGTGGTCGTCGCCGAGATCTCGCTGTCCGTCCTCGTCTACCGCACCACCGGCTCGCCCCTGATGAGCGCGCTGACCTTCGCCCTCGGCTTCCTCCCGTACGTCCTCGGCGGCACGCTGCTCGCCGGGATCGCCGACCGCCTTCCTGCCCGCCGGGTGCTCGTCGCCTGCGACCTCGTCTGCGCGCTCTGCGCGGCCGCCATGGTGGCGCCGGGCACGCCCGTCGCCGTGCTCCTCGTCCTGCGCTGCACGATGGCCTTCGTGGCGCCGCTGTTCCAGGGCACGCGCAACGCCTCCCTCGCCGACGTCCTCGGCACCGGCGACGCCTTCGTCCTGGGCCGCTCGCTGCTGCGCATGGTGGCCCAGAGCGCCCAGCTCATCGGCTTCGGCCTCGGCGGGCTGCTGCTCACCGTGCTCGCGCCGCGCGCGGCGATCGCCCTCACCGCCGCCGGCTTCCTCGGCTCCGCACTGCTGCTGCGGCTGGGCACGCGCAGCCGCCCCGCCCGCAGCAGCGCCCGCACCTCCCCGCTCGCCGGACTGCGCGCCGTCCTCGGCCGGCGCCGGCTGCGTGCGCTGATGCTGTTGTTCTGGCTGCCGCCCGTCTTCCTCGTCGCCCCCGAGGCGCTGCTCGCCCCGTACGCGGACGGCATCGGCGTCGGCACCGCCGCCCTCGGCCTCATGATGTGCGCCCTGCCCGTCGGCACGATCGCCGGGGAGCTCTGGGCCGGCTCGGCCCTCACCGCCCGAACGCGATCGCGGATCGTGGTGCCGCTCGCAGCCGCCGGGCTGCTGCCGCTCCTGCTCTTCGCCGTCCGGCCGGGCCTGCCCGTGGTCCTCGCCGCCCTGCTGCTCGCCGGGCTGGCCCACGCCCACACCCTCGGGCTGGACCAGTGGTACGTCGAAGCCGTCCCCGACGAGCTGCGCGGCCGGGCGATGACGCTGCTCAGCACCGGCCTGATGACCCTCCAGGGGGTCGGCATGGCCCTGGCCGGCCTCGCCGCCGAATTCCGCCCGGTGCACGAGGTCGTCACCGGTGCCGGGGTCCTCGGCACGGGGGTCGTGCTGCTGCTCCTGGCCGAACTCCGGGCGGCCGCCCGGCAGGAGGAACGACTGAGGGATGAGACGGCCCCCGCGGCGAAGTGACCTCCCGGTAGGGTCGGACGCGTGCCCAAGCCGCTCAGCCTTCCCTTCGACCCCATCGCCCGCGCCGACGAGCTCTGGCAGCAGCGCTGGGGACCCGTGCCCTCGATGGCCGCGATCACCTCGATCATGCGCGCGCACCAGATCCTGCTCGGTGAGGTCGACGCGGTCGTCAAGCCGTACGGGCTGACCTTCGCCCGGTACGAGGCGCTGGTGCTGCTCACCTTCTCCAAGGCCGGCGAACTGCCGATGTCCAAGATCGGCGAGCGGCTGATGGTCCACCCGACGTCGGTGACCAACACCGTGGACCGGTTGGTGAAGTCCGGCCTGGTCGCCAAGCGGCCCAACCCGAACGACGGCCGCGGCACCCTCGCCTCCATCACGGAGAAGGGCCGCGAGGTCGTCGAAGCCGCCACGAAGGACCTGATGGCCGTGGACTTCGGCCTGGGCACGTACGACGCCGAGGAGTGCGGGGAGATCTTCGCGCTGCTGCGCCCGCTGCGGGTGGCCGCGGCGGACTTCCAGGAGTAGCCGGGGCCGGAGGTCGGGGCCCGGGGCCGCGTCAAGATCGAGCAAAACGGACGGCTAGGCTCGTCGGCATGAAACGAAGCGTGCTGACCCGCTACCGCGCCATGGCCTACGTGACCGCGGTCATGCTCCTGATCCTCTGTGCCTGCATGGTGGCGAAGTACGGCTTCGACACCGGCGCCGACCTGACCTTCGTGGTCTCGCAGGCCCACGGTGTGCTCTTCATGATCTATCTGGTCTTCGCCTTCGACTTGAGCTCCAAGGCCAGGTGGCCCTTCGGCAAGATGCTCTGGGTCATGCTCAGCGGAACGATTCCGGTGGCCGCCTTCTTCGTCGAGCGCAAGGTCCGCGCCGAGGTCGAACCGCTGGTCAGCGACTCGGTCGCGACCGCCAAGGCCTGATCGCCGCCGCGCACGAGGCAAGCGTCACCCACCCCCGGGGCGAGTCCCCGGGGGTTTGCCATCGACATTTACTAGGACGTCCTAGTAAATTCATGGGTATGGACGCTGACGCCATCGAGGAAGGCCGCCGTCGCTGGCAGGCCCGTTATGACAAGGCCCGCAAGCGCGAGGCAGACTTCACCACGCTCTCCGGCGACGAGGTCGAGCCGGTCTACGGGCCCCGGCCCGGCGACGCGTACGAGGGCTTCGAGCGCATCGGGTGGCCGGGCGAGTACCCGTACACCCGCGGGCTCCACGCCACCGGCTACCGCGGGCGGACCTGGACCATCCGGCAGTTCGCCGGGTTCGGGAACGCCGAGCAGACCAACGAGCGCTACAAGATGATCCTCGCCGCCGGCGGCGGCGGGCTCTCGGTCGCCTTCGACATGCCGACCCTCATGGGGCGCGACTCCGACGACCCCCGCTCGCTCGGCGAGGTCGGGCACTGCGGGGTCGCCATCGACTCCGCCGCCGACATGGAGGTCCTGTTCAAGGACATCCCGCTCGGCGACGTCACGACCTCGATGACGATCTCCGGCCCGGCCGTCCCCGCCTTCTGCATGTACCTGGTCGCCGCCGAGCGGCAGGGCGTGGACCCCGCCGTCCTCAACGGCACGCTCCAGACCGACATCTTCAAGGAGTACATCGCCCAGAAGGAGTGGCTCTTCGAACCGGAGCCGCACCTGCGCCTCATCGGCGACCTCATGGAGTACTGCACGAAGGGCATCCCGGCCTACAAGCCGCTGTCCGTCTCCGGCTACCACATCCGCGAGGCCGGGGCCACGGCCGCGCAGGAGCTCGCGTACACCCTCGCCGACGGCTTCGGCTACGTGGAGCTCGGCCTCTCGCGCGGGATGGACGTCGACGCCTTCGCGCCCGGCCTCTCCTTCTTCTTCGACGCGCACCTCGACTTCTTCGAGGAGATCGCCAAGTTCCGCGCCGCGCGCCGGATCTGGGCCCGCTGGATGAAGGAGGTCTACGGGGCGAAGAGCGAGAAGTCCATGTGGCTGCGCTTCCACACCCAGACCGCCGGGGTCTCGCTGACCGCGCAGCAGCCGTACAACAACGTCGTGCGCACCGCCGTGGAGGCCCTCGCGGCCGTGCTCGGCGGCACGAACTCCCTGCACACCAACGCCCTCGACGAGACCCTCGCCCTGCCGAGCGAGCAGGCGGCCGAGATCGCCCTGCGCACGCAGCAGGTGCTGATGGAGGAGACCGGCGTCGCCAACGTGGCGGACCCGCTGGGCGGCTCCTGGTTCGTGGAGCAGCTCACCGACCGCATCGAGGCCGAGGCCGAGAAGATCTTCGAGCAGATCAAGGAGCGCGGCCTGCGCGCCCACCCCGACGGGCAGCACCCGATCGGGCCGATCACCTCGGGCATCCTGCGCGGCATCGAGGACGGCTGGTTCACCGGGGAGATCGCCGAGTCGGCCTTCCAGTACCAGCGGTCGCTGGAGAAGGGCGACAAGCGCGTCGTCGGCGTCAACGTGCACCACGGGTCGGTCACCGGCGACCTGGAGATCCTCCGGGTCAGCCACGAGGTGGAGACCGTCCAGGTGCGGGAGCTGGCGGCCCGCAAGGCCCGCCGCGACGACGCCGAGGTCGACGCGGCGCTGAAGGCGATGCTGGACGCCGCCCGGGACGGGTCGAACATGATCCCGGCCATGCTGGACGCGGTGCGGGCCGAGGCCACGATGGGCGAGATCTGCAACGTCCTGCGCGACGAGTGGGGCACCTACACGGAGCCCCCGGGCTTCTAGGCCCGCCTGTGTGAGACGGCCGGTCATGGCGCCCGTACGGTGGCGCCATGACCGGCCTTCCTGTGTCCGTACGGGGCGTGAGCGCGCGCGTGGTGATGAACAAGGGCGGTTGCGGCGGCCACTACGCCTACGTCGTCGCCGACTTCGAGCCGCCGGGGCCGGCCGGGACGGAGATCCTGAACCTGGCGCGGGAGGACCGGCTGCCCGCCGAGTTCCTCGCGGCGGTGCGGGACGGCATCGAGCTGGGGCTGGACGGGGTCGAGGCCGCGGTCCTGATCACCGACGGCGGCGTCCACTGGCCGGACGCCCGCGACATCGGCTACCGCACGGCCGGGGCCCAAGCGGCCCGGGGCGCGCTCGTCGCGGCCGGTCTGCGGCTCGAGGAGGAGGCCGACGCGCTGCGCTGGGCGAGCTGGCCGGGCCGTCGGCGGCCCTGGCCGGGGGAGAACCCGCGGGCCGCGGCGCTGGCGGAGCAGGTCCTGGAATCCCGGCGCCGCTCCGGGGCGTGGACCTTCTGACGACGCGGCGGCAGCGGGCGGCCGGGTGGGTTCGGGCGGCGGCCCGGGTTCAGGCGACGGCCGGGCCGCGCAGGCCGTGCATCAGGAGGGCCGTGAAGGTGGCCACCCAGAGCTCGTCCACCGGTTCGGAGCTCACCAGGGCGCGGTGCACCACCGTGCCCGCGATCACGTCGAAGATCAGGTCCGTGGTGCGGCCCGCGAGGGACTCGTCCTCCTCGTACGGGAGCTCGCCGCGGGCCTGGGCCCGTTCGCGGCCCAGTACGACGAGACGTTTCTGCCGGTCCACGATCGCCGACCGGATCCGGTCGCGCAGGGCCTCGTCCCGGGTGGACTCGGCGACGACCGCCATCAGGGCGGTACGGGCCTCCGGGCGCCGCAGCAGCTCCGCGAACTGCAGCACCACGTTCTCGATGTCCGCTTCGAGGGAGCCCCGGTCCGGGAGTTCGAGCGCGTCGAAGAGCTCTGCGACCGCGTCCACGACCAACTCGTTCTTGCCCGCCCAGCGCCGGTAGAGGGTGGTCTTGGCGACCCCCGCACGGGCGGAGACGTCCCCCATCGTCAGCTTCGACCAGCCCAGCTCGACGAGCGCGTCCCGGGTCGCGGCGAGGATCGCGGCGTCCGCTGCGGCACTGCGGGGACGACCGGTGCGGCCGGGGCTGGGGTTGCGCATGGCCGAGACCATACCCGCCGGTAGCCAAAAGGGCCGCTGTGGTTCAGATCACGGGGCCGGAAGGGGCGCGGGGAGCCGCCGGGGGAGTTACGCTACGGCTCGTAGCGTAAGAGCGACAACCACGCGAAGAGCTACAGGCGCCAGGTGGGGACCCGGCGCCGTTCAACATCACGATCGCGACGGTACGGCGGCACGGCCAATTCACGCGATCTTTTTCGTCGGCGCGCACACACGGGGGAGGATGTACGCATGCAGCCCAGAAACATGTCCATGAGCGGCGTCGTCGACCTCGCCGCGGTGAAGGCGGCCGGTGAGGCCAAGGCCAAGGCCGAGCAGGCCCGCGCCGAAGCGGCGAGCCGGGCCGCCGAGTCCGGCGGAACGGGTCCGTCCGCCGGTGCCGTGCCGCCGTCGGCACTCGTCATCGACGTAGACGAAGCCGGTTTTGAACGCGATGTGCTCCAGCTCTCCGCAGAAGTTCCGGTCGTCCTGGACTTCTGGGCCGAGTGGTGCCAGCCGTGCAAGCAGCTCAGCCCGCTGCTGGAGCGCCTGATCACCGAGGCCAACGGTCGCCTCGTGCTCGCCAAGATCGACGTCGACGCCAACCAGATGCTCATGCAGCAGTTCCAGATCCAGGGCATCCCGGCCGTCTTCGCCGTGGTCGCCGGTCAGGTGCTGCCGCTGTTCCAGGGCGTGGTCCCGGAGCAGCAGATCCGCGAGACGTTCGCCCAGCTGGTCCAGGTCGCCGAGGACCGCTTCGGGATCATCGGCATCGAGGTGGACCCGGACGCGGAGGGGGCGGCTCCCGCCGCCTCGGACGCGGACGAGATCCCGGCCGGCCCGCACGACGCCCTGCTGGAGGCGGCCGTCGTCGCGCTCGACGCCGGTGATCTCGGCGGCGCGGTCCAGGCGTACAAGAACGTGCTCGCGGACGACCCGGGCAACACCGAGGCCAAGCTGGGCCTGGCCCAGGCCGAGCTCCTGGCCCGGGTCCAGCACATGAACCCGCAGGCGGTGCGGACCGCGGCGGCCGAGAACCCGCGCGACCCGGCGGCGCAGATCGCCGCGGCCGACCTCGACCTGGTCGGCGGCCACGTGGAGGACGCCTTCGGGCGCCTGGTGGACACCGTCCGCGTCACGTTCGGTGAGGACCGCGACGCCGTGCGACTGCGGCTGCTGGAGCTGTTCGAGGTCATCGGCGCGGACGACCCGCGGGTCTCCGCGGCGCGCACGGCGCTCGCGCGGGTGCTCTTCTAAGCCGCGTCCGGACCGGCTCAGCGGCCGCTCCGGGGCCGGCCGCCACGCCCCGCCCGTACCGCGCCGGGCCACCGGCGATTTGTTGACACGTAGATAAACAGCGGCCGCGCTTTGCCAAAACTTGGCAATCGCGGCCGCTGTTACTCGCAGTAAGCCGAACCCCGTGAACTGTCCGGTGTGTTCGTCATTCGTCCGTTCTGTCGTGGCCCTGGGTGACACCCTGTGTTGCTGCCCGACGGCGACGGGTCGCACCTAGGTTATCTGGCCGTTACCCGCCAGTAACGAACCCCCTTGTGCCCCGGCCTGGAATGGACCACGATCGGCGACGCTCGGTCCTTCCCGCAGAGCCGCTCACTCGGAGCCGCGGTGGAGGGTCCCCACCGAGCCGGCCTGTGGCAGTGGCACCGGCCGTGGGACAGGGGGGTCTCCGCCACACCGGCGGGGCCTGTCCTCCAGGTTGCGCGAACGCGTGGCCCAGTGGTTGTCGCTCGGGGGTGATCGCCGGTGTATCGGACGTGGCACAGCCGCGGCCCGGCCGCCTGCGCTCCTTCCCGAGGACGTAGCACTTCTCCCATCCCAGGACGGGCACGGCCCGGACCGGAGATGTACGTCCGAGAAGGAGGAACGAAATGAGTTCTCAGGTTCGTGGTGGGACCAGATGGAAGCGCTTCGCGCTCGTCATGGTGCCGAGCATCGCGGCCACGGCCGCGGTCGGTGTGGGTCTGGCGCAGGGTGCCCTCGCGGCGTCCTTCAGCGTCTCCGGCCAGGACTTCAAGGTCTCGGCCGACAAGCTCGACGGTGAAAACCTGATCCAGTACGGCGGTGTCGCCGAGGGACACGACCTCAAGGGCAACGCCCAGCACCACCCGGTCACCATCTCCGGGTTCAGCAACGCCAAGATCACCAACATGTGCCAGTCCCTGGTCACCCCGACTCCGCTGGGCAACATCACGCTCCAGCTGAAGACCGGTCACAAGGGCACCCCGGCCGAGGCCAGCAACATCTACCTGGATGTGGCCGAGCTCGACACCGACGCCGAGTTCACCAACCTGGACATCGGTGTCGCGGTCGGCGACGCGAGCCACAAGACCAAGCCGCAGGCCGGTACGGTCGCCAGCCCGTACGCGTTCTCGCAGCGTGCGGACCGGGCCATCCTGACGAACGTCAAGCAGAAGGCGTGGGCGACCACGGCGGGCACCTTCAAGCTGCCCAACCTGAAGCTGCGCCTGCTCGGTGGCGACCAGCCGTGCTACCAGGACATCAAGGACTGATCAGTCCCCGTGTCTGACCGGACGGGCGGGTGGTGACAGCCGTCGCCCCCGCCCGTTCGGGCTCCACAGAGTTCTCAAGTACCACCGTTTCCAGGGAGCTGTTGTCCATGAACCCCCAGGCCCCGGTTTACGTTCGCGCAGAAGACGACGCCTGGCCCACCGTGGTGTACTACCACTTCCATGCCTGGAGCGGCCGCCGTCCCTTCTGGGCCGGGCTGTTCACGCTCCTCGGTGGCTTCCCGATCGCATACTTCCCTTACGCGGACCTCCGGCTGGGCAACGTCAGTCTCGCGATGGCCACCACCGGCGGTGCCGGTGCACTGATCATCGGTGTACTGCTGATCACGCTGGGCCTGGCCCTCTGGTTCCAGGAAGCCATCCGCGTCTTCGCCGGCGTGGCCGCGATCCTGCTCGCGCTGGTCTCGATCCCGGTGTCCAACCTCGGTGGTTTCTTCGTCGGCTTCGCCCTCTCCATGGTCGGCGGCGCCCTCGCCCTCGCCTGGGCGCCGGGGCAGCCGGTCGAGGAGGCCCAGGAGCCGGTGGCGGAGCAGCAGCCGGGCGTCGTCCACCTGAGCAAGGCGGACGCGACGGCGGACATGGGCGTCCAGGGAACCCAGGGTCTTCCGGGTCCCGGTGCGACGGAAACGGCACACGCGAGCGAGACGACTGCCCACGCCGATGGCGGGAGGAACAGTGCGGGGTGACGAGACGCAGCGGGGCGTGGCCCCTGGTGCAGAGTCCCGTGTAGTGAAGGGGCCGCGCCACGCGGCGCCCAGGAAGTCGCTGCTGAACAAGATCCAGATACCCGTCGGCAAGACGATGGCGCTCGCGGCGATGCCGACGGCCGTGTTCGTCGGGATGGGCATGGCGCCGAAGCTCGCCGTGGCCGACGACAAGGAGATCCCCTTCGCGCCCGGTCCGTGTGTGACGCGGTCCGACGAACCTGCGGAGACCGAGTCGAAGTCCCCGTCGCCCACGCCGTCCACGACGCCTTCGCCGAGCACGTCGCCCAGCGCGACGCCCTCTCCGTCGGCATCGGCATCGGCGGCCGCGAAGGAGAAGGCGAAGCCGACCACGTCCCCGTCGACGGCCAAGCCCCCGGTGGCGAACGAGAAGGCCCCGGCCACCACGCCGGCTCCGGACCCGACCAAGGCCACGAACCCGCTGGACCCGCTGGGCGTCGGCGACGCGGTCAAGAACCTCGTCGACGAACTCGGCAGGCCCCTCAAGGACGCGGCGGCGAAGGCGACCCCGACGCCCGCGCCCACCCCGTCGGGCACCGCCACGGCGGCCCCGACGCCGGACCCGGCCGCGGACGCGATCCGCGAAGCGGCGAAGAAGGCCGGTGTCGACGTCAAGGAGCTGTCCGAGGAGGTCAAGAAGACCGAGAAGGACCCCAAGAACGAGACGGGCGAGGACAAGGCCAAGGACGAAGCCGCGGACAAGGCCAAGGACGACAAGTCCAAGGCCGAGGACGATGCCAAGGCCGAGGACGACAAGTCCAAGGACAAGGACAAGGCCGAGGAGACGAAGGACCCGGACGGGAAGCAGCCCTTCCCGTGCCCGACCTACGACGCCAAGGCACTGGCCGACGCCGAACTGGAGCAGGGCGTCCCGCTCCTGCCGGACGAGCCCTGGTACCTCGACAGCTCCCTGCTGACCCTCTACGGCCTGGACTACCACGGCATCGTCGAGGTGAAGACGGCCGGCGGCAAGACCAAGAAGGTCCTGAAGTTCACCGCGGACTCGCTGGACATCAAGGACCTGTACCAGACGGTCGGCAAGTCGGGGAACGTCGCTCACCTGAAGTCGCGTCCGGGCTCCACGTCCAAGATCCGCGGCGGCACGGTGACGATGTACACCGAGAGCCTCAAGGGGAACCTGTTCGGTCTGATCCCGATCGAGTTCACCCCGAACAGCCCGCCGCCCGTGAACGTTCCGTTCGCGTTCTTCACGAACGTCAAGGTCGTCCAGGCCGGTCAGTTCGGCGGCACGCTCACCGTTCCGGGCCTGAAGAACTACATCGGCCCGCCGGAGTAGCACCGGATCGCACGCGTTCCGACGGCCCGCCCCCTTCGCGGGGGCGGGCCTTCCGCTTTCCGTCACCCCTGGGCAACTCACCTGACCTTCAAAGGAGCTGCGGGCTCGACCGGCGTCCAAGTGCCGCCTTCATGTACGCGGCGCACAGCTATCCACGGGGACGGGTCCGATGAGAGACGACCGGCGGCAGTTCTACATCGACTTCGGCCTCAGCGGTCTCACCAGGATGTTCGATGCGGGATGGAGTCCCGGCACGACACCGCTGGAGATGGTGGCGGCCGTCGCGGGATGGGGTGGTGGCGCCTACGCCCCCACGCTCCTGGAGGACGCGTTCCGCGTGCTGGAGTCGGACCTCTCCTCCAGGGAGGTGGACATCCTGTGCTGCGCGGCGTCGCAGCGCAGCTACCGGCCGGACTTCTTCGGCATGGAGGGGCGGGCGTGGCTGCGGCAGGTCGCGGACGTCTGCGCCGGGCGGATCCGGCAGGACCACCCTTCCTCCGCGGCCCTGCCGGCGGGCCCCGCCCCGGCGGCGGCCTTCGCGGACGAGGTGCTGGCCGAGGTCGAGGCCGTCGCCGACGGGCTGCGCTCCGTCGAGGGGCACGCGCACCACGCGGTGCCCGACGTGGTGCGCACGCTGGAGAAGACGGTGGCGCACGCCGATCCGGACCTGGGCTTCAGGATGCTCCTGAGGGTCCTGAAGGCGTACCAGATCACGGTCGGCGCATCCCGCCTCGCGCGTTACCGGGATCTCGGGGAGAGACTCGGCTACGACGAGTGCGTCGTGGAGGACGGGGGGATCGACGTCGGGCCGGACACGGCGGACTGACCCGGACCCCGGCAAGCACCGAGGGCGGTACCCCGGATCCCTGTCGGGATCGGGGCACCGCCCTCGGTCTCTGTGCGGCAGAGTTCGAGCGGGGTCGGCGACCGTCAGGCGCGGGTGTCGCCGCCCAGGTGGTGGACGCGGACCATGTTCGTGGTGCCGGGGACGCCGGGGGGCGAGCCGGCGGTGATGATCATGGTGTCGCCCTCGTTGTAGCGGCCCAGCTTCAGCAGCTCGCCGTCCACCAGGTCGACCATGGCGTCGGTGGTGTCCACGTGCGGGACGACGTACGAGTCCACGCCCCAGCTCAGCGTCAGCTGGTTGCGGGTGTTGACGTCGGTGGTGAAGGCCAGGATCGGCTGGGTCACGCGGTAGCGCGACAGGCGTCGGGCGGTGTCGCCGGACTGGGTGAAGGCGATCAGCGACTCGGCGTCGAGGAAGTCCGCGATCTCGCAGGCCGCGCGGGCGACGGAGCCGCCCTGGGTACGGGGCTTCTTGCCCTGGACCAGCGGCTGGAGGCCCTTGGAGAGGAGCTCCTCCTCGGCCGCCGTGACGATCTTCGACATCGTCTTGACGGTCTCGATCGGGTAGGCGCCGACCGAGGACTCGGCCGACAGCATGACCGCGTCCGCGCCGTCGAGGATGGCGTTGGCGACGTCGGAGGCCTCCGCGCGAGTCGGGCGGGAGTTGGTGATCATCGACTCCATCATCTGGGTCGCGACGATCACCGGCTTGGCGTTGCGGCGGCACATCTCGATGAGCCGCTTCTGGACCATCGGGACCTTTTCGAGCGGATACTCGACGGCGAGGTCACCGCGGGCCACCATGACCGCGTCGAAGGCGTCGACCACGGCCGCCATGTTCTCGACGGCCTGCGGCTTCTCCACCTTGGCGATGACGGGGACCCGGCGTCCCTCCTCGTCCATCACCTTGTGGACGTCCTTGACGTCGTTGGCGTCGCGGACGAAGGACAGGGCGACCATGTCGCAGCCCATCCGCAGGGCGAAGCGGAGGTCGTCGACGTCCTTCTCCGACAGGGCGGGGACGTTCACGGCGGCACCCGGCAGGTTGATGCCCTTGTGGTCCGAGATGACACCGCCCTCGATGACGATGGTCCGCACCCGCGGGCCCTCGACCTCGGTCACCCGGAGCTCGACGTTGCCGTCGTTGATCAGGATCTGGTCACCCTTGGCGACGTCGCCCGGGAGGCCCTTGTAGGTGGTGCCGCAGATGGACTTGTCACCCGGGACGTCCTCGGTGGTGATGGTGAACTCGTCACCGCGCACCAGCTCGACGGGACCCTCGGCGAAGGTCTCCAGACGGATCTTCGGGCCCTGGAGGTCGGCGAGGACGCCCACGGCGCGCCCGGTGTCTTCGGAGACCTGCCGGACGCGGTCGTACCGCTCCTGGTGTTCTGCCTGGGACCCGTGGCTGAAGTTGAATCGGGCCACGTTCATACCTGCCTCGATGAGCGCTTTCAGCTGCTCATACGAGTCGACGGCGGGGCCCAGCGTGCAGACAATTTTGGAACGGCGCATGACTGGATCCTATCGGTTTGTTTCGTAGCGGAATATTCCGGCTGGTGGAAAGTCCAAGTGACTACTCGGTAACCAGTGCGTACGCCTGGGTGGCGATCTCCAGTTCCTCATCCGTCGGGACCACCGCCACCGCCACCCGGGCATCCTCCGCCGAGACCAGCCGCGCCTCGGCGGAGCGCACGGCGTTGGCCTCCGGGTCCAGCACCAGGCCCAGCGCGGCCAGGCCGTCGACGGCGGCCTCGCGGACCTGGTGGGCGTTCTCGCCGACCCCGGCCGTGAACGTCACCGCGTCCACCCGCCCGAGCACCGCCGCGTAGGCCCCGATGTACTTCTTCAGCCGGTGGACGTACGCGGCGAAGGCGAGGCTCGCCGCCTCGTCGCCCTCGCCCGCGCGCCGCAGCACCTCGCGCATGTCGTTGTCGCCGCACATGCCCAGCAGACCGCTCTTCTTGTTCAGGAGCGAATCGATCTCATCCACCGAGAAGCCGCCCACCCGTGCCAGGTGGAAGACGACCGCCGGATCGACATCGCCCGAACGGGTCCCCATGACCAGCCCCTCCAGCGGGGTCAGGCCCATGGACGTCTCCACGCACACCCCGCCCCGCACGGCCGAGGCGGAGGCGCCGTTGCCGAGGTGCAGCACGATCACGTTCACGTCCTCCACCGGCTTGCCGAGCAGCCGGGCCGTCGCGCGCGAGACGTAGGCGTGGGAGGTGCCGTGGAAGCCGTACCGCCGGATGGAGTACGCGTCGGCGACCTGGGCGTCGATCGCGTACCGCGCCACGTGCTCCGGCATCGTCGAGTGGAAGGCCGTGTCGAAGACGGCGACCTGCGGAAGGTCCGCGCGCAGCGAGCGCGCCACCTCGATGCCCGTCACGTTCGCCGGGTTGTGCAGCGGGGCGAGCGGGATCAGGCTCCGGATCTCCGCCAGCACCTCGTCGTCGATCACGGTCGGCCGGGTGAACCGCGTCCCGCCGTGCACCACCCGGTGTCCCACCGCCGCCAGTTCGGGCGAGTCCAGGCCCATCCCGTCCGCGGCGAGCTCCGCGGCCACGGCCTTCAGCGCGGCTCCGTGGTCCGCGATGGGGCCGAGCCGCTCCCGGCGGCCGGCGGCCGCGCCCGGACCCGAGAGCGGCTCGTGCACCAGTCGGGAGGTCTCCTCGCCGATGCGCTCCACCAGGCCGGCGGCGAGCCGGGACCGGTCCGCCATGTCGAGGAGCTGGTACTTGACCGACGAGGAGCCGGAGTTGAGGACGAGTACGCGCGATGCGGTCACGATGAGGGTCTTTCCTTGTCGCGGGCGGTGGGGGAGGGCGGGGATCAGGCCGTGGCCGAGGGCGACGGCGCGCCCTGCGCCTGGATCGCGGTGATGGCCACGGTGATGACGATGTCCTGGACGAGCGCACCGCGCGAGAGGTCGTTGACCGGCTTGCGCAGACCCTGGAGCACCGGTCCGACCGCCACCGCGCCCGCCGAACGCTGCACGGCCTTGTACGTGTTGTTGCCGGTGTTGAGGTCCGGGAAGATCAGCACCGTCGCGCGGCCGGCCACCGGAGACCCGGGCAGCTTGGTCGCGGCGACCGAGGGCTCCACGGCCGCGTCGTACTGGATCGGCCCCTCGATCTGCAGGTCCGGGCGCTGCTCGCGGACGAGCTCGGTGGCCTTGCGGACCTTGTCGACGTCCGCGCCGCTGCCGGAGGTGCCGGTCGAGTACGAGAGCATCGCGATCCGCGGCTCGACGCCGAAGGCGGCCGCGGTGGTCGCCGACTGGACGGCGATGTCCGTGAGCTGCTCGGCGTTCGGATCCGGGTTGACCGCGCAGTCGCCGTAGACCAGGACCCGGTCGGCCAGGCACATGAAGAAGACCGAGGAGACGATGGACGCCTCCGGCTTCGTCTTGATGATCTCGAAGGCCGGGCGGATGGTCGCCGCGGTGGAGTGCACCGAACCGGAGACCATGCCGTCGGCCAGGCCCCGCTGGACCATCAGGGTGCCGAAGTAGTTGACGTCGGTGACCACGTCGCCCGCCAGCTCGACGGTCATCCCCTTGTGGGCGCGGACCTGGGCGTAGTACTCGGAGAAACCTTCCCGCAGCGGGGAGGTCGCCGGGTCGATGAGCTGGGCGCCGGAGATGTCCACGCCGAGGTCGGCGGCCTTCTTCAGGATCGCCTGCTCGTCGCCCAGCAGGGTCAGGTCGCAGACCCCCCGGCGCAGCACCACGTCCGCGGCGCGCAGCACGCGCTCCTCGGTGCCCTCGGGCAGCACGACGCGGCGGCGCTCCGAGCGGGCCCGCTCCAGCAGCTCGTGCTCGAACATCATCGGGGTGACGCGCTCCGAGCGGGCCACCGACAGCAGGTCGCGCAGCTCGCCGGTGTCCACGTGCCGCTCGAACAGGCCGAGCGCGGTCTCCAGCTTGCGCGGGGTCGCGGAGTTCAGCCGGCTCTGCAGCGAGAAGAGTTCGGCGGCGGTGGGGAAGCTGTTGCCGGCCACCGACACCACGGGCGTGCCCGGTGCCAGCTTCGAGGCCAGCGCCAGGATGTCCGGGGTCGGACGCTCGTTCAGGGTGAGCAGCACACCGGCGATCGGCGGGGTGCCGGAGGTGTGCGCGGCCAGCGCGCCGATGACCAGGTCGGAGCGGTCCCCCGGGGTGACGACCAGGCAGCCGGGGGTCAGGGCGTTCAGGAAGTTCGGCAGCATCGCGCCGCCGAAGACGAAGTCCAGGGCGTCGCGGGCCAGCCCGGCCTCGTCGCCGAGGAGCACCTCGCCGCCGAGCGCCCGGGTGATCTGGGCGACGGTCGGTGCGGAGAGCGACTTGTCGTCGGGCAGCACGTAGCAGGGCACGGGCAGCCGGGCGGCCAGCCGCTCGGCTATGACGTCGCGGTCCTCCGCGGCCACCCGGTTCACGACCATCGCGACGACGTGACAGCCCAGGGTCTCGTAGGCGCGGTAGGCGTTGCGGGCCTCGGCGCGCACGGCCTCGGCGTGGTGCTTGGTGCCGCCCACCACGGGCACGACGACCGCGCCCAGCTCGTTGGCGAGGCGGGCGTTGAGCGCCAGCTCGTCGGGGAGGTTGGTCTCCGCGTAGTCGGTGCCGAGGACGAGCATGACCTCGTAGTCGCGGGCCACCCGGTGGTAGCGGTCGACCAGCCGCGAGACCAGCTCGTCGGTGCCCTTCTCGGCCAGGATCGCCGAGGCCTCCTGGTAGGACATGCCGTAGGCCGCCGCCGCGTCCTGATCGATGCGGTAGCGGGCCTTGAGGAGGTCGAAGAGCCGGTCCGGTGCGTCGTGCAGCAGCGGACGGTAGACCCCGACCCGGCCCGTCTGCCGGGTCAGCAGCTCCATGATTCCCAGCTCGACGACCTGTCGGCCGTCCCCCCGCTCGATACCGGTCACGTACACGCTGCGCGTCACGCCCGCTCTCCGTCCCATGCTGTGAATGTCATGCTGTGAATGTCACTTTGCTCTGGCTCGACCTCTTGACAATACCTCTGTCAATGGATAGGGCGCCCCCGGGGAAAAGGCCTGGCCGGGAGGGCCGAAGGGCCTTCGGGGCGCAGTCGCCGAAAACGTGCGGCGTCCCGGCCCCGTGAAACAATCGGACAGGCTGCACCATTACGCCCTTCATGTACGGCAGGAGACACGGCACGATGCGTATCGGAGTTCTCACCGCAGGCGGCGACTGTCCGGGCCTCAACGCTGTCATCCGGTCGGTCGTGCACCGCGCCCTGGTCGGGCACGGAGATGAGGTCATCGGTTTCGAGGACGGCTTCAAGGGTCTCCTCGACGGCCACTTCCGCCCCCTCGACATCAATGCCGTCAGTGGCATCCTCGCCCGCGGCGGCACGATCCTCGGTTCGGCGCGCATGGAACGCGCCCGTCTCCACGAAGCCGCCGAGAACGCCCAGGAGCTGGCGACGCGCTACGGCATCGACGCCCTCATCCCGATCGGCGGCGAAGGCACCCTGACCGCCTCCCGGATGCTGTCGGACGCCGGGATGCCGGTCGTCGGCGTACCGAAGACCATCGACAACGACATCTCCTCCACCGACCGCACCTTCGGCTTCGACACCGCCGTCATGGTCGCCACCGAGGCGATCGACCGCCTCAAGACCACCGCCGAGTCGCACCAGCGCGTGATGGTCGTCGAGGTCATGGGCCGCCACGCGGGCTGGATCGCCCTGGAGTCCGGCATGGCCGGCGGCGCGCACGGCATCTGCCTGCCGGAGCGCCCCTTCGAGGTGGACGCCTTGGTGAAGATGGTGGAAGAACGATTCGCCCGCGGCAAGAAGTTCGCCGTGATCTGCGTGGCCGAGGGTGCACACCCGGCCGAGGGCTCCATGCCGTACGAGAAGGGCGCGATCGACCAGTACGGTCACGAGCGCTTCGCCGGCATCGGCAACCGCCTCGCGATCGAACTCGAGCACCGCCTCGGCAAGGAGGCCCGCCCGGTCATCCTCGGCCACGTCCAGCGCGGCGGCACCCCGACCGCGTACGACCGGGTGCTCGCGACCCGGTTCGGCTGGCACGCCGTCGAGGCCGTCCACCGCGGCGAATTCGGCAACATGACCGCCCTGCGCGGCACCGACGTGGTGATGGCCCCGCTCGCCGAGGCGATCACCGAGCTGAAGACCGTCCCCGAGGAGCGCATGTACGAGGCCGAATCGGTCTTCTGATGCCGGGCCGGGCGGGACCTGCGACCCCGGTGCGGTCGCCCTGCGAGTTCTACGCCGCACCGCCCGCGAGGTGCCAGAACCGCTCCACGATCTCGGCGAGGAACTCCCGGCCCGCGTCCCCGCTGCCGGCCTCGCCCTGGCCGCCGCCCCAGCTGAGCGTCGCCACCATCCGCGACTGGTAGTCGCCGTGCAGCTGCTCCAGCACCGTCTCCAGGTGGTGCTTGGGGATCGGCAGGAGCTTGCCCAGCGGCTTCACGTACGCCTGCCAGCGCGTGGTCACCGCACTGCGCAGCAGGTCGGCGAGTTCCTCGTGCTTGCCGGTCGCCGTCACGAACTGGGCCAGCGTCAGACCCAGCACCGTGGCCAGGGCGGCGGACTGCCGTTCGTTGCCCTTCCAGCGCCCGGTGTCCTCCATCTTCTGGTACGAGCCCGTCTCCAGGCCGATCCGACGGGCCAGGTCGTCCGCCGCGAGCCCCCGGGCGACCCGGTGCTCCCGCAGGGTGACCGGTTCGGCGAGCAGTTCGCCGGGCGCACACCACAGGACGCCCGCGAGTGCCGTGAGCTCGGCGGAGGAAGGTGATATCTCGCCACGCTCCCAGGCCATCACGGTCTCGGGCGCGACGACGAGTCCGTACTGGGCACGCAGGCCGTAGGCGACATGTCCGGGAGCCATGCCCAGGGCCGCGCGCAGGCGACGCGCGGCGGGGGCATTGAAAGGTGGGCTGGAGTGCACACCGCACACCGTAGAAGTGGCCAGGCCGCGGCGCCTACAGACCAAACAAACAAGCCCATACCTCGTAGGAACGTCCTATGAAGTTAAGGCCTTTCGCCGGGTTTCCGAGCGACTGTCCGGTAATCGGTGAGCTGGAAGATCTTTTCTGTGTGTACGGTTCCAGCCAACGTCCGTCGATGCAATACCTCTCACACTCTTCGCACAATGTGAACCGACCAGCCATTTCCTGCGTGATCCTTTCAGGGGTCCTCGCCCACGGGGGTGGCGAGGACCCCGCCCCCCCTTCTCCCTTTCCTTCCCTTGCCTTGACGTCGGCGTCAAGGCATACGGTCGCCCCATGCGCATCGGCGAACTGGCGGAGCGGGCGGGGACCAGCACCCGGACGCTCAGGTACTACGAGTCCCGCGGGCTGCTCCCCGCGCGGCGGGCCGGAAACGGCTACCGGACCTACGACGAGGACGACCTGCGGCTGCTGAGCCAGATCCGCATGCTCCAGGACTTCGGCTTCGAACTGGAGGAGACCAGGCCCTTCGTGGACTGCCTGCGGGCCGGCCACCCGGCCGGGGACTCCTGCCCCGCCTCGCTCGCCGTCTACCGGCGCAAGCTCGCCGAGCTGGACGGCCTGATCGGCCAGCTGGCCGACGTGCGCGAGCAGCTCGGGCGGCAGTTGGCCGACGCGGAACGGGCGGCCGGCGAAGCGGCCGTGCCGAAGTGCGAGATGACCGGATGAACGACCGGACGGACGAGAGGGACGGTGGCATGAAGGCCCACGGCGTGGCACAGGTGACCGACGCGGATTTCGAGGTCGAGGTGCTCGGGGAGCGGGGACGGCCCGTCCTCGTGGAGTTCACGGCGGACTGGTGCGGCCCCTGCCGCCAGCTCGCCCCCGTCCTCTCCTCGATCGCGGCCGAGGAGGCCGACCGGCTCAAGGTCGTGCAGATCGACGCGGACAGCAACCCCGGTGCCGTCACCCGGTACGGGGTGCTGTCCATGCCGACCCTGCTCGTCTTCCGCGACGGCGAGCCCGTCCAGCAGATCGTCGGGGCCCGGGCCAAGCGCCGGCTGCTCCAGGAACTGGAGGAGCAGCTCGCCACGGCCTGAGTCCCGGCGCATCAGCCCTGCCGCATCAACCCTGCGGCCGGAACCAGACCGTCGCCAGCGGCGGGAGGGTCATGCGCAGGCTCGCCGGACGGCCCTGCGCAGGCACCTGCTCCGGCCGCATCGGCTGCGTGTGGTGGATGCCGCTGCCGCCGTAGACCTCCAGGTCGGTGTTGAGCACCTCCCGCCACAGCGGCACCTCCTCGGGCACCCCGAGCCGGTAGCCGTGCCGGACCACGGGGGAGAAGTTCGACACCGCCAGGAGCTGCGAGCCGTCCTGCGCGTACCGCAGGAACGCGAAGACGTTGTCCTCCGCGGCGTCCGCCTCCACCCAGGCGAAGCCCTCCGGCACGGTGTCCCGCTCCCACAGGGCGGGCGCCGCCGCGTACGTGCGGTTCAGGTCGCGCACCAGGTTCCGTACGCCCCGGTGGTCGCCGGCCGCCGCGTAGGAGTCGTCCAGCACCCACCAGTCCGGCCCGTACACCTCCGACCACTCCGACCCCTGGGCGAACTCCTGCCCCATGAAGAGCAGTTGCTTGCCCGGATGGGCCCACATGAAGCCCAAGTAGGCCCGGTGCGCGGCCCGCTTCTGCCACCAGTCGTCCCCGGGCATCTTGGACACCAGCGAGGCCTTGCCGTGCACCACCTCGTCGTGCGAGATCGGCAGCACGTAGTTCTCGCTGAACGCGTAGATCATCCCGAAGGTCATGTCGTGGTGGTGGTACTTGCGGTGCACCGGCTCCTTCGACATGTAGCGCAGGGTGTCGTGCATCCAGCCCATGTTCCACTTCAGGCCGAAGCCGAGCCCGCCGGAGTCCGTCGGCCGGGTCACACCCGTCCAGGCCGTGGACTCCTCCGCGATCGTCACGACCCCCGGGCAGCGCCGGTACACCGTCGCGTTCATCTCCTGGAGGAAGCCGACCGCGTCCAGGTTCTCCCGCCCGCCGTGCTCGTTGGGCGCCCACTCGCCCTCGGCGCGCGAGTAGTCGAGGTAGAGCATCGAGGCCACCGCATCCACGCGCAGGCCGTCCACGTGGAACTCCTCGCACCAGTACACGGCGTTGGCGACGAGGAAGTTGCGGACCTCCTTGCGGCCGTAGTCGAACTCCAGCGTCCCCCAGTCCGGATGTGCGGCCCGCCGCGGGTCCTGGTGCTCGTACAGCGGCCGCCCGTCGAACTCCGCGAGGGCCCAGTCGTCGCGCGGGAAGTGCGCCGGCACCCAGTCGACGATCACCCCGATCCCGGCCCGGTGCAGCGCGTCCACGAGGAAGCGGAAGTCGTCCGGGGTGCCCATCCGCGAGGTCGGCGCGTAGAAGCCGGTGACCTGGTAGCCCCACGAGCCGCCGAAGGGGTGCTCGGCGACCGGCATCAGCTCCACGTGCGTGAAGCCCAGCTCCTTGACGTAAGCGGGGAGCTGCTCGGCGAGCTGCCGGTAGGAGAGCCCCGGCCGCCAGGACGCCAGGTGCAGCTCGTACACCGAGAACGGGGCCTGGTGCGGGGGCCGGGCGCCGCGCCCGGCCATCCACGCCGCGTCCTGCCACTCGTACCGGGACGAGGTGACCACCGAGGCGTTCGCCGGGGGGACCTCCGCCGACCGGGCCATGGGGTCGGCGCGCAAGGTGTGGCTGCCGTCCGGGCGGGTGATGTCGTACTTGTACAGCGTTCCGACGCCCACCCCGGGCAGGAACAGCTCCCACACCCCCGTCGAGCCCAGCGAGCGCATCGGGTAGGCGACGGAGTCCCAGTACGAGAAGTCCCCGGTGACCCGGACCCCCTGGGCGTTCGGCGCCCACACCGTGAAGCGGGTCCCGGCCACGCCCTGGTGCTCCATCGGCTCGGCACCGAGCGCCTTCCACAGCTGCTCGTGGCGGCCCTCGCCGATCAGGTGCAGGTCCAGCTCGCCGAGGGCGGGCAGGAACCGGTAGGGGTCGTGGACCTCGATCTCGTCGCTGTCGTACGCGACCAGCAGCCGGTACTCCGGCACGCCGGTCAGCGGCAGCAGCCCCGAGAACAGTCCGTCGCCGTCGTCGAAGAGCTCGGCCCGCAGCCCCTTGGCGAGGATCGTGACCGCCTTGGCGTGGGGGCGCAGCACCCGGAAGGCCACCCCGCCCCGCTGGGTACGGGCCCCGAGCACCGCGTGCGGATCGTGGTGGCGGCCCTCCAGCAACCGGGCCCGTTCGTCGGCGCCCAGTGCGGGAGCCGGCCGGACGCCGTGCGGAGGGGCGGCGCGGCGGGCCCGGGGCGTCCGGGCCTTCTTCGCCGCCGACGGGACGGGTGCGGCTTCCTCGCGGACGGTCGGTGACGGCTGTCGTGCGGCGCTCACGCGAGCGGCCTCCTCGGGGGCTTCGGGTGGGGGTGGGGGGAGATGGAGCCGGGGGCGGACGGGGTCGGCGGCACGCGGTGGGCGGGCCGTACGGGCTCCGAGAGCCGCCGGATCGCGGCCATCGGGACGTGCAGCCAGTCGGGGCGGTGCCGGGACTCGTACCGGGCCTCGTACACCGCCTTGTCGGTCTCGTACGCGCGCAGCAGTACGGGGTCCTCGCGGGGGTCCCGGCCGGTGGTGCGGGCGTAGCCCTCGCAGAAGGCGGCCCGGCAGTCGTCCGCCCAGGCGGGGGCGAACGGCCGGTGCGAGCGGGCGGCGTAGTCGAAGGAGCGCAGTATCCCGGCGATGTCGCGCACCGCCGGTTCGGGACGGCGCCGGTCGGCCAGGGGCCGGGCCGGCTCGCCCTCGAAGTCGATCAACGACCAGCTGCCGTCAAGGGTGCGCAGGGTTTGACCCAAATGGAGGTCCCCGTGGATCCGCTGGGCGGGCACCCCCGCGCCCCGGGAGGCCGCCAGCGCGTCGAAGGCGCCCCGCAGCCCCGCCTCGTAGGGCCGCAGCGCCGGTACCTCCCGGGCGGTGGCGGCCAGCCGGGCCGTCATCCCCGCCGCGAGCCGGGCGGTCTGCTCCGGGCCGAGCGCGACCGTGGGCAGCGCCGCGGCCAGCGCGCTGTGCACCTCGGCGGTGGCCCGACCGAGCGCGTGCGCCTCGGCGGTGAAGTCGGCCCCGACGCCGAGCCGGCGCAGCGCGAGCTGCCAACCGTCGTCGGAGCCGCGCAGGTAGGGCTGGAGCACGCCCAGCGTCAGCGGTTCGCTGCCGGGCGGTTCGGCTTCGTACCAGGCGACGGGGGCCGGGACCCGGGTGCAGCCGGCGGCGGCCAGCGCCCTCGGCAGCTCCAGGTCCGGATTGACCCCGGGGCCGACCCGACGGAACACCTTCAGGATGAACGAATCTCCGTAAATGAGCGAGGAGTTGGTCTGCTCCCCGGACAGTGGCCGGGGGGTGAGCCCCGCCGGGATCGGCGTGGCCGGGTCCCGGTCGAAGCGCAGCGGGCCGAGGGCCCCGGGGGAGCGCAGCCGTTCCAGCAGCATGGCCGCGAGCCGGGGGTCGCCCAGCGCCTCGTAGACCGCCCGGCCCGCGTACGGGCCGTCCTCGGCATGGCCGATCAGGGTGGGCGCGAGGGCGGGCGGCAGGGACGGGCGGATGCCCAGCAGCAGTTGGTAGCAGTCCCCGTCGACGTCGAGGAGCAGGTGCAGCAGTCCGGGGGTGGATCCCGGCGGTAGCAGTTCGGCCGCCGAGACGGTCCTGAGCCTGCTGATGGTGCGGCCCTTGCCCGCGAACCAGCGCTGAGCGGGCAGCCAGGCCTTCAGCATCGGCTCCAGTGGAGCGATCCCGGCGGCCCGGTCGGCCGTCAGCCGGCTCCGGGCGGATGCAGCCTCCGACATGGCGTCGCGTCCTTTCCCCGGGCCGTCACAGAATGCGCAGAGTGTCCCGGATGCGCGGCAGTTGCTTCTCCGGCATGTGCGAGTGTCGGGTCAGGATGGTCCGTACAGGGGCGGGCGATTGACCCGTTCGAGCTGCCCGCCCCCTTGTGTGAAGGCTCGGTTCGCCTCCGGAGCGCCTTGACCTGACCCACAGGTCGCGCTCCTTCGGCTCACTCGGCCCTGGACCGGCTCCCGGCTACGTGGCGCGTCGCTCGCCGCGCTGTTCCTTCCGCAGCCGGAACCAGTAGAAGCCGTGGCCCGCCAGGGTCAGCAGGTACGGCCACTCGCCGATCGGCGGGAAGCGCACATCGCCCGTGAGCTCCACCGGAACCCGTCCGTTGAACGACCGCAGATCGAGCTCGGTGGGCTGCGCGAAGCGCGAGAAGTTGTGCACGCACAGCACCAGGTCGTCCCCGTGTTCGCGCAGGAACGCGAGCACCGCCGGGTTCGACGACGGCAGTTCGGTGTACGAGCCGAGTCCGAAGGCCGGGTTCGCCTTGCGGACCTCGATCAGCCGACGGGTCCAGTGCAGCAGCGAGGAGGGCGAGGACATCGCGGCCTCGACGTTGGTGACCCGGTACCCGTAGACGGGATCCATGATGACCGGCAGGTTCAGCCTGCCCGGATCGCACGAGGAGAAACCGGCGTTGCGGTCCGGGGTCCACTGCATCGGCGTGCGGACGCCGTCGCGGTCGCCCAGCCAGATGTTGTCGCCCATGCCGATCTCGTCGCCGTAGTAGAGCACCGGCGAGCCGGGCAACGACAGCAGCAGGGCCGTGAACAGCTCCATCTGGTTGCGGTCGTTGTCCAGGAGGGGGGCGAGCCGGCGCCGGATGCCGATGTTGGCCCGCATCCGCGGGTCCTTGGCGTACTCGGCGTACATGTAGTCACGCTCTTCGTCCGTGACCATTTCGAGGGTGAGCTCGTCGTGGTTGCGCAGGAAGATGCCCCACTGGCAGCGGTCCGGGATCGCCGGGGTCTTGGCCAGGATTTCGGAGACGGGGTAGCGGGACTCTCTTCGCACGGCCATGAAGATGCGCGGCATGACGGGGAAGTGGAAGGCCATGTGGCACTCGTCCCCGCCCTTCGCGTAGTCGCCGAAGTAGTCGACGACGTCCTCGGGCCACTGGTTGGCCTCGGCGAGCAGCACGGTGTCCGGGTAGTGAGCGTCGATCTCGGCCCGGACCCGCTTGAGGAGCTGGTGGGTGCGGGGCAGGTTCTCGCAGTTGGTGCCCTCCTCGGCGTACAGGTAGGGCACGGCGTCGAGACGGAACCCGTCGATGCCGAGGTCGAGCCAGAAGCGCAGGGCGGAGACGATCTCCTCCACCACGGCCGGGTTCTCGTAGTTGAGGTCCGGCTGGTGGGAGAAGAATCTGTGCCAGTAGTACTGCTTGCGTACGGGGTCGTACGTCCAGTTGGAGGTCTCGGTGTCGACGAAGATGATGCGGGCATCCTGGTACTGCTTGTCGTTGTCGGCCCACATGTAGTAGTCGCCGTACGGGCCGTCCGGGTCCTTGCGCGACTGCTGGAACCACTCGTGCTGATCGCTGGTGTGGTTCATGACGAAGTCGATGATCACCCGCATGCCGCGGGTGTGCGCGGCGTCCACGAACTCCACGAAGTCGGCGAGGTCGCCGAATTCGGGCAGCACGGAGGTGTAGTCGGCGACGTCGTAACCCCCGTCGCGCAGGGGGGAGGCGAAGAACGGCGGCAGCCAGAGGCAGTCGACACCGAGCCACTGGAGGTAGTCCAGTTTGCTGGTGAGCCCCTTGAGGTCCCCGACGCCGTCGCCGTTGCTGTCGTGGAAGGAGCGGACGAGGACCTCGTAGAACACCGCCCGCTTGAACCAGTCGGGATCGCGGTCCTTGGCGGGGGTGTCCTCGAAGGTGTCGTGGACGGGATCGTTGATCATCATGTGGTGGGTGACCCTCCGGTGGGCGGGGACGGTCGCAGAGCGGCCAGTACGTGCGCGGGCGTGCGGCCCGGCTCTAGGCGCACGTAGTTCGCCCTGCCCCAGTGATAGGTCTCGCCGGTGAGCTCGTCGCGCACCGCGAGGGACCCGTGCCAGTCGAGGCCGAGTACCGGCATGTCCAACGACACTGTCGCCTCCTGGGTGTGGTGCGGATCGAGGTTGACGACCACCAGTACGGAATTGGCTCCGGCGTGCTTCGAATAGGCGATCACCTGTTCGTTGTCGGTCGAGTGGAAGTGGATGTCGCGCAACTGCTGGAGTGCGGGGTTGCGGCGGCGCAGCCGGTTCAGGGCGGTGATCAGCGGGGCGATGGTGGCGCCGGTGCGGTCGGCGGCCGCCCAGTCGCGCGGCCGGAACTCGTACTTCTCGGAGTTCAGGTACTCCTCGCTGCCCTCGCGCACCGGGGTGTTCTCGCAGAGCTCGTAGCCGGCGTAGACCCCCCAGGCGGGCGAGAGGGTGGCGGCCAGGACGGCCCGGACCTCGAAGGCCGGACGGCCGCCGTGCTGCAGGTACTCGTGCAGGATGTCCGGCGTGTTGACGAAGAAGTTCGGCCGCATGACCGAGGCGGAGGGGGTGTCCGCCAGCTCGGTCAGGTACTCGGTCAGCTCGGCCTTGGTGTTGCGCCAGGTGAAGTACGTGTACGACTGCTGGAAGCCGACGGCGGCCAGCGCCCGCATCATCGCGGGCCGGGTGAAGGCCTCGGCCAGGAAGATCACGTCCGGGTCGGACTTGTTGATGTCCGCGATCACCTTCTGCCAGAAGACCACCGGCTTGGTGTGCGGATTGTCGACCCGGAAGATGCGCACCCCGTGGTCCATCCAGTGCCGAAGGATCCGGCAGGTCTCCTCGACGATGCCGGCCATGTCGGCGTCGAAGTGGATCGGATAGATGTCCTGGTACTTCTTCGGCGGGTTCTCGGCGTACGCGATCGTCCCGTCGGCCCGGTGGCGGAACCACTGCGGGTTCTTCTCCACCCACGGGTGGTCGGGGGAGCACTGCAGCGCGAAGTCCAGCGCGATCTCCATGCCCAGCTCGCGGGCGCGCCCGACGAAGGCGTCGAAGTCCTCGATGGTGCCGAGCTCCGGGTGGACCGCGTCGTGCCCGCCCTCGGTGGAGCCGATGGCCCACGGGACGCCCGGGTCCCAACTTCCAGCGGAAAGAGTGTTGTTCGGACCCTTGCGATAAGTGGACCCGATCGGGTGGATGGGCGGCAGGTAGACCACGTCGAAACCCATCGCCGCGATCGCGGGCAGCCGTTCGGCGGCGGTCCGGAAGGTCCCGCTGACCGGGGCCTCGCCGGGCTCCAGCACCGCTCCCTCGGAGCGCGGGAACATCTCGTACCAGGAGCCGAAGAGGGCCCGCTTGCGCTCCACCAGCAGCGGCAGGGGCTTGGAGGCGGTGACCAGCTCCCGGTACGGGCGCTTGGCGAACGCGGCGTCCACGGCGGGGTCGAGGGCGGCCCCGTAGCGTTCGGCGACGGGCAGGTCCTCGTCGCGCATGGTTGCGGCGGCGGCCAGGACGGCCTCGCGCCCGTCGCGCTTGGGGATCCGGGCCCCGGCCCGTTCGTAGAGCTCCGCGCCCTCCCACAGCATCAGCCCGGCGTCGATCCCGGCGGGAATCTTGATCGCGGCATGGGCCCGCCAGGTGGCCACCGGATCGCTCCACGCCTCGACGGTGTACGTCCACCTCCCCTCGACCTCGACGGAGACCTTGGCCCCCCACCGGTCGGTACCGGGGGCGAGTTCGCTCAGCGGCACGGGGACCCGCAGTCGCCCGCCCGGATCACGCAGGACGAGGTGGGCGGCGACGGCGTCGTGTCCTTCGCGGAACACGGTGGCGGAGATCTCGAAGACCTCGTCCACGACCGCCTTTGCGGGTCTGGCGCCGCAGTCGACGGCGGGGCGGACGTCCAGCACGGGAATGCGACCGATCATGATGGGATCACCTGGGGGCAGTTCGCGGGGCTCGGTGACAACAGGCCAGCCGTGAGCACGGCTGGTAGTGCACGCTCTGTTCGCTCTGTTTCTAGCCGCTCAGTGGACGGCTGGGCTGCGGGCATGGCCGCTCCTGTCCGCGTTCACTCGGGTGGCGGGGAGAGGGTTTGTGGGCGGGTGCGCCGTGCGTGTACGAACGTGTACCCGGGGAGCCCTTCCCACTCTCGCCCCGCCCAATCCGCGCGCTCGGTTAACTACTCGTACGTAGTGGCACGGCCGATACCAAGGCCCGGGTCGACATCCGCCGGGTCTCCGTCAAGTCGGCCGGAACTAGCTGACGTAGGGGCGGACGCGGTGCGGCGCCCGGGCGCGGGCGGCGCGGGAACCACCTGCCCCACGGGCCCCGCGCGCCCCGCCCGGAGAGCCGGCGAGGGCTGCACCGGGAGACAATGGCCCGTCCAGCCGAGAGGCGCGAGTGACCGGTGATTCGGGGGTATTGAACGATGCGGTCGAGGACGACGGTCGCGGTCCGGCTGCCCGGGAGCGCGTCACCCGTGCCGATCGACGAGGCGCAGCGGCTGCTCGCGCAGCGGATCTCCGGCGAGACGGGCATGGGGGCGATCGTCGGCCGGTTCCTGAACACCCTGGGAGCGCACGGCGCCGAATGCGCGCCCAGGGACCTGGACCGGCTGGGACGGGTCGCGGCCGACCTGATCGCCGCCTGCCTGGCCGAGCAGCACGACGGCGCGGGCGGGCGCACCTCGGGCGAACCCCCGGCCGGTCCGGGCCCCCGCGCCCTGCTGGAACGGATCGACACCTTCATCGACCACAACCTCGGCGACCCGGCCCTGGCCCCGCAGTCCATCGCCGACCGCCACCACATCTCGGTGCGCCGGCTGCACCTGCTGTTCCAGGACCGGGGGGAGAGCGTCGCGGCCACCATCCGCCGGCGCCGGCTGGAACACTGCCACGCCGACCTCGCCCGGCCCGAACTGCTCGACCGGCCCATCCACGCCATCGCCGCCCGCTGGGGCTTCAGCAGCGCCGCCGTCTTCAGCCGCGCCTACCGCGAGGCGTACGGAACCAGCCCCACCGAACGGCGCGCCCGCGCCTAGGCAGTGTCGGACGTCGGCCGCTACGCGGCTCCGTCGGGGATCCGGGCCGGCTCCGCCCGCGACCACCACTCGGCCGGAACGCCCGACAGGCCCGCGCGGGCGCCCACCTCGTCGTCCATACGGGGGACACTGCCACACGGACCCGCGGGCACCACGCGCATTGATCGGCGCGCAGTTGGGCCGCGGCGCCCTGCCGGAGGTGCTGCGGCCGTATCCGGACGACCCGTTGGGGGAGGACCGGCCCCGTCCGGGGCGATGAGCCCCGCCGGAGGGCCCATGGCCGGAACGCACGGGCGCCGCTAGCCTTCCCGGGGTGATGCGCGGGTGCACAGCGTGGTGCGGCCGCTCCGATCCGTAATCCCCTGCGAAGGTGGAACACGTGAAGGCTATCCGTCGATTCACCGTGCGCCCCGTCCTCCCGGAACCCCTGCTACAGCTGACCGAGCTCGCGCGCAACCTGCGCTGGTCGTGGCATTCCGAGACCCGTGAACTCTTCCAATCCGTCGACCCCGAGGGCTGGCAGGCCGCCGGCGGCGATCCCGTCCGGCTGCTCGGCGCGGTCTCCGCGACCCGGCTCGCCGAACTGGCCGCGGACCGCCGCTTCCTGCGCCGGCTCGCCGTCGCCGCGGCCGACCTCGATGACTACGTGAACGGCGGGAGGTGGTACCAGAGCCAGGAGAACGGCGCGGAACTGCCGTCCGCCATCGCCTACTTCTCCCCCGAATTCGGCATCACCGCCGCCCTGCCGCAGTACTCCGGCGGCCTCGGCATCCTCGCCGGGGACCACCTGAAGGCCGCCAGCGACCTCGGCGTCCCGCTCATCGGGGTGGGCCTGCTCTACCGCCACGGCTACTTCCGCCAGTCGCTCTCCCGCGACGGCTGGCAGCAGGAGCACTATCCCGTCCTCGACCCCAACGAACTCCCGCTCGGCCTGCTCCGCCAGGACGACGGCACCCCCGCCCGCGTCTGTCTGACCCTGCCCGGCGGACGCACCCTCCAGGCCCACGTCTGGCAGGCCCGCGTCGGCCGCGTACCGCTGCTGCTCCTGGACTCCGACGTCGAGGACAACGACGCCGCGGCCCGCGAGGTGACCGACCGGCTCTACGGCGGCGGCAGCGACCACCGGCTGCTCCAGGAGATGTTGCTCGGCATCGGCGGCGTGCGCGCGGTGCGCGCGTACTGCCGGATCACCGGCCACCCCGCTCCCGAGGTCTTCCACACCAACGAGGGGCACGCCGGCTTCCTCGGGCTCGAACGCATAAGGGAACTGGAGCGGGAGCAGGGCCTCGGCTTCGACGCCGCCGTCGAGGCGGTGCGCGCCGGAACCGTGTTCACCACGCACACCCCCGTCCCGGCCGGGATCGACCGCTTCGAGCGGGCCCTGGTCGCCCGGCACTTCGGGGAGGGCGGAGAACTGCCCGGCGTACCGGTCGAGCGGATCCTGGAACTGGGCGCGGAGACCTACCCCGGCGGCGACCCCGGCGTGTTCAACATGGCCGTCATGGGCCTGCGCCTGGCCCAGCGGGCCAACGGGGTGTCCACCCTGCACGGCGCGGTCAGCCGGGAGATGTTCGCCGGGCTGTGGCCCGGCTTCGACCCGGCCGACGTGCCCATCACCTCCGTGACCAACGGGGTGCACGCCCCCACCTGGGTGGCTCCCGAGGTGGTCCGGCTCGGTGCCCGCCAGATCGGCGCGGGCCGTACCGAGGACGCCCTGTCGGTCGGCGGCTCCCCGCGCTGGGACGCGGTCGCCGAGATCCCGGACCAGGACGTGTGGGACCTGCGGCGGGTGCTGCGCGAGCAACTGGTGCAGGAGGTACGGGACCGGCTGCGCGCCTCGTGGCGCCAGCGCGGGGCCGCCGCGGCCGAGCTGGGCTGGGTCGAATCCGTGCTCGACCCCGATGTGCTGACCATCGGCTTCGCCCGGCGCGTGCCCTCGTACAAGCGGCTGACGCTGATGCTGCGCGACCCGGACCGGCTGCGCAGGCTGCTGCTGGACCCGGAGCGGCCGGTGCAGATCGTGGTGGCGGGCAAGGCGCACCCGGCCGACGACGGCGGGAAGCGGCTCGTGCAGGAACTGGTCCGCTTCGCGGACGACCCGCGGGTACGGCACCGGATCGTCTTCCTGCCCGACTACGGCATGGCCATGGCGCAGAAGCTCTACCCGGGCTGCGACGTCTGGCTGAACAACCCGCTGCGGCCCCTGGAGGCGTGCGGCACGAGCGGGATGAAGGCCGCGCTGAACGGCTGCCTCAACCTGTCCGTGCTGGACGGCTGGTGGGACGAGTGGTTCGAGCCGGACTTCGGCTGGGCCATCCCGACCGCCGACGGGCTCGGCGCGGACGAGGACCGGCGCGACCACCTGGAGGCGAGCGCCCTCTACGAGCTCATCGAGAACCGGGTCGCGCCCCGGTTCTACGACCGGGCCGGGCGCAGCGGACTGCCGGTGCGGTGGATCGAGATGGTCCGGCGCACGCTCGTCTCGCTGGGGCCGAAGGTGCTCGCGGGGCGGATGGTCCGGGAGTACGTGGAGCGGCTCTACACCCCGGCCGCGCTCGCGCACCGGGCCCTGGACGCCGCGGCGGCCCGTGACCTCGCCTGGTGGAAGGGGCGGGCCCGGGCGGCCTGGCCGCGGGTCTCCGTCGAGCACGTGGAGACGCTGGCCGCGGCCCCGGTGGGCGGCACCGCCGAACTGGGCGCCACCCTCACCCTGCGCGTGCAGGTGGCGCTGGACGCCCTCACCCCCGAGGACGTGGAGGTCCAGGCCTTCGCCGGCCGGGTGGACCCGCAGGACGTGATCCGGGACGGGCGGAGCTTCCCGCTCAAGCCGGCTGCGGGGCCTGATCTGGAGGGCCGCTGGGTGTACGAGGGCCCGCTCGCCCTCGACCGTACGGGGCCCTTCGGCTACACGGTGCGCATCCTGCCCGCACACCCGCTGCTGGCGACCCCCGCGGAACTGGGCCTGGTCGCGGCCCCGGTGGAGACGGACGCGGGGGGCGGTGTGCTCCTGCGCTGACCTCGCGGGGGCCGGGCGGTGCGCCATGGGTGCGCGCCGCCCGGCCTCATGGGTGAACCACGCTCGCGCCGGATCTGCTGAAACGTTTCTGTGGAGTGCCGCGCTCCTACGCTGCCCGAGGATGCCACCGGACCGGTATCCGCGGAACCCGAGGAACGGACTCCCCCCATGCGTCTTCGCTCGACCGCCGCCGTGTTCGTCGGCGCTCTCGCGCTCGCCCTGCCCACCGCCGGCCCGTCGGTGGCCGACGACCACGGCGAACGCGCCCTCGGCACGCTGCACTACCAGTACCTGGACGCGGCCGGCTCCGAGAGAAGAGGTCAGATCCGGCCCGCCGACAACGACACCTGCTACCTGCTGACGCGCACCTCCCGCGACGAGCCCGCCATCGAGGTGCGCAACGAAACGGAGTCGCTGGCGGTCCTCTTCGACAACCGCAGCTGTGACGGCGAGGCGGAGAAGGTGCTGAAGCCGGGGGAGAAGGCGAAGCGGGTGGAGGTCGTCTCCGTCTACTTCAAGCCGGTGGCCGAGGAGGACGCGGTGACCGGCGGCACCGGTGGCACTGGTGGGAACGGCGGCACGGGTGGCACCGGCGGCACGGGTGGCACCGGCGGGAACGGCGGTACCGGCGGGAACGGCACCTGGCCGGGCCGGGACGACCGGCCCCGGGACGACGAGGCCGACGAGGACCTGACCGACGGCAGCACCGGGGGCACCGGCGGCACCGGCGACAACGGAAGCAACGGCACCAACGGCACCAACGGCGGCACCGGCGGTACCGGCGGTACCGGCGGGAACGGCACCTGGCCGGGCCGGGACGACCAGTCGCGCGATGACCAGGGCGACCAGAGCGACCAGAACCAGAGCCAGAACCAGAACAGTGACGACGAGGAAGAGGAGGAAGACCTCCTCACCGCCATCTTCCGCACCCTGGGCTGACGTACGCAATGGAACAGGGCCGCCCGGGGAGGAATCCTCCCGGGCGGCCCCGTGGTCTATCTGCTCAGCCGTCGTTCACCCTGCCCCGGTGGGGTCAGAAGGTGAGCTTCCAGCTGTTGATGTAGCCGGTGTCCAGGCTGGCGGCGTCCCTGACACGGAGCTTCCAGGTGCCGTTGGCGACCTCGGAGGAGGCGTTCACGGTGAACTGCTGGACGATGTTGTCCGCGCTGCCGCCGGTGCGGTTGCGCAGGTTGTAGACGCTGCCGTCGGGGGCGACCAGGTCGACCACCAGGTCACCGACGTAGGTGTGGACGATGTTCACGTCCACCTTGAGGGCGCTCGGGGCGTTGCCCGTGCGCGTCACGTTGATCGGGGACTCGACGGTCGCGTTGTCCGCGATCTGGTAGTCCGTGGTGTTCTCGAAGACGCTCGGCTGTGTGGTGCCGACCGTCCAGGTGAACGCCGCGGTACCGGTCTGGTTCTGCGAGTCGGTCACCGTGACGGTCACGTTGGACGTGCCCGCGGTGGAGGCCGTGCCCGAGATCAGGCCGTTGGAGGAGTTGATCGACAGGCCGGCCGGCAGGCCGGTCGCCGCGTAGCTCAGCGCACCCGGGTTCGTGCTCGTGGCCTGGACCTGCAGGCTGACGGCGCTGCCCGTGACGGTGTTCTGGTTGGCGATCGGGGTGACCGTGACGCCGTTGGAGATGCGGGATCCGACGGCGACGCCGGCCCACGCGTTGGCGACGTTGTTGTAGATCGTCGAGCCCTGGCCGTAGAGGTCGGCAGCGGCCTTCAGGGTCTGGACGCGGGCGTCGGCGTAGTTGGTGTTCGACTTGAAGTAGCCCACCGTCAGCGCGCGGAACCAGATCTTCGAGGCGGCGTCCCGGCCGATCGCGGTGACGGGCAGGTTGTCCGCGGTCGGCGAGTTGTAGCTCACGCCGTTGACGACCTTGGCGCCCGAGCCCTCGGAGGCCAGGTAGTACCAGTGGTTGGCCGGGCCCGAGGAGTAGTGGACGTCGATGCCGCCGAGGCCCGAGTACCAGCTGTCCTTGGACGAGCCGTCCTTGCTCGGCTTGTCCATGTAGCGCAGCGGGGTGCCGTCGCCGTTGATGTCGATCTTCTCGCCGACCAGGTAGTCGCCGACGTCCTGCGGGTTGTTGGCGTAGAACTCGACGGCCGCCGCCATGATGTCGGAGGTCGCCTCGTTCAGACCGCCGGGCTCACCGCTGTAGGTCATGTTGCCGGTGACCGAGGTCAGACCGTGGGTCATCTCGTGCGCGGCCACGTCGGTGGAGGTGAGCGGCTTGTTGTTGCCCTCGCCGTCGCCGTACGTCATGCAGAAGCAGGAGTCGCTCCAGAACGCGTTGACGTAGGCGTTGCCGTAGTGGACGCGGCTGTACGGGGCCACGCCGTCGTTGCGCAGGCCGTTGCGGCCGTGCACGTTCTTGTAGTAGTCCCAGGTGACCGCGGCGCCGTAGTGGGCGTCACCGCCGGCCGTCTCCAGGTTGGAGGGCGTGCCGTTGCCCCAGATGTCGTCCGGGCCGGAGAACAGCGTGCCGGTGCCGGAGCCGGTGCCACGGTTGAGGTTGTACGTCTTGTGGCTGCCGCGCGCGGCGTCGGTCAGGTTCCAGGTGCTGCCCGACTGGGTGGTCCCGAGGGTCACCTGGCCGCTGTACATCGTGTTGCCGGTGCCGGTCTCGATGGCCTGCCACTCGGTGATCTTGGCGCCGGTCTTGGCGTTGGTCACCACGTGGAGCTCGTTCGGCGTGCCGTCGTGCTGGAGGCCGCCGACGACGGTCTCGAACGCGAGGACCGGCGCGCCTTCGGCCGCCCAGATCACCTTGCGGGCGCCCTTGGAGGCCTTGGCCTCCTTGGAGCCCTCGGCGCTCGCGGCGGAGACGGCCTGGCTCTCGGCGGCCGCCGGGGTGACGGTGGCGCTGGTGTCGGCGACCTTGATCTCGTGGTTGGTCGCCTTGGTCACGCTCTTGGTGACGCCGTCCTTGGCGTGGACGGTGAGGTCACCACCGAGGACCGGGAGTCCGTCGTAGGTGCGCTCGTAGGTGGTGTGCGTGGTGCCGTCCGCGTCCTGGACCACGTCGCGGACGACGAGCTTCTCGCCGCTGCCGAGGCCGAGCGCCTTGGCGGCCTGCGCGGTGGTCGAGTTGGCCTCGGCCAGGAGCGTCGCACGCTCCGAGGCGCTGAGTGCGCGGTTGGCCGCGCCCGGGTTGGGCTGGGAGGCCGTGGGTGCCTGTGACGCGGTGGCGTCGGCGGTTGCGGTGCCGGTCTGTATGCCGACGGCGAGCAGGGCTGCCGCAGCAACGAGAGCGCCGGCCGCGGTGGCACGCCTCTGGGGGGTGGACCTCAACGCAGACTCCTTCTGCAAGGGGGGTTCCGGATGGCTGGGTGGGCCTCCGGGCAGAGCAGGGCTGGTGCGATGAACGGTCGAAGATTGCCACTCAGGACGGCAGATGTCAGGGCCGCGTCAAAAGGTTGGCCGGAAAAGGTTCGTTGTTCGAAGATACGTATCCGGTATCCGGACCATTCATCTTCGTGTGCTTCACCAGGCCATCCAGCATCCGGAACGCCTGCTACCGGTTGCTAACACTTGCGCAACAAGAGACTGCGTTGACCCAAACGGCATTTACCGTACGGGTGTTTGTCGTACTGTTTCCCGGTGCGGCAGATGTTCGTTGCCAGGGGAAGCGATGGGCACCCGCCACTGTCATAGACCACGTGCCAGGGGGGCCCATGAGGCATGTCCATATTCCTGCGCAAAGAGTGGCCCGAGCGGCCCGGGAGTCCCTTGCGCCCGCACGGCGCCTCGGGGACAAGGCCCGTTGGTACCGCCCGGCCGCCATCGCCGCCGATTTCCTCGGCGCCGCCATCCCGGTAGGACTCGTCTTCGACGCCGCGCAGCAGGTCCGACCCGTCTACTGCGCCCTGGCCGCCGCCGTGGCGTGGACCGGAGTGCAGGCGCTGCGCCGGCGCTACGCGACCCGGGCGCTCGGCGAGTCCCGCGGTGTCCTGCCCGTCGTGCACGACTGGCTGATTCTGATCGGCGTGCTGGCCGTGGCGCGCGTGGTGACCGAAGAGGCCACCCCCCGGCTGTCCGCCCTCGGGGCCCTGCTGCCCGCCCTGCTCATCACAGTCGCCGTCCACAAGTTGACCTACCGTCACCTCTCGGCCGCCCGCCGCGAGGCCCAGGCCGTCAGTCGGGTCCTGGTCATCGGAGAGCCCGACGCGGCCGAGGACGTCATCGCGCACCTCGCCGCCCGCACCGACCACCCGTACGTCGTCGTCGGCGTGGTCCCGGTCGGTGCCGGGCCCCTCGCCAGCGGCGTACCCGTGGCGGCGCGGCTCGACGGAGGCACCTCCGAGACCCCGAACGGCGACTCGGCGGCCGTGCTCGGCGCCGTCGCCAGTCACCACGCCGACCTGGTGCTCGTGGCCCCCGGCGTGCGGATCACGGGGGAGCGGCTGCGCCGGATCGCCTGGGCCCTGCACGACGCGGGCCTGGAACTCGCCGTCTTCCCCGGCCTGGTGGAGGTATCCGTCAAGCGGCTGGAGACCCTGTCCGCGGGCGGGCTGGCGGTGCTGCGCGTCGCGCCGCCCGTCAGCCGCGGGGTGCAGACCCTGCTCAAGTCGGCCCTGGACCGGGTGGGCGCCGCGGCCGGCCTGCTGCTGCTCTCCCCGTTCTTGCTGGGGATCGTCCTGGCCATACGGTTCGGCTCGCGCGGCCCTGCCTTCTACCGCCAGCGGCGGATCGGCCGCGACGGGGTCCCGTTCGTCATGTGGAAGTTCCGCACGATGGTCGTGGACGCCGACGCCCTGAAGGCCGAGCTGTCCGGGTCCAACGAGAACGACGGTCTGATGTTCAAGATGCGCCGCGACCCCCGGGTCACCCGGGTGGGCCGACTGCTGCGCCGCACCTCGCTGGACGAGCTCCCGCAGCTGATCAACGTACTGATCGGCAACATGTCGCTGGTCGGCCCGCGCCCGCCGCTTCCGGAGGAGGTGGCGAAGTACGACGAGGTCGAGCTGCGCCGGCTCACCGTACGGCCCGGGATGACGGGACTGTGGCAGATCAGCGGGAGGTCCGACCTGTCCTGGGACGAAACCATCCAGCTCGACCTGCAGTACGTCGACAACTGGTCCTTCACCAGTGACGTCGACGTCATGGGCCGCACGCTCCGCGCCGTCGTAGACGGTCGCGGAGCGTACTGAGGGACCTGGGCCGCCTGTGCGATCAGCTCTGCTCGCGCCACCACTCGTACGTGGCGGCGATGCCGTCCCGCAGCGGGATGCCGGGCTTCCATCCGAGCGACGTCAGGCGGCTCACGTCCAGCAGCTTGCGCGGGGTCCCGTCCGGCTTGGACGTGTCCCAGGCGAGTCGGCCGCGGAAGCCGGTCACCTCGGCGACCGTCTCGGCCAGTTCCTTGATGGTCAGGTCCTCGCCGCAGCCGATGTTGACGGGCTCGTCGCCGTCGTAGGTGTTCAGCAGCACGGCGCAGGCCGCGGCCAGGTCGTCCACGTGCAGGAACTCCCGGCGCGGGGTGCCCGAGCCCCACAGCGTGACCTCGTCACGGCCTTCGGCGGCGGCTTCGTGGAAGCGCCGGACGAGGGCCGGCAGGACGTGCGAGGTCTCCAGGTCGAAGTTGTCGCCCGGGCCGTAGAGGTTCGTCGGCATGGCCGAGATGTACGAGGCCCCGTACTGCTTGCGGTAGGACTGGACCTGGACGATGCCGGCGATCTTGGCGAGGGCGTAGGCCTCGTTGGTCGGCTCCAGCGGGCCGGTCAGCAGGGCGTCCTCGTGGATCGGCTGAGGGGCCAGCTTCGGGTAGATGCAGGACGATCCCAGGAACAGCAGCCGGCCCACGCCGGCGGCGTGCGCGCCGCCGATCACGCTGAGCTGGATCTGCAGGTTCTCCTCCAGGAACTGCACCGGGTACGTGCTGTTGGCCATGATCCCGCCGACCTTGGCGGCGGCCAGCACCACGGCGTCCGGGCGGACGTCCTTCAGGTACGCGGCGGTCGCGGCGGCGTCGCGCAGGTCGAGGTCGACGCGGCCCCGGGTGAGCACCTCGTGGCCGTCGGCGGTGAGCCGCCGGGCGACCGCGGACCCCACGAGGCCGCGGTGGCCCGCGACGAAGACGCGGGCGTTCGGGGGCAGGAGCGGCAGCGAACTTGTCATACCGCCGATGATGCCAGTCCGCTCCCGCGGGGGGCGCAGGGGTCCACGGCCCGAGCCCGCGCCGCCGGCGCGGCCCCGGCTGCGGCGGACCTCACGGTCCAGGCCGACGGCACGTGCCCGGCCGTGGGCTCCGGCCCGCGGGCCGGAGCCCACCCCGGTGGACCGCCCGAACCCGGACGCCGTTCCCGCCCCGACCCGTCGGCCGGGGCGGCGCCGGGGCCGACCCCCGGCCCGGGCCCGGACGGCGCTGCGGCGGCGGCCGGAACCAGGGCCGGCCCGGCCCGCGTCTGCTCCTGGCAAGGGCGTCCGCCCCACCGGGGCAGCCCGGGAGCGGCCGTGTACGGTAACGCAATCCGGCCCCCGGGCCGCGGCCGGGCCGTTCGGCGCGACGCCCGAAGGCCCGCTCCGCACCCATCCCGAGGCACCGCCTCACCACGACCGACAGAAACAACCAGCAAGGGGACCCCATGGGCAAGACCGCACTGATCACCGGAGTCACCGGACAGGACGGCTCGTACCTCGCCGAGCTCCTGCTCTCCAAGGGCTACACGGTGCACGGGCTCGTGCGGCGGTCCTCCAGCTTCAACACGGAGCGGGTCGACCACATTTACCAGGACCCGCAGACCGCCAACCGGTCCTTCGTCCTGCACCACGCCGACCTCTCCGACGGCGTCGCCCTCGTGAACCTGCTCCGCGACATACGCCCCGACGAGGTCTACAACCTCGGCGCCCAGTCCCACGTCCGCGTCTCCTTCGACGCCCCGCTCTACACGGGCGACGTGACCGGCCTCGGTGCGCTGCGACTGCTGGAGGCCATCCGGGCCAGCGGTGTCGACACCCGCATCTACCAGGCCTCGTCCTCCGAGATGTTCGGTGCGACCCCGCCCCCGCAGAACGAGGCCACCCCGTTCCACCCGCGCAGCCCGTACGGCGCCGCGAAGGTATTCGCGTACTGGACCACGGTGAACTACCGCGAGGCGTACGACATGTTCGCCGTCAACGGGATCCTCTTCAACCACGAGTCCCCGCGCCGCGGCGAGACCTTCGTGACCCGCAAGATCACCCGCGCGGTGGCCCGCATCAAGGCCGGTCTCCAGGACCACCTCTACCTCGGCAACCTCGACGCGGTGCGCGACTGGGGCTACGCCCCCGAGTACGTGGACGCCATGTGGCGGATGCTCCAGCAGGACGAGCCCACCGACTACGTCGTCGCCACCGGGGTGGCCGCGACCGTCCGCGAGTTCGTCGAGTCCTCCTTCACGCACGCCGGTCTCGACTGGACCGACCACGTGCGCTACGACCCCAAGTACGAGCGCCCGAGCGAGGTCGACGCCCTCATCGGCGACGCTTCCAAGGCTCATGACCTGCTTGGCTGGAAGCCGACGGTCCTGGTGGCCGAGCTGGCGCAGATCATGGTGGACGCCGATATCCGTCAGGTCGAGGACCAACTGGCGGGAGTGACGGTCCGCATCGACCGCTGAGGCCTTATATTTCCCCTACGGTTTGCCGTGTTCCGGCCATACTCCGCAGCTCTACGGGGGTGCGGCCGGGGTAAACCTGCCGTATGTCCCTTGTGCACCCTCCAGGCTGAACCTGTTGATTCCAAGTTGGTATGCAATGGGTCAAGAGAGGTGACCGGGCCTTTAACTGAGCCCTAGTCTGCGCCAGTACATATGGCTGTTCGGATAGTTCCAGCCATCAAACCGGGCAATTGCCCTGGGGGGCTCATGCGTAGATCCAGAGGGCTGACTGCCGCCCTCGTACTGTCACTGGCCGGTGCGGGCACCGGCATAGGCCTGGTGCTGATGCCTCAGGCGTCCGCCATCACGGCGCCGGTGGCATTCACCGCCGACGAGCTGCCGACCTGGCAGACGAACGGCGTCGTCTGGGCGATGGCCCAGGCCAACGGCACCGTCTTCGCGGGCGGTACCTTCTCGGCCGTGCGTCCGCCCGAGGGCGTGGCCGGCGCGGAGCAGAACGCCGTGAACTTCGTGGCGCTCGACGCCGCGACCGGCAATCCCACCTCCTGCAAGCTGGCCTTCACCATCGGCGAAGGCACTGCGACCGTGCGTACGCTGGTCGTCTCGAAGGACAAGAAGACCCTCTACGCGGGCGGGTCCTTCGGCGCCGTCAACGGCACCCCGGTCTCCAGCCTCGCCGCGATCGACATCGCGAGCTGCACCCCCAAGGCATCGTTCCACCCGAGCTTCCCCGCCACCGTGCGCGCGCTCGCCGTCACCGACGACACCCTCTACGCGGGTGGCGACTTCGGCACCGTCGAGGGCCAGACCCGCGAGCGGTTCGCCGCCGTGGACGCCTCCTCCGGTGCGCTGAAGCCCTTCGTCGCCAACGTCGACGAGCCGGGCCGTGCGGTCGAGGTCACCCCCGACGGCAAGAACGTGCTCCTCGGCGGCGACTTCTTCACCGTCAACGGCTCCAACAGCCACGCCCTCGCCGTGGTCAACGCCACCACGGGCGCGGTCACCAAGACGTACAACAACATCCCGTCGAACTCGGTCGTCAAGGACATCTCCACCGACGACACCGGCTTCTACACGGGCCACGAGGGCTCCGGCGGCGGCGTCTTCGACGGCCGCATCGGCCTGCGCCTGAGCGACTTCACCGAGAAGTGGCGCGACCGCTGCCTCGGCGCGACCCAGTTCGTCCTGCCGTACGAGGGAGTGCTCTACAGCTCCTCGCACGGGCACGACTGCTCCACCGAGCTGGAGTTCCCCGACGGCAAGCGGAACTTCCTGCTGGCCCAGCCGACCAACCACGAAGGCGCCGCCCCCGCGCCCGTGGACGGCTTCGTGCGCGGCCCCGGCAAGCTCGGCTGGCACCCCACGGCCAACGACGGCATGGACGGCACCGAGGGCATCGGCCCGCGCGTCATGGCCGTGGCGGAGAAGAACGACGTCAAGTACATGTGGGTCGGCGGTGAGTTCACCCTCATCAACGGCAAGCCGCAGTGGGGCCTGACCCGCTTCGCCTCCACCGGCGACGTCGGCGCCCCGACCACCCCGGTGGCCAGCGCCTCCAGCGTCAAGCCCGGCGAGGTCCAGGTCCGCTGGCGCACCAGCTACGACGCGGACGACAGCAAGCTGACGTACCGCATCTACCGCAACGGCTCGGCCACCCCGGCCGCCACCGTCACCGCCAGCTCGCTGGAGTGGGAGCGTCCCCAGGCCTCCTGGAACGACACCACGGTCAAGGCCGGCCAGAGCTACACCTACCGGGTGACCGCGACCGACGCCGCCGGCAACACCAGCGCCCTGTCGGCCGTCGCCTCGGTGACCGTCCCGACCTCGGTCCAGTCCTACCCGAACCAGGTCCGCACCGACGGCGCGGAGCTGTACTGGCGCTACGACGACGCGGTCAGCCCCTACGTCGCCGACTCCTCGGTGTCCGGCAACCGCAGCGGCGTCCAGCTCAACACGCCCGCCCTGAAGCAGTCGCCCGGCGCCGTCTCCGGCAGCACGGCGATGGGCTTCAACGGGACCAGCCAGCAGGTGTACAGCGACCGCCGTCAGACGGTCGGCAACACGTTCACCATCGAGACCTGGTTCAAGACGAACACCACGCGCGGCGGCAAGCTCATCGGCTTCGGCAACAACACCGCGCGCAACAGCGGCTCGTACGACCGCCAGCTGTACATGACCAACACCGGTCGCCTGGTCTTCGGCGTCTACAACGGCTCGACCCGGACCGTCTCCACGGGCCTGTTCGAGACGTACAACGACAACCAGTGGCACCACGTGGTCGGCACCCAGGGCCCCGGCGGCATCACGCTGTACGTCGACGGCCAGAACAAGGGCTCGCTGAACGCCACGAGCAACGCCACCTTCGCGGGCTACTGGCACGTCGGCGGCGACAACCTCGCCAACTGGCCGACCCGTCCGACGAGCAACTTCTTCGCGGGTCAGCTCGACGAGACGGCCGTCTACCCGTCGGCGCTCACCCAGGCCCAGGTCAAGAGCCACTTCGACCTGGCCAAGGCACCCACCGACACGGTCTCCGCGGTCAAGACGACCGAGGACACCTACATCAACCAGGGCGCCCCGAGCACCGCCTACGGCACGTCCACCTCGCTCGCGGTGCGCGGCAGCGGCTCGCTGTACGAGACGTACATGCGCTTCAACCTGCCGGCCGCCCCGGCCGGCCAGGTCCTGAAGTCCGCCTCGCTGCAGATCAAGACCAGCACGCAGGCGAACTCCGGCACCACCGACACCGTCAAGGTGCTCCCGGTCACCGGCAACTGGACGGGCGCGGGTACGACCTTCAACACCAAGCCCACCCTCGGCACCACCCCGCTCGGCACCCTCGCGGGCGTGCCGGAGGGCTCCGCGGTCCACAACGTGGAGCTGGACACCGCCACGGTCTCCGCGGCGCTGGGCACCAGTTACGGCCTGGGCCTGACGAGCACGGGCACCGACCCGCTGTGGATCTGGTCCGCCGAGGCCACGGCTGCGGAGGGCACTCCGCAGCTGGTCCTCACCTTCGGCGCTAAGTAAGCGACGAGAACCGAAACAACCGCCTGACGGCGTGCGGGGTCCGGCCCTCTGTGGCCGGGCCCCGCTGCACACCCCCCTTGAGTACGGGAGCCTTCCGATGTACCGACGCTCCGCAGCGGCTGCTGTCCTGCTGGCCGCCGCCCTGACGCTGACCGCCTGTAGTTCGGGCGGGGACAAGGCCGACTCCGGCGCCAAGCCGAAGCCCCCGGCCTCGTCGTCGGCCCCCGACCCGGCGGATGCTCCGCAGCCGTCGACCGACCCGAACGCGAAGCCGACCGGCCCCGTCCTGCCGGACGCGAAGATCACCCCGAAGACGGGCAGCTTCACGGCGGAGGAGAAGAAGTACCTGAGCGGGCGGGTCCCCGACAAGGTGGACCCGGCGTCCGTGCTGCAGGGCGGCCAGGACGCCTGCCAGCGGGTGCAGCGCACCGCGAAGCACGACAAGGACGCGGCGACCGGAGCCGTCATCACCGGCGAGATCCCGGGCGCCAAGGACGCGATCAACCTCCTGTGCCCGGACCAGAAGCCGATCCTCGCCGCGGCGGAGAAGGGCTTCCCCGAAGGCCCCCGTACCTCGCCCGCGGCGGGCAACTACCGGGCGCTCACCCAGGCCACGAACTGCACCTGGGAGGCCAAGGGCAAGGACGGCGCCGCCCTCGCCTCGGGCCCCGAGACCCCGCCCAAGGCGGGCGACAAGATCACGGCGACGATCCCGGCCGGCACGGCGGAGTTCAACTCCACGGGCTGCTACGCCTGGATCCCCGCGTAGCCGACCGACAACGCCCCCGAGGACCGGACTCCCGGCCCCCGGGGGCGTTTTCGTACCCCGAAGCCGGGTACCCGCGCGGTCACAGTCCCGACAGCGGAAGGCGGACCCATGGGCATCGGCGGATGCATCGTCCTGATCGTGGTGGGGGCCATTCTCACCTTCGCCAGCGACTGGGAGCTGGAGAGCGTCAACCTCGACCTGGTCGGCCTGATCATGATGGCGGTCGGCGGCATCGGCCTCGCCGTCTACACGAGCATCTACAAACGCCGCCGAGCCCCGGGCGCCGCGATCCCGGTGGTGGACGACCACCGCCGGGACGTCATCTGACGCCGCGGATGCCTTCGTAGATCGGGAGGAGGGTGTCCAGGACGGCGTCCATGGAGAAGGATTCCGCGGCCAGTTCGCGGGCCGACCGGGAGGCCTCGTGGTTGGCGGTCGGGTCGAGGAGGTCCAGGACGGCGGTGGAGACGGCTGCCGGGCCGGGGTCGACGGCGTGGCCGGCGCCGGTGCGTGCGATGTCGCGGGCCAGGCCGTTGGAGTGGGTCACGACCGAGGGGACGCCCACCGCGAGGGCTTCCAGCACCGACATGGGGAACGGCTCGTCCACCGACGGCAGCACGTAGACGTGGGCGCGGCGCAGCTCGGCCAGGACCTCCGCGCTGGAGAGCGCCCCCGGGACCGTGAACCGGTCGGTCAGGCCCAGCGCCCCGATCCGGTCCCGTACGCCGGCCAGCTCGCCCTCGTCCGGTCCGGCGACCACGAAGTGAGCGTCCGGGTGGGCGGCGAGGACCGCCGGGGCCGCGTCCACGAAGTCCACCGGCCGCTTGCGGGCCTGCAGGCGGGCCGAGTACAGGATGCGCGGCGGGCCGCTCAGCGCGGGCCGTTCCTCCTGTGCCGGAGTCCCGTTGACCAGGCGGACCGCCTGCGCCAAGGGCGGCGCGCCGACCACCGCGTCCAGTCCCTCCCGCTCGTGCGGGGTCAGGTACAGCACCGCGTCCGCGCCGCGCAGCAGCCGGCGTACCGCCACCGCGTCCAGCACCTTGGCCAGCAGCTTCTCGCTCGGGTCCACCATGCCGTGGGTCTGCAGCACCAGCGGCTTGCCCGCCCGCAGCGCCGCCAGGGCGACCGGCAGCGTCACCAGGTCCCGGGCCAGGTGGACGTGCACGACATCGGCGTCCCGCACCAGCCGGCCCGCCGAGGCCAGCAGGGCGGGCGAGGTCATCCCGCTGAAGCCGAGGGGGAGCAGCCGGCGGGCCGGGAACAGCTGCGCCGGAACGCCCTCCACGGAGTTCGGCCACGGATCGAAGCCCTCGCCGAGCGCGAGCAGCCGCGCCTCGTGGCCCCGGGCCCGCAGCCCCTTCGCCAGGTTCAGCGCGACCCGGACCGGTCCGCCGAAGGCGTGCGAGGGGGAGTGGAGCGTGACGGCGTGCAGGACTCTCATCGCGGCGCTCACTTGGGCTCCTCCACCGGGCGGCGGTGCCCGTCCTGGGTCTGCAGGGTCAGCTCGGGCAGGTCCTTGTGGACCACGGCGCCGGCTCCGGCGACCGCGCAGCGGCCCACCGTGACCCCGGCGAGCACGGTCGCCCGTACCGCCACCCACGCGCCGTCCTCGACCACGATCGGGGCGTTGCGGTAGCGGAAGTCGGCGGCCCGGTGGTCGTGCGAGCCGGTGCAGAGCATGGCTTCCTGCGAGACGCACACGTTCGCCCCGATGGTCACCGGCTCCAGGTTCAGCAGCCAGGCGCCCTCGCCTATCCAGGTGTGGTCCCCGACGTCGAGCTTCCACGGCCACAGCACCCGTACCCGGTGCCGGATCAGCACGCCCTCACCGATCTTCGCGCCGAAGGCCCGCAGCAGCGCCACCCGCACCCGCGCGGGACAGAACCAGCTCATGAACAGGGTGTTCATCACGGCGAACCAGAGCGCCTGCGTCAGCAGCCCGCGGCCCTTGTCGTACCCGGCCAACGTGAAGGAAGGAAGATCCCGCAACTGTCGTCCCCATCTGCTCCCCCAGACTCCGTCCGGGGGGACCCCCGCGCCGCCGCCTCCCCGGGCGTGGCCCGCTCAGACTAGACTGCCCGCGGACCAGGCACATCGGGTGGGGGCGGCAGTGACGACGGACATACGCAAGTCCCCCGCGACGCCCGCGAAGCAGCACGTTCCGTCCCCCTTCGAGGACGAGAGCCTGTGGGGCCGGGCCACCCTCCCGCGCACGCTCCTCTCGCGCGCACTGTCCGTCCCGCTCGCGCTCGGATTCACCGTCTTCCTGCCGCTGTTCGTCGCCGTCCAGACGGGCGCCGGCGTCCGCGACGCGGCCTTCTGGCTCCAGCTGCTGCTCACCATGTACGCGGGTGCCCGGCTCTCCGCGATGGTGCTCACCAGCCGACGCAAGCTGCTCCAGGGCTCCTTCTGGCTCTTCGTCTACATGGCCATGGGCGTGGCCCCCCTCGCGCAGGCCGTCCTCGGCCAGGTCCCCACGCCGGTCGTCGGCCCGCGATCCGACCTGACCGTCGCCATCGGGCTCGTACTGCTCGGCTGCACGGCCTTCGACGTCGGCGTGCTGCTGGCCCGGCACCGCCCGACCGGGCGCGCGGGCGGCTCCCAGAAGCAGTCGAAGCCCGTCATGGCGCACCGGCGCCGACTCCAGCTCCTGACGATCCTGTCGTTCCTCTGCAGCGCCGTTTTCATCATGAAGCTGGGCGGCCCGGCGGTCTTCTTCTCCAGCCGCCAGGAGATCATCGCCGGCATCGAGGAGGCGGGCGTCTCCAACGGCGACGGCCAGGCCGGCCAGGCCCTGCTGCGCGGCTTCGGCACCGTACCGGCGCTGCTCGCGCTGCTCCTGTACACCCGCTGGCTGATCACCTCGAAGTTCGCCCGCCGCAAGGTGTCGATCATCGTCACGTGGGCGGCGCTCGCCGGTCTCAACCTGATCGTCAACAACCCGATCTCGAACCCCCGGTACTGGTTCCTGACGGTCATGTTCGCGCTGCTGTTCACCGTCTTCCCGGTGAGCGCGGCGATGTACCGGGTGGCGCTGTCCATGGCGGTGGTCGTCGCGCTCCTGATCTTCCCGTTCGCGGACCGCTTCCGCTACGACGAGAAGAACTACCGGCCGGTCGAGACGACGTCCTTCCTGGAGCCCATGGCCCTCAAGGACTACGACCAGATCGGCATGTTCGCGAACACCATCACCTTCTCGAACTCCGGCCCCGGCCACTTCTACGGCCGCCAGCTCGCGGGATCGGTCTTCTTCGCGGTGCCGCGCGCGGTGTGGCCCGGCAAGCCGCGGGACACGGGCGTGATGGTCGGCCAGTGGATGGGTACGGTCAACACCAACCTCTCCTCCCCGATCTGGGCCGAGCTGTGGCTGGACTTCGGGCCGCTGGGCATGGGGGCGGGGCTGCTGGGCATGGGGTACGCCTCGGCCCGCGTCGACCGGCGCTACGCGAAGCGGGCCACGCGGCGGAGTCCGCCGGGGAGCCTGATCTCGGTGGTGGTCCCGCTGGTCGCGGGCTACTCGTTCATCCTGCTGCGGGGGCCGCTGCTGCAGGCGTCGGGGCGGGTGGCGATCGCGGCCCTCTGCCTTGCGCTGGTCGCGACCTACCGCACGGACAAGTCCACCACCCTGCGCTAGCCCTGCCCGGGCGGGCCGCGGTGAGGTCTGCCCGGACCCTGCCCGCGCCGCCGCTTCCCGGGGCTCCGCCCCGGACCCCGCGCCTCAAACGCCGGCGGGGCTGAGGGAGCGGGGCTCCGCCGCGGGGTCCGGGCAGGGCACGGGAAACGGTGAAAGGGCGGGGCGGGGAGAGAAGCCCGCGCAGCGGTTCACACGACGGCGGCCCGGTGGGCCCATCGCTGCGCGCGAGCGGTCAGGCGGCGGCCGCAGGCTCGGGTTCCCGCGAGCCGGCGGCGGCCGGGAGACGGGTGACGCGCCACCAGGCGGCCAGGGCCTTGAGGGCCGAGCCGGCCGCCAGGCCCCACGCGGCGCCCGCCACACCCCACACCGCGTACCCGCCGAGCAGCAGCCCCACGGACAGCAGCGAGAAGACCACCTGCAACGACAGCGTGGCCTTCGGGGCGAGCACCCGCAGGGTCAGCAGGGCGCACGTGCCGAGCCCCATCGCGGCGTACTGCGCGCCCGTGGCCGGCAGCAGCGCGGACGCGCCCGCCCAGGTGTCGCCGAGCAGTTCCCGGCCCAGGCGGTCCGGCAACAGGTACAGGGCCGTGGCCCAGCCCGCGCCGACCGCGGCGAGTACGAGTCCCAGCGCGGCCGTGGCCCGCACCGTGGCCCGCTTGCCGCCGAGCCGGCCGAGCACCGGCGGCCCGAAGGCGTTCGCCGAGTTGAACAGCACGTTCAGCGGCCCGAAGAGCGTGGTCGCACCCCGCAGCGCGCCGACGGCCAGCGGCGTCGCGAAGACGCCGAGGCCCAGTACGGCGAGCTGGCTGGAGCCGTTGCCCACGGCGAACTCGACCACGAACCGCTGCCCCAGGTGCCCCCGTCGCAGGTACGGCCGCAGGTCCGTGCGGGAGCCGCGTACGTACGGCCGCAGCAGCCACAGTCCCACCGCCAGCGCGGGCAGTGCGGACAGGCCCCACACCAGCACCAGCCGCCCCGCCGAGGCCCGTTCGGGCTGCAGGGCCAGCGCCGCGACCACGCACACCAGCCGCAGCGCGTCGGCGGCCAGCGCCCGCTGCGGGGTGCGCAGTGCGGAGAAGCAGTACCGCAGGCCGTCCTGGAGGAGCACCAGCGGCAGTACGAGGCCCAGTGCGAGGAAGGCGGTTCCGGTGGCCCCGGCCAGCGCGAGGCCCACCACCAGCAGCAGCGTGCCCACGGCGGCCGACGCGGCGGCGGTGAAGCCCAGCGCCGAGCGGCACGCGGCGCCGAGCCCCTCGCCCTTCTCCAGCACCAGGCTCTGGCCGACGTAGGCCATGTTCAGTCCGAGGAGCACGCTGAAGGTCACGTACACCATCGAGAAGTCGGCGAACCCGGACGCCGAGGACAGCCGGGCGGCCAACACCAGCACCAGGATGTTCGTGGCGCTGGACGCCGCCTGGTCCAGGACCGAAGCGACGGCGGCGAGGCCGCGTCGGCTCATCTGCGGCCCATGCGGACGGTGCGCAGCGCGACGGTGTCGGTGCCGTCACCGGGGATGTGCTGTTCGGGCTCGGCCACTTCGTACGGGATCGGCTGCGGCGCGGACCGGCCGGGCTTCGGAGAGGTCCCGGAACCCCCGGCGGGGCCGGTGGGGGCCGGGCCGACCTTGTCCTTGCCGCGGCCGCGCTTCTCGCCGGGCAGCGGTGCGTGCAGCACCGCGCCGAGCACGGTGCCGCCGGCACCGCTGATCAGCTCGCGGATCCGGGACAGGTCGGTGCGGTGCACGGCGCGCGGGTCGCAGACGACCAGGACGCCGTCGACGCGGTCGACGAGGGCGAGGGCGTCGGCGTAGGAGAGCACGGGCGGAGCGAGCACGACGACCGTGGAGTTGGGGGAATCGGCCTCGGAGATCAGCCGGGTGGCGCGGGCCGAGGTCAGCGAGCGCGGGACGTTGCGCGCCCGCTCGCCCGGGATGAGGTCGAAGGATCCGGACTCCCCGGCGTCCACGACGAGCTGGCGTCCGTCGGGCCATTCGGTGTCCGAGTGACGGCCGCCCGAGTTCGGGCTGCCGGGGGTCTGGCTCCAGCGCGGCCTGCCGCCGGCGTCCGTCGGCAGCTGGCTGGCCAGGACCGGGGTGCGCAGGTCGGCCTCGATGAGGAGGACGTCCTTGCCGGTCTCCGCGAAGGAGGCGGCGAGGTTCACGGCCACCGCGGCCGCGGTCTCGCTGCTGCCGCGCGGGGCGACGACGAGCAGGCGGCGCCGGTCGGCGAAGCGGGAGTCGTAGGCGAGGCGGAAGGCCACCGAGCGGTACTCCTCGGCGAGCCGGGGATCGGCCTCACCGGCGGCGAGCAGCGGTCCGCCGCCCGTCCGGTCCCGGGGCAGGTAACCCAGGACGGGTGCGCGCAGTGCCCGGGCGACATCGCCCTCGGAGCGCGGGGCCGGATCGAAGACGAGGCGGACCCAGGCGGCCAGCAGACCGAGTGCGAGGCCGACGGCCGCACCGAGCGCGAGCGACATGACGATGCCGGGGCCGTCGGTGGCGGTGGGCGCGGTCGCCGCGCTGGTGACGCGGCCCGGGGTCATGTCCAGGGCTTCGAGCTTGGTGATCTTGGTGTTGTAGCCGCCGACCTCGCTCTGCAGGTCGGTCTTGGAGGAGCTGGCGGCGTCGCGTCCGGAGCCGGCCGGCATCCGGGCGATCTCCTTCGACAGCTCGTCGAGCTGCTTGGCGATCGGGTCGCGCTGCTCCTTGTAGCCCTTGACCATCTTGTCGCGGGTGGCGTCGAGGGCCTCCTGCCGCTTCGTCAGGTAGGCCTCGGTCATCGTGTTGGCGCGCTTGGCGGCCTCCTTGGCGGAGTCCGCGGTGTACGTGAAGCGCAGCACCATGGTCTGCGGCGGGTTGGTGACCTGGAGCCCGCTGCGCAGGGCGGCGAAGCCGGACGCGTCCACGCCGAGCTTCTTCGCCGCCTCGTTGGCTATGGAGGAGCTGAGCGCGACCTGGCGCTCCGAGCCGATGTTGATCGCCTTGTCCGGTGCGAGGCTCGGGTTGAACGGGTCGTCGGTGGGTGCGCGCAGGACGACGTCGGCGGTCGCGACATAGGTGTCGGCCGTGGAGATGCCGAGGTAGACGCCGCCCAGCAGACCGATCCCGATGCCCGCGCCGATGAGCCTGCGGTAGCGCAGGAGCTGCCGGAACTGATCTCTGAGGAGATCGGGTTCGTCGTCGACCGGTGCCGCTGCAGGGCGGTTCGTCTCGATCACGGCCGGGGTCCCCCAAGTGCTTCGTCTATCAGTGCGTCGATGCGGGCCAGGCCCGCTTCGCGGCTCAGGTGGGCCGCCACGTGGCGGGGTCCGGCCGCTCCCAGTGCGTCCGCGCCTTCAGGGTCCTCGGCCAGGGCCCGTACGGCCTTCAGCAGGGCTTCGGGGTCCTCCGGCGGTACGAGCACCCCTGCGCCCGAGCGTTCCACTTCCTGGGCGGTTCCGCCCTCCGCGGCCACGGAGGCCACGACGGGCCGACCGGTCTGGAAGTACGAGGTCAGCTTCGACGGGACGCTCATGTCCAGCACGGCGGCGTGCTGCGTGACTGCGAGAACGTCCGCCGCCGCGAGGATATCCGGGAACTCGCCGTCAGCGGCAGGGGGGATGATGTCCAGATTCGGCACATCCGCCGCGAGATCGGACAGAGCCGCGCGCTGGCTGCCGTCGCCCATCAGGACGAACCGGACGCTCGGATCGAGCCGGGCGGCGCCGACGAGGACTTCGAGGCCCTGCTTGAGGCCCATGTTCCCGGAGTGCAGGACGACGGTCTCGCCGGGGGCCCAGCCGAGGTGGTGCCGGGTCTCGCCGCGCGGCTTGGTGGGCACCGGCACGTGGGACCAGTTGGGGACGAGGCGGATCTTCCCCGGGTCCACGCCCATGCCGACGACCCGGTCCACGAAGGTCTCGTGGATGACGCCGACGAGGGTGGCGCGCTTGAGGGCGTAGGCCTCGGCGCGGCCGGCGATCGCGGCGGCCTTGTCGCCGCCGCTGATCCCGCTCTGTGCGGCGGCGGCGCCCATCAGGTCCTGGACGACCGGGATGTACGGGACCTTCCAGCGCGCCGCGAGCCGGGCGGCGAGCACGCCGCCGGCCAGGCTGGGCATCTGGGCGAGGACCGCGTCCGGCTTGCGCATCTTCGGCGGGGCCACGGCGCCGTGCAGCAGAATCGATCCTTCGAAAAGGGCCCGCTTCACGGCGGTCTGGCGCGGCGGCACGGTGTGCGCACGCCGGTGCACGGTGACCCCCGCGCGCTGTTCCGTGCGCTGGAACGCGCCCTTGTACTCGGGTTCGAGCGACCACGCCGGGTAGTGCGGCATGCCGGCCAGCACATGGGTCTCGTGACCGAGATCCGCCCAGTGCTCCGCGATCTGGGTCGCATACGGGCCGATCCCCGCGTGCTCCGGAGCGTAATTGGTGGAAACCAGCAGCATGCGCCGCTGACCGGATCTGGACACCGTGCGTCCCCTCTTCCCCTGGATGATGCGCACGTCACCCTATTCGTTCACCCGCGTGGTGCGGAACGTGCACGCTATTGTCTGCTAATCCGCTACACCGGGGGGTGTGGCCGCTGGGGGTAAATGATGACGGAGCACGACATGTCCGACCTTGGCGCGCCTGCGCGTCGACCGTATCGAGTCGGCTACGCGCCCGGCGCCTACGATCTGTTCCACATCGGACATCTCAACATCCTTCGGCACGCCCGGAGCCAGTGCGACTACCTGGTCGCCGGAGTCGTCTCGGACGAGATGGCCGAGCTCGCCAAGGGGCGCCGCCCGATGATCCCGCTCGTCGAGCGGCTGGAGATCGTGCGCAGCGTGAAGTACGTCGACGCGGCCTTCGTCGAGACGGTCCCCGACAAGGTGGAGACCTGGAAGCAGGTCCGCTTCGACGTCATCTTCAAGGGCGACGACTGGCGCGGCACGCCCAAGGGCGACCGGCTCGAGAAGGACTTCGCCGCCCACGGCGTCGACGTCGTCTACTTCCCCTACACCGTGCACACGTCCAGCACCCAGCTGCGCCGGGCGCTGGACGCGCTCGCCGAACCGGCCCCGGCGCCGGGCCAGGTCACCGGCGAACGGCGCTGAGCTCCCGGAACCACTTCGCCAGGAACGCCAGCAGGAACAGCGCGGCGACCACGCCCAGTCCCGCGTACGCCCACACGAACAGCTTCCCGCCGCCGAGCAGCAGGAACACCAGGCAGAACACCCCGTAGTCCACGGGCAGTAGAGCCACCGCGCGCGCGGTCGACGGCGCGGCCGCCGGGCTGCCGGGAGCCGGCTTGGGCTTCAGCTTCTCGGTCAGCAGCCCCCCGAAGAAGGTCACCACCGCGGCGAACTGGAAGCCCAGCGGCACCAGTAGCCAGCCGTCCGCGCCCGTCCCGTACGCGTCGGGGAAGCGGTAGAAGGCGATCAGCACGCAGGAGTGCAGGGCGGTGAGCTTGGCGGCGTCCACCACGTGGTCGAGCCATTCGCCGGCCGCGCTGCCGCCCCCGCGCAGCCGGGCGAGCTGCCCGTCGGCGGAGTCGAAGGCGAAACCGACGGCGAGGGCGGCCCACACCGCGATCCCCAGCCCCCACGAGGGAGCGGTCAGCGCGACCGCGGCCACGGCGGCGAAGCTGAAGGCGGCACTGATCAGCGTCACCTGGTTCGGGGTGAGCCCCAGCGCGTACGAACCGGCGGCCAGGTACCGCCCGGCGGGCCGGTTGACGAACCGGGAGTAGAGCGACACCCCCTTCGCCGACTTCTGCGCCCCGCGCAGTTCCTGCAGCGCGGTCGTGACTCTGCCCATGCAGGGCCCCCCTCCGAGACGATGTCGAACACATCATCGCAGTACGAACGAGGGGGCTGGTTCCGGATGTCGGGTACGTCCGGAACCAGAGGAGGAACGGTCCGGGCCGCCGCTCAGCTCACCACCTTCAGCAGCAGCACCGACCGCGCCGGGACCGTCAGGGTCTGCCCGCCGTGGTGCCGGGTCCGGGGAGGGTCGGCCTGGTCCTCCAGGGAGGTGTCCAGGACGACCTCGTACACCTCCGCCCAGGGCGCCCCAGGCAGGACCCACGCCACCGGCCGGTCCCCGGTGTGCAACAGCGCGAGGAAGCTGTCGTCCGTCACCTGCCGGCCCCGCTCGTCACGGCCCGGGATGTCCCGCCCCGACAGGTACATCCCCAGCGCGGCGGCCGGCGCGTACCAGTCCCGCTCCGTCATCTCCGCGCCCGCCGGGGTGAACCAGGCCAGGTCCCGCAGCCCGTCCGCGCCCTGCGAACGCCCGGAGAAGAACGCCCGCCGCCGCAGCACCGGATGGGCGTGGCGCAGAGCGATCAGCCGGGAGGCCAGGGCGAAGAGCGACTGCCAGGCCGGATCCTCCAGCAGCGACCAGTCCACCCAGCCCGTCTCGTTGTCCTGGCAGTACGCGTTGTTGTTGCCGTCCTGCGTGCGCCCGAACTCGTCCCCGGCCACCAGCATCGGCACGCCCGTGGACAGCAGCAGCGTGGTGAGCAGGTTGCGCAGCTGGCGACGGCGCAGCACGCCGATCCGGGGATCGTCGCTCTCGCCCTCCGCCCCGCAGTTCCAGGACCGGTTGTCATGGGTCCCGTCCCGGTTCGCCTCCCCGTTCGCCTCGTTGTGCTTGCGCTCGTACGACACCAGGTCGCGCAGGGTGAAACCGTCGTGCGCGGTCACGAAGTTCACCGAGGCGTACGGCCGCCGCCCGCCCCACGCGTACAGGTCGCTGGAGCCCGACAGCCGGTAGCCGAGGTCCCGTACGTCGGGCAGCGCGCCCCGCCAGAAGTCCCGTACGGCGTCCCGGTAGCGGTCGTTCCACTCCGTCCACAGCGGGGGGAACGCCCCCACCTGGTAACCGCCCGAGCCCACGTCCCACGGCTCGGCGATGAGTTTCACCCGCCGCAGCACCGGGTCCTGGGCGATCACCGCGAGGAACGGCGACAGCATGTCCACGTCGTGCATCGACCGGGCCAGCGCCGCCGCCAGGTCGAAGCGGAAGCCGTCCACACCCATCTCGGTGACCCAGTAGCGCAGCGAGTCGGTGATCAGTCGCAGCACGTGCGGGCGCCCCGCGTGCAGGGTGTTCCCGCAGCCCGTGTAGTCGGAGTACCGCCGCTGGTCGGACTGCAGCCGGTAGTAGCCCCGGTTGTCGATCCCGCGCAGCGACAGCGTCGGGCCCAGCTCGCCCGCCTCCGCCGTGTGGTTGTAGACCACGTCGAGGATGACCTCGATCCCGGCCGCGTGCAGGGCCCGCACCATCCGCTTGAACTCCCCGACCTGCTGCCCGGCCGTCCCGCTCGCCGAGTACGCCGCGTGCGGGGCGAAGTAGCCGATCGAGTTGTAGCCCCAGTAGTTGCGCAGCCCCCGGCGCAGCAGGTGGTCCTCGTGCGCGAACTGGTGCACCGGCAGCAGCTCGACCGCCGTCACGCCCAGCCCCGTCAGGTGCTCGATCGCCGCCGGGTGGGCCAGGCCCGCGTAGGTGCCGCGCAGCTCCTCGGGAATGTCCGGATGGCGCATCGTGAAGCCGCGCACGTGCAGCTCGTAGATCACCGAATCGGCCCACGGGGTCTTCGGCCGGACGTCGTCCGCCCAGTCGTCGTCATCGTGGACGACCACGCCCTTCGGGACGAACGGCGCGGAGTCCCGGTCGTCGCGCACGGTGTCCGCGATGTACTGCTGCGGCCAGTCCCGGACGTGCGCGTACACCTCCGGGGGCAGCGTGAAGTCCCCGTCCACGGCGCGCGCGTACGGGTCCAGGAGCAGCTTCGCCGGGTTGTAGCGGGCGCCCGTCCAAGGATCCCAGCGGCCGTGCACCCGGAATCCGTACCGCTGCCCGGGGCGTACGCCCGGCACGAACCCGTGCCAGATCTCGTGCGTGTGCTCCGTCAGGGTGCAGCGGGTCTCGGCGCCGGCCTCGTCGAACAGACACACCTCCACCGCCTCCGCGCCCTGCGCCCACAGGGCGAAGTTGGTGCCCGCGGTCCCGTCCGGACCGTGATGGAACCGGGCCCCCAGCGGATGCGAGGACCCCGGCCACACCGGTGCCCCCGGGCGCGCGTGCACCCGTATCACCTGGCCCCTGACCTGCCCGTTCGGCCGCTCCTTCAGTCGGCCGTCGATCTGCGGTACGGGCACGGCCCGGCCGCTCCGCACCGCTTCCGCGGCATTGCTGACGGCTTCCACCGCCTCCTGCTCGGCTGCGCTCGACACTGCCCGCCTCCACGGCTCCTGGGTACCGGCGGGGGTAGGGGAGAGTGCGGCCCCGGCGTCCCGGCCTGGGCCCGCCCCCGTCTGGTCCTTCACACTGTTCTGCCCGGACAGTTCTGCCCGGAACGTGGCCCGCGCTCACGTTTCCCCCGCAGCGCCCGGTCGTTGGAGGGATCGTGACACTTCTGACGAGGCGGGCAGGGGCGGGCTTGGCCGCCGTGGCGGCATGGGCGGGCCTGCTGGGCGGGCTGGCCGGATGCACCCAGGACGGCAAGGCCCCGGTCGAGATCCAGCTGCCCGGAAAACCCCGCTCGCCGGACGAGGCCATCCGCATCACCCCCGACGACAACGCGAAGGGGGTCCCCGCGGACGGGAGGCTGTCGGTCACCGTGCCCGAGGGCCGCCTGGAGCGGGTCGTCGTCACCAAGGTGGAGGACGCACAGCAGGAACTGGTCCCCGGCGCCATCGCCGACGACGGGCTCAGCTGGAGCCCCGACCCCGAGTTCGGACGGCTCGCGCTCGCGGCCAAGTACACCGTGGACGCCGTCGCCCTCGACGGGCACGACCGTCGCCAGGCCCGCCACACCACCTTCACCACCTACGTTCCCGAAGAGCGGTTCATCGGCTACTTCAAGCCCGAGAACCGCTCGACCGTCGGCACCGGGATGATCGTCTCCTTCCGGTTCAGTCAGGCGATCGAGCGCCGCGCCGAAGTGGAGCGGGCCATTTCCGTCACGTCGGACCCGGGCGTGCAGGTCGTCGGCCACTGGTTCGGGCGGGAGCGGCTCGACTTCCGGCCCAAGGAGTACTGGAAGTCCGGCACCAAGGTCACCGTGAAGATGGACCTGCGCGACATCGAGGGCGCGCCCGGCGCGTACGGCATCCAGGACAAGACCTTCAGCTTCACCGTGGGCCGCTCCCAGATCTCCACCGTGGACGCGGACGCGCACACCATGGAGGTCCGCCGCGGCGGGCAGTTGGTGTCGACCGTCCCGATCAGCGCCGGGGCGCCCAAGACCACCACGTACAACGGCAAGATGGTGGTGATGGAGATGTTCGACGTCACCCGCATGAACGGCCAGACCGTCGGCTTCGGCGGCGAGTACGACATCCCCGACGTCCCGCACGCCATGCGGCTCACCTCCTCCGGAACCTTCCTGCACGGGAACTACTGGTCCAGCCCCGACACCTTCGGCACCACCAACGTGAGCCACGGCTGCGTGGGCCTGCGCGACGACAAGGGCGGCGGCTCCGACACCCCGGCCGGCTGGTTCTTCGACCGGACCCTCGTCGGGGACGTGGTGGAGGTCGTGAACTCGCAGGACAAGACGGTCGCCCCGGACAACGGGCTGGGCGGCTGGAACATGTCCTGGGCGGACTGGGTCGCCGGCTCCGCCATCGCCTGATCGACAAGACGTCCCCTCGGGCCGGCCCGCCCGGGAGAGTGATCACTGTGATCGAAATGCCGTAGCGCAGAGTGTCCCCGCCGCGCCCCGCCGAACCCCGCCCGCAGCCTGTCAGGGCAGATCAGGGCAGCAGGCAACGGACGGAGCGTCATGTCAGCAAGGAACTGGACCCTCGGGCTCGCGATCGGAGCCGTACTGGCCTCCGCCGCGCCCGCGGCCTTCGCGGAGGGTCCCGGTGACGACCGCCCGACGGCGGTCGTCAGAGCTCCGCTTCCCGGGGGGCTGGGGCCCTGCGTCCCGGGAGACTGCCCCGACCCGTACCCGGCCATCGGCACCGACGGCGTCCCGCAGGGCCGGGACGACGGCGTCAACGTCTTCGCGGGGGGCGACTTCCGCGTCCGGGGCCGGGCCTCGGAGGCCGAGGGCCGCCTCGTCGTCCTCGGCGACTTCGACCAGGACAAGCAGGCGGGCGGGGACAGCCGCTACAACGTGGGGATCGTCGGCGCCGGATCGAGGGTGCCCCCGCCCGTCGGCGCCGACTTCCTCACCACCGGCGGATCGGTCACCGTCGCGTCGGGCGAACGCCTGCTCGCCGACGGCGGCGTCGTCCGGTACGCCGGCTCCGTCGAGGGCACGGTGACGGGCCGCCCGGTCCGCGACCCCGCCGCCGTCACCCCGTACGCGGGGCTGCGCGACCGGCTCAGCGCCGCCAGCGAGTGCTACGCGCGGGTCGACGGGCAGTCCCGCCCGGCCACCGGCACGGCCGTCAACAACGGCTACGAGACGCTCTTCACCGGCGACGGCTCCTCCGCGCTCCAGGTCTTCAACGTCGACGCGAACCTCGTCGGCAACGGGGGCGGCCAGCAGGGCATCCGCTTCACCCGCATCCCGGCCACGGCCACCGTGCTGGTGAACGTCCTGGGCGCCACCCGCACGATCAGCACGTACAGCGGCGGCATCCAGGACACCGACCCCCTCAACGCCTACCGCGACCGGCTGCTGTGGAACTTCCCGGACGCCACCACCGTGCACCTGACCGGCGGCGGCCAGTTCCAGGGCAGCTTCCTCATGGGGCAGCAGTCCTCGGAGACCACCGTCACCCTGCCCGGCATCAACGGGCGCTTCTTCACCACCGGCTCCGTCACCCACGGCAGCAGCACGACCGGGGGCGGCGGCCAGGAGTTCCACGCCTACCCCTTCAACGGCGACCTGCCCGAGTGCGGCGGCCCGGCGCCGGTGACCGGCACGGTCTCGGTGCTCAAGCGGGATGCGGGGACGGGCACGGCGCTGCAGGGGGCGCACTTCGAACTGTGGCGCGAGACGAACGGGACCGACGGCTTGCAGGACACCGCGCCGCGGGCCGACACCCTGGTCGCCGAGTGCGTCACACCGGCGAGCGGCATCTGCGAGCGGACCACCGAGCCCGGCACGTACTACTGGCGCGAGACCCGGGCGCCGCTCGGCTACGACCTGGACGACACCGTCCACGAGCTGACCCTCACCGCCGAGAACGCCGCGGCCGGGGTCCGGTACGAGGCGGACAACCGGCGCACCCCCGAGCCGCCGGACGCGGCCCGGGTGGTGCTGCGCAAGACCGACCGGGCCACCGGCCTCCCGCTGGCGGGCGCGCGGTTCGACCTCTGGCGGGAGAGCAACGGCTCCACCGGCCTCCAGACGGACCCGACGGGCGGCGACACCCGTCTTGACGGGGCTTGCGTGACGGACACCGGGGGCACCTGCACGGTGGAGCTGCCGATCGGGCACACCTACTACTGGCGGGAGACCGCCGCCCCCACCGGGTACGAGACCCCGGCCGACCCGGCCACCCGGTTCGACCTGGACCGGGGTGACGTGGCGGACGGCATCGTCGTCGACGTCGCGAACACCCCGGTGAGCGAGGCGTACGAGGGCTCGATCCGGGTCGTGAAGCAGGACGCCAGGACCAAGCGACCGCTGCGCGGTGCGGTCTTCGAGCTGTGGCAGGAGACCAACAACACCCCGGGCCTGCAGACGCGCGGCATCAACGCCGATCGCCGGGTCGCCCCGGGCTGCACCACCGACCGGACCGGAGTCTGCACCTTCGGCCCGCTCCCCGAGGGCTGGTACTACCTGGTCGAGACGGCGGTACCCGCGGGCTACGCCCTGCCCGCCGACCGGGTCACCGGCCCGCTGCGCCTCGACATCGGCACCCCGGACCAGCGCATCGTGGTGACGCTGCGGAACAAGCCGGTCGACCACGGCAAGGACGACCACGGCAAGGGGGACCAGGGCAAGGGCAAGCACCCCAAGCACCCGAAGGGCGACCACGGCAAGGGCAAGCACCCCCAGCAGCCGAAGCACCCGAAGGGCGACCACGGGAAGGGCAAGCACTCCAAGCACCCCCAGCACTCCAAGAACCCGAAGAACCCGAAGCACTCCAAGCACTCCAAGCCCCCGGGCCTGACCCCTCGGCGGCCGCCCCCTCGGGATTGGCCTGATCACCCACCGTGTCCCGGCCACGGGGCGGCCGCCGCAGCACTTCTCCGGGCAGTTGGGACGGAACGGTGACAAGACCGTGGCTCATCGTGATCCCTCCGTGTGATTACCTGTCAACAAGCGCGCGACAGTCCGCGCGCGGGGGACATGGGGAGAACACGAGTGAACGTGCAGCCGATACGCGGCCGCGCCCGCACCGGCCTGCCGGCCCTGTTGCTGGGGGCGGCCCTGCTGTTCACCACCGCGTGCGGTGGCGGTGGCGGCAGCAACAGCGGCGGCAGCGGTGGCGACAACGCCGGGGGTGGCACCAAGACCGGTACCGAGGCCTCCAAGGCGGTCGTCAGCGTCAAGCCCGACGACGGGGCCAAGGAGGTCGCCACCAGCGGCGTCCTGAAGATAACGAGCACGGGCGGCAAGCTCAGCACGGTGGCCGTGGCGGACACCAAGGGCAACGCGGTCGAGGGCAAGATCGCCGACGACGGTGCCACCTGGGAGCCGGCCCGCCACCTGGCCTCCGCCACCGAGTACAAGGTGCACGCGGTCGCCAAGGACGAGGCCGGCCGGGAGTCCGCCAAGGACACCACTTTCACCACCCTGACCCCGACCAACACCTTCGTGGGCCACTACACGCCCGAGGACGGCGCCACCGTCGGCGTGGGCATGCCGGTCTCGATCAACTTCACCCGGGGAATCACCAACCCCGAAGCCGTCGAGAAGGCCATCACGGTCACGGCCGAGCCGGCCGTCCAGGTCGAGGGCCACTGGTTCGGCAACGACCGCCTCGACTTCCGCCCCGAGAACTACTGGGCCGCGGGCACCAAGGTCACCGTGAAGCTCGCCCTCGACGGGGTCGAAGGCCGCCCCGGCGTCTACGGCAAGCAGACCCGTACGGTCACCTTCACCATCGGCCGCTCCCAGGTCTCCACGGTCGACGCGAGCACCAAGCAGATGGAGGTCGTCCGTGACGGCCAGGTGCTCAAGAACGTCCCGATCACCGCGGGCGCCCCGTCGACGACCACGTACAACGGTCAGATGGTCATCAGCGAGAAGTACGAGGTGACCCGGATGAACGGCGCGACCGTCGGCTTCGGCGGCGAGTACGACATCGCCGACGTCCCGCACGCCATGCGCCTGTCGCAGTCGGGCACCTTCGTGCACGGCAACTACTGGGCCTCCTCCGGCACCTTCGGCTCCACGAACGTCAGCCACGGCTGCGTGGGCCTGCGCGACCAGCGCGGCGGCGGCGACCCCAATGCGCCCGCGGCCTGGTTCTTCAACGAGTCGCTGATCGGCGACGTGGTCGTCGTGAAGAACTCGAAGGACAAGCAGATCGCCCCGGACAACGGCCTCAACGGCTGGAACATGCCGTGGGCGGAGTGGATCAAGTAAGTACGCCGCCCACGCGGTCGGAGTGGCCCGGTGCTGTGACCCACAGCACCGGGCCACTCCGCGTTAACCGGCGCTAACCTGACCCGTATGACCCTCTCTCTCGAAGTCTCCGAAGGCGTCGGCACCATCCGCCTGGACCGGCCGCCCATGAACGCCCTGGACATCGCCACCCAGGACCGGCTGCGCGAGCTCGCGGTGGAGGCGACCGACCGGGCGGACGTCCGCGCGGTCATCATCTACGGCGGCGAGAAGGTGTTCGCGGCGGGCGCGGACATCAAGGAGATGCAGACGATGGACCACGCGGCGATGGTCGCCCGGTCCCGCGCGCTCCAGGACGCCTTCACCGCCGTCGCCCGGATCCCCAAGCCCGTCGTCGCGGCCATCACCGGCTACGCGCTGGGCGGCGGGTGCGAACTCGCCCTGTGTGCCGACTACCGGATCGCCGCCGACAACGCCAAGCTCGGCCAGCCCGAGATCCTGCTCGGCCTGATCCCGGGCGCGGGCGGTACCCAGCGGCTCTCCCGGCTGATCGGTCCGTCCAAGGCCAAGGACCTGATCTTCACCGGGCGCATGGTCAAGGCCGACGAGGCGCTGACCCTCGGCCTGGTCGACCGGGTGGTGCCCGCCGCCGAGGTGTACGAGCAGGCGCACGCCTGGGCCGCCAAGCTGGCGCAGGGTCCGGCGATCGCGCTGCGCGCCGCCAAGGAGTGTGTGGACGCGGGTCTGGAGGCCGACATCGACACCGGTCTCACCATCGAACGCAATTGGTTCGCGGGCCTGTTCGCCACCGAGGACCGCGAGCGCGGCATGCGCAGCTTCGTCGAAGAGGGCCCGGGCAAGGCGAAGTTCGTCTGAGCCGGCACCCCGGCCGAGGACCCTGGTCCTCCCTGTGGGTGGATTAGCCAGGCCTTAAGCCAGCCTTAAGGCGAGTGAGTGATCCACTCGCTGTGGTCACTTCCGTGTGGCGCGTCATTGCAGGTCAAGGTGTGCGCGGAGGTCGTCCGATTGCCTCTCGCATATGACGGAACACCCCCTTGGAGTTGTTGAATCCGGGGGGTGTTTTCCTGTGGAACGGCCCGGGAGGGAGCGTCGGCCGTCCATGATGGGTGCATGGCGGGCCTGGAGGGTGTGGAACAGCCGCGGCAACGCGGCAGCGCTTCGGCGGTACGGCTCACGGCGGCTGTTGAGGACGAACAGGGCCTCAAGGCGCTGGAATTGTATGGAAATCCGGCCGAAGCCGAAGTGACACTGCCGTCCATGCCCGAGTCGGCGAGCACCGCGCGCCGGCTCACCCAGTGCGTGGTGGTCCGCCTCTGGGGCCTCTCGCCGCAGATCGCCGAGCACGCCGTCCTGCTGGTCTCGGAGCTCGTCGGCAACGCGGTCCGGCACACCGGGGCCCGCTCCTTCGGCTTACGCATGCTGCGGCGCCGCGGTTGGATCCGGGTGGAGGTGCGCGACCCTTCGCGCGGACTGCCCTGCTTGATGCCGGTCCACGAGTTGGACACCACCGGCCGGGGCCTCTTCCTCGTCGACAAGCTGTCCGACCGCTGGGGCGCGGACCTGCTGCCGCGCGGGAAGATCACCTGGTTCGAGATGCGGGTCGCCGACCGGCAGAACCCCTGATCCTCCCGGAACGCCGGAAGCCCCCGTCCGCCGTGTGGGGCGGTGTGGGGGCTTCATCGGTGCGCCGAGGATCTGAGGGGGTGTGATCCTCGGCGTGGAGACTTCGCTCGGGTCAATGGGAAGTCGTGGTTCCGACTATGGCAGACGAGGGCCTGAACGCCAAAAGTCCCTACTTGGACATAAGTGTGCAAATCGCAAGACTTTCTAGCTAAATCCTAGGTGAGGTGGACCACTCACCTCGCAATCCATGAATAAGTATCGACTGCTCTGTGTAAATCGTTGATCACGTAGCGACCCGGCCACCCGGTTGGCCCCTTTTGACGACCGTCCTGAATTGGGTCAATCATTACCTTCCGGGTCATCCACCCCTTAAATGGGCAGGTGCTCTCACAACCAGGCCGCCGCGCGGCCCTGCGCGTGGCCCTGCGCGCGGCCGCTCTCGGGTCGGCCGGCGCCGCCGCGGCCGGTCTCACCGCCGCCTGCGGGCCGGGTCGACCGGCCACCGCGCCCTCCGGCCGTCCGCCGGGTCCGGCCCGGTCGGCCCGCCCGGCGCAGGCGGCTCCGGCCGCCGCCCCGCGCCGGTTCGCCGGGCAGCCCGTCGAGATCGGTCACGGTCCGCGCGACCGCCCCCGGGTCGCCCTCACCTTCCACGGCAACGGGGACCCGGCCATCGCCCGGGCGGTGCTGGCCGCGGCCGAGAAGGGGGGCGCGCGGGTCACCGTACTGGCCATCGGATCCTGGCTCGACGCGCACCCGGAGCTGGCCCGGCGCATCCTCGACGGCGGTCACGAGCTCGGCAACCACACGCAGCGCCACCTCGCGATCAACGACATGCCCGAAGCGCAGGCCTACGCCGAGATCACCGGCTGCGCCCAGCGGCTCAAGCGGCTCACCGGATCCATCGGCACCTGGTTCCGGCCCTCACAGACCCAGTACGCGACCCCCCTCGTCCAGGAACTGGCCCAGCGGGCTGGCTACCCGCACGTCCTTTCGTACGACGTGGACTCCCTCGACTTCACCTCGCCCGGTGCCGCGGCCGTCATCCGCACCGTCACCGGGACGATCCGGCCCGGATCGGTGGTGAGCCTGCACTTCGGCTACGCGGACACGGTCGACGCGATGCCTCCCCTCCTCGAAGAACTCGCGCGCCGCAACCTGCGCGCGGTGACCACCACGGAGCTGCTGACCCCATGACGACCACCCGCCTTCCCCGGACTGCCGGCGCGCTGCTGGCAGGTCTGGTCCTCGCCGCCCTTGCCGGCTGCGGATCGGCCGGCAAGGAACCCGCCGAGGCGCTCGGCACCAAGGGCCCGGCCAAGCCCGTCAAGGCCGCGCCGGCCGCCCCGCCCGGTCTGCCCGGCATGCCGCCCGTGCTCGATCCGAACGACGTCTACGCGGCGGACCGGCCGAACAAGCTCTCCCCCGTGGTCAAGGACTTCCCGTCCCGCGTCTACGTGCCGAACACCAACTCCAACACGGTGTCCGTCATCGACCCGATGACCTACCAGGTCATCGACACCATCCCGGTCGGGGTCCAGCCCCAACACGTGGTCCCCTCCTGGGACCTGAAGACCCTGTGGGTCAACAACAACCGCGGTCACACCCTCACCCCGATCAACCCGGCCACGGGCGAGGCCGGAAAGCCGGTGGAGGTGCACGACCCGTACAACCTGTACTTCACGCCGAACGGCAAGTACGCCATCGTCATGGCCTCGATGGACAAGGAGCTCGTCTTCCGCGACCCGCACACGATGGACCGGGTCAAGACGGTGCCCGTGACCTGCTACGGGGTCAACCACGCGGACTTCTCCGCCGACGGCCGCTACTTCATCGTGAGCTGCGAGTTCTCCGGCGAACTCCTCAAGGTCGACACCGAGCGCATGGAGGTCGTCGGCCAGCAGAAGCTGCCGTTCGAGGGCGCGATGCCGCAGGACGTCAAGGTCTCCCCGGACGGGAAGACCTTCTACGTCGCGGACATGATGGCGCACGGCATGTGGGTGCTCAGCGGGGACAAGTTCGAGACCCCCAAACTGCTGCCCACCGGGAAGGGCTGCCACGGCCTCTACGTGAGCCGCGACTCCAAGGAGATGTACGTCTCCAACCGGGGCGAGGGCACCATCTCGGTCTTCAACTTCCCCGAGAACAAGCTCACCAAGAAGTGGACGCTGCCGGACGGTGGCAGCCCCGACATGGGCGGGGTCTCCGCCGACGGCAAGGTGCTGTGGCTGTCGGGCCGTTACAACTCCGAGGTCTACGCGCTCGACACGCAGACCGGCAAGCAGATCGCCCGGATCCCGGTGGGCGGCGGACCGCACGGACTCGCCGTGTACCCGCAGCCCGGCCGTTACTCGCTGGGCCACACCGGCATCTTCCGCTAGGTCCCCGCAAGAGACGCCAGGGCCGGACACGGCGGTGCCCCGGAAGCTCGCACAGCTCCCGGGACACCGCGGTCCGTTCGCCGGACGACGGGCTACCAGGCGACCGGAAGGCGCTCCGGAAGCCGCTTGATGAAGCCCGTGCGCCAGACGAGGTTCTCGGAGGGCACCGCGAGCCGCAGTCCGGGCAGCCGCTCGACCAGCACCTCCAGTGCGATCTCGGCATGGGCGCGACCCAGCGCGGACGCCGGGCAGAAGTGCGGGCCCGCGCCGAAGGCGAGGTGGGGGTTGACGCTCTGGCGCTCCAGGTCCAGCTCGTCCGGACGCTCGAAGGCCTCCGGATCGAAGTTGGCCCCCTCCAGGAGGACGAGGACGAGCTCACCCTCCCGCACCAGCACGTCACCGACCTGGACGTCGGCCAGGGCGATGCGCGGCAGGCCGTCCCCGACGGACAGGTTCCAGCGCAGCAGCTCCTCCACCGCCGCGGCCGTGCGCTCCGGGTGCCGGCGCAGGTACCCGATCAGCTCGGGCCGCTGGAGCAGCGCGAGCACCGCGAGCGTGAGGAACGCGGAGGTGGAGACCGCACCCGCGCCGAAGAGGGAGACGGCGACCGTCGCGAACATCTCGTCGGTCAGGTGGGCCGACTCCGGATCCGCCTCCTTCAGCTCAGCGAACCTCCCGAGGAGCCCCGTACGCTCCTCGGGGGCCAGGGCGAGCTGGTCGTTCAGCCGGTCGGCGAAGTAGCCCACGTCCTTGTACCAGTTGAGGGCGGAGTCGGCGAACGGTTCGCGCGCGGTCATGAACGCGACGTCCAGGCCCGACATCAGCCGGCGCCGGTCTTCGAACGGCACCCCCAGCACCTGGCAGTGCAGGGCCGCCGAGAAGGGGTCGGCGAAGCCCGCCCGGAGGTCGACCGGGCCGCCCTCCGCCACGAGCGCGTCGAGGAGCTCGCCGGCCCGGGCGCGCAGCAGGCCCCGCAGCCCCTGCTGACGGGGGTTCAGCGCCTTCATCACGGCGCCCCGCAGGCCCGCGCTGTTGATGTTGCCCATGTTGTCGACGACCTCGGGCGGGATCGTCAGCGCGTACTGCCGCGGGACCCCGGCGTTCGCCGTGTCCTTGAGGCTGAAGCGTTCGTCCTCCAGTACCTGCTTGGCCAGCGCGTAGCTGCTCACCAGCCAGGCCGGGTCGCCGGTGAGGGTGCGGACCCGGGCGACCGGCGCCTTCTCGCGCAGCCAGGCGCACTCTTGCGGGAGCACGTCACCGCGCCGGGAGAGCGGGAAGTCCAGGAGAGGCCGCTCTTCGGCCCCCGGGCCCTCAAGCTGCTCGACGCTCATCGACGGTCCTTTCGGTCGGTGCGTGGTCCGTAGCGCTCCCGGGTGCCGTGGCCCCGGGCCGTACGACGGCGTACGCCTGGTTGCGGGTCGCGCGCAGACCCCCGCCGCGTGCGAAGAGGACATCGGTCAGCGGCATCCGGACGTGGTAGGCCGCCACCGAGGACGGCACGTCGAGAATGCTCGGGGTGTCCACGAAGAACGGCAGCTCGGCCGCCATGTAATCGAAACAGACCCGCAACTGCTCGGCCGTGACCGATTCACCTTCCGACAATTTGGATCCGACGAAATGTAGGGCCATTTGCTCGCAGCCCTCGCGGAATTCTTCGTCGGTCTCCAGGAAATGCAGGACGCGTCGGTGTAGTAGTTGGTAGACGGGGTTCGATTGGAATTCGGAAAGGCCCCGTACGCGGATTTTGGGCTGCGGCGGTCCTGATTCCGTCACGCCCTTGAGGATGCGCCGCCGGACCGCCTTGATCTCTTTCGCCGCACGCTTCTCCGCGTGCTCCCGGGTGTGGCCGAAGGCGGCGAACATCCGGTCCACGTGGAGGTCCGCGTAGACGAAGTCGACTTGCGCGAACCGGTTCGTGGCCCATCGGGTCAGGCCGGCGATGCGGTCGGCGCTGAAATAGCTGTTTCCGGGACTCACGCCGATGAGCACGTGGTCGCCGTCTTCCCAGATGTGCCGGCAGGTGCGGGTGAAGGGCAGAACTTCGAATGATGCGTCAGCTGTGATCGTCATCTGATTGATCGCCCTTGTTGCCACTTGTCCCTGGGAGCCCTGCGCTCCTGGTGTGGCGGCAATGCCAGTACGTTATGCCGTGGCCCCGGAGTGTGACAAGTGGAATCTTCGTTTGTTTGGTCGGAATTATCGATTCCGCATTACGGGGCGGTAATTGAAAAGGTTTCTGCCGCACGAACGGGACCCGGGGCGGGGGCGGACCGGGGAGGCCGCTACCCTGAGCCGGTCAACAAGGCATCAAGAAGGAGTGGACCCAGTGGCGGACATCGAGAGCGCACGGACGACGTTCGGCAAGTTCGACGTGAACGGTGACGGCTTCGTCACGGCCGACGAGTTCAAGGCGGCCATGGCGGCCATGGGCGACCCGTTCGTCACCGGCCCCGTCGCGGACGCCGTGATCGCCTCCAAGGACGCGAACGGCGACGGCCTGCTGAGCTTCGACGAGTTCTGGGCCTCCCTGAACAAGTAGTCCCTCCGCTGCCGCCCCGCCCCGGACCGCCGGAGCGGGGCGGCAGCGTGCGTTCGGCGCCGGATCCCCGCCCCCGGGCCCCGCGCGTCAGGCCCCCGGTCCGGACATGTCCTCGACCTCGCCCAGGGCCTCCTGCAGCCAGTGCAGCCAGAACGTCTCCAGGGCGATCCCGCCGTGCAGCACGAGCCGCCGCAGCCGGTCCTCCACGGCGTCCCGCCCCGGCGGGAAGTCCTTCTCCTCGATGGCCTCGTACTGTGCGAGCTGACGTCGGTGCAGCTCCAGATGGCGCCGCAGCTCGGGACCGAGCCCCTGCGGCCCCACGACGCCCGCCGCGCGGATCCGCAGCAGCAGCGGGTCGCGCATCGGCTTGGGGTCCTGGCTCTCGCCCACCCATCGGGCCAGCTCCGCGCCGCCGGCGGGCAGCACCTCGTACTCCTTCTTCTGCCCGCGCACGGGCACCTCGCTCGGCAGCTCCCGGATCAGCCCGGACTCCTCCAGCCGCCCCAGCTCGCGGTAGATCTGTTGGTGCGTCGCCGACCAGAAGTACCCGATCGACTTGTCGAACCGCCGGGTCAGCTCCAGCCCGGACGAGGGCTTCTCCAGCAGGGCGGTGAGGATGGCGTGCGGCAGCGACATGGCGCCATCCTAGGTTTGCGGCGGCGCCGGCCCCGACGCCTCCTCCGTACGGCCGCTTCCGCAGGGCCGTCCCCGGACGGGCGCGGCCCGCTGGCGGTGCCCAGGTGCCGTGGCGAGGCTGGGGGTGTGGCTGCCGCATACGACTACTCGGACCTGACCGCCCTCTACGTGAACTGCACGCTCAAACGCTCGCCCGAGACCAGCAACACCGAGGGCCTGATCGACAGGAGCCGCAGGGTCATGGAAGGGGCCGGCACCCGCACCTCCCTCGTCCGCGCCGTCGACCACGACATCGCGACCGGGGTCTGGCCCGACATGACCGAGCACGGCTGGGAGAGCGACCAGTGGCCGGTCCTCTACAGCCAGATCATGGACGCCGACATCCTCGTCCTGTGCGGCCCCATCTGGCTCGGCGACAACAGCTCCGTGATGAAGCAGGTCATCGAGCGGCTCTACGCCTGCTCCTCGCTGCTGAACGAGCGGGGCCAGTACGCCTACTACGGGCGGGTCGGCGGCGCGCTGATCACCGGCAACGAAGACGGCGTCAAGCACTGTGCCATGAACGTCCTCTACAGCCTCCAGCACCTCGGCTACGCGATTCCGCCGCAGGCCGACGCGGGCTGGATCGGCGAGGCCGGGCCCGGACCCTCCTACCTGGACCCCGGCTCGGGCGGCCCCGAGAACGACTTCACCAACCGCAACACCGCCTTCATGTCCTGGAACCTCATGCACCTGGCCGCCCTGCTCAAGCGCTCGGGCGGCATCCCGCCGTACGGCAACCAGCGCTCGCAGTGGGACGCGGGCTGCCGCTTCGACTTCCCCAACCCCGAGCACCGATGAGTTCTGCGCCCCGGGGCGGTCTCACGGTGGACGACCAGACCGGAGGAAGCCCATGGAGCAACTGCTGAGGGTCCAGAACTTCAGCGTGTCGCGCGACGGATTCGGCGCCGGGGAGCACCAGAGCCTCGCGCGGCCGTTCGGCGACGCGGAGCCGGGCGAACTGTTCGCCTGGGCCGGAGCGACGGCGAGCTGGCCCAACCGCACCGACCCCGGAGGGAGCCGGGGTCTCGACGACTACCTCACCCGGGACTTCGCGCACAACATCGGCGCCGAGATCATGGGCCGCAACAAGTTCGGTCCCCAGCGCGGGCCCTGGGCCGACCACGAGTGGCGCGGCTGGTGGGGTGAGGAGCCCCCGTTCCACACGCCCGTGTTCGTCATGACCCACCACGTGCGCCCTTCGTTCACGCTCTCCGACACCACCTTCCACTTCGTCGACGCCGACCCGGCCACGGTCTTGGACCGGGCGCGGGAAGCCGCGCGGGGCAAGGACGTCCGGCTCGGCGGCGGGGCCACCACCATTCGGGAGTTCCTCGACGCCGACCTCGTCGACACCCTGCACGTGGCGGTCGCGCCGGTGGAGTTCGGGTCCGGGGTCAGGCTCTGGGAGTCGCCCGAGGAGCTGCTCGACCGCTTCCACCTCGATGTCGTGCCCAGCCCGAGCGGTGTCACGCACCACCTGTTCTGGCGCAGGTGACACGGGCCGGCCCGGGGCGTGCGCCCCGGGCCGGCTCGCTCGCGTCCGGTTCAGTGCGCGATGTCCACGACGAACCGCTCCGGCGAGTGCAGGGGGAACGCGCGGTAGTACGGCAGGGTGTCGAAGGCGGCGCCGAAGGTCACGTACCCCTCGTAGTCGCCGGTCAGGGCGATTCCCTTGAGCTTGCTGAGGTTGATCTTCTGCAGCTTGGGCCCGTGGTAGACGCTCTGCCCCGCGTCGTCGTGCGCGGCGGCGGGGTGGAGGCGGATCTCCAGGAAGTACGTCCCGGGCAGCGGCACGGGCTTGCCGGACCCGTCGTAGACGAGGTGCGGGACGGGGGTGACGGTGACCGCGGGGCCGTAGCCCTGGAGGTCGATGACGATGCGGTCGTACGTGGGGTGCCCGGCCCAGCGGGCGTTGACGACGAGCGGGGTCTGGGCCTGGGGGGCGGCGGAGACGGTGGTGGAAGCCGAGGCAGGGGCGGCGAAGGAGAGGCAGGCGGCGAGCAGGGCGCCGGTTGCCAGGGCCACGAACTGCCGGAGACGGGCGTGGATCATGACGTCCCCTCGATTCTCGAGAGACGGGGACTGGTGGCACTGCCTAGGACGCCCCGGGGGACGGCACGGTTGCGGTTGCGCTCGTTTCCCGTTCCCGGGATCCGTGGACGGAAGAGGGGCCCGGCGCACGCGCCGGGCCCCCCTCGTGTCACGCGGTGCGCGTCAGCACTCGATGACGTTGACGGCGAGGCCGCCGCGGGCGGTCTCCTTGTACTTCACCTTCATGTCGGCGCCGGTCTCCTTCATGGTCTTGATGACCTTGTCGAGGGACACCTTGTGGCTGCCGTCGCCGCGCATCGCCATCCGTGCCGCGGTGACGGCCTTGACCGCCGCCATGCCGTTGCGCTCGATGCAGGGGATCTGCACCAGGCCGCCGACCGGGTCGCAGGTCAGGCCGAGGTTGTGCTCCATGCCGATCTCGGCCGCGTTCTCGACCTGCTCCGGGGTGCCGCCGAGGACCTCGGCGAGGGCGCCGGCCGCCATCGAGCAGGCGGAGCCCACCTCGCCCTGGCAGCCGACCTCGGCGCCGGAGATCGAGGCGTTCTCCTTGAAGAGCATGCCGATCGCGCCCGCGGCGAGGAGGAAACGGACCACGCCGTCCTCGTCCGCGCCCGGCACGAAGTTCATGTAGTAGTGCAGCACGGCCGGCAGGACGCCCGCGGCGCCGTTGGTCGGCGCGGTCACGACCCGGCCGCCCGCCGCGTTCTCCTCGTTGACCGCCATCGCGTAGATCGTCGCCCACTCGCTGCGGTGCAGCATCGGGTCGCCCTCGGTGCGCAGCTGGCGCGCCGTGGCGGCGGCCCGGCGCTTGACCCGCAGGCCGCCGGGGAGGATGCCCTCGCGGGACATGCCGCGCGAGACGCAGGACTGCATGACGCGCCAGATCTCCAGGAGGCCCTCGCGGATCTCGTCCTCCGTGCGCCAGGCCTTCTCGTTCTCCAGCATCAGGGAGGAGATCGACAGACCGGTCTCGTTCGCGAGGCGCAGCATCTCGTCGCCGGAGCGGAAGGGGTACTTCAGCACCGTGTCGTCGAGCTTGATCCGGTCCTCGCCGACCGCGTCCTCGTCCACGACGAAGCCGCCGCCGACCGAGTAGTAGGTCTTTTCCAGCAGCGGGGTGCCGGCGCCGTCGTACGCGAAGAGCGTCATGCCGTTCGCGTGGTAGGGCAGGGAGCGGCGGCGGTGCAGGATCAGCTGGTTCGGCTCGTCGAAGGCGATCTCGTGCACGTCGCCTATCTCCGCGCCCAGCAGCCGCAGCCGGCCGCTCTTGCGGATGCGCTCGACCTCGTCGTCGGCGGTCTCGACGTTCACCGTGCGGGGGGAGTGGCCTTCCAGACCGAGCAGCACCGCCTTGGGGGTGCCGTGCCCGTGGCCGGTCGCACCGAGGGATCCGAAGAGCTCGGCCCGGACGGAGGTGGTCTGGGCCAGCACGCCGTCCTTCTTCAGCCGCGTCACGAACATGCGCGCGGCCCGCATCGGGCCGACCGTGTGGGAGGAGGAGGGACCGATACCGATGGAGAAGAGATCGAAGACGGAGATGGCCACGGTGGCGGACTCCCTTGTCTGCTCGTGGGGTGGGAGGGGGCAGGAGAGGAGAAGTGGATTATTCGGATTTTGTCCGGCAGACGAGCTTAACGCGGAGAGGTGAACGTCTCGGCTGTCGGAGGAGGTGGGAAGGATTACGTGGACGGGGCGGCCGGGTGTCGGCCCGTGGTCCCGGGGCCCGGGGCTCGGGTCCACGGGGGATCCACCGGGGCGTGCGCCGGACCGGTCCGGCGTGCGGGCCGCGGCCGCCGCGGGGCGCAGGGTCGGGGCGGGCCCCCACCGCGACCGGGCCGGGCGGTGTCGGTCGGTGTCGGGCGGTGTCGGGTGGTGTCGGCCCCGGTCATGAGAAGGGCCCGGCCTGTGCGGGAACAAGGCCGGGCCCTTCCGTGGCCATGGGCCGGACGCCGGTTAGAGCGTCGGGTACAGCGGGAACTTCGCGGCGAGCGCGGAGACGCGCGCCTTCAGGGCCTCGCTGTCGTACGCGGGCTTCAGCGCCTGCGCGATGATCTCGGCGACCTCGGTGAAGGCCTCGGCGTCGAAACCGCGGGTGGCCAGGGCCGGCGTACCGATCCGCAGACCCGAGGTGACCATCGGCGGCCGCGGGTCGTTCGGGATGGCGTTGCGGTTGACCGTGATGCCGACCTCGTGGAGGCGGTCCTCGGCCTGCTGACCGTCCAGCTCGGAGTTGCGCAGGTCGACCAGGACCAGGTGCACGTCGGTGCCACCGGTGAGGACGTCCACGCCCACGGCCTTGACGTCGTCCTGGACCAGGCGGGCGGCGAGGATCTTCGCACCCTCCAGGGTGCGCTCCTGGCGCTCCTTGAACTCGGGCGAGGCCGCGACCTTGAAGGAGACCGCCTTGGCCGCGATCACGTGCTCCAGCGGACCGCCCTGCTGACCCGGGAAGACCGCGGAGTTGATCTTCTTGGCCAGCTCCTGCGTCGACAGGATGACACCGCCGCGGGGACCGCCGAGGGTCTTGTGCGTGGTGGTGGTGACGACGTGGGCGTGCGGCACCGGGTTCGGGTGCAGACCGGCGGCGACCAGGCCGGCGAAGTGCGCCATGTCGACCATCAGGTACGCGCCGACCTCGTCCGCGATGCGGCGGAAGGCGGCGAAGTCCAGCTGGCGCGGGTAGGCGGACCAGCCGGCGACGATCAGCTGCGGCTTGGACTCCTTGGCGAGGCGCTCGACCTCGGCCATGTCCACCTCGCCGGTCTCGTCGACGTGGTACGGGACCACGTTGTAGAGCTTGCCGGAGAAGTTGATCTTCATGCCGTGGGTCAGGTGACCGCCGTGGGCCAGGTTGAGGCCCATGATCGTGTCGCCCGGCTTCAGCAGCGCGAACATCGCGGCGGCGTTCGCCTGCGCACCGGAGTGCGGCTGGACGTTCGCGGCCTCGGCGCCGAACAGCGCCTTGATGCGGTCGATCGCGATCTGCTCGACGACGTCGACGTGCTCGCAGCCGCCGTAGTAGCGGCGGCCCGGGTAGCCCTCGGCGTACTTGTTGGTCAGGACCGAGCCCTGGGCCTCCATGACGGCGACCGGAGCGAAGTTCTCCGACGCGATCATTTCCAGGGTGGACTGCTGGCGCACGAGCTCGGCGTCGACGGCGGCGGCGACGTCCGGGTCGAGCTCGTGCAGCGGGGTGTTGAGAACAGACATCAGGATCCCCTGGGGTGTCAGTTGTCGGAGTGGGTGAGCGCGGCGTACTCCTCGGCGGAGAGCAGGTCGGCCGGCTCCTCCGCGATGCGCACCTTGAACAGCCAGCCACCCTCGAACGGGGCGGTGTTGACGAGCGCCGGGTCGTCCACGACGTCCTGGTTGGACTCGACGACCTCGCCGGTGACGGGGGAGTACAGGTCGCTGACCGACTTGGTCGACTCCAGCTCGCCACAGGTCTCGCCCGCGGTCACCGTGTCGCCGACCTCGGGGAGCTGGGCGTAGACGACGTCACCGAGCGCGTTGGCCGCGAACTCCGTGATGCCGACCGTCGCGACGCCGTCCTCGGCGGTCGACAGCCACTCGTGCTCCTTGCTGTAACGCAGCTGCTGGGGGTTGCTCATGACCTGATTCTCCTGGATGCGGGGGAGTGGATACGAACTGCGGTCTTGGGTACTGAGACGGCGCCGTACGGGTTCCCGGACGGCGGACGTGGTGCGTGGGGCTACTTCTGCCGCTTGTAGAACGGCAGCGCCACGACCTCGTACGGCTCATGCGTACCGCGAATGTCGACGCCGACGCCGGACGTTCCGGGCGCGGCGTGCGCCGCGTCCACGTACGCCATCGCGATCGGCTTGCCCAGCGTCGGGGACGGGGCGCCGGAGGTGACCTCACCGATGACCTGACCGTCGGCGACGACCGGGAACCCGGCGCGCGGGACGCGGCGGCCCTCGGCGATCAGACCGACCAGCTTGCGCGGCGGGGCGGTGGCGGCGCGCTCGGCGGCGCCCTCCAGCGCGGCGCGGCCGACGAAGTCGCCCTCCTTCTCGAACTTCACGACCCGGCCCAGGCCCGCGTCGAACGGGGTGAGGGCGGTGGTCAGCTCGTGCCCGTACAGCGGCATGCCCGCTTCCAGGCGCAGCGTGTCGCGGCAGGACAGACCGGCCGGGACCAGGCCGACGCCCTCGCCCGCCTTGGTCAGCGCCTGCCACAGCTCCACGGCGTGCTCGGGGGCGACGAACAGCTCGAAGCCGTCCTCGCCCGTGTACCCGGTGCGCGCGATCAGCGCGGGCACGCCCGCGACGGTGCCCGGCAAGCCGGCGTAGTACTTCAGGCCGTCCAGGTCGGCGTCGGTCAGGGAAGCCAGGATGCCGGGGGACTCCGGGCCCTGCACGGCGAGCAGCGCGTACGCGTCGCGGTCGTCGCGGACCTCGGTGTCGAAGCCGGCGGCGCGCTCGGTCAGGGCGTCCAGGACGACCTGGGCGTTGGAGGCGTTGGCGACGACCATGTACTCGGTCTCGCCGAGGCGGTAGACGATCAGGTCGTCGACGATCCCGCCGTCCTCCTGACAGATGTGCGTGTAGCGGGCGCGGCCGACGCCGACGGTGGAGATGTTGCCGACCAGGGCGTAGTCGAGGGCCTTGACGGCCTCCGGGCCGGTCAGCGTGATCTCGCCCATGTGGGACAGGTCGAAGAGACCGGCCTTGGTGCGTACGGCGTTGTGCTCGTCGCGCTCGCTGGCGTACCGCAGCGGCATGTCCCAGCCCGCGAAATCGGTCATGGTCGCACCGAGCGAGCGGTGCAGCGCATCGAGGGCGGTCAGGCGGGGGGCAGTGCTCATGGGTGTGGCTCCCGGGTCCCAGGGCATCGACATGACATGACGAGGACGTTCCTCCCCATCTGTCATCGGAACCTGAGAGGTTCGCCGAGAGTTCCGCCGATCGCCCGATCGCCGGTTCTTCTCATCGACTTGCACCTTGGGTGGAGCTGCGCAGCAGCTCGCTTTTCAGATCTGCCTCATCCACGCGGTACGGGGCCTGAGAGATTCAAGGGAGGTTCTTGCTCCTTCGGCGCCCGCGCACGGCCTTGCGGCGTGCCGGGACTCTCCCGCGCGGATTCAAGCGGCCGGTATGCAGTTGGTCCAGATGGCGCACATCATTGCACGCCATGCCCGAGATCGGGCGGCGGGGTCCGAAAGTTCGTACGGCCCTCCGAAGAGTCGGACCGGAACCAGGGCCGCCGGATTACCGTCTCTTTACACTCAGTGGGCAAGGGTCCTGGTGACCCGATTCGGGGGAGGCGAACACTGTGCGGAGATTCGGAGTGGTGACGACGACAGGAACCGTGGAGGCGGTGCCCGCACAGCGCGGGGCGCGCGAGCGCGAGAGGGCGGCCGGTACCGGCCTCGGCCTCGTACGCGACCTGCGCGGAGCGGCCCTGCGCGCCCCGAGCCCGCTCGGCTTCGCGGCCGGGGACATCGTCGTGGTGTCCGGCCTGCCCGGCGGCGGCAAGAGCACGCTGATCAAGCGGGCGGCCGCCGAGGGCGGGGCCGTGGACTCCCAGGACACCCGTGAGCGCTGGGAGCGCCGCATGCCCGCGCCGCTGCCGTACGCGGTGTACCGGCCGCTGGTGCGCGCCGCGCACTACTGGGGGCTGTGGCGGATCCTGCGCTCCGGAGCCTCCGTGGTCGTCCACGACTGCGGAACGCAGTCCTGGGTGCGCGGACTGCTCGCGGCCGCAGCGCGCCGCCGGGGCCGCGCGCTGCACCTGCTCCTGCTGGACAGCAGTCCCGAGGAGGCCCTCTCCGGGCAGGCCGCGCGCGGCCGCCGGGTCTCCGCCTACGCCTTCGCCCGCCACCGCGGCGCGGTGACCCGGCTGCTGCGCGAGGCCGAAGCGGGCCGCCCGCCCGCGGGCTGCGCCTCGGTGACCCTGCTGGACCGGGCCTCCGCCGCGACGGTGACCCGCATCGCCTTCACCACCTGAGCCCGGCGGCCGCGCCACTGCCGGGCCCCGGCGGCCGCCCCCGGCAACGGTGCGGCACACGGGGCCGGTACCCTGCGGGGCGACACGCGCGGGAAACAAGACAGAGGCAGGGGCAGATGCAGGGCAGCGGCTGGCCGGGGAATGAGCTGGAGCAGGTGCTCGGGGCGGCGCTCGGGCAGCCGGACGCCGGGGGACGGATCCTGGAGGTCCTCGGACGCAGCCGGGTGTGGGTGCCCCTGCCCGGCGGGGGCGGCCCGACGACGGCCGGCCTCGACCTGCCCACCATGGACATCGGCGGAGCGGCGTACGTCCCCGTCTACAGCTCCGAGGCCCAGTTCCTCGCCTGCGTCGGCCCCGGCATGGACTTCGCGGTGGCTCCGGCCATCGAGTTCGCCCGCGGCCTGCCCCCGCAGCTCGGCATAGCCCTCAATCCCGAGGGCGCCGTCGGCGTACCGCTCCCGCCGCCCGCCGTCGCGGAACTCTGCCGCAGCGGCCGGACCGTGCTCGACGGCCCGGCCACCGGCGGCCGGGTCCGGCTCTTCGAGCCGGACTGGCAGGACGATCCGGTGGATTTCCTGGCCGCCGCCACCGAGGAGTTCCGGGCCACCGGGGTGGTCGCCGCCGCGCACCGCTGCCTCGCCAGCATCGAGGGCGGGGAGCCCCAGCTGTTCGTCGGTGTCCGCCTGGTGGGATGGGAACCCGAGATGCAGGGCGCGCCGATGGAGGCTCTCGGACGGGCCCTGACCCGGGTCCCGCCGCCGTGGCCCGTGCAGTTGATCCTGCTGGACGCCGTCCAGGACCCGGTCACGGACTGGATTCGTGAGCGCGTACGCCCCTTCTACCTGCCGTAGGGCCGCTTAAGCTGGTTACATCTCCTGGCCGCACGCGCGACTGCCGGTTCGGAGGACACGCGTGGAGCGACGGGCGGACGAAGAGGGGTTCCGGGTGAGTGCGTCAGGCACGGCCGCGGCCGGGCAGGTCGAGCACATGATGCGCCAGGTGACTCCCGGGCGCTACGAGAGTTACGAGTCACTCCTGCACGCCCTCGCCGAGGGCCGGCTGTGGATGCTGCTCTGGCAGGGGCAGCCGGGCTCCCCGGACGCCCAGTACGGCGGCATGGAGGTCGACAGCCTGGGCTACGCGCCCTGCGTCACCTCCCCCCAGGAGTTGGCCGCCAGCGGCTGGAACCGGGGCTACGAGGTGGTCACCGGGCGGGACATCGCCCGCGCGCTGTACCCCGACCGCTGGGGCCTGTGGCTCAACCCGCACGCCCAGGGCGGCGGCCTCGGCGTGCCCTGGGCCGACCTGCGCCGGATCGCCACCGGCCTGGACCGGATGCCGGCGGGCCCGCTGCGCCTGTCCGAGCCCGCGATCGAGCTCCCGCAGTTCTACGGGCTGCTGACCCAGCACGCGCACCGCACTCCGGCGGTGCGGTCGCTGCGCCGCGCGTGGGTGCAGCCCGCGCTCGGCTCCCCGTACCTCGCGGTGGGGCTCGACCTGTACGACGCCTCCGCGCCCGCGCTGGAATCCGTACGGGAGATGATGCGGCAGTCGGTCGGTGTGGTCCCCGAGGGCGTCCCGGTGTGCACGGTCGCACTGGGGGACGAGCACGACCCCGTCGCCATGTGGCTGCGCGCGCAGACCCGCCCCTTCTACGACCGCGAGGGCCAGGCGCCGGCGTACTGACCCGGCGTACTGACCCGGCGTACTGACCCGGGGTAAGCGTTCCGCGATGTCCGGACATGGGGGCATCCCTCTCGAAGGCCGCACCGATCCCCATCGGTGCGGCCTTCGGCGCATTCGGTGAATCCGCCCAAGATCCATGCCCGAAAGGGTAGTTGGGCGTCATGTCCGTTCCGTGCCGAACGGGCGGTGTTTCACCGCTCAACAGATCCCGGGGTTCGGATAACGGAAGGTGTAGGCGTAGATCACGGTTGCGCATCACATCCCCGGGGGGTCTGGCGGGCGCTCGAGAGGGCGTTGAAGACTCCACCCCACCGAAGGCCGGTCCATCTCGCAAACACCAGCCCTTCACGTGCACTTCCGGCACATTTCGTGCCAATCGCACCACCAGCGACGCCGATTGAACCAAGCCGCCACAGCGGCGGGCATGGGCCGACCGATGTCGGCCGAGAGGGGTCCCACCACGATGACGGCACCACTGCAGGACACCAGCGCGGCCGAGCCCGCAGCCGTGGCCACCTCCGAGGTTCCGCGCAAGGCGATCGAGGGACGGTCGCTCGGCCGTATCGCGTGGACCAGACTCAAGCGCGACAAGGTGGCGATGGCCGGCGGCATGGTCGTGCTGCTGCTGGTGGTCCTGGCCATGCTCTCGCAGCCGATCCAGTGGATGTTCGGGCTGGACCCGGACGCCCTGCACCAGGACCTCATCGACCCCTCCCTGGCCACCCCCATCGGCTCCTTCGGCGGCATCAGCTTGGAGCATCCGCTGGGCGTGGAGCCGAAGTTCGGCCGCGACATCGCCACCCGCATCCTGGAAGGCTCCTGGGTCTCCCTGCTGGTCGCCTTCGGATCGACCGTGGTCTCGGTGTTCATCGGCTCCGTGCTGGGCGTCATCGCCGGGTACTACGGAGGCTGGGCCGACACGGTGATCAGCCGCATGATGGACACCTTCCTCGCCTTCCCGCTGCTGCTCTTCGCGATCTCCATCTCGGCCGCCCTCCAGGGCGGGGCCTTCGGCCTCGAAGGACTGCCGCTGCACATCAGCGTGCTGATCTTCGTGATCGGCTTCTTCAGCTGGCCCTACATCGGACGCATCGTGCGCGGCCAGACCCTCTCGCTGCGCGAGCGGGAGTTCGTCGACGCGGCCCGCAGCCTCGGAGCCCGCGGCCCCTTCATCGTCTTCCGCGAGCTGCTGCCGAACCTGATGGCGCCGATCCTCGTCTACTCCACGCTGCTCATCCCGACCAACATCCTCTTCGAGGCCTCCCTGAGCTTCCTCGGCGTGGGCATCCAGCCGCCGCAGGCCTCATGGGGCGGAATGCTCAGCTCCGCCGTCGCCTACTACAAGGTCGACCCGATGTTCATGGTCGTCCCGGGCATGGCGATCTTCGTCACCGTGCTCGCCTTCAACCTCCTCGGCGACGGTCTGCGCGACGCCCTGGACCCCAAGAGCTCGCGCTGACCCTCCCGCTCCTCGGGCACCCGGCCGAGGTCCGCCAGTACCCACCATCACTCCGAATCAGGGGGCATCACTCCGCCATGAGAAGCAGGTCGAGAACAGCCGCGGTGCTTGCCGCCGCCATCACCGTCGCCCTCACCGCCTCCGCCTGCAATGGTGGTGACAAGACCGGCGGCGACGACAAGTCGGCCGGCGCCAACGCCGCCGTCAAGGCCGTGGTCAACGCCTCGGACAAGAAGGGCGGGACGGTCGTCTACGAGGCGTCCGACACCCCCGACTCCTTCGACCCCGGCAACACGTACTACGGCTTCGTCTTCAACTTCAGCCGCCTGTACGCCCGTCCGCTGACGACCTTCGCGCCCGCCCCGGGCGCCGAGGGCAACAAGGTGGTCCCGGACCTCGCCGAGAGCCTCGGCGTGCCGAGCGACGGCGGCGCCACCTGGACGTACAAGCTGCGCAAGGGCGTCAAGTACAGCGACGGCTCGGTGGTCACCTCCAAGGACGTCAAGTACGCGGTCGAGCGCAGCAACTTCGCGCGTGACGTGCACTCCAACGGCCCGAACTACCTCGCGCAGTACCTCAAGAACAACGAGACCCCGTACGAGGGCCCGTACAAGGACAAGTCCGACACGGGGCTGCAGTCCATCGAGACCCCCGACGACCAGACGATCGTCTTCAAGCTGAAGCAGCCCTTCGCCGAGTTCGACTACCTGCTGGCCAACCCGCAGTCGGCCCCCGTGCCGAAGGCGAAGGACAACGGCGCGGACTATGTGAAGAACATCGTCTCCTCGGGCTCGTACATGTTCGAGAGCTACGAGCACGACAAGCAGGCCGTCCTGGTCCGCAACCCGAACTGGGACGCTTCCACGGACCCGCTGCGCAAGCAGCTCCCGGAGAAGATCGTCGTCAAGCTGAAGGTCAACCAGGAGACGATCGACTCCAACCTGAAGGCCGGCAACACCCACATCGACATCGTCGGTAACGGTGTGGCCCAGCAGACCCAGACCGAGCTGCTGACCTCGAAGGACCCCAACACCGACAACGCCGAGGGTGGTCGCCTGGTCTACATGGCGATGAACACCAAGGTGGCCCCGTTCGACAACGTGGAGTGCCGCAAGGCGGTCCAGTACGCGATCGACAAGGTCTCGGTGCAGACCGCCTTCGGCGGCCCCATCCGCGGCGCGATCGCCAGCACCGTCCTGCCGACCGACATCCCGGGTCACGTGGACTTCAACACCTACAAGACCCCGGACGACAAGGGCGACGAGGCCAAGGCCAAGGCCGCGCTGACCGCCTGCGGTCAGCCGAACGGCTTCGAGACCACCATCACCGCGCGCAACGACCGCGCTGGCGAGGTCGACATGGCCACGGCCATCCAGGCGTCCCTGAAGAAGATCGGGATCACGGTCAAGATCGAGCAGTTCCCGGCCGGCAAGTACTTCAGCGACTACGCGGGCGTCCCGAAGTTCACCGAGGACAACAAGATCGGCCTCATGATGATGCAGTGGGGCGCCGACTGGCCGAGCGGCTTCGGCTTCCTCCAGCAGGTCGTCCACGGTGACTCGATCAGCAAGACGGGCAACACCAACCTGTCGCAGCTGAACGACCCCGAGATCAACAAGATGCTGAACGACAACATCGCCAACACCGACTCCGCCGCCCGCGAGAAGGTCTACGGCGAGATCGACAAGAAGGTCATGGACCAGGCGGTCATCGTGCCCCTGACCTACTTCAAGGTGCTGCACTACCGCTCGCCCAAGATCACCAACGTGGTCTCCAACCCGGCGTGGAGCGGTCAGTACGACTACCTCAACATCGGCCTGAAGTAACCCCGGACGTCAAGTCCTCAGGCAGTTCGACCCTCTCAGCCAGATCTGCCAGAACCGTGGAAGGCAGGTGAAGGCAGCAGTGCGCGCGCCGGTCCGTCCCGCGCCCCCGACCGGGGTGCGGGGCGGACCGGCGGACGCCGAAGCCGACCCCCGTGTTTGTGTACATCGTCCGGCGGCTGTTCGCCGCGGTGTTCCTGCTGCTCGTTGTCAGCGCGATCACCTTCGCGATCTTCTTCCTGCTGCCCCGGCTGGCCGGCGGCACGGCCGACTCGCTGGCCACCCAGTACGTGGGCAAGAACCCCTCGCCCGAGTCCATCGCCGCGGTCAAGAAGAACCTCGGTTTCGACCAGCCCCTGTACGCGCAGTACTGGGACTTCCTGCGGGGCGTCTTCGTGGGCCGCGAGTTCAACTACGGCCCCGACCCCTCGCAGTGCAACGCCCCCTGCCTCGGCTACTCCTTCAAGGACCACGTCGAGGTCTGGCCCGACATCGTCAACCGGCTCCCCATCACCGCCTCCCTCACCCTGGGAGCAGCCGTCATCTGGCTGATCACCGGTGTGACCACGGGCGTGGTCTCGGCCCTGCGCCCGGGCTCGCTCTTCGACCGGCTCGCGATGGGCGTGGCCCTCGCCGGCGTCTCGCTGCCGATGTTCTTCACCGGCACGCTCTCGCTGGCGGTCTTCGTCTTCAACTGGCCCGTGTTCACCAACGTGTACGTGGACTTCTCCGAGGATCCGGCCGCCTGGTTCCAGGGGCTGGTCCTGCCCTGGAGCACGCTGGCCTTCCTCTACTCCGCGCTCTACGCCCGGCTCACCCGGGCCGGGATGCTGGAGACCATGAGCGAGGACTACATCCGCACCGCGCGCGCCAAGGGCCTGCGCGAACGGGTGGTCATCACCCGCCACGGGCTGCGCTCCGCGCTGACCCCGATCGTGACCATCTTCGGCATGGACTTCGGGCTGCTCCTCGGCGGTGCCATCGTCACCGAGACGGTCTTCTCGTACCACGGCATCGGTGAGTACGCGTACCACGCCATCGCGGTGAACGACCTGCCGAAGATCCTCGGGGTGACCCTCTTCGCCGGAGCCTTCATCGTGCTGTGCAACCTGGTGGTGGACCTCGTCTACGCCATCATCGACCCGAGGGTGAGGCTGTCGTGACCGATCCGACTCCGAAGGGGAGCGAGGCCGGCGCGGCCGCTGCCGACCGTGCCGCGCACACCGCCACCGCCACGGCGCTCGTGGCGGGACCGGGTGACGGCCCTCCCTCCGAGGCCTTCCTCGACGTACGCGACCTCAAGGTCCACTTCCCCACCGACGACGGCCTCGTGAAGTCCGTCGACGGGCTCTCCTTCCAACTGGAGAAGGGCCGGACCCTCGGCATCGTGGGCGAGTCCGGCTCCGGCAAGTCGGTCACGTCGCTGGCCGTCATGGGCCTGCACCGGGCGGGCAACGCCGACCGCTCCAAGGTCGAGATGTCGGGCGAGATCTGGCTCGGGGGCAAGGAACTGCTCTCCGCCGACCCCGAGGAAGTGCGCCGGCTGCGGGGCCGCGACATGGCGATGATCTTCCAGGACCCGCTGAGCGCGCTGCACCCGTACTACACGATCGGCTCCCAGATCGTGGAGGCGTACCGCGTCCACAACGACGTCGACAAGAAGACGGCGCGCAAGCGGGCCGTCGAAATGCTCGACCGGGTGGGCATCCCCGAGCCGGGCAAGCGCGTCGACGACTATCCGCACCAGTTCTCCGGCGGCATGCGCCAGCGCGCGATGATCGCGATGTCGCTGGTCAACAACCCCGACCTGCTGATCGCGGACGAGCCGACCACGGCGCTGGACGTCACCGTGCAGGCGCAGATCCTGGACCTGATCCGGGATCTGCAGAAGGAGTTCGGCTCCGCCGTCATCATGATCACGCACGACCTCGGCGTGGTCGCGGAGATGGCCGACGAGATCCTCGTGATGTACGGCGGCCGGTGCGTCGAGCGGGGCACCGCCGAGAAGGTGTTCTACGAGCCCCGCCACCCCTACACCTGGGGCCTGCTGGGCTCGATGCCGCGCATCGACCGGGAGCAGAGCGAGCGCCTCATCCCGGTCAAGGGCTCCCCGCCCAGCCTCATCAACATCCCCGACGGCTGCGCCTTCAACCCGCGCTGCCCGTACGCCGACGTGCCCAAGGGCAACGTGACGCGTACGGTCCGGCCCGAGCTCACCCAGGACGACAGCCGCCACTGGTCCGCCTGCCACATGTCGCAGGAAGAGCGGACCCGGATCTGGACCGAAGAGATTGCGCCGAAGCTGTGACCGAAACGCCTGACACGAAGAAGCCGGAAACGGCGGTCATTCCCGCGCAGGCCACGGACTCTCCCGAGGTCCTGCTCAAGGTCACCGGCCTGGCGAAGCACTTCCCGATCACCAAGGGGCTGATCCGGCGCCAGGTGGGCGCGGTCAAGGCCGTCGACGGCCTCGACTTCGACGTCCGGCGCGGGGAGACCCTCGGCATCGTCGGCGAGTCCGGCTGTGGGAAGTCGACCATGGGCCGGCTGATCACGCGGCTGCTGGAGCCGACCGGCGGCTCCATCGAGTTCGAGGGCAAGGACATCACGCACCTCGGGGTCTCGGGCATGCGCCCGCTGCGCCGTGACGTTCAGATGATCTTCCAGGACCCGTACGGCTCGCTGAACCCGCGCCACACCGTGGGCACCATCGTCAGCGCGCCGTTCAAGCTCCAGAAGGTCAACCCGGAGGGCGGGCTCAAGGCGGAGGTCCAGCGACTGCTCTCGCTCGTGGGCCTCAACCCCGAGCACTACAACCGCTACCCGCACGAGTTCTCCGGCGGCCAGCGCCAGCGCATCGGCATCGCGCGGGCCCTGGCGCTGAAGCCGAAGCTGGTGGTCGCGGACGAGCCCGTCTCGGCGCTGGACGTGTCGATCCAGGCGCAGGTGGTGAACCTGCTGGACGACCTCCAGGACGAGCTCGGCCTCACCTACGTGATCATCGCGCACGACCTGTCGGTCATCCGGCACGTCTCGGACCGCATCGCCGTGATGTACCTCGGCAAGATCGTCGAGCTGGCGGACAACAAGGGGCTGTACGGGGCGCCCATGCACCCGTACACCACGGCCCTGATGTCGGCCGTGCCGGTGCCCGACCCGAGGCGGCGCGGCGCCAAGAGCGGCCGCATCCTGCTCAAGGGCGACGTCCCGTCGCCGATCTCGCCGCCGAGCGGCTGCCGCTTCCACACCCGGTGCTGGAAGGCCACGCAGATCTGCGCGACGCAGGAGCCGCCGCTGCTGGCGCTGAAGCCGGGCCACCAGGTGGCCTGCCACCACCCGGAGAACGCGCCCGACCAGGCACCGGGCGACCAGCCCCTGCCGGGCGCGGCGGACGCGGTGGCGACGGTCACGGAGTGACCACCTGGTGGGGCCGAAACCGCCTTCGACGCGGTTGCGGCCCCACCGGACGACTCCGGCCCCCTTTCAGCCCCGCCGGCGTTTGAGGCGCGGGGTCCGGGGCGGAGCCCCGGCAGCGGCGCCGCACCGCACACCGGACTCGGCGGAGCCCCGCATTCTGCCGAGCCCGCCGCAGGTGACAATGGCCCGGTGCTCCACGATCTCTTCCCGCCCGGGATCCAGCATGCCCTGGATCTCGCCGGCATCTTCGTCTTCGCCACCGCAGGCGCCCTGCTCGCCGTCCGCAAGAACTTCGACGTCTTCGGCATCGCCGTCCTCGCGCTCGTCACGGCCCTGGGCGGCGGTCTCTTCCGGGACATCGTCATCGGCGCCGTGCCACCCGCCGCCTTCGGCGAGCTCAGCTTCTTCGTGACCCCGCTGGTCGCCGCCGCGATCGTCTACTTCCTCCACCCCGAGGTCCAGCGGATCAACCGCGCCATCAACGTCTTCGACGCGGCCGGCCTCGGGCTGTTCTGCGTGACGGGTACGACCAAGGCCTACGAGTACGGCCTCGGCCTCACCGCCTCCGCGGCGCTCGGCGTGACCACGGCCGTCGGCGGCGGCGTCCTGCGCGACGTGCTGGTCAACGAGGTGCCCTCGCTGCTGCGCGACCGCGAGATGTACGCCGTCCCCGCGCTGGTCGGCGCCTCGATGGTCGCCGTCTTCATCAGCATGCACGCCCTCAACGGCATCACCACCGGCCTCGCGATCGTCACCACCTTCGTCCTGCGCCTCCTCGCCATGCGCTACCACTGGCGGGCGCCGCTGGCCTGGAACAGGCGCTCGTCGGTGGCCGAAGAGCCGTAACAAAAGAAAGCTACCGCTTAGTAGCAAGCCCGTGTACCGTCGTTTACATGTCACACGCAGCTGCCAAGGCCTCCATCGGCGACAGTGAGTTCGACCGCGACACCGCCATCACCGCACGCGCGGGCGAGCCCGGGGTGTACGACGCGGAACTCTCCGCCGGCTGGACGATCATCGCCGCCGTGAACGGCGGATACCTGCTGGCCCTGGTCGGCCGGGCCCTGTCGGCGGCCCTCCCGCACCCGGACCCGTTCACCGTCTCCGCGCACTACCTGACCTCCTCCGTGCCCGGTCCCGCCGTGATCCGCACCCAGGTCGTCCGCGTCGGCCGCACCCTCTCCACCGGCCAGGCCTCGCTGTTCCAGTACGACGAGAGCGGCGCCGAGATCGAGCGCATCCGCGTCCTCGCCTCCTACGGCGACCTCGCGGCCCTGCCGGACGACGTGCGCACCGTCGCCGTGCCGCCCGCCATCCCCGCCTACGAGGACTGCATCGGCCCCGAGGCCGGCCCGGCCCCGATCCCCGGCAGCTCCGCCATCGTGGACCGGCTCCGGCTCCGGCTGGACCCGGCGACCGCCGGATGGGCCGTCGGCGCGCCCTCCGGCAAGGGCGAGATGCGGGCCTGGTTCGAGCTGGCCGACGGCCGCGACGCCGACCCGCTCTCCATGCTCCTGGCCGTCGACGCGCTCCCGCCGACCGCCTTCGACCTGGGCCTGGTGGCCTGGACCCCGACGGTGGAACTCACCACGCACGTCCGCCGTCGCCCGGCGCCCGGCCCGCTCCGGGTCTCCATCACCACCCGCAACCTGGCCGGCGGCTTCCTGGAGGAGGACGCCGAGGTCTGGGACTCGTCGGACCACCTGGTCGCGCAGTCCCGCCAACTGGCCCGCGCCCTGCGCCCGGCCTGACCCCTGCCCGATTCAGGACTCCCCGGCTCGGCCCCGGCCTGACCTCGGCCCGGGCCCGGACCGGGGGATCCGGCGGCGCCGGGGGTGCCCCGCCGGCCATCGCGGGGTCCCGCGGCGCAAGCGGCCACCGGTGGACTCGTAGAATCGGGGGATCATGGCCTACCTCGACCACGCCGCCACCACCCCGATGCTGCCGGAGGCCGCCGCGGCGATGACCGCGCAGTTCGCCGCCACGGGGAACGCCTCCTCCCTGCACGCCGCCGGCCGCCGGGCCCGCCGTACCGTGGAGGAGGCCCGCGAGGCCTTCGCCGAGGCGGTCGGCGCCCGCCCCAGCGAGGTGGTCTTCACCGCCGGCGGCACGGAGGCCGACAACCTCGCCGTCAAGGGCCTCTACTGGGCCCGGCGCGACGCCGACCCCGCCCGGACCCGGGTCATCGCCAGCCCCGTCGAGCACCACGCCGTGCTCGACGCCGTCCACTGGCTCGCCGAGCACGAGGGCGCGCAGGTCGAGTACCTGCCCGTGGACCGCTACGGGCGCGTCCACGCCGACGCCTTCCGCGAGGCAGTCGAGCGCAACCCCGACGACGTGGCCCTGGCCACCGTCATGTGGGCCAACAACGAGATCGGGACCGTCATGCCGGTCCGCGAACTGGCCGCCATCGCCCGCGAGTCCGGGATCCCGCTGCACTCCGACGCCGTCCAGGCCCTCGGCCAGCTCGACGTCCACTTCGCCGACAGCGGTCTCGCCGCCATGACCGTCAGCGGCCACAAGATCGGCGGCCCCTACGGCATCGGCGCACTGCTGCTCGGCCGCGACCAGAGCCCCGTACCCGTCCTGCACGGCGGCGGCCAGGAGCGGCACGTCCGCTCCGGCACCCTCGACGTCCCGGCCGTCGCCGCCTTCGCCGTGGCCGCCGTCCTCGCCGTCGAACGGCGCGAGCGGTTCGCCACCGAGATCGGCGCCCTGCGCGACGAGCTGGTCGCCGCCGTCCGTGCGGCCGTGCCCGACGCCGTCCTCGGGGGAGACCCCACCGAGCGCCTTCCCGCCAATGCCCACTTCAGCTTCCCCGGCTGCGAGGGCGACTCCCTGCTGCTCCTGCTCGACGCCCAGGGCATCGAGTGCTCCACGGGCTCCGCCTGCACTGCCGGCGTCGCCCAGCCCAGTCACGTCCTGCTGGCCGCCGGCACCGACCCGCAGCTGGCCCGCGGCACCCTGCGCTTCTCCCTCGGCCACACCTCCACCAAGGAGGACGTCGCGGCCCTGGCCGCGGCCATCGGCCCGGCGGTCGAGCGCGCCCGCACGGCGGGCCTCAGCTAGGAGCCGGAGCCTCGAGGGCCGCCCGGACCAGGCCGATGTAGCGGTTCCAGTCCCAGTGGCGGCCGGGATCGGTGTGGTCGGCGCCCGGGACCTCGGAGTGGCCGACTATGTGCCTGCGGTCCGCCGGTATGTCGTACCGGCGGCAGACGTCGGCCGCCAGCCGGGCCGAAGCCGCGTACATGGCGTCCGTGAAGTCCTGCGGGCGGTCCACGAAGCCCACGTGCTCGATGCCGACACTGCGCTCGTTCATCGAGCGGTTCCCCGAGTGGAAGGCCACGTCCAGCTCGCGCACCATCTGCTCCACGTGCCCGTCCCCGCGCACTATGTAGTGCGCCGACGCCTTGTGCCACGGGTTCTTGAAGGCGTCCACCGAGGACTCGAAGCCGCCCTGTGTGACATGCACGACGATCCGGTCCACCCGGTAGTCGGCCGGGCGGTCCGCCTTGCGCCAGTTCGCCGGCGAGGCCGACGTCCAGCTCGCGCCCGCGTGGTCGAGCTCGCCCTCCTTGCGCGGCTTGTCCACGCCCGGTATCAGCCACCAGGCGCGGCCGATCTCCTCCCGGCCGGCCACCGCCGCCACCGCGAAGACCCCGAGCCCGCCGAAGAGCACGGCCCTGCGGGTCCGCCCCGGCGACTTCTTCCCCTTGTTCCCCTGCTCGACGATGTGATCCACCCCCCGTACCCCGACAACGCGCTGTGACCCCGCTCGGTTCCCCCGTACCCTGGACGGTGCTATGACTGAGAACCTGCCGCGCACCGACCGTCCCCTTCGCGTCCTGGCCGCCATGTCCGGGGGCGTGGACTCCGCCGTCGCCGCCGCCCGAGCGGTCGAAGCCGGGCACGACGTGACCGGCGTCCACCTGGCGCTCTCCGCGAACCCGCAGTCCTTCCGGACCGGCGCCCGCGGCTGCTGCACCATCGAGGACTCCCGCGACGCCCGCCGGGCCGCCGACGTCATCGGCATCCCGTTCTACGTCTGGGACCTCGCCGAGCGCTTCCGCGAGGACGTCGTCGAGGACTTCATCTCCGAGTACGAAGCCGGGCGCACCCCGAACCCGTGCCTGCGCTGCAACGAGAAGATCAAGTTCGCGGCGCTGCTCGACAAGGCCCTCGCGCTCGGCTTCGACGCCGTCTGCACCGGTCACTACGCGACCGTCGTGCTCACCGAGGACGGCTCCCGCGAGCTGCACCGCGCCTCCGACATGGCCAAGGACCAGTCGTACGTCCTCGGGGTCCTCGACGAGAAGCAGCTCGCCCACGCCCTCTTCCCGCTCGGTGACACCCTCACCACCAAGGAAGAGATCCGCGCCGAGGCCGAGGAGCGGGGGCTGGCCGTCGCGAAGAAGCCCGACAGCCACGACATCTGCTTCATCGCCGACGGCGACACCCAGGGCTTCCTCGCGAACCGCCTCGGCAAGGCCGAGGGCGACATCGTCGACGAGGCGACCGGCGAGAAGGTCGGCACCCACGACGGCGCCTTCGGCTTCACCATCGGCCAGCGCAAGGGCCTGCGCATCGGCCACCCCGCCCCCGACGGCAAGCCGCGCTACGTCCTCGACATCTCCCCGGTGAACAACACCGTCACCGTCGGCCCCGTCGAAGCCCTCGACGTCACCGCGCTCACCGCGATCCGCCCCCGCTGGTGCGGAGCCGTGGCCGCCGCCCCGGGCACCTACACCGCCCAGCTGCGCGCCCACGGCGGCGAGACCGAGGTCTTCGCCGAGGTCGTGGACGGAGAGCTGCGCGTCTCCTTCACCGAGCCGGTCCGGGGCGTGGCCCCCGGCCAGGCGATCGTGCTCTACGACGGCACCCGCGTGGTCGGCTCGGCCACCATCGCGACCACGACGCGGGCCGCCGCCACCGTCTGAACGGCACCGTGCAGGACATGACGCCGCGGCCCGCCCCCCACGGGGCGGGCCGCGGCGCCGTGCTGCCCGGGATCAGGCCGCGGGGTACCAGACGGTCCCGCTGCCGCCGTGCTGGGCGAGGGTGCTCGCGATGATCTCGCCCTCCCGGAAGTAACGCGGGTGCTGCTGGAGGAAGCCGGGGAAGGAATCCAGGGACGTCGCGTCACAGACCCCGTCGGTCTTGATGCAGTGGCGCTGGACCGGGACGCCGGGGAACGCCTCCGGCCCGGTGCCGGGGGAGTACGCCACGAAGGGGACGAGGACCCCCTGGGGGACCAGGCGCCAGAAGCCGGTTCCGGGCTGCATCGGGTCGGAGTAGAGCATGCCGTCGACCCGGTCGCGCGGTACTTCGGTGCCGCCCGCGGCGATCGTCTGGAGCAGCAGGTCGCCGACCCAGGCGCCCTGGGAGTAGCCGGCGATCGTGAACGTCGCGGTTGGGTCGGCCCGGTAGGCGTTCTCCAGGGCGGCCTTGGCGTTCCAGTAGCCCTGGTTCACGCTGTCGCCGAAGCTCGGTGCGAAGGGGGCCGGTTGCTCGTTGTGGCTGCCGACGAAGGGGCCGCCGCTGGCCACGTAGCAGACCGGAATCGCGATGCCCCCGTTCAGCTGCCGGTTGGCGGAGTCGAAGCTCGTGGTGCACCCCGGTGCGTCCGCGGCCGCACCGGTACCGCCGATCTCGACGTAGTAGTGGTTCGCCGGGGCGGCGTGCGCGGTGGTCGGCGCGACCACGGCGCCGGCGAGCAAGAGGACCGTCGACGCGACGACGGACTTGAGGCGGCGGGCGAGCCGGTTCGGCTTCGTGGTGGACATGCGGGTCAACTCCCCTGGGTCAAGGCGGGCACCGCGTCGGGTGCGGCGACCGGCACTCATCGTGGTGTTCGTGCTGGTCGGGGGACCATGCCCGCAACCGGCCATATCTGGCCGGTCGACGGTGCCCCGTGGTTTGACCGGGATCCGGGAGGACATCGGACTCAAGTGGCAGGGTCGTCGTCGGGTGGAGGGGCGGACGAGTGGGCAGCCGGTTCGGTGCGTTGCTCCGCGGGTTGCGGCACGAGGCGGGGATGACGCAGGAGCAGTTGGCCGAGCGCGCCCGGCTCGGGGTCCGCACCATCCACCGGCTGGAGACCGGCAAACCCACCGACGCCCGGATGGGAACGGTGAAGCAGGTCGCACACGCGCTGGCCGACGAGCTCAAACGCGACCGGGACGAGCTCTGGACGGACCTGCTGACCGCCCACCGCGCCAACGGAGCCGCCGCCGGGGAGGACCCGCGCGCCGCCCGTGCTCCCGACCCGGAGCCGCAGCACGCGCCGGTACCCATGCCCGAGGCGGCGCAGGTGCGGGAGCAGGCGCAGGAGCAGGCGCCCGAACCGGACGGTCCGGTCCGGCCGGTGCCGCAGCGCACCCTGCCCACGTCCCGGGGCGCCCTGGCCGAGGCCGCCGGGTCGCTCGCCCACGACGTCTACGGCCGCTGCATCCGCGAGGAGGAGCAGCGCCGCATCCACGACCCCTTCCCGCTGCCCGTGCGCTGGCGGTCGGCCCCCGCCGAGCTGCTGGACCACTGGGACAACATCCGCGGCACCCCGCCCGGAGCCGCCCGCGGGCCGCTGTCCCTGGAAGGCGGCCTCACGGACATCGCCGACGTCTACCGGCGCGTCCGGTCCGGACGGCTGGTGGTGCTCGGCCGGGCCGGCTCGGGCAAGACCGTCCTCGTCCTCAGGTTCGTCCTCGACCACCTGGGCGCGCGCTCCGCATTCGAGCCCGTACCCGTGGTCTTCAGCATGGGATCGTGGGACCCGACCGGCACCACCCTGCGCGACTGGCTGATCGCCCGCCTGCTGCGCGACCACCCGAACCTCGACGCCCGCGCCCCCGGCGGCTCGACCCTCGCCGCCGCCCTCGTGGACGCCGGATGGATCCTGCCGGTCCTGGACGGGTTCGACGAGATGGCCACGGGGCTGCTCGGCGTCGCCCTGCGCGAACTCAACGCGAGCTCGCTGCCCCTGCTCCTGACCAGCCGCACCGAGCAGTTCGCCGAGGCCGTCGGGGTCGAGGTGCTCCGCCGGACCGCGGGCATCGAGCTACTCGACCTGGACGCCGACGACCTGGTCCACTACCTGCCCCGCACCGCGCGCCCGAGCGCGCCCGCCGTCCGGGAGGGCCCCGACGGCCGGGCCGCAACCGGGTGGGACCCCGTCCTGGAACGGCTGCGCACGGACCGGGACGACGGTCCGGGCGCCCGCCTCAGGGCCGTACTGAGCACCCCGCTGATGGTCCTGCTCGCCCGGACCGCCTACAGCGACACCCCGGCCCAGGACCCGGCCGGGCTGCTGGACGAGGCCCGCTTCCCGACCCCGCAGGCCATCGAGGAGCACCTGCTGGCCGGGTTCGTGCCGAGCGTCTACCAACCCCTGCCCACGGCCGTCCCGGGCGGCCGCCGCACGCGCAGGCCCCGTAGCTGGGACCCGCACCGCGCCCGGCGCTACCTGGGCCACCTCGCAGACCACCTGGACCGGCCCGGGCGCCGAGCCGGCCAGGACCTGGCGTGGTGGCAGCTGCGCGACTCGCTGCGGCTGTCCTCACGGATCCTGGCCGTCGTCCTCGCCTGCTCCCTGGTCACTGCCGTCGCCGACTGGCTGGTCTTCCCGGCGAAGAACCTGGCCGCGGGGCGCGGCGCCGCGTTCGCGCTGGGTGCGGGCCTGCTGGACGCCCTGCTGTTCGGCCCCGCGGTCGGCCTCGCCTTCGGGCTGGTCTACGGGCTCATGGACGTGCTCGGGATCCGGGCGTTCGAACCGTCCCGGGTGCGGATGCGGCTGCCCGGCCGCCGCCGGCGGGACGCCGGACCGTCCTCCCGCAGGTTCGCCACCCTGGTCCCGGCCGGACTGCTGGGCGGCTCCGTGATGGGCCTCGGGTGCGGGATCGCCTTCACCGTGGGCGCGCAGCTGACGTACGGCGGGGTGCTGGTCCACGCGGCGGTGATCGGGGCGACGGCCGTCAACTGCCTCATGTACGGGCTCACGTTCGCCCTGGCGGGAGGCCTCGTACTCGGGCTCGTGGCCACGCTGGAGACCCCCATCGACCTCGGCTGCGCGGCCACCCCGACGGACCTGCTGGCCGTCAACCGCAGCATCGTGGTGCGCCAGGCGCTCTTCCTCGCACCGATGCTCACCCTGGTGATCGCTTTCGGCGGCCGGCTCATGACCGAGCTGCTCCAGGGCGTCGTCGGCCCCCTGACCTGGCCGATGGCCGACGGGCTCGCGCTCGGCGCCGTGGGCGGGGTGGCCGGCGCGCTCTCCTACGTCCTGGCGTTCACCGCCTGGGGGCAGTGGGTGCTCCTGACCCGGATCTGGTTGCCGCTGATGGGCCGCCTCCCCTGGGCGACGGTCGCCTTCCTGGAGGACGCCTACCGGCGCGGCGTCCTGCGCCAGGTCGGCGCCGTCTACCAGTTCCGCCACGCCCGCCTCCAGCGCCACCTGCGCGGACAACACGCCTAGACGAGTAAGTCCGAAGTCTTCGGGCGCATGAAGCGAGGGTCTCGTTGGTTCGTTTGTGACGACAAACCTGGAGACCCTCGCGACTGCACTGTACGTGAGGATCGATGACTCTCTGGCAGGAACGCGGCGGACAGGCCGTCCGCCGAGGCTGACGGACGCCGAACTGTTGACACTCGCGGTCATGCAGGCCCTGCTCGGCTTCGTCTCCGAGGCACGCTGGCTGCGGTTCGCCCGCACCCATCTAGCCGCCGAATTCCCCTACCTGCCCGAACAGTCCGGCTACAACAAGCGTTTACGGGCCGCAAACACCCTGCTCAGCCGCTTCATCCGCACCCTCGCCCGCGACACCGACCTGTGGCACGACGACGTATGGGTCGTGGACTCCACACCCGTCGAATGTGCACGCTCCCGACCCACCGTCAAACGATCCGACCTCGCCGGCTTGGCCGCCTACTCCTACTGCCCCTCGCACTCACGGTTCTTCTGGGGCCTGCGCCTGCACCTGCTCTGCACACCCGGCGGCCTGCCAATCGCCTGGGCCCTGGCCAACCCCAAAACCGACGAACGCGAGGTCCTGGCCGACATACTCACAGGCGACCAGGACCTGCTGGCCACCCATCCCGGGCAGACGATCGTCGGCGACAAGGGCTACGTCTCCAAGCACCTGGACGCCTTCATGGCCGACCACGGCCTGACCCTGCTGCGGCCCAGCTACCGCAACAAGAAGCCCCGGCCGGGTGAGCACCTCCTCAAGCCGATCCGGCAGCTCATCGAGTCGGTCAACGACACCCTCAAAGGCCAGCTCGACCTCGAACGACACGGGGCCAGAACCCCAGCCGGAGTCCTGGCCCGCGTCGGACAACGCATCCTCGCCCTCACCGCAGCCATCTGGCACAACCGATCCAACGAAACACCGGTCGCACGATCACTGATCGCCTACGACCACTGACCAGCACTTCGGACTTACTCGTCTAGGCCCTGTCGGGGCGGACCCAGCCGCGTTCCGAGCGCGGGCCCGGCGGTGACGGACGCGGCCGCCCGCTGCCCCGGCGGTCGCGCCGGGGCAGCGGGCGGGTTGCGGCGAACGTCGTGATCGCCCGGGCACGTCCTGGACGGCCCGCGCTCAGGCCACGGTCAGGACGATCTTGCCGGTGGTGCGGCCCTGCTCGCCGATCTCATGGGCCTTCGCGGCCTGCTCCAACGGCAGCACCGTGTCGACCAGCGGCTTCAGCAGGCCCTGCTCGACGAGCGCCGCGATCTCCCGCAGGCCGCCCAGGTCCGGCTCCACCAGGACCCAGGAGGCGTGCACCCCCTGCGGGTCGGCCGGGAGGGAGTCGGGGCCGGGGAGGGTCACCAGGTGGCCGCCGGCCTTGAGGACCTTCAGCGAGCGCCGCGTGTAGTCCCCGCCGATGGCGTCGATCACGACGTCCACGTCGGCGACGGCGTCCTCGAAGTCCGTGGTCCGGTAGTCGATCACCTCGTCGGCGCCGAGCTCGCGCAGCAGCGCGTGCTTGCCCGCGCTCGCGGTGCCGATCACGTAAGCGCCGCGGGCCTTGGCGATCTGCACCGCCAGGTGGCCGACCCCGCCGGCCGCCGCGTGCACCAGCACCCGCTGTCCGGCGCTCACCCCCGCGGTGTCCACCAGGGCCTGCCAGGCGGTCAGCGCGGCCAGCGGCAGCGCCGCGGCCTGCACGTGGTCCAGCGCGGCCGGCTTCGGGGCGAAGTGCCGGGCGGGGGCCGTCACGTACTCGGCGTACGCGCCGGCCTGCTGCGGGAAGCGCGGCATCCCGTAGACCTCGTCGCCCACCCGGTACAGGGTCACGCCCGGCCCCACGGCCTCGACGGTGCCGGACACGTCCCAGCCGACCGCCGGCACCGGGCCCCAGGGGATCAGGGCGCCGCTCTCGCGCGTCTTCCAGTCCACCGGGTTGACCCCGGCGGCGCGGACCCGGACCAGGACCTCGCCCATACCGGGCTCCGGACGCTCGGCCTCGGTCTCGACGAGGACCTCGGGTCCGCCCCACTTGCTGATGACGACGGCGCGCATGACATGTCTCCTTGCTGGGTTCTTGCCGGCCGGTGTCCCGGCCGATGACCTCACTTTCCCCGCCCGCCGACCCTCGCAGTGTTGGCCGTACGGCCACCATGTGTCAGGATCTGGCCATGCACCGAATCGCCGTTCTCGCCCTCGAAGGGGTCCCTCCGTTCGAGCTCGGCATCCCCTCCCGCGTCTTCGGCAACGCCCACGACGAGGCCGGGGACCCGCTCTACGAGGTGACCGTCTGCACCGCCGACGGACTGCCCGTGACCAGCGACGCGGGCTTCACGGTCGGCGTCTCGGCGGGCCCCGAGGCCCTCGCCGCCGCCGACACCGTGATCGTCACGCCCACCCACGCCATGGACGAGCTCGCGCACGGCGCGCCCCTGCCGCAGCAGCTGACCGACGCCCTGGCGGCGATCCGGCCCGGCACCCGACTGGTCTCCCTGTGCACCGGCTCGTACGTCCTGGCCGCCGCCGGACTGCTCGACGGCCGGCCCGCCACCACGCACTGGCTGCACGCGCCCGAGTTCCAGCGGGGCTTCCCGCGCGTGCGCCTCGACGAGGAGGTCCTCTTCGTCGACGACGGCGACATCCTCACCTCGGCCGGCGTGGCCGCCGGCATCGACCTCTGCCTCTACCTGATCCGCCAGGACCACGGCACGGGCGTGGCCAACCGGGCCGCGCGACTGTGCGTGGTCCCGCCCTGGCGCGACGGCGGCCAGGTCCAGTACATCGACCGACCCGTCCCCGAGCCCACCGTCGCCACCACCACCGCCACCCGCGCGTGGGCCCTGGAACGCCTCGCCGAACCGGTCACCCTCGCCGAGCTGGCCGCGCACGCCCGGATGAGCCTGCGCACCTTCACCCGCCGGTTCCGCGACGAGGTCGGCATGACTCCGGTGCAGTGGCTCACCGCGCAACGCCTGGAACTGGCCCGTCACTTGCTGGAGTCCAGCGACCTGCCGGTCGACCTCGTCGCCCACCGCGCCGGCTTCGGCTCGGCCAACTCCCTGCGCCAGCACATGCGTTCCACGCTCGGCGTCTCCCCGATCGCCTACCGGCGCACCTTCCAGCCCGCCTCGGCGTGACCTGCAAAGTAATCGCCGCCGAGGCCGCGCGCTGACAGGATCGGACCAACGGACCCGGACCGACGGGCCGGCTGACAGGGGAGCAGACCATGACCGCGTACGCCATCGCCCACATCCGCCCCGAGACGATGAACGAGGACATCCTCACCTACATCGAGACCATGCAGTCGACGCTGGACCCCTTCGGCGGCCGCTTCCTCGTGCACGGCAAGGAGGTCGAGGTCCTGGAGGGCCCCTTCCCCGGCACCATCGTCATGATCGGCTTCCCGGACATGGACAGCGCCCGCGCCTGGTACGCCTCCGACGCCTACCAGGCGATCCTGCCGCTGCGCACCGACCACATCGCGGGCGAGGTCATCCTCGTCGAGGGCGTCCCCGCCGACTACGACGCCTCGAAGACGGCCGCCGGCCTGCGCGCCGAAGCCGGCTTCTGATGGGGAACCGGGCCACCTTCGTGATCGCGGGCGCCGAGGGGTACGAGCGCCGGGGCTCCTCCTTCGGCGCCGTCGGCCTCGATCTCGACCTGCTCGGTGGCCCGGAGGCGGTCCTGCCCTTCGTCCTCGGCCACCGGCTCGAGGAAGGCCCCTGGTACGACGACGACATGTGTGAAGCGGGCGCCCTGATCGACCCCTCCCGCAGACTGCTGCTGGTCTTCGCCCAAGAAGGCCCGTCGGTGGCCATGCGCACCCGCGCGGCCTGGTGGCGGCTGCTCGCGCTCGCCTGGCCCGGATGGGAGCTCCGCTGGGTGTACGACGGCCAGAGCGGCCTGCGCGCCCACGTCGGCCTGGACCCGGGGCACGTACGCGACAGCCCGTACCCCGGCCCGCCGCTGGAGGCCGACGACGAGGAGCTGGCCGACCCCGACCCGATGGTCGCCGTCGTCACGGTCGGATCCGGCCGCTGCCACGTCCTCGCCCACATCGACGACCATCCGGTGGCCGAGGGCCCGACGCTCCTCGACCGGCTCTCGGCCGCCCCCGGCCACGCCGCGTACGCGGGCCGCGCCGAAGCCGGCGTCCATGTCGATCCCGAGGCCCGCAGGGTCGGCTGGTGGCTGACCGGAATCGTGCCCCACGCCGGACGCACGGCGGCGCGCTGGCCCGGCTGGACCGTGGAGTTCTGGGCCGACCGCTGGAGCGAGCACGCCCGGTCGGCCCCCGGCCTGTTCACCCCGCCCGCGGGCGACCCGGCGGCCGCGCTGGACGCCGTACGCGACGAGGCGCTGGAGCGCTGGGCCGGGCCACGTGCCGACCGGCGGGCACAGCTCGTCGCCGCGCACCCGCGAGTCCTCATCGGCACCGGCTTCCCGCCCGCCGTCACCGCACAGCGGGCGGCCCTGGCACGGGCGGCCGTCGAACGGGCCAGGAGGGCCGCCGCAGCCGGCTGAGCGCCCGGCGCGCGGACGGCTCGTCCGGGTGGGGAAGGGCCGCCGGGACGGGGAGCCCCGGGGCGGGCGGCGGCACCGGGGCTTCGCCCTCCCCGGCACGCGGGACCTGCGAGCATGGCGGTATGGCTACTCACTTGATCACCGGTGCCGGCTCCGGCATCGGCGCCGCCGTCGCGGCCCGACTGCACGCTCGCGGCGACGACCTCGTCCTCCTCGCCCGGGACGCCGGCCGGGCCCGCGAGCTCGTCGCCCGTTACCCCGGCGCCACGTCCCTCGTCGGCGACCTCGCCGACCCCGACCGGCTGTCGTGGGCGTTCTCCAAGCAGGCCCTCCCGGAGCGGATCGACTCCCTGCTGCACGTCGCCGGGATCGTCGACCTCGGACCGGTCGGCGAGCTCCGGCCCAAGACCTGGCACCAGCAGCTCAACGTGAACCTGATCGCCCCCGCCGAGGTCACCCGGCTGCTGCTGCCCACCCTGCGCGCCTCCAAGGCCACCGTCGTCTTCGTGAACTCCGGCGCCGGCCTGACCGCCCACGCCGACTGGAGCGCGTACGCCGCCTCCAAGCACGGGCTCAAGGCCCTCGCCGACTCGCTGCGCGGCGAGGAGCGGGCCAACGGCATCCGCGTCACCTCCGTCTACCCGGGCCGCACCGCCAGCCCCATGCAGGCCAAGGTGCACTCGCAGGAGGGCAAGGAGTACGACCCGGCCGCCTGGATCGACCCCGAGTCCGTCGCGACCACGATCGTCATGGCCGTCGACCTGCCCCGTGACGCCGAGGTCAACGACCTGAGCGTCCGGCCGGGCCGATGAGCGCCGGCGCCACCGGCGTCGGATCGCTGCCCGGCGGCGACGCCCGCGAGGCAGCGAAGACCGTCACCGGGTCCTTCGAAGAGTTCCCCTACCTCGCCGAGCTGCCCGCCCGCGGGCCCGGCGCGGACATGATCGGCCGGTCCCTCGGACTGCTCGTCGACATGTACGCCCACGTCGAGCCCAGCGGCTGGCGGATCAGCGACCGCCCGGGACGGGACTCCAAGCGGTCCCGGTCCTGGCTGGGGGAGGACCTCGACGCGCTGGAGGAGTTCACCCAGGGGTACACGGGGAAGCTCAAGGTCCAGGCCGTCGGACCGTGGACGCTGGCCGCCGCCCTGGAACTGCACGGCGGCGAAGCCATGCTCCAGGACCCGGGGGCCTGCCGGGACCTGGCCGGATCGCTGGCCGAGGGCCTGCGCGAGCACCTGGCCGACGTGCGCAAGCGGGTCCCCGGCGCCGACGTCGTGCTGCAGCTCGACGAGCCCTCCCTGACGGCCGTCCTGCTCGGCCGGGTCCGCTCGGCGAGCGGCTACCGCACCTACCGCGCCGTCGACCGGCAGGTGGTCGAGGGCGCGCTGCGCGACCTGTTCGCCGTCCACGACGGGGAGGTCGTCGTGCACTCCTGCGCGCCCGAGGTCCCCTTCGGCCTGCTCCGCAGGGCCGGTGCCACGGGGGTGTCGTTCGATTTCTCCCTGCTCACCGAGCGCGAGGACGACGCCATCGGGGAGGCGGTCGAAGGCGGCACGAAACTCTTCGCCGGAGTGGTGCCCGGCACGGACGCCCCGTTGTCGGACCCGGGCGGTAGCGTCATGGGTGTCAGGAAGCTTTGGCGCAGGCTGGGGCTGGCCCCGGGGACTCTGGCGGAGTCCGTCGTGGTCACCCCGTCGTGCGGTCTGGCGGGCGCTTCGCCCGCCTACGCCCGCGCGGTGCAGGCGCATTGCGTCAGGGCGGCGAGGTCGCTCGCCGACAACCCTGAGTGACGGTCGAAGACGGGCCACGGGAGGACACGGCATGGCAGCCGAACAGCAGGACACGGCAGTACCGACGGCGGTGCGCGATCAGCACGCGCTGCTGGCGGAGCAGGTCGAGGAGCACCGCTTCCGGTACTACGTGAACGACCAGCCGGTCGTCAGCGACGCCGAGTTCGACCAGCTGCTGCGCTCGCTGGAGGCACTGGAGGAGCAGTACCCGGAGCTGCGCACGCCCGACTCGCCCACCCAGAAGGTGGCCGGGGCGTACGAGACGGACTTCGCCTCCGTCGAGCACCGCGAGCGCATGCTCTCCCTCGACAACGCCTTCGACGACGAGGAACTGGCGGCCTGGGCCGAGCGGGTGGCCCGGGACGTGAACACCTCGGACTACCACTACCTGTGCGAGCTCAAGGTGGACGGCCTCGCCGTCAACCTCACCTACGAGAACGGCCGCCTGACCCGGGCGGCCACCCGCGGCGACGGCCGCACCGGTGAGGACATCACGCCCAACGTCCGCACCATCGCCGAGATCCCCGACCGGTTGAAGGGCGACCGGATCCCGGCCCTCGTCGAGATCCGCGGCGAGGTCTACTTCCCGATGGAGAAGTTCGAGGAGCTCAACGCCCGGCTGGTGGAGGCGGAGGGCAAGCCCTTCGCCAACCCGCGCAACGCGGCCGCCGGTTCGCTGCGGCAGAAGGACCCCAAGGTCACCGCGAGCCGCCCGCTGCACATGGTCGTGCACGGCATCGGCGCCCGCGAGGGCTTCGAGATCGAGCGCCAGTCGCAGGCGTACGAGCTGCTGCACGAGTGGGGCCTGCCGACCGCCCAGCACAACAAGGTGGTCGCCACGCTCGCCGAGGTCCGGGAGTTCATCGCGGACTTCGGCGTGAACCGGCACTCGGTGGAGCACGAGATCGACGGCGTGGTCGTCAAGCTCGACGAGATCTCCCTCCAGGGCCGGCTCGGCTCCACCGCGCGCGCCCCGCGCTGGGCCATCGCCTGGAAGTACGCGCCCGAAGAGGTCAACACCAAGCTGATCGACATCAAGGTCGGGGTCGGCCGCACCGGCCGCGTGACCCCGTACGCGCAGGTGGAGCCGGTGAAGGTGGCGGGCTCCGAGGTGGAGTTCGCCACCCTGCACAACCAGGAGGTCGTCAAGGCCAAGGGCGTCCTCATCGGGGACACCGTCGTCCTGCGCAAGGCGGGCGACGTCATCCCCGAGATCCTCGGCCCGGTGGTGGACCTGCGCGACGGCACCGAGCGGGAGTTCGTGATGCCGGCCGGCTGTCCCGCGTGCGGGACGGAGCTGCGGCCCATGAAGGAGGGGGACATCGACGTCCGGTGCCCCAACGCCCAGACCTGCCCGGCGCAGTTGCGCGAGCGGCTCTTCTACCTGGGCGGCCGACAGTCCCTGGACATCGAGAACTTCGGCATGGTGGCGGCGGCCGCGCTGACCGGCCCGCTGGAGCCGGCCGAGCCGCCGCTGCTGGACGAGGGCGACCTCTTCGGCCTGACCATCGAGCAGCTGCTGCCCATCAAGGCGTACGTCCTCGACCCGGACAGCGGACTGCCCAAGCGGGATCCGAAGACGGGCGAGGAGAAGATCGTCACGGTCTTCGCCAACCAGAAGGGCGAACCGAAGAAGAACGCCCTGTCCATGCTGGAGCACATCGCCGCCGCCAAGGACCGCCCGCTCGCACGCATCATCAACGGCCTGTCGATCCGTCACGTGGGACCGGTCGCGGCCGAGGCCCTCGCCCGCGAGTTCCGCTCGATCGAGCGCATCGAGCAGGCCACCGAGGAGGAGCTGACCGCCACCGAGGGCGTCGGAGCGATCATCGCCGCCTCGCTCAAGGAGTGGTTCGCCGTCGACTGGCACCAGGAGATCCTGCGCAAGTGGCGGGAGGCCGGGGTCCGGATGGAGGAGGAAGGTTCCGCCGAGGAGGAGGGGCCGCGGCCGCTGGAGGGGCTGACCGTCGTCGTCACCGGCACTTTGCAGAGCCACACGCGGGACGGCGCGAAGGAGGCCCTGCAGAGCCGCGGCGCCAAGGTCACCGGATCCGTGTCGAAGAAGACCTCCTTCGTCGTGGTCGGGGACAACCCCGGCTCGAAGTACGACAAGGCCGTTCAGCTGAAACTCGCCGTCCTCGACGACGCAGGGTTCGCCGTGCTGCTGGAGCAGGGGCCGGACGCGGCGCGGGAGGCCGCGCTCCCGGTGGACGGCGAGGGCGAAGCGCAGTAGTACCGGCGGGGGGAATCGCCGAGGGGGAGTAGCGAAGGCGAACGGATGCGTGGCGTGCGGCCGTACGGGCGGGCGCACGCCAGGCGCGGCGAACGGTGGTAAACGGCCGGTACAAGGCTGGTCGCAGGGCGGTGAGCTGTCGGATCATCGGATGGGTGACGGGGGGCCCCGGTCCAAACTCACCCGTTCGGCGGATACCGTACTGATGAGGATGGCTGGGTCGCATTCGGGCAACCACTGCCGACCGCTGCCCCTGGGAGCCTCGCGCGTCCTACTGTTGAGGGGTGCGCCTGTCGTGCACGGCTGCAGGATGCGATTTCGGCCGTGGTGGCATGACATCGGGGCCATCGCGTGACATCGGCATCGCCGGCTGTGAGAGGTACGGGCATGAAACCCACCGAAAGCGCCGACCCGTCACCTGAATTCGGCGGGGAACTCCCGTCCATGCGGGCGGGCCGGGCGGGCAGGCCCGGTGTCCTGGGTGCCAGGACACCGGAGACCCGACCGGTCCCCACCGGTGCGGGCGGGCAGGGGCGGCGCGGTGTGCTGCCCTTCCTCGTCGTGGGCCTCGCCGTCACGGTGCTCACCATCGGCATCGTCTCCGCACTGAGCGGCCGTCATGCGCTGTTCCCCGGCGGGCCGGTCGGCTGGGCACTGGCCCTCCTCACCGGCATCATCGTCGGCCACCTCGTCGCCCTCGGCCGCGACCGCTGGTGGGGCGGCACCGGATCGGGCGCGGCCCTCACCCTCGGCGTGCTCATCCTCTACGGCTGGGTCCCCGCCGGACTGGTCTCGCTGGCGGTGGTCTCCCTGGTCGGGGCCGCGCGCCGGCACCGCTGGCGGCAGGGGCTGCTGCACGGCTCCGTGGACATCCTCGGCATCGGTGCCGGGGCCCTCGTCCTCGCCGCCTTCGGTGAGGTGCCCTCCGTCGAGACCCCCTGGCTCCCCACCTCCTGGGGGCTGGAGGCGGTCCCCGAGATCGTCCTCGTCGCCGTCGCCTACCTGCTCGCCACCCGGTTCCTGCTCTGGATCGCGCTGGCCCCGCGCGGGGACGGGCTGCCCACCGTCGCCCGCACCGCCCTGCTCCGGCAGGCCTTAGTAGCCGTGGCGCTGCTCGGCATCGCCCCCCTGATCTGCGTCGTCGCCATCAGCCGGCCGGTCCTGCTGCCGCTGTTCGCCGTACCGCTGATCGCACTGGACTCCACCCTGTGGATCGCCCGGGCCCGCGCCGAGGAACAGCTGCGGGACCCGCTGACCGGGCTGCCCAACCGGCAGTGGCTGCTGGAGCGGGCCTGGTCCGCCCTGGACGAGGCCGAACGTTCCGGCACCCGGGCCGCCCTGGTCCTCATCGACCTGGACCGCTTCCGGGCGGTCAACGACACCCTGGGGCACCTCGCGGGCGACCGGCTACTGCTCCAGATCGCCGAACGGCTGCGCCAGGCCCTGCCCGAAGACGCGGAGGCGGCCCGGCTCGGCGGCGACGAGTTCGCCGTGCTGCTCCCCTTCACCGACTCCACCACCAGCGCCCAGCGCATCGCCCGCCACCTCGTCGCGGACCTCAGCTCACCCCTCGACCTGGACGGCCTCACGCTCGTCCTGGAAGCCAGCGCGGGCCTCGCCGTCTTCCCCGACCACGCGCTCGACGCGGAGGGGCTGCTGCGACGCGCGGACGTGGCGATGTACCAGGCGAAGCGCGACCGCACCGGCGTGGAGGTGTACGAGTCCAAGCGGGACAGCAACACCCCCGACCGCCTGGGCCTCCTCGGCGACCTCCGCAGGGCCCTCGACGCCGGCGAAGTGGAACTCCACTACCAACCCAAGGTCCGCTTCGACGGCCAGGTGGCCGGGCTCGAAGCCCTCGTGCGCTGGGTCCACCCGGAACGCGGCCGGGTGTCCCCGGACGAGTTCATCGCCATCGCCGAGACCTCCGGGCTGATGCCGCACCTGACGGAGTACGTACTGGAGACCGCCCTCGCCCAGGTGGCGCGGTGGCGGGCCCAGGGCCTCAAGGTCCCGGTGGCCGTCAACGTATCGCCGCGCGACGTCCACACCCCCGGCTTCGCGGGCGCGGTCGCCGCGCGGCTGGCCCGCCACGGGGTGCCGGCGAGCGGGCTCCAGCTGGAGATAACGGAACACGTCCTGCTGGAGGACCCCCAGCGGGCGGCCGACACCATGGCCGGACTGACCGGTCACGGCGTGAAGATGTCCCTGGACGACTTCGGCACCGGCTACTCCTCACTCGTCCACCTGCGCCGCCTGCCGGTCAGCGAGCTGAAGATCGACCGCTCCTTCGTCGGGCGGCTGGCGGTCGACACGCAGGACGCGGAGATCGTCCGGTGCACGGTGGACCTCGCGCACTCGCTGGGCCTCCTGGTCGTGGCGGAGGGCGTGGAGGACGACGAGACGTGGGAGCGGCTGCGGGACCTGGGCTGCGACGCCGTCCAGGGCTGGCTGGTCGCCGCCGCCATGCCGCCGCAGGAGGCCACCGCCTGGCTGCTGGCCCGCGGCGAGCGCGGCTGGCGCCGCCCGGCGGACATCACGGCGGAGCTCGCCGCGGCGGAAGCCGACGCGGTCTGACCGCCGTCGGCCCGGCCGGGCGCGGAGCCGCTGCCGGGGGCCATGCCCCCGGACCCCCGCGCCTCAAACGCCGGCGGGGCTGGATGTGGCCGACGCCGGCACCTTCCAGCCCCGCCGGCGAGTGACGCGCGGGTCCGGGCGGAGCCCGGGAGGCCCCGTGCAGCGGCCCTCGCCCGGTCCCGTCCCGGCACCGGTCCAAACCGTTTCGCGGGCCGAGCGCCCGGCCCCATAGGATTGGGACCGAAACTACACATCCACCCACCCCCAGAGGATCGCTGCATGCCTGGCATTACGCGCGAGGAGGTCGTCCACCTCGCTCGGCTGGCGCGCCTTGAGCTGTCCAGCAACGAGCTGGATCACTTCGCCGGACAGCTCGGCGACATCATCGGCGCGGTCGCCCGCGTTTCCGAGGTCGCCGACCAAGACGTCCCGCCGACCTCCCACCCGCTGCCGCTGACGAACGTCATGCGCGCGGACGAGGTCCGTCCGTCGCTCACCCCCGAGCAGGCGCTCTCCGGTGCTCCCGCCCAGGAGCAGCAGCGTTTCAAGGTGCCGCAGATCCTGGGGGAGGACTAACAACCATGGTCGACATCATCAAGCTCACGGCCGCCCAGACCGCCGAGAAGATCGCCTCCGGCGAGCTCACGGCCGTCGAGGTGACCGAGGCCCACCTGGCCCGCATCGACGCCACCGACGAGAAGGTCAACGCCTTCCTGCACGTGGACCGCGAGGGCGCGCTCGCCCAGGCCCGCGCCGTCGACGCCAAGCGCGAGGCCGGCGAGAAGCTCGGCCCGCTGGCCGGCGTACCCCTCGCCCTCAAGGACATCTTCACCACCGTCGGGGTCCCGACGACCGTCGGTTCGAAGATCCTCGAAGGCTGGATCCCGCCCTACGACGCCACCCTGACGCGCAAGCTGAAGGAAGCCGACGTCGTCATCCTCGGCAAGACCAACATGGACGAGTTCGCCATGGGGTCCTCCACCGAGAACAGCGCCTACGGCCCCACCGGCAACCCCTGGGACCTCACCCGGATCCCCGGCGGCTCCGGCGGCGGCTCCGCGGCGGCCCTCGCCGCCTTCCAGGCCCCGCTCGCGATCGGCACGGACACCGGCGGCTCCATCCGCCAGCCCGCCGCCGTCACGGGCACGGTCGGCGTGAAGCCCACGTACGGCGGTGTCTCCCGCTACGGCATGGTCGCCTTCTCCTCCTCCCTCGACCAGGGCGGGCCCTGCGCCCGTACGGTCCTGGACGCGGCCCTCCTGCACGAGGTGATCGCCGGCCACGATCCGCTCGACTCCACCTCCATCGACGCCCCGGTCCCGCCGGTCGTCGAAGCCGCCCGCAACGGCTCCGTCGCCGGCATGCGCGTCGGTGTGGTCAAGCAGTTCGCCGGTGAGGGCTACCAGGCCGGCGTCGTCCAGCGCTTCAACGAGTCGGTGGAGCTCCTCAAGGAGCTCGGCGCCGAGATCGTCGAGCTGGACTGCCCCTCCTTCGACCTCGCGATGGCCGCGTACTACCTGATCGCGCCGTCCGAGTGCTCCTCCAACCTGGCCCGCTTCGACGCCATGCGCTACGGCCTGCGGGTCGGCGACGACGGCACGAAGTCCGCCGAGGACGTCACCGCACTGACCCGCGAAGCCGGCTTCGGCGACGAGGTCAAGCGCCGCATCATCCTCGGTACGTACGCGCTCAGCTCCGGCTACTACGACGCGTACTACGGCTCCGCCCAGAAGGTCCGCACGCTCATCACGCAGGACTTCGAGAAGTCCTTCGAGCAGGTCGACGTGATCGTCTCCCCGACGACCCCGACCACCGCCTTCCCCATCGGCGAGCGCACCGACGACCCCCTCGCCATGTACCTCGCGGACCTGTGCACCATCCCGACCAACCTGGCCGGCAACTCCGCCATGTCGCTCCCCTGCGGCCTGGCACCGGAGGACGGTCTCCCGGTCGGGCTCCAGATCATCGCCCCGGCGATGAAGGACGACCGGCTCTACAAGGTCGGTGCCGCCGTCGAGGCGGCCTTCGTCGCACGCTGGGGTCACCCGCTGCTTGAGGAGGCACCGTCCCTGTGAGCACCAGTGCACTGACCAAGGCCAAGGGCTTCAAGAAGTCCAAGACCGGCACCTACCTGTCGATCGGCACCACCGCCTTCGGCGCGATCAGCGTGATCAAGCAGGTCAAGAAGGCCCGCAGCGAGCACGACGTGCTGAAGCTGGTCGACGCCGCCGTGTCCGCCGCCGCCATCGTCACCGGCCTCGCGATCCTGTACCGCGAGCTGAAGCGCCTGGGCGACGACGACGTCCTGCTGGGCTGAGAGGGAAAGTTTCACCGTGACCACCTTCACCGAACTGCTCTCGTACGAGGACGCTCTCGCCTCGTACGACCCCGTCATGGGCCTCGAGGTCCATGTCGAGCTCGGCACCAAGACCAAGATGTTCTGCGGCTGCTCCACCGAGCTGGGCGCGGAGCCCAACTCGCAGACCTGCCCGACCTGCCTCGGTCTGCCCGGCTCCCTGCCGGTCGTCAACGCGATCGGCGTCGAGTCGGCCATCAAGATCGGCCTCGCGCTGAACTGCGAGATCGCCGAGTGGTGCCGCTTCGCCCGGAAGAACTACTTCTATCCGGACATGCCGAAGAACTTCCAGACCTCCCAGTACGACGAGCCGATCGCCTTCAACGGCTTCCTGGACGTCCAGCTGGAGGACGGCGAGATCTTCCGCGTGGAGATCGAGCGCGCCCACATGGAGGAGGACACCGGCAAGTCGCTGCACGTCGGCGGCGCCACCGGCCGTATCCACGGCGCGTCCCACTCCCTGCTGGACTACAACCGCGCCGGCATCCCGCTCATCGAGATCGTCACCAAGCCCATCGAGGGCGCGGGCGAGCGGGCCCCCGAGGTCGCCAAGGCGTACGTCGCCGAGCTGCGCGAGGTCATCAAGGCGCTCGGCGTCTCCGAGGCCCGCATGGACAAGGGCCAGATGCGCTGCGACGTGAACCTGTCGCTGCGCCCGACCCCCGAGTCCGAGTTCGGCACCCGCTCGGAGACCAAGAACGTCAACTCCCTGCGTTCCGTCGAGCGCGCGGCCCGCTTCGAGATCCAGCGCCACGCGGCGGTGCTCTCCTCGGGCGGCTCGATCGTGCAGGAGACCCGGCACTTCCACGAGGAGGACGGCTCCACCACGGCCGGCCGCATCAAGGACAACGCCGAGGACTACCGCTACTTCCCGGAGCCCGACCTGGTCCCCGTCGCCCCGGCCCGCGACTGGGTCGAGGAGCTGCGCGGCGGTCTGCCCGAGATGCCGCGCGTGCGCCGCAACCGGCTCCGCGAGGAGTGGGACGTCACCGAGCACGACATGCAGTCGATCCTCAACGCGGGCGCGGTGGACTCCATCGTCGCCACGATCGAGGCGGGTGCCGATTCGGCCGCCGCGCGCAAGTGGTGGATGGGCGAGCTGGCCCGCAACGCCAACGAGCAGGGCGTCGTCGTCGACGAGCTCCCGATCACCCCGGTCCAGGTGGCCCGGGTCGCGGCCCTGGTCGCCGATGGTTCGCTCAACGACAAGCTGGCCCGCAAGGTCCTCGAAGGCGTCCTCGCCGGTGAGGGCACCCCGGACGAGGTCGTCGAGCAGCGCGGCCTGAAGGTCGTCTCGGACGAGGGCGCGCTCGGCGCGGCCGTGGACGAGGCCATCGCGGGCAACGCGGCCATCGCGGACAAGATCCGCGGCGGCAAGATCGCCGCTGTCGGCGCCCTGGTCGGAGCGGTCATGAAGACCACCCGCGGCCAGGCCGACGCCGCGCGCGTCAAGGAGCTCATCCTGGAGCGCCTGGGCGTCTCCGAGTAGTCCCCGTCACCTACGACAGCGGCCCCGCACCGGATCTCCCGGCGCGGGGCCGCTGTCGTACAGACTGGGTACGGGGTGATCGCGTAGGACGGGCGCGCGGTCGGTGGAGTCGGGGGGTGCGCCGGTGGAGATCGGTGCGATGGTCATCGCGGTGGCGGGCGTCGCGGGCACGCTGGGCGGTGCGCTGCTCACCCAGCGGGGTGCGGAGCGCGCGAAGCGCCGTGAGATCGAGCTCGTGCGCGCCCACGAGGAGAAGCGCGAGAACCGGACGCTGCGGCGCACGTGTTACGCGGACCTCAACCGGGACGCCCGACAGTTCACCACCGCACTCAACCAGCACCTGCACATCCTGCGGGAACGCGGGGTCGAGGACGCCGACCGGGCCGCGCTCGACGCCGCGAAGAACGCCTTCCGGGACCGGTACTCCGAGGCGCAGATGATCGCCCCCGACCCGGTCCTCGCGCCCGCGACGGTGGTCCACCACGCCCTGACCGCCGTCTACGGACAAGTGAAGCGCCTGGAGCGGGGCGCACCGGAGGCGGGGGAGTCGATGGAGTCGGCGGCGCAGGCACAGCAGGGGATCTGGGACCCGCTCCGGGAGATGCGGGCGGCCATGCGCGTCGACCTCGGCGTGGGCTGAGGCCGGATCAGTCCCGGGCCGGCTTCGGGAACCCCGATTCCAGTACGACGGCCGGCAGGGTGCCGTGCACGATCGCTTCTTCCGGCAGCGAGAGCCCGAAGAACCGCTCGATGACCCCCAGCGCGGTCCGGTGCACCTCCCGGTCGTCCAGCTCCTCGTCCGGGAGCCCGGCGGCGGTCAGCAGCTCCTGCAGGCGCAGCGCCGTCGCGGGGTCGCCCTCGACTTCCTCGGAGCCCCACGAGCCGTCCAGGTACAGATTGCAGGCGCTCAGGAGGCGGCCGTCGTGCGCGTACTCGAACTGCGGCGGGACCGGCTTGCCGTTCTCCTCCTCGAACTGCAGGACGCAGATGTGCGCGCCGTCTCGCGAGAGGGGGGTCAGGGAGCCGAACTCGCCCTGCCAGCCGCCGTACGCGACCGCGTACGTCCAGTCCCCGGCGCGGCCGAGGCGCAGGCCGATCTCCACGCAGCAGCCGCCGTACGTGTCGTCCATGAACTCCAGGAGGCCGTCCCCGGTGCGGTCCCCGACCGCCACGGCCTTGCACGACCAGCCGTTCACGGACTCCACGAGCCGGCCCACGAGTTCGTCCGGAGCGAGCCCGCGGGCCAGCACCACGTAGTAGCCCCCGAACGCGATCGACTGGGGTTCGGCGAGCCAGGTCGTTCCGTCTGTCATGAGGGCCATCCTGCCCGGCGCCACTGACAACGGGGGCCGCCCGCTCAGCGCTTGAGGACCGGGGCGGCGATGACGGCGTTGCCGCTGTTGCGGCAGCCCTCCTCCACCTTCAGGCGCAGGCGCAGGGCCCCCTTGATGTCCAGGGACTTGGTGACCGGCTTGCCCAGGTGGACCGCCTCGGAGAAGAGGGCGGGCTTGTCGTCCACGGAGATGGTCACGCGGGCCTGTTCCATGGTCGAGCCGTCGTCGACGCCCACGGTGAACTCCAGCGTGGACCAGGCGCGGTTCACGTCGTACTCGATCGTCGCGCCGTAGTAGCAGCTGCCGAGGAGGGCGGCTCCGTATTCCTTCGTGTTCAGCTTGGCGGAGCCCACCTCGAAGTGCCGGACCGCTCCGACCGACGACAGCACGGTCAGATCGGCCACGTTGCTGTCCTTCACCGAACCCGGCGTTCCGGGGCTCGACGAGGCTTCCGGACCGGCGGATCCCCCGGGAGAGGGCTCGGAGGGCGTGGGGTCGGCGGATTCGGTCTCGGTCGCCCGCGCCGACGGCGAGGAGGCCGACGCCGGCGCCTGGGGTGCGCTCGTACCGCCGGGCTTCTCGCCCCCCGCGGCGTTCTCCTTGTCCTTGTCACCCAGGAGCCGTACGCCGACGACGGCGAGGGAGGCCAGTACCAGCACTGCGGCCACCGAGCCGAGGATCAGCCCGGTCCGCCGCTTCTTGGCGGGACGCGGCGGCTCGGGGACGGGAGCGGGAGCCGGGGTCAGGTTGTACGTGGGCCCGTACCCGGCGGGCACCTGGGCCTGCACCGGAACCGGCTCGGGTTGCGGTACGGGCGCGGGCGCGGGCGCGGGTTCAGGGGCCGCGGCCGTGGCCGGCTCGGGCTGCACGGGTTGCGCCGTGGGCGCGTACGGGGGCGGCGCCGCCACCGACGGCGCGGTGACGGGCTGCGGCGGGACCACGGGCGGTGGCGGGGCGGCCGGCCTGGGCGGAGCCTCCTGGGCGGCCCGCTGCGAGGTCGCGGTGGTCGTGGACACCACCGCATGACGGATGTCCTTCATCCAGCCGGCCAGGTTCACCGGCCGCTTCCCCGGGTCGGCCGAGTAGATCGCGGTGATCCGCGCCCGCTGCTCGGCGTCCAGCACGGCGATCTGCGGCAGCGCGGTCAGCGCCTGCGCCAGCTGCTCCGGCGTGGCCGGCGGGGACTCCCCGCTCAGCAGGAAGTACGCGATCGCCCCGAAGGCGTACCGGTCCGTGCCCGGGGTCCGCTTGCCGTCGAAGACCTCGGGCGCCGCGTAGCCCGGGGTGAACCAGACCTCGGCCGTCTGGTGGTCGGCGGTCAGCTTGCTGAGGCCGAAGTCCACCAGGGTGGCCTGCCCGTGCGCATCGACCATCACGTTGCCGGGGGAGAGGTCGCCGTGGATGACCTGGCGCCCGGACGGGGTGGCCTTCCCCGAGTGCAGCCAGTCCAGGACGTCGGCCAGCTGCTCCAGCGTGCGCATCACCTCGCGCCGCTCGGCGGCGCTGGCCAGCGTCCGCTCGGCCCGCCAGTCCCGCAGGTCGAGCCCGTCCACGTGGTTCATGACGAGGACGAGCGCCCGCCCGCTCAGGGTCGAGGACTCCCCGGGCCGGTGGATGGGCGGTCCCTCGAAGTGCTCGCGCACGCCCACGACACCGGGCCGGTGGACGAACCGCAGCAGCTCGGCCTGCTCGTTCCACTTCTGGCTGATCCGGTCGAAGACGTCCGGCGTGATGGTCGTCTTGGAGTCGAGCACTTTGACGACCACGGGTTCGGATCCGCCGGCGAGTTCGATCTCCGCGAGATAGAGCACGGCCTCCCCACCGCGTCCGATCGAGCGGAGCAGACGGTACCGGTCGGCCGCCGCGTCCGGACCGATGTGCAGGTTCTGACTGGTCAATGTCCCCCACCTCAGCGCGCTTTGAGAGGGCATCAGCTTCCAGCCGGGAAGCGCACGAGGTCAATCGGAATGGGGAATCCCCCTCGGGGTTCACCCTTCCACGGGCCGGCAGGCCCGGTGCCGGCCCTCGGCCGGCCGTCGGCGACCGGTGGCGAACGACGGTGCCCGGACGTGCCGCCGGGCGCCCGGCTCCCGCAACCGCCCCGTGGGCGGCCGTCGTTCGCCGGGCGCCCGGTGGAAGGGGCAATTCCGGTCAGCCTGCCGCCGGCACGGCCCCCGGAGCGGTGAGGAAGGCCAGCTGTGCCGGCTTGGCCGGGAGGTAGACCTCGGGCAAGTCGATCTCCGGGAGCGCGATCTGCGGTCCGAGCACGAAGCCGGTGCGTTCCATGAGGGAGATGGCCTTGGCGTTGCGGGCGTCCGGTTCGACGACCACGCGCCGCGCGGCGTCGTCGGAGAACACGAACGCGATGAAGGCGGTCATCAGGGAGCCGGTGAAGCCGTGCTCGGCCGCGCCCGTGGTCGGGCCGATCAGCAGGTGCACGCCGACGTCCCCGGGCTGGACGTCGTAGCACTCGCTGACCCGGTCCTCGGCGCAGTCGTACGTCTGGAACAGCGCGACCGGCTCACCGTCCCGGCTCACCATGAAGGCGTGGTGGGTGGTGCGGCGGTCGACGTCCTCGTAGATCTCCTGGACCAGTTCGCGGCTGGCCTCGCCCATGCCCCAGAAGCGGGCCCGCTCCTGCGTGACCCAGCTGTGGATCAGCGCGGAGTCGGCCGCCGGGTCGACGGGCGTGATGGCGACGGTGCCGAAGCCCTCGACGACCTGGGTGTGCACGGGCTGCCTGAGGGAGGTGGCGGAGGTCATATCGATTCCTTGGTGAGCTGGGCCCAGTCGGTGACGACGGGGACGAGTTCGCACCGTGCCCACAGGGGCAGCTGGTCGCGGTGGTGGGGCGAGCCGGTGACGCCGTCCGCGCCCAGCGGGACCGCCCAGAGGCTGTCCTCGCGGCGGGCGAGGTCCCAGACGTAACGGGCCGCCGATGCGCGGGCGGTGAGGTCGGTGAAGCCGGGGACGGTGGAGGTGGCGTTCACGCAGTCGTGGTCGCCGCCGAGGCCGGGCCAGTCCGTGACCTCCAGGTCGGGCACGGCCTGCCAGGGGGTGAGGCGGTGCACCTCCGACCAGGGGGTGTCGGGGGTCTCGGCCGCGGCCGTCTCCTCCAGCGCGGCCCGGACGTGCCCCGCACGGTCGAGGCCGGGGACGAGGGAGGTGGTGAGCAGGCCCTCGAGGGCGTAGCCGATCCGCGGGACCAGGTACAGCCACGGGTGGAAGACCGCCGGGCCGGTGGGCGCCCCCCACAGCCCCTCGAAGACGGGGTCGGCGGCGAAGCGGCGTACGGTCGCGCTGCGGAAGGCCGAGAAGACGGTGGCGTCGGTGCTGTCGGCCGCCATGTGCCGGTCCCAGGCCAGCAGCCGGGTCCGCAGGGCCTGCGCCGCCGGCGAAAGGTCCTCGAAGCCGGTCAGCAGGGCGAGCAGGGGCGCGGCCGAGGCCAGGTGCGTGTCCCGGTGTACGTCGGCCATCGCCCTCGGGGACCAGTCCGCGGAGCCGCTGAGCAGCTCGCGGATGCGGTCGGCGCGGTGCGGGGGTGCGAACTCCACGCCGAGCGGGGAGGCGATTCCGCGCGCGTTCGCCATCACGGCGAAGCCCTGCACCGGCTCCGCCGGGGTCGGGGCCCAGCCCTGCCAGGCGTGCTGCGGTTCCCAGGCGGGCACGGGGCGCAGCCGGTTGGTGCGGTGGCGCAGGGGTACGGCGCCCGCGACGCGGTGCAGCAGCCCGCCCTCGGAGTCGGCGGCGTGGACGACGTTGACCGGCTCGGCCCAGCCGTCGAAGGCGCGGTCGATGTCGGCGACGGTGCGGGCGCGCAGCAGCGCGGGGAGGGCGGCGAAGCCGAGGTCGAGGCGGACCCGCGGCGGGTAGCGCAGGGAGAGGGTCTGGGCGCTGCCGTCGGCGTGCGCCTCGGCATCGGGGTCGGCGCCGAGGTCGCCGTCGGCGTGGATGATCACGGGGCCGCGGGGGGTCTCCAGGACCTCCACCTCGACGTCGTCGCCGTCGGCCACGGTGATGGTCTCGGTGTGGCGGGAGACGGGCTCCCAGGCGCCGTCCGCGCCGAGGGCCTCCACGGCGCCGTCGTCGTCGCGGCGCAACTGCTCGACGTACAGGTCCTGGTAGTCGGACATCGCGTTGGTGATCGCCCAGGCGGCGGTGCCGGTGTGCCCGAAGTGGCCGAGGCCGGGGACGCCGGGGACGGCGAGGCCCAGCACGTCGTAGTCGGGGCAGGCGAGGCGTATCTGCTGGTAGACGCCCGGGTCCTCGATGAAGCGGTGCGGGTCGCCGGCGATGATCGCCGAGCCGGTGGTGGTGCGGTCGCCGGGCACCAGCCAGCCGTTGCTGCCGGCGGTGCCGGGGCCGTCGGTGGCGAAGAGGGTGACCGCCTCGTCGCCGAGGGCGCGGGCCACGCGCTCGCGCCACAGCTTGGTGGCGAAACCGGCGAACAGGATGTGCGTGGCGATCCAGATGGCCAGCGGGACCCACGGCTCCCAGGGGGTGGGGGCCAGGCCCGTGCGCGCGAAGCGTTCGTCACGGGCGGCGCCGGCGGCGAGCCCTTCGTTGACCCCGTCCACGTACGCGCGCACCCAGGCGGCGGTGTCGGGGTCGCCGGCCTCCATGGCCTCGTAGCAGCGGCGGGCCGTGTCGGCCAGCCGGGACTGGCGGGCGAAGCGGTCCCAGGTGACGGCGTCCGCGCCGAGGAAGGAGGCGCTGGAGCCCTCGGAGCGGTGCCTTTCGACCTCCAACTGCCAGGCGCGGTCGAAGGCGGTGACGCGGCCCTGGGCATGGACGAGCCGGAGTTCGTCGGAGGCGCGGAGGTGGGGGATGCCCCACCGGTCGCGGTGGACGCCGTAGGATTCCGGGGTCTCCACAGAGGTGTCGACGGGTGTGTCCACGGGGGCGTCCGCGGGGACGTCTACGGGGGGCTCGCTCCGGTTCGTTCCGTACGACCGGGCGTCGCCGCTCTCGCTGCTGGCACTGCTCACGCTGCTCACACTCTTCCCCGACGTGCGTTTAGGTTAGGCTGACCTAACTATAGGGGTGTCAGGGGAGGGGTTGGACATGGCTGTCGGCAAGGGCTGGGAGGGCGTGGTCCTCAAGCTCATGCGGGGCAAGGACTTCACGTTCACGGTTACGGGAACGGAAGACCTCACGGAGAACTACCGCCGCGTGAGCTTCACGGACGGCGGGCTGCTCGCGGCCGCCGGTGGATCGCTGCACCCGACGATGTGGGTGCGCGTCTGGTTCCAGGGCGCCGGCAAGCCGCACCAGCGGGCGTACACGCTGGTGGACCCGGATCCGCAAGCGGGCACCTTCAGCTTCGAGTTCGCCCTGCACGACGGGGTCGCCAGTGCCTGGGCGCGCGGCGCCAAGCCGGGCGACACGGTCGAGGCCACCGTCCAGGGCACCGGATTCACGGCCCCGGCGCCGGCCCCGGAGCGGCTGCTCGTCATCGGGGACTCCGCGTCCCTCCCGGCGATCAACTCGCTGCTGGACACGTACCCGAAGACCCCGGCGACCATCTGGTTCGAGACGCAGCACGACTCGGACGAGCGGCTGCCGATGCGGGTGGAGCCGGGCCGGCACGACATCCGCCGGGTGCGGCGCAGCGGTACGGACCTGGTCGACCGGGTGCGCACCGACCTTCCCGAACTGGTCGGGGACCCGGAGGCGGCGTACGTCTGGCTGGCCTGCGACACGGTGACGACGCGCGCCCTGACGGCGTACCTGCGCAAGGAACTCGCGCTGCCCAAGCACCGGGTGAACGCGCTGGGCTACTGGCGGCCGGGAGCCTGAGGCGGCCTGCGGGCCTGCCGGCCCGTCCGGCACGCGGTGGAGCGGACGGGCCGCAGAGGCGGTCGGGCCGGGGAGGTGGTCGGGCCGGCTACTGGGCGGACGCCTTGCAGGCGCTCACCGCGGTCCCGTTGGTCACACCGCCCTTGGTCAGCCCGCTCACGCACTGCTCCTGCTCACCGGAGTACCCGGCGGAACACGCCGACCGGACGGACTCCGGGGCCTCGCCGCCCTGCAGCTCCCGCTCGACCTGGTTGATGCATGCCGAGACGTCCGCGTGGGCGGCGGGTGCCGCGAAGGCCGCACCACCGAGTACGAGGGTCAGGCCGCTGAGGACACCTGCGATACGGGCCGACGTGCGCATGGGACGCACCTGCTCTCCGGGATCGTCGCGCGGCCCGGTACCCGAGAGGTGCCGGATCCGCGCAGGAAAAGCGCCGAGCTCACGCGGCCGGGTTCCGGCCACAGGGGCCCGGGTCCCCGGCCCGGACCGGCTCGGCAGGGAATCCCCTCCTCCGTCCGACGCTAGAGCAGGCTCCTGCCGCACGCACCCGCAGGAGCCTTTCCCCCGGTCAGGCGCCGGTGGTGCCGTCGATCCCCTCGCGGAGGAAGTCGGCGTGGCCGTTGTGGCGGGCGTACTCGTGGATGAGGTGGAGCATCACCAGACGCAGCGAGGCCTCCTCCTCCCAGCTCGGCACGTACGCCGTCACGTCCAGGGACCCGGCCGCGGCCTCGATCCGGCGGGCGTGCGCGATCTCCTCCTGCCAGGCGGTGAACGCCTCCGCGCGGCTGGATCCCGAGGCGTCGTAGGCGGCCTGGAAGTCGTGGGTGTCCGACCACAGGTGCGGGAGGTCCTGGCCGTCGAGGACACGGCGGAACCAGTGCCTTTCGACCTCGGCCATGTGCCGGACCAGCCCCAGCAGGGACAGCGTGGAGGGGGGCATCGAGGCGCGGCGCAGCTGCTCGTCGCCGAGGCCTTCGCACTTCCAGGCGAGGGTGGCCCGGTGGTAGTCGAGGAAGGTCCGGAGGGTCTCGCGTTCGTCCCCGGTCAGGGGCGGGCTGATGCGTTCCATGGCAGTGATCTTGCCTGCTGCTCCCGGGCCGGCATAGGGCCGGTCCCGCCCCCGCTCTACGAGGTGGCACCGGTCCACATGTACGGCACCGTCACGCCCAGGATCCCGAAGCCGAGCCGCTCCAGGATCGGGCGGCTGTCGTCCGACGCGTCCACCTGCAGGTAGGTGATGCCGAGCTCCGCCGCCAGGCGGGCGCGGTGGGCGACCAGCAGGCGGTAGATGCCCCGGCCGCGCCACTCGGGGATCGTGCCGCCGCCCCAGAGGCCCGCGAAGGCCAGCCCCGGCCGCATCTCCATCCGGGCCGCGCTCACCGGGGTCTCGCCCGCCATCGCGAGCACTGCGGCGATCGTCTCCGGTTCCTCCCGCAGCTTGCTGAGCAGCTGCTCCCGGATCCGCGGCCGCTCCGTCCCGAAGGCTCCGGCGTGGACCCGCATCATCAGGTCGACGCCCTCCTCGTCCGTCACCACCCGCAGGGTGATCCCCTCCGGCGGCTCCACCGGCAGCTTCGCGAGCTCGGACGACAGGCCCACCATCAGGGTCTCGGGCGGCTCCGGCACGAAGCCCGCCGCCCGCAGCCGGTCCCCGAGGTCGGCGGGCCGGTCGTAGTCGTACAGTTTCCACTCGAACTCCGGACAGCCGCGCCCCGCGAAGAACGCCACTTGCGCCGCGATCTCCGCGTCCGCCGTCCCCTCGTCGAGGTCCGACCAGAGCACGCCGTTCCACCCGAGCGCGGGCGCGACGTGCCGTACGACGGCGCCCGCCCGCTCCACGCTGGCCGGCGGGGCGTCCGCCTGCGCACCCTCGCGCACCTCGGCATCGAAGCGGGCGCGCACCTTCATCAGTTCATCAAGATCGATCGTCATCGTCCCAGCTCACCAGTGTCGGGCGGGCGCCACAACTGCATTAGCCTCACCTGGTGAACCACGACTCCACCATCTACACCGGTAAGGCCACCCCCGACGCCGCCGCCGACCGCGGCTGGCTCCTCGGCCACTTCAAGGACCCCTCCGATCCCCGCCACAGCCAGGACGTGGAGATCAAATGGGGTGTCCACCCGAAGGGCGACGAGCGGGAGCGGTGGGCGACCGCCGAGAAGCGCACCGCACTGCTGGTGCTGATCAGCGGACGCTTCCGGCTGGAGTTCCCCGGTCGCACCGTCGTCCTCGCCGAGCAGGGGGACTACGTGCTCTGGGGGCGCGGCGTCGACCACTCCTGGTACGCGGAGGAGGACGCCGTCGTCCTCACCGTCCGGTGGCCCTCGATCCCGGGCTACCGGGTGGACGAGCCCGAAACCCAGCTGGAGGCCGGGTCCCCCGCACTGTGACGATGCACACGAAAGGGGCCAACGATCACGAAACGCTGAGATCGTGGAGGGTGTAGACCCTCTGCGCCGAGCCTTCCCGTGGTGATCCCCCGGGCCCTTCGGCCGGGCCTTCACGCGTTCATGCGTTCTTTGCGACGGGCTGCCTCCCGGTAAAGATCCGAACCACCAGGGAGCACGTCCGTTGGCTGTAATCGCACGCTGGTGCATGCGCCACCGCCTCCTCGCCGTCCTGATCTGGCTGCTCGCGTTCGGCGGGACCGCGGCGGCCGCAGTGACCACCGGGTCGGCGTTCTCCAACGACTACGAGGTCCCCGGCACCGAGTCCGGCAAGGCGAACGCCCTCCTGCGCGAGGCATTCCACGGCCAGGGCGGCGACACCGACACCATCGTGTGGCGGGCCCCGGACCGGCAGAACGTCCGCACCCCGGACATCGAGCAGCGCATGACCGCGGCACTGGAGGCCGTCGCCGGGCTCCCCGGCGTCGGATCGGTCGCCGGACCCTACGGCCCCGCCCCCGAGAGCGCTGCCCGGATCAGCCCCGACGGGCGCACCGCCTACGCAGTGGTGACCTTCGACCAGCATGCCGACTCCGTACCCAAGGCCCAGGCCAGGGCGGTCGTCGACGCGGCGAAGAACCCCACCACCGAGGCCGGCGGTCTCCAGGTCGAACTGGGCGGCCGCGCCATCCAGCTCACCGAGGCCCCCACCGCGCACCTCGCCGAGGTCATCGGTGTCGCCGTCGCGGCCCTGGTCCTCTTCCTCGCCTTCGGCTCGCTCGCCGCGAGCCTGCTGCCCATCGCGACCGCCCTGGTCAGCGTGGGCACCGCCTACTTCGGCATCACCCTGCTCGGCCACGCGATGCCGGTCGCCGACTTCGCCCCGATGCTCGGCACCCTCATCGGCCTCGGCGTGGGCATCGACTACGCGCTGTTCATCGTCACCCGGCACCGCAAGGGCCTGGCGCGGGGCAGCACGGTCGAGGAGGCGGCAGCGAACGCCGTCGCCACCACCGGCCGGGCCGTCGTCTTCGCCGGTGCCACCGTCTGCATCGCACTGCTCGGCATGCTGGTGCTGCGGCTGAACTTCCTGAACGGCGTCGCGATAGCCGCCTCCGTGACGGTGGTCCTGACGGTCGCCGCCTCGGTCACCCTGCTGCCCGCCCTCCTCTCGTACATAGGCATGCGCGCCCTCTCGCGCCGCGAGCGCCGCAAGCTCGCCGCCGAGGGGCCGCGCCCCGAGCAGACCTCCGGCTTCGCCGTCCGCTGGTCCGTCTTCGTCGAGCGGCACCCCAAGCTGCTGGGGGCCGTCGCCACCGCGGTCATGCTGGTGCTGGCCCTGCCCACCCTCTTCCTCCATCTGGGCACGTCCGACCAGGGCAACAATCCGGCCACCTCCACCACCCGGCAGGCCTACGACCTGCTGGCGGAGGGCTTCGGCCCCGGAACCAACGGTCCGCTCACCGTCGTCGCCCGGCTGGACGGCGCCGGCGACCGGCTCGCCGTGGACCAGCTGGCGCAGGCACTGCGCACGACCGAGGGCGTCGCCTCCACCGGCCCCGCCGTCCTCAACCGCAGCGGCGACACCGCCGTACTGACCGTCGTACCGGACTCCGCCCCGCAGTCCCGGGCCACGAGCGACCTCGTCGACAGGCTCCGCCAGGACGTCATCCCGGCCGCCGGGCACGGCAACTCCATGGAGGTCCACGTCGGCGGTGTGACGGCCGCCTACGACGACTTCGCCGAGGTCATCATCGGGAAGCTGCCGCTCTTCGTGGGCGTGGTCATCGCCCTCGGCTGCGTGCTCCTGCTGCTGGCCTTCCGGTCCATCGGCATCCCGCTCAAGGCGGCGGCCATGAACGTCGCCGCCGTCGCCTCTTCCTTCGGCGTCGTGGTCGCGATCTTCCAGTGGGGCTGGGGCAGCGAGCTGCTGGGTCTGGGCAGTGCCGGCCCCATCGAACCCTTCCTGCCCGTGATCATGGTGTCCGTCCTCTTCGGACTGTCGATGGACTATCAGGTCTTCCTCGTCAGCCGGATGTACGAGGAGTGGCTGGAGACAGGCGACAACCGGCGGGCCGTGCGCGTGGGCCTCGCCGAGACCAGCCGGGTCATCAACTCGGCGGCCGTCATCATGATCTCCGTCTTCCTGGCCTTCGTGCTCAGCGGCGACCGGATCATCGCGATGTTCGGCATCGCGCTCGCCGCGGCCGTGGCCCTCGACGCCTTCGTGCTGCGCACCCTCCTCGTCCCGGCCCTGATGCACATGCTCGGTGGGGCCAACTGGTGGCTGCCCGCCTGGCTCGACCGGCGCCTGCCCCGGATCAGCATCGAGCCCCCCGAACACCGCCCGCATGCAAGACTTCCGAAGCAGCGGCCCGCCGAGGACCTCGCCACGAGCGAGGACAGCGCCGAGTCCGCCACCACCTCCCGGTGATCCGGCCACCCGCCGCCCGAGACCCAAGGAAGACCGAGCATGTTCTCGATAGACCTGGCCGAAGACGCCCAGATGTTCCCGCTGGAGGCCCGGCACGCCCAGGAGTTCTTCGCGCACATCGAGCGCGGACGCGAATTCATCGGGCAGTACGTCGGCTTCCCGGACCGGACCACGGACCTCGACTCCGCCCGGGCCCTGCTCGCCAAGTACGCGGCGACGGCGGGGGAGGACGGCGCCCGGTTCTTCGGCATCCGGCTTGACGGCACCCTGGTGGGCGGGGTCCTCTTCCGGACGTTCGAGGCGCACTACGGCAACTGCGAGATCGGCTGCTGGCTGGAGCCCGACGCGGCCGGCCGCGGCCTGGTCACCAAGGCCTGCCAGGTCCTGATCGACTACGCCTTCGGCGAGCGCGGCATGCACCGCGTCGAGTGGCACGCGGCCTCCGGCAACAAGAAGAGCCTCGCCGTGGCCGCGCGCCTCGGGATGACCCGCGACGGCGTCATGCGGGAGAACTACCTCCACCGCGGAGTCCGCCAGGACACCGAGGTCTGGTCGATCCTCTCCCACGAGTGGGCCGGGACCCGGTCCGCCTGAGCCCGCTCCGGGCCCCCTCCGGGCGGGCCCGCACACGGGTTCCGCCGGCCGCGGGGCCCACCACGGCCGGAACCAGCGGATTCTCAGAAAACTCTCAGACAGGGCGCCTACGGTGCCCCGCATGGACACCACGAAGACCCCCGCCCCGAACGCCGCCGAGGCGGACACCACCCCGGCTGACCTGGTCAAGGCCGAGACCCCCCAGCCGGCCGAGGTCGAAGCCGACTCCGCGGTCACCGACGAGGTCACCGACACGGACCTGGACGACGAGGCGTTCGCCGACGACCAGGCCGAGGACGGGGAGCCGAGCCAGGTCGGGTCCGCGGCCTTCGCGATCGTCGCCGCGGGCCTCGGTGTCGTCGCCCTCAGTGGTAGCTGGGTCGCGGGCATCGTGTCCGAGCGTGCGAGCGTCGCCGCCCGGCTGGAGCTGACCCAGGCCGCCGACGCCAACGCGCAGATCGCCGCCCAGTTCGTCGACCCGTGGCACGCCACCGCGATGGTGAACGGCATCTTCTCCGCCCTCGCCCTGATCATCGCCACCTTCGTGCTGGCCCTCCCCGCCTTCAGCAGCCCCGAGCGCACCCTCCCCACCTGGGTACGGTCCGTCTCCTGGGCGGGCATCGGACTGGGTGCCCTCGGCGTACTGCTCTTCGTCCTCATGTACTTCGACCTCCTCCTCGCCATTCCCAAGGCGGCCGGAGCCGGCGCCTAGGCAGTTCCTTAGGTCCGCACGGACCGGCCCGGGGCTCCCCGGCCCCGGACTAAGGCCCCCTGCCCCCGGCAGATGCGGCATGCGACCGATGTGCCGGTACCCCCTGGGGCGCGAATCTTGGATCACACCGAACGAGGTGCCCGAGCAACGCGACCAGGGAGCAGAGATGTACGAGTACGAGATCGCCACCGCCGCCCGCAGCGCCGACCTCATCCGTGAGGCCGCCGAGTACCGCACGGCCCGGGCGGCGCGGCGGGCGCACCGCGCCTCCTTGCCGGGCCAGGAACACCGGAGGCGGGTGAGAACGTTCCGGAGCCGGTTCACCCGCTCGGCCCGTGCCGCCCGCTCCGCGCCGCGCACCGCGTGACCTGACACGTGATGAGGAGCGCACCGGCGGCGAGTGCCGCCGAGCAGGACGTCTGTGCGATGCTCGGCGGCGTGGAGACCAGATCTGTCAGCCCGGTGTTCGTCGGCCGAGCCGATGAACTGGCCGTACTCACCGACGCATTGACCCGGGCCGCCGGGCAGGAACCGCAGGCGATGCTCATCGGGGGAGAGGCCGGAGTCGGCAAGACCCGCCTCACCGAGGAGTTCCTCTGCGAGGCGGACCGCCGCGGCGCGGTCGTCGCCGTCGGAGGCTGTGTGGAGATCGGGGCGGAGGGCCTTCCCTTCGCCCCGTTCTCGACGGCCCTGCGCACCCTGCACCGGCTGCTGCCCGGGGAACTGGCCGCTGCTGCCGCCGGCCAGGAGGACGAACTCGCCCGCATCCTCCCCGAACTCGGCGACACCCCGCGCGGCCCGCACGACGAGGAGAGCACCGCCCGGCTCTTCGAGTTGACGGCCCGGATGCTGGAGCGCCTCGCCGCCGACCGCACCGTCGTCCTCGTCCTGGAGGACCTGCACTGGGCGGACACCTCCACCCGGCACCTGCTCTCCTACCTCTTCCGCACCCTCACCAGCGGCCGGCTCGTCATCGTCGCCACCTACCGTGCGGACGACGTGCACCGGCGTCACCCGCTGCGCCCGCTCCTCGCCGAACTCGACCGGCTCCGCACCGTCCACCGCGTCGAGCTGTCCCGCTTCAACCGGGCCGAAGTACGCCGCCAGCTCACCGGCATCCTCGCCGCACAGCCCGACGAGGACTTCGTGGACTCCGTCTTCGACCGGTCGGACGGCAACGCCTTCTTCGTCGAGGAACTCGTCGCCTCCAGGGAGAGCGGCTGCCGCACCGGACTCACCGAATCCCTGCGCGACCTGCTCCTCGTCCGTGTCGAGGTGCTCCCCGACGAGACCCAGCGGTTGGTGCGCATCGTCGCGGAGGGCGGCTCCACCGTGGAGTACCCGCTGCTGCGCGCCGTCGCCGGGCTCACCGAGGACGAGCTGATCGAAGCGCTGCGAGCCGCCGTCGGGGCCAACATCCTGCTCGCCACCCCCGACGGCGACGGCTACCGCTTCCGGCACTCCCTGGTGCGCGAGGCCGTCAGCGACGACCTGCTGCCCGGGGAACGGGCCCGCGTCAACCGCCGCTACGCCGAGGCGATGGAGGCCGACGGGTCGCTCGTCCGGGTCGAGGAGCGGGTCATCCGGCTGGCCAGTTACTGGTTCCACGCGAACGATCCCGCCAAGGCGCTGCCCGCCGTACTCGCCGCCTCCGTGGTGGCCCGCCGCCGGCACGCCTACTCGGAGCAACTGCGCCTGCTGGAACGGGCCATGGACCTGTGGGACAGCGCCCCGGAGGGCATCATCGAGGCGCTCCGCCCGGCGGACTACACCGAGGTGTACCCTCCGTGCGGCTGCGACCCGGCCACCACCGCGCTCCGGCGGCTCGACCTGCTGGCCGAGGCCACCGTGGCGGCGCGCTACGGCGGCGAGCGCGACCGCGCCCTGAAGATCACGAAGACGGCGCTGCGCCTGCTGGAGGACGACCGCGACCCGCTGCGGGCCGCCTGGTTCTGGACCGAGCGCTCCCGGCTGATCGCCGGCCTCGGGCGAGGCGACGGCTGGGAGGAGATAGCCAAGGCGCAGGACCTCGTCCGCGGGCTGCCCCCGTCCCAGGTGCACGCCGAGGTCCTGGTCCGGGCCGCGAGCTGGGGCATGTTCCACAAGCCGGGCCCCGGCAACCTCGCCGCCGCCGAACGCGCCGTCGAGTACGCGCGGATGGTCGGCGCCGAGGAGACCGAGCTCAACGCCAGGATCACGGTCGGAGCTCTGCTCACCGACTCCGGAGACGCTCCGGGCGGTCTCGCCGAGATGCACGCGGTCCGGGAACGGGCCACGGAACTGGGGCTCACCGTGCTGGCAGGGCGTGCGCATATCAATCTCACCTCTCAGTTGGAAAGTCTGGGCCGGTCCCGCGAAGCCGTGGAACTGGCCGAACAGGGGGCCGAACTGGTCCGCAGATCCCGGCTCATGGACAGCGAGGGTTGGGTCTGCGGGAACAAGGCCGAGAGCCTCTACAGCCTCGGCCGCTGGGACGAGGCCGCCGAAGCGGCCCGGCGTGCCCTGCTCGTCGGCCAGAGCGCGGCCCCGCGCGGCTGCGCCGCCACACGACTGGCCCACCTGGCGCTGGCCCGCGGCGAGTTGACCGAAGCCGCTCACCAGCTGGCCGCCGCCCACGTCCACTTCGGCAGCCACGGAAACCGGCCCCAGCCCCAGCAGCGGATCCCGCTCTACCGCCTCGCGATCGGCGTGGCTGCGGCGGAGGGCCGGATCGCCGACGTCCGCACCGAGGCATCCGCTGCCGTCGCCTACGGATTCCCGCTCGGGCATCACCGCTACGCCTGGCCGCTGCTGCTCGCCGCGGCCACCGCGGAAGCGGACGCCCGGGGGCTTCCGGCCGCGGAGGCCGGCCGGGACGCGGCCCTAGACGTGCTGCGCACCGCCGCCCGCCCGCTCGCCACCCCGGTCCCGGTGTGGACCGCCCACGCCGAGTACGTCCGGGCCGAGCTGCTCCGGGCCGAGGCCCGGGACACCCTCGCCGACTGGACCGCCGTCGAGAAGGCCATCCGCCCGCTGGAGCGCCCGTACCTGCTGGCCAGGGCCTGCCACCGGCTCGCGGAGGCCCTGCTGGCCGCCGGTGACCGGGAGCCCGCGGCCGCCCTGCTCCGCGAGGCCTACGCCACCGCCGAGCGGATCGGCTCACGCACCCTGCGCGAGGACCTGGCCCTGCTGGCCCAGCGCGCCCGCCTCCCCCTGACCGACGCCGACAGCGCCGCCGCCACGCAGGTTCCGGAGACCGATCCGGTCGAGGCGCTCGGGCTGACCAGCCGCGAGCGGGACGTACTGCGCCTGGTGGCGGCCGGCAGCACCAATCGGAAGATCGCCGAGGAGCTCTTCATCTCACCGAAGACGGCGAGCGTGCACGTCTCGAACATCCTGGCGAAGCTAGGCGTTACCGGCCGTGGCGAGGCGGCCGCCCTCGCTCATAGGCTGCATCTCTTCGCCGCGCCGGCCCCGGTCAGCCCCCGTCCGGAGGCTGCTCGTCCAGGCGTATGAGCACCCTGCCGGAGTCGAGGTCTATCGGACCCCGTCCCGGATCGTTGTCACTGACGTCGGTCCGGGACAGCTCCAGCCGCTTCTTCTCCTCGTCCGTGTGCTTGCGTCCCGGGTTGAACAGCTCTTCGAACATGTTGAACACCGCCCCCTTCGTCCCCTGCGGGGGAGTCACTGGTCAATGCACCGTCAGAGTGAGGATCCGGTCGTCGCCCGCTTCCGGGGACCCGCGTCCGTCCGTCTCGCTGGTGACCAGCAGCAGCCGGTCCCCACCGAGGGGCACCACCGTCCGCAGCCGCCCGTACTCGCCCTCGAGGAAGGGCTCGGGCTCCGCCACCAGCTCCGTCCCGGCGAGCGGGATCCGCCACAGCCGCTTGCCCTTGAGCCCGGCCATCCACACCGAACCCTCCGCCCACGCGATCCCGCTCGGCGAAGCCTCGTCGGTCTTCCACACGGCCACCGGATCCCGGAAGCCGGGCTTTCCCGCCTTCCCCTCGGCCTCGGGCCACCCGTAGTTGGCACCGGGCTCGATCAGATTCAGCTCGTCCCAGGTGTTCTGGCCGAACTCGGCCGCCCACAGCCGCTTGTCCTTGTCCCAAGCGAGGCCCTGCACATTGCGGTGCCCGTAGGAGTAGACGACGGAATCCGCCTCCGGATTGCCGTGCACCGGATCCCCGTCCGGGGTCATCCGCAAGATCTTGCCGCCCAGCGACTTCTTGTCCTGGGCGAGCCCGGTGTCACCGGTCTCACCCGTCCCCGCGTAGAGCATCTTGTCCGGGCCGAAGGCGATTCGGCCGCCGTTGTGGATGAGGCCCTTGGGAATGCCCCGGAACACCGTGTCCGGCGCCCCCAGTTGCTGTCCGGCAGGTCTCTGTTCGTCGTACCGCAGCCGGGCGATGCGGTTGTCGGACTCGGTCGTGAAGTACACGTACACCAGCCGGTCCGACGCGAAGGTGGGCGACAGCGCGAGGCCCAGGAGCCCGCCCTCCCCGCCCGGTGCCACCCCCGGCACCTTGCCGATCTGGGTCACCGTGCCCGAACCCGTCGCGACCCTGCTGATCGTCCCCTTGTCCCGCGAGGCCACCAGGAGGTCACCTCCCGGCAGCGGGGCCACGCCCCACGGCGACTCCAGCCCCTTGGCCACCTCGCCGGTCACCGTCACGGTCCCCTTCGCCGGTGGGCCGGCGGCCTGCGGCGACGCGGACGGGCTCCCCGACGGTCCCGGCGACCCGGAGCCCGCCGAGGCCGTGCTCGGTGGGGAGCCGCCCGGCCCCGTGCCCGGTGCGCCCTCCGGCGAGCACCCCGCCGCCAGCAGGGCGCCGCAGCCGGCCAGCGCGAGCGCCGCCACCACACCCCGGCTCCGCCCGCCCGCGCCCGCGGATCCCGCCTGCCCGGGAGAACTTCCGTATCGCATCGCCCTGCTCCCTTCCGGTCCTCCGATCGTGCCCTTCATCCCTCTCAACAGCTCCGGCAGTTCGCGAAGTTCCACCACTCGTACACTCGATCGAGTGGTTGTCCGACCGTCCCCGGATCGACCCCGGCCCCCGCCGGTGCCGGATCAGTCCCAGGCTCCCACTTCGACCGGAAGGGCCGCGATCTCGACCAGGTCCCCGGCCGACAGCCGGACCTCCGCCGCCCGCGCGTTCTCCGCCGCCCACGGCGCCCGGTCGGCCCCCGGCACCGGCACCACCTGCGGCCCCTGCGCCAGCACCCACGCCAGGGCCACCTGCGCGACCGTCACTCCGGGTCCGTGCCGCCGGGCCACCCGCCGCAGCCCCGCCAGCAGCACCTGGTTCGACGCCATCGCCTCCGCCGTGAACCGCGGATGCCGGGCCCGCACGTCCTGCGGCTCGAACCCCTCACCCGGCGTGAGGGTCCCCGTGAGGAACCCGCTGCCCAGCGGCATCGCCGCCAGGAACCCCACCCCGCGCGCCGCGCACCACGGCAGCAGCTGCCACGCCGCCTGCGGCGACCACACCGACAGCTCCGCCTGCACCGCGCTCACCGGGAACACCTGCTGGAGCCGCTCCAGGTGCCGCAGGGTCGTCCGGTACCCCCGGTCCCCGCTCCGCCCGGCCCCGGGCCCGGCCCCGGCGCCCAGCGCGCAGTACCCGAGCGCCCGCACCTTGCCCGCGCCCACCAGCTCGGCCATGGCCCCCCAGGTCTCCTCCACGGGCACGTCCGGATCCACCCGGTGCAGCTGGTAGAGGTCTATGACATCGGTCCGCAGCCGCCGCAGCGAGGCGTCGCAGGCCCGCCGCAGATAGCCGGGCCGCCCGTCGGCGACCACGTGCTGGTCACCCGCCCGCAGTCCCACCTTGGCCGAGACGAACGCCTCGGACCGCCGCTCCCGCAGCACCCGCCCGAGCAGCAGCTCATTGGTGAACGGCCCGTACACGTCGGCCGTGTCCAGCAGGTTCGACCCCAGGTCCAGCGCCGTGTGCACGGCGGCCAGCGACTCCTGCCCCCGTCGCCGCGAAGGCGCGTACGCCCAGCTCATCGGCATACAGCCGAGGCCGACGGCGCCCACCGTCAGCGCCCCCGCCCCGATCGCCCTGCGCTCCACCCCTGCGTCCCCCTCCGGCTCCGGCCATCAAACTAACGGCTTGATCCGGATGCCTT